>DASYBM010000004.1:1200000-1800000 GCA_036500765.1 Candidatus Sulfotelmatobacter sp.
GGCAAAATCCGGCTGCAACCGGATCGCCTCCCGCAACGCCGCCGCGGCCTCCGGAAATTTCCCTTGCTGCTTCAGAATCGTGCCCTGCGTGTAGTGCGCTTCCGCATAACCGGGCTTGGACTGAATTGCCTTTTTCAGCTCCTCTGTAGCCTTGTCGAACTCTCCCCGTTGCCAGAACAAAACTCCCAAGGTGTAATGCGCATCCGCCAAGTCGGGCTGTAACGAGATCGCGTTCTGAAATTCAACGACCGCTTTGTCCAACTGATCTTTCAACTTGTATGCAAGACCCAAGTTGTAGTGCAGGGATGCATTCTCGGGTGCGAGTTTCAGAGCCGCGTCCAGCTCGGTGATTGCCGCGTCGAAGTCTGCACGCTGTAGATAGGCGATCGCCAAATTTCCACGAAACGTCCCGTCCTCGGGACGCAATTGCGCCGCCATCTTGAACTTTGGGATCGATCCCGCCGCGTCCCCTTTTTGCACCAGTGCCAGCCCCAGATCGTTGTAAGCTTCCGCATCTTGCGGCTTCAATTTGACCGCCTCGCCAAACGCCGCCACTGCTCCATCGCTGTCGCCCGCATGCTGGCAGGCCAGCCCTAACTCAATCTGCAATTCGAACCGCTCCGGCCGCAACGTCGCGGCCTTGCGCAATTCTGCAAGCGCCTCAACGGTTTTCGATTGCGCCGCGAAAGTCTTCGCCAGATAGTAATGCGCCGTGGCATCCTGCGGCGACAACTCCACCGCCTTGCCTAATTCTCGGGCGGCGTCGTCGAGTTTCTGTTCCTGCAAATGCACCGCCCCCAGATGAAAGAGTGAGGGCTCAAAGCTCGGCTGCAACCGCAGCGCCTCTTTATATGAGGCCTCGGCGTCGGCAAACTGATTCCGCTGTGCCAGGATCGTTCCCAGTTCATCCCGCAGATCGGCCCGCTCCGGAGACAGTTCAACCGCGCGCCGCATCTCCGACACCGCTTCATCCCCCGGCTGCTGGCTTACAATCTTAGCCAGCATGCGATGCGCTTCCGCATTCTCGGGCGCAATCTTGATGGCCGTGCGCCCCTCCGTCTCTGCCTCTGCCGATTTTCCCGCCCGCGAGAGCACTCCCGCCAAGGTCAGTCGCGTTTCAACGGATTGGGGCCTGCCCTTAATCGCGGCTCGCAGATGCGCTACTGCTCCATCGCCTTCTCCCTGCTGCGCCAGAATCCATCCCAGCGCCGCCTGCGCATCCGCATCATTTGGAGCCAACCGCACCGCTTTTTCAAATTCCACCCGCGCCCGCGCAATATCCCCGCCTTTGAGCGCCTCTTGTCCCCGCTGCACGGCCAACTGTTCGGCAGATTTTGCAGTGGGCGATTTAGTAGAAGGAGGGTTCGCCGCGGTCTGCGCCGATGCGTCGCCTAGCGGGAGCGCCTCTGGGCCGAGGAATAGCGCGATGAGAAGTAAACCGATCGTGGAAGGAGCCCGCTGCACAGTGAATGAATACAGAGTGAAGAATACTGAAAGATTCCGGCTCTTTCCCGGATTATATCCAATACAGGTTGGCGCGGCCGATAGGCGCGATTGGGACACGCTCGTGCCCATTACTTGCTCTCGCCCGTCTTAAGTAATTCCCATGCGCCACAACAAATAGCTCGTCGCCTCGCGCAGGACGGCGAGTTGGCGCTGCCATAAGCTGTGGGGGCGCGAGTCGGGACGCGGGGCAACGTAAACGGGGGCGATGCCTTCGTGCTCGAGAAGTTTGCGGATACGGAAGACATGGTAAGCGTCACTCACGGCAATGCAATTGTGCAGGCCATTGGCGCGCATAATAACGGCCACGCGCACGGCGGATTCCGCGGTATCGCGGCCCTGGGTTTCGGCAATCAGACTGCGCTCAGGGACGCCGTGGCGCATCAGGTAATCGCGGCCCACGCCGCCTTCGCTGAACGTGGGATCGGACGCCGCTCCCCCGGTCGTGATCACGACCGGCGCGACTCCGCGATGAAAAACTTCCAGAGCATGGTCGAGCCGTGCGCGCAGCACGGGCGATGGACGGCCCGAGTACTCGGCCGCGCCGAAAACTACAATTGCATCCGCAGAATGAATTTCTTCGAGAGAAGCCGTGCGTACGACCTGCACGGAGGTGACAGCCACGAAAGAAAGCACGGTTAATACGAACACGATCGACAGGCGAAACCACCAGCGGCCGAGGGGATGCTGGTTGGCGGGTTCGTCCGTCATTCGTAGGGTTTCATCCTTGGGACGGCCCATCTAGAATTAGTCGTCGGTCGTTAGTCGTCGGTCGTTTGTACTTGGCCTTCAACCCGCAAAGAACTTTGAGATTTCGTCGCTGGGGATGGCGCCCTCGCGAATGATGCGCCAGCGCGCTTCTTCATCACTCAGATCGACGATGGTCGATGCAATATCACGCGGTGAAGAGCCGCCGTCGACAATGATATTGATGCGGCCCTCGAGTTGTTCGCGGACCTGCTCGGCGCTGGTGCACTCCGACGCTCCGCTCAGGTTGGCCGAAGTCGCGGTGATCGGAATGGCCGCAGCCGTCACCACGGCCAGCGGAATCTTCGCATTGGGCACGCGCAGAGCGACATTGCCAGTGTTGGCGGTGACTTTCAGCGGCAGGCGCGATCCAGCCTTCACGATGATGGTCAGCGGACCCGGCCAGAACTTGCGGGCCAACGCGTAGAACTCTTCGGGCAGCGGCTTGGCCAGTTCTTCGGCCTGATCGGTACTCTCGATGAGCAGCGACAGAGGTTTATGGCGCGAGCGCGTTTTGATATCGTACACCCTATCGACTGCGCGCAGGTTGAAGGGATCGGCGGCCAGTCCATAGAACGTATCGGTGGGCATGCCCAGTACTTCGCCGGAGCGAATCTGATCGGCGGCGTATTTCACCAGAGAGGATTCAGGGGTATCGCTACTAATCTTCAGAATTTCGGCGCGCACGGCTTTCCCTTCTCGATTGGCTGTAGGCTATTAATCAGGTGCGATCTCGTTTGATCGCGAAACCTATCATAATACGGCAAAACGCCGCAAGATGAGGAGCGGCGTATCAAGATGAGGAGCGGCGTATGATGACTCCGGCAGTGCGGTTCGTATCAGGGCTTCGGTTCAGCGATGCCGCAAGCATGCCGTCGCGGATTCGGCTTTAGCCGCCGAGGTCCGCGGGCGGCTGGAGGCGACTGCGTTAACGGTCTGCTGCGGAGCAACTGATACGAATCTTTTCTCTCACAATGAAATTGCCTCGCCCTTCAGAATCTGCGTCTCGCGCCGATCGCCTTCGCCGGGTCGAGGGGCGGCACAACGCGCTGGTGAAAGACCTGCGGCAGGCGTTCGCTCGGGCGGAACGCACTGACGATGGCAATTGCGCCATCGAAGGGCTGCGCATTGTAGAAGAGGCAACACGCAGCGGTCTCCGCTTTCGTGCGCTGTTCTTCAAAGAGTCGGCGCAGAATCTGGCGGAGCGACTGTTGCCGCAGATTGGGTCCAACGTCGACACGCTGTTGCTGCCGGACAAGCTCTTTGACGACGCGGTCCCGAGCGAGACTCCGCAGGGCGTGGCGGCGCTGGTCCGGCTGAAAGAATTCTCGTTGGACGATGCGTTGGAGCGCTTGCAGGTGGGGCCGCTGATCGTGCTCGCGGGCTTGCAGGATCCGGGGAATCTGGGAACTATTCTGCGCTCGGCCGAGGCTTTCGGCAGCGCGGGGGCGGTGCTAGGCGAGGGCACGGTGAGTCCGTTGAATTCGAAAGTGATTCGCGCGTCGGCGGGATCGATTTTCCGTTTGCCGGTCGTTATTGCGAAAGCCGCGGGCGGGATGGAAGCCATTTCGGCGAAGCTGAGGGCACAGGGCTTGCGGCTCATCGCGACGTCGTCCCATAAGGGCACACCGCTCGATCAGGCAAACCTCACGCTGCCATCGGCGGTTTTCGTGGGGAGTGAGGGCTCGGGACTGCCGCGCACCGTGCTCGCGCAGGCCGATGAACTGGTCGCGATCCCTCACCAGCCGCAGGTGGAATCGTTGAACGCGGGCGTCGCGGGAAGTATCGTGCTGTACGAGGCGGCGCGGCAGCGGCGCGGGCAGTGAGGTCAGGAGTCGACTTAGAAGGGACGCGGCGATGGTGCGTTCTAGTCGCAACGCTTATGCTCCGAGCTCGTGAGCTAACACATAGGGATTCAGGGGCTGACCCGAGCGCAGTCTGTCCTGGAGTTGGGAGTCATTGGGAATCGCAACCCGCTCTTCGAGAAACAAAATGCCAGAGCTATTGCCGGTCAGCAATTCCGCGCACACGAGCGCAAGAAATCCATACATCTTCTCTCGCGTCTCGCCTTCTGGCACACCTTCGGGACACTTGTACTCAATGCTGGAGTAGCCGGAATGGACGGCCCAGTTAGGCAACTCCAGATTCCCAAGTTCTTTCGCCTCAAGCCTTCGGTCGAAGTGACGCATCGTAACATAAAACGTTCCAACCTTCAGGACCGCGCCCTCTCCATCGAAAATTGATGAGGCGAAGAACTTCTGGCTGTCATAGGTCCGCCTCCAGCCACGTTGCATTGCGGAATTCAACGTTTCGGTAGAAAACCTGTTGAGCCGCTTTTGGAGCAGCAGAATGCTAACCCCGATCGGTTCCGGTTTGGCTCTCTTGAAAAGGCGCTCTAGCACGCCCGTATGATACCGAAGAGCAGTGCCTGACGTAACGTCGGCATAACACTTAACAACCCGGTGATGGCGATACAGCTCTAATCCAAGAACTCCGCATCCCAGAAAAGGTACAATTATGTCACCTATGCGGACCGTGCTCGACATCTTCGCGCAGATTTTCCGCAATCTTTGGGCGCATAAGCTGCGCTCGTTTCTTACCATGTTTGGGATCGCGTGGGGCGTGGGATCGCTGCTGCTGCTGGTCGGCGTGGGCGAAGGATTTCGTTCGGGGAATAAGCGCGAGTTGGCCGAGTTCGGCAAAGACATCATGTTTATCTTTCCCGGGCGCGCGCCGGCGGTGAAGGGCAGCATGAATTCTTCGCGGCCTTATCTGCTCACGTACCAGGATTATGTGGACATCCGCACGCAGGCGCCACATGTGCGCAATGCCTGCCCTTTGATTTCACGCGAAGATTTGAAGCAGGTCAGCGAGTTCGCCAGCGCGGGCATCGAGATTCTCGGCGTCGAGCCGCAGCTCAATGAGATCAGTTATCTTCCGATCCTGGATGGGCGCTGGCTGAATGAACTGGATGGAACGCAGCGCCGGCATGTAATCGTGCTCGGGAACCAGTTGATGAAGACTTTGTTTCCGGGCCGCCCGGCGCTGGGCGCGTTCGTCCTGATCAATGGGTTGCGTTTTGAAGTCGTGGGTACCATGCCGCACCTGGGGCGCGGCGACAACACCTGGCTCAATACGCGGGGATACATTCCGTTCCCGGTGATGGCCACGGAGTTTCCCATCAAGGGTGAGAACCACCAGAATTCGATTTCCTGGGTGGAATATCAGCCAACCACAACCGCCGAACACACGCTGGCGGAGGCGGACGTACATAAGATCGTCGCTCGCAATCATGGCTTCGATGTGAGCGATGAAAACGCCTTCGAGGGCTGGGACACGATTAAAGAATCGCAAATGGTGGGAACGATCTTCGACGTGATGAGCGAGTTTCTCGGAGCGGTGGGCATGGTGACGCTGGCGCTGGGGGCGATTGGAGTGATCAACATTATGCTGGTCGCGGTCAGCGAGCGAACGCGGGAAATCGGATTGCGCAAGGCATTAGGCGCGACCAACCGCAGTATCCTGTCGCAATTTTTTCTGGAAGGCTTGCTGCTCACGCTGGGCAGCGGCATGATTGGGATGGCGTTTGCGGCGGGCTTGATGGCGATGATGGGGACGGTGCAGGGGCCGGGCGGATTCGATCCGCCAAAGCTGGTGCCGATGTCGGCCATGCTGGCGATCGGCAGCCTGACTTTGGCCGGAGTTGTGGCAGGGCTGTATCCTGCGCGCAAGGCGGCGATGCTGCCGCCGGTGGAAGCCCTTAGGCAGGAGTAGGAAACTGGCGTCTGGCGTCAGACCTCGGACCTCGAACTTTTGGGTAAAGCGTTTTTGGATCGAGTCAGTATGTTTCGTGATCTGCTTCAGGAAGCTTACGGCGCTATGCAGCACAACCGGCGCCGGACTGCGCTTACCATGCTGGGCATGGCCTGGGGCATCGCTACGGTCGTTATGCTGCTGGCTTATGGCGACGGCTTTGGCAAGGCCTGCACCAACATCTTTGCCAATTTTGGCACGAAGATGGTCATCGTAATACCGAACCGCACGTCGATGCAGGCGGGTGGGCAGAAAGCGGGTTCGCTCGTTCGATTTACCGAGGATGACATCGACACGCTCACTACGAATCTTCCGCAGATCACGCACATCACCCCGGAAGTGATCAAGCAAGCCAGCGTGCAGTACGACACACGGGTTTTCACGTTTCCGGTGAGCGGAAATAATCCGGATGTGCTCGCCATCCGCTCGCTGAAGATGGGGCATGGGCGCTTCTACAACATGGAAGATCAGGTGCAGCGTGCGCGCGTCGCCGTGATTGGTTCGGAAGCGAAGGAGAAACTATTTTCCGGACGCAATGCGATTGGAGAACACATCCGGCTGGACGGCCTCAGCTTTGAAGTGATCGGCATTCTGGCCGGCAAGATGCAAGAGGGGAACGACGACATCAACCGCGTGATCTATGTTCCCTTCACGACCATGAGCGATTTGAAGTCGACGCATTATCTCGACACGATTTGGTTTACCTATCAGACGCCGGAGTACGAAACGCTGGAGCAGACGGTGCGTGGCATTCTAGCGACCGAGCACAAATTCAATCAGAGCGATCGCCAGGCCGTATTCGTTTTTAACATAATGATGCAGGTGCACCAGTTCGAGATTATTACGATGGGATTGAAGATTCTGATGGGCTTTATCGGCACCTTGACGCTGGGCATTGGCGGCGTCGGGCTGATGAACATCATGCTGGTATCGGTGACGCAGCGCACGCGTGAGATTGGCGTGCAAAAAGCGCTGGGCGCGCCGCGGCGGTATATTCTGGCGCAGTTTCTGGCCGAAGCTCTGACGATTACATTTATCGGCGGCGTACTGGGAGTGCTGCTGGCTTACGCTGTTGCTCTTTCAGTCGGACGACTCACGCTGTACAGCGCGTTCGCCAAGAACGCGGAAGCCGGCGATATCCGGCTGATCATCGCGCCGGGAACACTGATCGCCTCAACGCTGATTCTAGGCGCGGTGGGACTGATCAGCGGGATGATTCCGGCGTTTCGCGCGTCGCGGCTCGATCCGATTGAGGCGTTGCGCCACGAATAAGGCGCCGGGAACGCCCCGATGTTTACGGAACTCCAACCCAGCCATGGTTTGCGCCCGCGGAATCGGTGTAGTAGCCAACGACATCGCCTAAACGGTTGATACCGGTCGGCTGGTTGGCCGTGTTCGAAAACGGCAGCGACAGAACGTTGATGGTGCCATCGGTCTCGCGCTCGAACGAAAAATTGCCGCCCGCATCCGAGAAGCCGTAGCCGACGACGACTCCACTGTCGTTGATGGCGGTGCCGTCGGTTCCCGGCGATCCCGCCACTGCGAAGACTTCGTCCGCGCGATGTGCATTTGCAATGAACCCGTAGGTGTCGCCCATGCCGTCGTCGCCCCAGCCGGTGATCTCGCCACTCGTATTGATCGCGGCCGCGTTCGAGTGGGTTCCGCCGTAGACCGGCTCGAAGGTGGTGAAGTGTCCGTTCGCGCTGCGGATGTATACATGGGAGTAATAGCTGCTGTCGACGTACGTGCCGGTTACAGCGCCCGCGTCGTTAATGGCAAATACGAGCGTGGAGCCGGGCACCGACCCAGGCACATCAAAAACGGTGAATCCGCGCGACGCACTCCACAAGAAACCGTGGTAGCCGGTACCATCGTGCTCATATCCGGAAACCAGGCCGTTGCTGTTAACGCCCGAGGGGGAAGTGGTGTCGGCGCCGGTATATGAGAATTCGGTATAAGTTCCTGCGGCATCGCGAAAGAATCCGCACGTACAGGTGGCGCCGAAATAGTATCCGACTGATTCATTGGAGGCGTTGATGGCGCTCACCCAGGTTTGGGCGGCGCCCGGTGCATCCACCGCGATGAACGATCCGCTCTGCTGGCGCAGAAAACCGTGGGAAGCGCCAGTGCTGTAAACGACCGTGCCGCCGATCCAACCGTGCCCATTAATTGCATTTGGGTACGTGCCCTGATTTATTCCGGTGCCGGCGTTCGGTGCGTCGAACGAAATATATTGGCCGGTGACTTGCCCGCTGGCGGCGACCACCAACATCAGAGCGAGAATCACTCCGCAAACGCAGGTTGCGAGTAATCGAACTTTTGGAGTTCGCCGTCTTTGCGTGGGCACGACTGAGTTTTCGAAATTCTGGGTTCCCATGAATCCTCCTTTTGAAGACACCTTTCAGGCGAAATGGCGGTCAACGCGAAAACGCTATGGCTGATTTGCCCGCGGGGGAACGGGGAGGAAGTCAGCAGCGAAGATTGAGAGCCGGAACTCTAGCACTTATCCCGAATCTTAGGAATAATGAAAGAATTTGCATACAGCGGCGGCGAAGAGAATGTTGCAGGAGCGCGTGAATGTCATGCTAATCCGCCGCCGTCGACGACTAGCGCTGCGCCGGTGATCCAACTCGACATCGGACTCGCCAGAAAAAGGACGGCATTGGCGATGTCGCCGGGAGTGCCGATGCGGGCCAGGGGACGATTCGCGGCTTCGCGCATAAACGTCCCCATGTCTTCGCCAAGCTGGGCGCATTCGCTGCGCAGCATGGGAGTCTCCACGTCGCCGGGACACACGCAGTTCACGCGAATATTGTGCTGGCCGTGATCGATGGCCATGGCGCGGGTCAGGTTCACGGCACCTCCTTTGGCGGCGCAGTAGGACGCGGCGCGCGGGCCGCCTTTCAGCGATCATCCGGAACCGATGTTGATGATGCTGCCACCGCGGTCGCGAATCATATGGGGCACGACTTCGCGCGACAGAATATAAATTCCCTTCAGCGTTACATCGAGGGCGAAGTCCCACTCCTCTTCGGTAAGTTCCACAATGTCTTTGCGAATGGCGACGCCGGCGCAGTTGCAGAGAATGTCGATCTTTCCCGTCTTCTTTACAACGGTAGCGACGGCGCGACGGCATTCGGCGGCGCTGCGCACGTCGCAGTTCAGAAAACGCGCTTCGCCTTTTTGGGCTTCGATATCGGCGAGGCTGCCGCGGCCTTTCAAGTCGTCAATGTCGAGCAGGGCGACGAAGGCTCCCATCCCGGCCAGACGGATAGCGATGCCGCGGCCGATGCCGGAGGCGGCGCCAGTGACGATCGCTACCTTGCCTTCGAGGGAGAGCAGTTGAGCGGCGCGGGCTTCCACGCTTTTCGCCGGAGGTTTCTCTGAATCCTTCTCCTGACGAGTCTGCTTCGGACGAATCGTGTTCGCGCGCGCTTTCCTCACGATGCTCCATCCACGGAATCGAGCGCCTTGGCCGCGGCCTCCAGCGTGAACTCGACATCCTGCTCGGTGTGCGCCAGCGTGACGATCGAATGCAGCGACGCCGACGGTGATGCATAAACTCCGCACGGAAATAGCGAGAGCACAAACTTCTGAAAGGCCGCCCGGTCAACGTGCTGGCAGAAGTCGCGATAGTCGCGGATCGCGGGCTGATCGGTGAACATGATCTGAAACATTGGGCCGACATTCTGCACGGCCACGGCGCGGCCTCGCGTGCGGAACAATTCGCGATAGCCAGAGCACAGCTTCTCGGCAATCTTCCATGTGTGGCGAAAGGCGGCGTTGTCATCGCGCGTGAGCACGCGCAGGTTGGCGCGCGCGGCATACATTCCGATGCGCGAGCCGTTGTGCGTGCCATAGTGCAGCACGCCGCCCCACTGGAGCGCGTCCATCACTTCGGCGCGGCCGGCCAGGGCGGCCACCGGCAAGCCGCAGCCCAGGGCTTTGCCGAAGGTCACCAGGTCGGGAGTCAATCTGTAATATTCCTGGCAGCCGCCGGGGGCGATGCGGAATCCGGTGACGGTTTCGTCGAGGATGAATAAAATTCCGTTCGCCTTGGCCAACTTTTGCAGGCTCGGCAAGTATCCTTCCGCCGGCGGGATCACGCCCATGTTGGCCATCACGCCTTCGGTGACGATCGCCGCAATCTGGCCGGGATGATTTTCAATCACGCGTTCAAGCGCAGCCAGATCATTCCAAGGCGCGACAACCGTGTCTTCGAGCGCGTGGCGATTCAGACCCGAGCTGTCCGGAATCTTGATCGGGTCGCTGCGCAATCCCAGAGCTGTCGGGGGCAAAGCATTGGAGCTGACCAGCAGATCGTCGTGCCAGCCGTGATAGTGACCCTCGAACTTCAAGAGTTTTGGTCGCCCGGTGACGCCTCGCGCCAGGCGAATCGCGGCCATCATGGCTTCGGTTCCGGTATTGGCGAAACGCACCCGTTCGGCGTTGCGCACCATGCCTTGCAGCATGTCGGCCACTTCGAGTTCGATGGCAGTTGCGGTTGCGAAGTGCGCGCCGCTGGTTGCGGCTTCGGTGATAGCCTCCACCACTTCGGGATGCGCGTGCCCGAGGGGCAGTGCGCCGAAGGCCATCATCCAGTCGACGTATTCGTTGCCGTCAACGTCGAAGATTCGCGACCCGCGGCCGCGCTGCATAAAGATGGGATACTTGCCGAAATTGGCCGGGCCGCGCGACGACGAACTACTGGCTTCGATCAGCACGCCGACCGTGCGATCGTAAAGCTGCCGAGATTTTTCCGTGCTGAACGTCATCGAACCTCCGCACCGTCGCGCTGGCGTCTCCGCCGGCTATCCCGAGAACTTGCCTGAGCTTGCCGAAGAGGCTCCTTCGCTCTCGCATCCTGGAAGCAAACAGCGCTAGCTATCCTACCTCAGCGAAGCGGTGTCGAGCGCCGACCGTAAGCGTTCTCGGAGACTCGGTGCCTGAAGGTAACTATTACTCTCGCCTCGAAATTCAGCGCAATTTTCTCCACGCTTAAACGTTCTTCTTCTGATGCCCAGCGCCACTCAAACATCCCCCCGCGTAAGAGGCGCATCCCCCATCTATTGGAGTAAAGCTTGAACATCAGCAGTAGTGTTCTGGAACAGTGAGGCTGGAACTATGACGAATTCGAAGCTCGCCGATTTTCCGCAACTCAGACGATTCACTCTGAGACAGCTTTCTTCCTGCATCGTTGTCGTAGTCGCTTCCCTCTGTTGGGGGGCTATATCGCAAGCGCAAGAAAAATCCTCCGAGTCGTTGCACAACGCGGGATGGGTCGTGATTCCCGTCGATGAGTATCGAGTGTTGCGAGCGAAAGCCTACCCGGTCGAGCACGATCCTGAACCGCCGCCACTTGACGCCACGTTGACCCGCGTGGACTACGAGCTGCACATTGTCGGCGATCTGGCTGCCGGGCGAGCCAGCCTTACCGTCGACGTTTTGAGAGATGGATGGGTGCGCGTGCCTGTGCCCACGGGCTTGCTGGTGCGCGAGGCGAGGCTCGACGGTAAGCCGGTATCGCTGGTGGCGGGTGCGCCTGGCAAGGGAGGAACTCATCTTTGCGCGTTGCTTTCGCACGCCGGACGTTTCCAGTTGCTGCTCGATGTGGATGTGCCGGTCACCTCTTCTGCGGGGGACGAAAGCTTGTCGCTGCCATCTTCTGAGTCGGGCGTGACGCGCGCTGCGGTGCTGCTGCCGCGGCAAGGAGTCGACTTGCGAATCGGCGGCGGACTGCTTTCGGAAAAATCAGAAACCGCCAGCGAGACCAAGTGGCTCGCCTACGCACGCGGCAATGAAGCGCTGACTTTCACCTGGCGCAAGAAAACGGAAGATCACCACGTCGAGATGCCGTTGCGGCTGCGGGGATCGCTCACTCAACTGACCAGCCTGGCGGAGGATTCCACCTCGATTTATGCCGAGGCGAAGTTTGACATCGTGCAGGGTGCGGCCCGCGAGGTGCACATTCAACTGCCGGAACAAATCACCATCAATCAGGTGGCGGGCGCCGTGGTGGCCGATTGGGAGATGAAGAACGGCGAACTAGCCGTGACTTTTCTGGAGCCGGTCGAACACAGCGCGCGCTTCGTGATCAGCGGTGAAAGCCGGCTGCCCCGCGATGGCATCATCGACATTCCTTTGCTGCGCCTGCTGAATACAGAGCGTGACGAAGGCGGCGTAGCCGTCGAGGTGCTGGGTGCGGGAGAAATTAAAGGCCAGAAATCGGAAGGGCTGGAGGAGGCCGATGCCACTGACTTGGGCGATACGGTGGCGAGCCGGCAGTCGCCGGCGCTGGTCGCATTTCGCGCGCGGCCAGGCGTGGCGGGTAAGACACGATCGTTGAGCGTGAACATCGCGCGCTATGACCAGCAGGCAGTCTTGATGGCGAACATTGAAGAGGCACGCTATCAAGTTCTGATGAGTACCGATGGCAAGGAACTAGTGCAGGCGCGCTACGCGGTGCGCAACAATCAGAGAAACTTCGTGAAGGTTACGCTGCCCGCGGGCGCAACGGTGTGGAGCGTTGCGCTGGGTGGGAAGCCGGTTCGTCCCGGGCAATCGCCCGACGGCAGCCTGCTGTTGCCTCTGGAAAAATCGCGCGGCGAAGAAGCGCCCGCATTCGCGGTGGAGATTCTGTATCTGACCAAGGCCGCGAAGTGGGACGAGAAGGGCCGGGAGAGAGTCACGCTACCCGCGCTGGATCTTCCCATTTCGCGCACGGGGCTACTGCTCTACTATCCACCGCTGTTTCACGTTACGGCGGAGCCGGGAACGTTTCGCACGCAGGAGTATGTGAATCCGATGTCGGCTGCGCTCATGCCACCGAACCCTGCTATCGGAGGAGGGGTAAGCGTGAATAGCCCGCCGGCTGCGATGCCAAAGGAACTCGATCGTCTGGAAATTCTTGGCAGAGTGCAAAGCGCAGACTCAAACGGCAATTTCCATGGGCTCGGCGACCACAAAGATGCGACCCAGGCTCTGCTCGATTCATTTCGCGCGAAGTCGAACGCGGGAAAAGTGACTGGCATTCTGCCGATCAATGTTTCATTCCCTGCATTCGGGCCGTCGATCTTCCTGGTTTCCGAACTCACCAGCGAGAATCAGTTCCCCGCAGCAGAATTCAATTTTCAGCGCGACAAAAAGGGAGGTGTGCGATGAATTGCAAAACCGTAACAAATAATGCGAGGAAGATCGGGCTGTTCTGCGTAATGTGTTTCTGCTGTTTGTGCGCGGCCTATGCGATGGACGACAAAACCACGCTGCCCTTGCCCGATCCTGGCAATGTCACGCTGACGCTGGACGAGTACAACCGGCTGGTGGAACTGGCGGCCAAGCCGCCTAAGAAATCGGATGCCGCTCCGCTTCCCTTCTCTATGAAACACGCTGACGTGAAATTGCACGTCGAGAACGACGGTGTTCGGGGCACAGTGGAACTCGAAGGCGAAGTGTTTCACAAGGGCGTGAGCAAAGTTCCGCTGACGACCGGCATGACGATTTTCGATGCGCATCAGAACGGCCAGGGAGTTCCATTGCAGCAGGACAATGGCACGCACGCGGCGCTGCTGAATGGGCCGGGAGAGTTTTCGATCGCGCTCGAGGCCGGGCTGCCGTTGCGAATCGAGGCGGGTCGCGCTTCATTCAGTCTGCCGGTGCCCATGGCGGGTAGCGTGCAACTGGCGCTCGTAATTCCGGGCGATCACACGTTCGCGAACATCAACCCCGGTATCATCACGAGCCGGAAATCGGAAAATGGTCATACCGCGATTGAGGCCACACTGGTCCCGGGACAGCCCGCTAACGTCTGGTGGGCCACGCGGGAAACGGTCGTGCAAGCCGCGCCCCGCGAAGTGCGCTTTCTCGCCGACGCAAAAACTCTGATCTCGGTGAGCGAGGCCGAAATGCGGGTCGCCGTGCTGGCTGACATCACTATAGTGCAGGGCGAGCCTTCGCAATTCCAGGTGGAGTTGCCAGCCGGATTCGAGGTGACCGGCGTGACCGGCGCGACGCTCGAATCCAGTGAAACCAATTCGGACGTCTTGACTCTGAGAGTAAATGCTCCCAGCCAACGCAATCACCAGTTTCTGATTTCGATGGAGCGGGCGATCAATGGCGCCAAGGCGGATGCTCCTTTTATTGCCTTCGTAAAAGCGCAGCGTGAAACCGGCGAAGTGCTGATCGAAGGCGCAGGCACGATCGAACTCACCGCGACCGAAGGGGGAGGGCTCAAGCGCATGGATGTGAAAGAAGCGAATCCTTACTTGCGGTCGCTGGCGCATTTTCCGGCGCAGGCGGCATTCCGCTATCACAAGCAAGCCAACGAGACTCCGACGCTGGCTCTGCAGTGGGTGCGGTTTCCGGATGGCGGCGTGCTCGCGGCCGTGGCCGAGAGCGCTGAGGTCACAACGCTCGTTACCTCGGAGGGCAAGTCGCTCACCGAAGTGAAACTGACACTCAAGAATCAGGCGCAGCCATTTTTGAAAGTCGCGTTGCCCGCGGGCGCGAGCATTCTTTCCGCGGACGTTGGAGGCGAGAGGGTCAAGCCGGTGCAGGGGCCGGATGGCAGCCGCGTGCCGCTCTTGCGAGCGGGATTTCGTCCCACCGATTCTTATACCGTTTCGTTCGTGTTCATGCACTCTGGCGCGCCCTTCGCCAAAAAAGGCGGAGCCGACCTCAGCTTGCCAAGCATGGATATTCCGATCAGCTTGCTGACCTGGGAGGTCTTTCTGCCCGAGCAATACAAAGTAAAAGACTTTGGCGGAGATGTAATCGCATCGAATCTGGTACCGCAACCGTTCCGTGAAGAAACTGCGGTTCTTCGCCAGACTGGTGCGGGCGAAGCGAGCTACGCCAACCAGAGAGCGCAAGCCTCGCCCGGGCAAATGGGAGGCCATGTGGTGGATTCGACGGGCGCGGTTGTTCCCAATGCACGCGTCACCATTACTCGCGTAGGCACGGGAGGCACTGTTACAGCATTCACCGATCCCCAGGGGCGATGGGTGATCAATGACCTGCCCTCAGGAACGTACACAGCCAAAGCGGGCATGCCGGGATTCCGCACGAGCCAGTTTAATTTGAATTACGATGCCGGCCTCCCCTCGGACTATAACTTTCCGCTAAGCGTGGCTAACACGGCGGAAACGGTTGAAGTTTTGGGCGAAGCGGCTCAGTTGCAAACCAAGGCCACGGCGATCGGTGGCGCGATCACAGAACAAGAGATTTCCAACGTCGGCTTGAGGGGGCACAACTTTACCCAATTAATAGCGCCTGCTCCGGGGGCTTCTAACCAAACCGGAGCCTCGGCCAACGTCATAAACTTGCAGCGTCGGGTTGCGGGAGTGCTGCCGGTAGCGATCGATGTGCCACGGGCGGGCACCTCGTTCAGCTTTGTCCGTCCGCTGGTTCTGGACGAGGAGACGAAGGTGACTTTCAGCTATAAGAGCAGGTGAACTAAACGAAGTTGTTTTCCGCGAGGAGCCTCGAGTCATGACGAAGGTCCGTATCAGGGCACGCCTTCAGGCGTGCCGCATCGCTGAAGCGGTGCCCTGATACAAATCTCTTTAAAGAATCCTGTTTCAAAGTCGCACTCGGCGAAAAACGCTGCATTTACGCGGTTTTCGCCGATGGCATAGAATGGCTGTTCGCGAGCGCAAGTCATGAGCAATCCTGAGGCGTGGAAAAAGTGGGAAGGGCGCGTCGATACGAAATTTCCGCTGCGGCAATGGCTCGGCGGGTCCGATCATAGCGCCGTCTTTCTTACCGAGAGGCCGGGGCAGTCGCAGAAGGTCGTCATCAAACTGATCTCGGCGGGCCCGGACGCCGACGCTCAACTTGCACGCTGGCGGTCGGCGGCCCAGCTTACTCATCCCCACCTGATGCGAATTTACGAAGCCGGACGTTGCCGACTCGACGGCACGCCGTTGCTTTATCTGGTGATGGAATATGCGGAGGAGGATCTTTCGCAGATTCTTCCGCAGCGTCCACTGGCGACGGCCGAAGTCACCGATATGCTGCCGGCGCTGCTCGATTGCCTTTCCTATCTGCACGGCAAGGGATACGTGCACGGGCGTATCAAGCCGTCGAATGTCCACGCGATCGACGAGCAGTTGAAACTATCAGCCGATCAGATCGTCTCGTTTGCGGAACCGAATCCAGCCACCCGGCGGCGTGATGTTTATGACGCGCCTGAGACCGCGGCGGGAATCATCTCAACTGCGGGCGACATTTGGTCCGTCGGAGTCACGCTGGTTGCCGCGCTTACTCAGAATGTGTCTTTTGATCGCCCGTCTTCTGAGAGCAAGCCTTCACCCGTCGATCCCGATCCGCCGGAAACCGTGCCGCCGCCGTTTCGCGGCATTGCGCGCGAATGCCTGCATCTCGATCCTAAGCGGCGCTGTTCGCTCGCCGAGATTCAGGCGCGGCTCCAGCCTGCGGCCCGCTCGGTACCGGCGGAAACGGAAGTGACAGTAGCCGCTCCGCAGACAACGAATCGCGCTCCGGTAATTGCAGCAGTCGTGGCGGCCGCGCTCGTGATTGGATTGATCGTATTTATCGCTCGCGGCCGGAGCGGGCAAGAACCGGCCCCTACCCTGACCGAACCGACGGGGGCCTCACAACCTCAGGCCCAATCCCCGGGAGCAGCGACGGCTCAGCCTCCGGCCGCGGTGGCTCAACCCGCTCCTGGGCCTGCCAACCCACCGACAACTGCGGCGCACAATCCGGTCGCGCCGACTAAAAGCGCCGTGACCTCCAAAGGCGATGTTGTGCGAAAAGTCCTGCCCGAACCGTCAAGAAGCGCGCGCAATACAATCACCGGCACGGTCAAAGTCGGCGTGCGCGTGGAAGTGGATGCGTCGGGCAAGGTGACGACGGCAAAACTCACTTCCCCGGGCCCCAGCAGATATTTCGCTGGACTGGCACTGAAGGCGGCGGAGAAGTGGGAATTCTCTCCACCGGAAGCTGACGGGAAACCAGCGCCGAGCGCGTGGGCGATTCAGTTTCGCTACACGCGAAGTTCGACGCAAGCCGTGCCGGAACGCATGGTGCGGTAAGTTTGTAGCGCCGGCGTCCCGCCGGCTGTCCGGCGGGCGTCCCCGCCAGCCGGGCTCGGAGCAAGTAGATCCTCAAAACATTTAAGCGTCGCCAGCGCAACAGCTGTGCGGGCGAGGACGCCCGCCGGACAGCCGGCGGGACGGCGGCGCTACTTTCTTGTTTCGTCTCCTTGCCGCAACTTCCACACGATCTGCCGCACCATGCCGAGAAGAAGTTTCGCGTCGTATTCTTCCAATTTAAAACGTAAGACCAGGCCGCGCGCTTTTTTCTCGAACATGGCGTCGGTTCCCGGTTTCACGTAGCCGCTAATGCGCAACGATTCGAGCAGGCATTCCACAATCAGCTCGGTTGCACCCGCGGTTGCCGGTTTCGCTGCCTCGGTCAACGCCGCCGTCGGCGGCGCGCTGCGCGCCAATTCATACAAACAGACTGCGACTGCCTGCCCCAGGTTCATGGAAATATTCTTCCGCCGGGTCGGAATGTTCAGCAGCCAGTGACAGTGGCTGAAGTCTTTGTTGGTGAGGCCGATCTTCTCCGACCCAAACAGCAGCGCCACCGGCTCGGTCTCGAGTTGCTGGCGAATAGCGGCGCCCGCAGCATCATTGAGACGGCGCACCGGTTGCTGCAACACCCGCTGCCGCACTGCCGTGGTCCCGATGACCAGAGAGCAATCGGCAACAGCCTCGGCTACGGTCTTACATTCTTCCGCACTGTGCAGCAGATCTGAAGCGCCGACGGCGGAGCGCGCCTCGCGAAATCCCTCGGCAAAGGGATTCACCAGACGCAACCGGTGTGCGCCGAAGTTGCTCATGGCGCGCGCAGCGGCGCCGATATTCAAAGGATTGCGCGGCCGTACCAGCACGACCACCAGACGATCCAAGGCCGAATCGGTTTCTGAAGGAGGCAAGCGGTCAATTTTACGACAGGTAGCGGGGCGGGAGGAAGGCAGGGCCGATTTCCGGTCCCGCAAATCACCCACGAAATCCCAACTGGTTTTTCCGAGCTTCCTATGCGTGTACGCCCAGCAGCTTTCGGCGCACAGCACCAGCCATTACGAATGCCCCAGTGCCGAACAAGACGAGAGTTGAGGATTCTGGGACACCGGTCCCTACCGTGGTGTCACCACCGGCGATGGTGGTCGAGCCGTTGAAGAAACCCTTGCCGGTATTGATCGTGAGTTGCACACTCACGCCGTTCACATTTGCGCCACCCATCGTCCCGCTTACGACCCCTGTAAGCGTGTAGTTATGGGTGCCATTGGCGAGCGTGGTGAGCGTCCAGGTCACGGAACCGGAAAAGGTTCCCGAAAAGAGCACGCCGTCTGGAAGTCCGCCCGTACCGTTGCCGTCAATCGTGAAGGTTCCTCCACTCGCGAAGGTTCCTCCCATTTGCAGCGATCCACTGGTCAAAGCGCCAGTAGTGAAACCTACAGTGCCGAGATCGCCGGTAACAAGCCCTCCGCCGCCGTATCCTAGGACCGCAGCCAAAGTCGAACCCGTGAGAGATAATCCCGCGCTGGTTCCTGAGAGCGTACCCCCGCTGTTGCTAAAGTCTGTGTCACTAGAGGCAAAACTAATACCAGGAAACGCCAGACACGACAGAAGAAACGCAGGAAGGAGAAACTTGCCGAAGAGGCGCATTGCGAACTCCTTGCACCAAAAGGATCGAGTGTCGAAACTATAGCAACAACGTTTCAAAGCGTAGGGCAAACAACCGATCTCGGTCCATACAGGGATTTCCGTAGGACAGACGCGAAAAAACTATTAGAACGATTCAGGGGTGAACTCATCCAATCGGTACAACCTCTGAGACGCCACGTTTCGGTAGATCTAACGCCCGAGAACACAACCTATGGCAGTCCGATGCTATGCAATAGAGCTTCCGAAACGTCTTTTGACACCGCTGTGAACTTGTAAAAAAAATGTCAAAAAGGCCGTAACCAGGCCGACTTTGCCGTCGAACCGTTGTAAGCTTCAGAGGTCGAGCCGCTTCCGGATATGCGACTGATTGGCCGGACGTTCTCGGCCCGATCACAGGACAATTACTTTTATGGGGAATCTTGCAACGCCGCTCAGTACCGCGAGAGTCGTCAATCCATCGGCCTCATCGCGCCCTGCGGGCCGCATCCTTGTCGTCGAGGACGATCCGGCGGTCCAGAAAGCTCTACGCCGCCTCTTCGAGACCGAGGGCTATACAGTCGAAACCCAATCCGATGGCCGGTCCGCGCTCGACAGTTTTCAGTCTTCGGCTCCGGCGGCGATAGTTCTTGATCTGCGGCTGCCGAAAGTCTCTGGCGGTGACGTTTGTAAAGAGATCAAAGCGCTGGCCCCGACCCTGCCGATTGTCGTGCTCAGCGCTGCAAGCGACGTCTCCGACAAAGTCCTGCTGCTCGAATTAGGCGCTGACGATTACGTTACCAAGCCGTTCAGTCCCCGGGAACTGCTGGCGCGAGTCCGGGCGGCGTTACGCCACACCACACGCACTCCCGAAGCTCAGGTGGTAAGTTTCGACGGCATATCGGCCGACTTCAAGAAAATGGAAGTCAAGCGCGATGGGCAGGTGGTGGTATTAACCGCGCAGGAATTCAAGACCTTTCAGTTTCTGGTGCATAACGCCGATCGCGTCATCAGCCGCGATGAACTGCTGAACGAAGTCTGGGGGTACCAGAATTACCCGTCCACGCGCACGGTTGACAACCACATTCTGAAGTTGCGCCAGAAACTGGAGAAAGACCCGTCGAGCCCGGTGCACTTTCGTACGGTACACGGTATGGGATATAAATTCGTACGCTAATCGCTTTGAACCGCCCTCCCGAATCCGTGTCCCCTTCCGATTCAGCGACCCCGGCCGAATTGCCGCCCGAATCGGGCGTGCTCCTGCCCCGCCTGCGACTGCGTACTCGATTTCTGCTTTCCATGCTGTTGATCACCGCGGCGCTCACCACCACGAGCCTTCTGCTGGTGCAGCGCAGCATTCGCAACAATGCGCGGGAAAGTATCGCAGTCAATTTGCGTAATTCAGTCGCCGCCTTTCAGGATTTTCGCCACGAGCGCGAAACCATGCTGACCAGTGACGTGGCCCTACTGGCCGACCTTCCCATCACCCGCGCGATTATGACCGGTCCCGATCCAGTGACGATTCAGGACGCCTCGCAGCACATCTCGCAAATTGCCGCCAGCGATCTTTTTGTCATGGTCGATCGCAGTGGTCAAGTGGTGGCGCTGCATACCAAGACCCCCGGATTCACCAGAGAGGCGGCAGAAAAATATTTTCAGGAATCCGTCGAGGACGATCGCGGCGAAACCAGCCACTGGTGGCTGGGGGATCATCGCCTCTACCAGACGTTCGTCGAGCCCATTTACCGGGGATCCAGGACAGATGGAACTCTGCTCGGATTTCTCGTCATCGGATACGAGATCAATGACCGCCTGGCAGCTGAAGTCAGCAAAGTAGCGGGCAGCCAGGTCGCGTTCTCCTGCGGAAATGAAATCATAGCCACCACCCTGCCTCCCGAGCAGGCCCATCGCGACGGCATGCGGGATCTGATCGCCGGCTCGGCTCACGAAGATCCACGGGATATTGATATTGGAAGTGAAAGATTTCTGGCGACATCGCTGGTGTTGTCCGGCTCACAAGCGACGCCAGTGCGATTGAGCGTTCTCGGCTCTTACGATCAGGCGACGAAGTTTGTCGATCAGCTCAATCGTTATCTGTTGCTGCTCGGACTGGCCGCGATTCTCATCGGCAGCGGATTGGTATTCGTCATTTCGCACACGTTTACCCGCCCGCTGGGAAATCTTGTGGGCGGCGTCCGCGCGCTCGAAGGCGGAGACTTTCATCACCCTCTCGATTCCCGAGGCGGAGACGAAGTCGCCGAACTCACGCGCGCCTTCGACCGTATGCGCACCAGCCTGCTCAAGAGCCAGCGCGATCTCCTGGAATCGGAACAATTGGCCACCATCGGTCGCATGGCCAGTTCGATTTCGCACGACCTGCGCCATTCTCTCGCCGCCATCGTGGCCAACTCCGAATTCCTATGCGACAGTCACCTGACGCCGGTGCAGCGCGAGGAGTTGTACCAGGAAGTTCGCAGCGGCGTGAACCTGATGACGGACCTGATCGATTCCTTGCTGGAATTCGCGCGCACTCGCGAATCCATGACTCCTGCGTATGCCAATGTTTCGGAGACGATTCAGCGCGCGGTGCTGGCGGTGCGGCTACATCCCCGACACCACAATCGCTCCATCGACGTGTCGTGCGGCGCGCAGGTTTCCGGATGGTTCGATCAGCGCAAGCTGGAACGGGCGCTGTATAACTTATTGCTGAACGCTTGTGAAGCGGCTCCGCCGGCCGGGGGAACGGTGGAAGTCACGGCTGGGGAAATTGCCGGGGCAATCGCGATTTCGGTGGCCGATAATGGTCCCGGCATCGCCGAATCGATTCGTGAGCGTTTGTTTCATCCCTTTGTGAGCTACGGCAAGGAAAACGGCACTGGATTAGGATTGGCGGTAGTACAGAAAATAGTTCAAGATCACGGCGGCGAGATTGTGGTGGAACGAACGCTGCAAGGCCGCACGGTATTTCGAATCGTGCTGCCCGGGCGCCTGCAAGATGCCTTCCGCAGCGCCAACAAATCCGCTGTGGGGGCGCCTGCACTGGTGCCCGCCGGGCGGGAGAATGTCAAACAGAATTCGATTTCTCATCCCGGCCCGTAAGGCACGATTCCCTCATTCGCCGCGTGCCTGACCCAGGATGGCGATGGTGACGGTGTAGGAGGACCCCTGTGAAGAGCTTCGACTTTGAGATTAAGAGTTGTGCGGTTAGCGGAGCCGCATTGGCGGTCGCCGCATTGCTTCTATTCAGCGCTGCTGCAATCGCGCAGGCGCCGGCCGGTATTGCGAGCGATGTTGCGACCGATGCTGCGTCACCAAAGCCCGGCGAGGCCGACAGCGCCCTTCGTGAACTGCAAGACCAGGTTCGTCAACTGCGCGGTCTGGTGGAAGAAATGCGCGCCGAAAACGCCGAGTCCCGGGCCGAGATGCACCAGTTGCGCAGCGATCTGCAATCGACGCGCGCGCTGCTGGAGCATTCCGCGATGCCCGCGGGCGGCGCGAGTGAGAATGCCGCGGTCTCGTCCCCAGACGGAACGCCAGCCGCCGCAGTCCCAGCCAGCGCAGCCGTCGCACAATCTGCGGCCCCGCTCGAAGCGCGGGTTCAAAAACTGGAAGACTCTAGTTCTCTGCTCGGCGCCAAAATCGATGAGCAATATCAGACCAAAGTAGAAAGCGCCTCGAAATATCGCGCCCGCTTGCATGGCATCGTTCTGATGAACGCCTTCCGCAACGTTGGCGGCTCCGACAATCTGGACTTTCCCAGCTATTCCGAATCAGTTCCGGCGGGCTTACCGCAAGCAACTCTGGGCGCGACCTTGCGCCAATCGGAAGTCGGCTTCGAGCTTTTCGGTCCTAACATCGCCGGAGCCAGAACCTCAGCCGATGTCCAATTCGATTTCGCCGGAGGGTTTCCCGCCACCGGCAATGGCGTCAACTTCGGAATCGTCCGGATGCAGACTGCCAGCATGCGGCTCGACTGGGAAAACACTTCTGTGGTTGCGGGACAGGATGCGTTGTTCATCTCGCCGCTCTCGCCTACGTCGTTCGCATCACTGGCGACGCCTGCGTTCGCTTTTGCGGGAAACCTGTGGGGCTGGACGCCGCAACTGCGGGTCGAACATCGCTTCTCGCTCTCCGATCAGCAGACCCTTACCATGCAAGCGGGAGTTCTGGACAATCTTGACTGGGAGCCGCCCTACAATTCCTTTTATCGCACGCCGCAGGCCGGCGAAATGTCAGGCCAGCCCGCCTATGCCTTGCGCTCGGCATGGTCGCGTCCGGTTAATGGACATCCCTTAGCCTTCGGTGTGGCGGGCTACTATGGCCGCCAGAACTGGGCTTGGGGACGTTACGTCGATGCCTATTCCGCAATGGCCGACTGGCAGATTCCAATTCTGCCACGCCTGGGTTTGTCGGGCGAGTTTTATCGCGGCCGCGGCATTGGCGGACTCGGCGGCGCGATTGGGGCCTCGATCGTATGGGGTGGCAATCCAGCTTTGCCTTATAGTCCGATTCGCGGTCTTGACACCGCCGGTGGATGGAGCCAATTGAAGTTCCAGTTGACTCCGAAGCTGGAGTTCAATGGCGTCATCGCCGAAGACGATGCCTTTGCCGGCGACGTCCGCGGCTTCGCTACCGATCGGAATAATTTTGGGGAAATTCTAGGACGGAATCGCGGCGCTCTGGGAAATGTCGTCTTTCGTCCGCGATCCGATCTGATACTTTCCGCCGAGTTCCGGCGCTTGCACACTTTTCCGATCTACGACGTCCCCAGCGCGACCAATCAATTGAATCTATCCGTAGGGATTTTGTTTTGAACATTTGCTCAAATCATCGTACCGCATTGTTTATCGCAAAATTGTTGATCGCGCTTCTAATGACAACAATCTGCGCATCCGGTCAGCAACAACCGTTGAAGGCGCACGTAGTATTAACCAGGAACGGCCGCCATGTGCCCAACGCCTCGAAAGCAGTAGTCTGGCTCACTCCGGTGGGTGAGACAGTCGAACCGCCGCAGCAGGACCCGGCGCACATTCCGCAATTGGTGCAGAAGAATAAGAGCTTTCAGCCCTCCCTGCTGGTGATCCCGGCGGGAGGCAAAGTGGAATTTCCCAATCACGATCCGTTCTTTCACAATGTGTTTTCCCTGTTCGAGGGCAAGCGCTTCGATCTTGGACTCTATGAGAGCGGCACGACGCGCTTTGTGCAGTTCGACAAGCCCGGCGTGTCGTTCATCTTCTGCAACATTCATGCCGAGATGAGCGCGGTGGTCATTGCCCTGGCCACGCCCTACTATGCGATCTCCGATGTGCATGGAGACCTCAGCATTCCCAATGTCCCGCCGGGCCGCTATGAACTTCAGGTGTTTCATTCTTCGGTCGCGCCCGAGGTTCTGCACACAATGACCCGGGAGATTACGGTAGCGCCAGGTGACATCTCGCTCGGCAGTTTCACTTTGGCCGAGACCGACGGTATGCTCGCCCACAAAAACAAATACGGGCGTGATTACGACCGTCCGGACCCGAACAGTCCCGCGTACGCGAGACCCTGAGGTCACGCTTATGTAGGAAAAGTCCCGCATTCTCGGCAACCCAGCCCTCGAGTCTCGATATGCAAATAGCCCGTCAATGACTGCAATAATGGCGATTTATCGACACTTAACCACTGGGAACGCAGACTGTCATATACACCGATTCTCCGAAAGCATTCAGCTTCCTAGCAAAATTGAGGCAACATGAACGATCCACTAAAGAAGGGGCAATATTCCGAAGCGCAAGATCAAGACATGCGTGCGGCACTAGATCAGCATTGGGCGGCGTCCGATACTGACGATTTTGAAGCGGAGCACCGAATCTACCACGAGGACGCTGTGCTGGAATACCCGCAGTCAGGCGAGCGAATCCGCGGTCGTCGCAATATACAGATCCAGCGCGCTACTCAACCGAGTAAAAAGCGCTTTGCTGTCCGGCGAATCATTGGCGGCGGTGATCTTTGGATCACCGAATTCATCCTGACCTATGACGGCAAGCCCTCCTACACGGTAAGCATCATGGAGTTCAAGGACGACAAGGTTGCGCGGGAAACACAATACTTTGCTGATCCCTTCGAGGCCCCCGCATGGCGCGCTCAATGGGTCGAACGGATGGATAGGTAATCTCGAAGCGGGGGAATTTCGCTAACTACTCCCAACCAACGGTAGTGGTGCAGTTTGAATTTCAAACTGCACCACTACCCAACCAACTGGCGTATTGACAGGCGATTCAGCCCGGCGGATAATTCCAGCGCTCTGCTACCAAAGTCTCCCCCCGAGCAATTCCCAGGGTAGGCCATCCCGACTGTACAGGAGAACATCGTGAAAACAGCGTTAGCTGCTGCCAGGTCCCTCGTCGTGGTCTTCTCGGCCCTCGTTCTGCTCTCTAACCTCAGCCTGACGGCGCAGGCTCAAAGCGCTACGCAAAACACCGTGCCGCGGCTGGTCAGGTTCTCGGGAACCGCCAGCGATCTCAATGGAAACCCGATGACCGGAGCGGTGGGGATTACCTTCTTGCTGTACGCCGAGCAGACGGGCGGGGCTCCGCTGTGGCTCGAAACTCAGAATGTGCAGGCCGACGCCAACGGTCACTACTCCGTGCTTCTCGGTTCCGCCAAACCCGACGGCCTGCCCGCGGAACTTTTCACCTCTGAGCAGGCGCGATGGGTCGGAGTGCAAATTTCAGGGCAGAACGAGCGAACACGCTTTCTGTTGGTGAGCGCGCCGTACGCGTTGAAAGCTGGTGACGCGGAGACCATCGGCGGCCTGCCACCGTCCGCCTTCATGCTGGCGCCGTCGACCAGTGGCGCTACCTCGGTGAGCAGTTCGATCACTGGAACCAACGCTGCGCGTCCGGGCAGCACTTCCGGCGTGCTGACGAATCTTCCAGCGCTCGGCGGCAGTGGGACCACGAACTTTGTGCCTCTCTGGACCAGCAGCTCAACTCTCGGGAACTCGGTCCTGTTTCAATCTGTCGGCAAGTTCGTGGGGGTCAACACTACCAGCCCGCAGGCCCAGTTAGACTCCGTGTCCACATCCAAGTGGGCCGTTCGCGGCCTCGCGCAAGGGTCGACCAAAGGAGTGGTGGGAGTGTTAGGACTCGCCCAGTCCCCGAGTGCCGCGAACATCGGGGTGCAGGGCGTGACGAACAGCGCGACGGGCGTAGGCGGCGATTTTGAGAACATGAGCCCGACCGGCGGGGACATCCTGCATGCTGAGGCATCCGGCGGAACGCGCGTTCTCACCCTCAACACCGGTTCAGGAACCACTGGAACGCCGGTCCTCACCGTTACGGCCGGTGAACTTTACCCGAATTACGTGCCGAGCACAAGCGATGCCGTGGTAGGTACCGGCGGAAATCTCGGCCCCACGAGCGGTGCCGGAGGAGTTTTCACAGGGGGACAAAACCTTAACTTCATCTCGCCGGGATTTGGCGTCGTCGCCAACGGCGGCGATAACGATGACTCGCTCACGGTATCCGGCGACGGCATCCTGGCGGCTCCGGGTAATGACTGCTGCGGCGGCGGGACCGGTCTCGCCGGCAATTTCCTGGGTGACATACAGACGGAAGGAACCAACAACAGCAGCTCCAGCGCCTTCAAGATCGACCACCCGCTGGACCCTGCCAGCAAGTACCTCTACCACTCCTCCGTCGAGTCCCCTGACATGAAGAACATCTATGACGGGGTCGTCCGGCTGAATGACAGGGGAGAAGCCACGGTCGCCCTGCCGGAGTATTTCGGCACGCTCAACGGCGACTTCCGCTACCAGTTGACCTCCATCGGCGCTCCCGGGCCCAATCTCTACGTCGCCGAAGAACTCGTCAACAACCAGTTCAAGATCGCCGGTGGAGCGCCCGGCGCAAAGGTATCCTGGCAAGTCACAGGCATCCGCCAGGATGCCTGGGCCAACGCCCACCGCATCCAGCCCGAGGTCGCCAAGCCGCCAATCGAACGCGGCTACTATCTGCATCCCGAACTATTCGGCGCGTCTGAGGAGCGCTCTGTGAACTGGGCCCGTCACCCCAGAGAAATGCAGCGCCGCAAGGAAATGCGCCATCACGCCGGGATCGCGCCTACAAAACAGGTCCGGTAGCCGAGGCAGCTTCGCACTCGCGTAGAGAAGTGCCGCTACAGGAAAGGGACTCACCACCGTCGCTTTATGGGTGTAACGGCGATCTATCGCGCAGCATCGGCAACGAGCTTAAGACTGCTTGGAACTATGGGCTGAGCAGGAAGCCGTGGGCGGTAGTGTAGACACTGGCTTGATAGTAGCCCGTAATCGCTCCCTCTAAGTTGATGCTGAAAGGGAAAACGAAGTTCACGGCGGGCGAACCGAAGTCTGCAAAGCTGCCGTCGGGACGTCGGACGAAACCGTGACCGACCCCACGCAGGTCAACGTAGAAGCCCGTGATGTATCCCGCATCGTTGATGCTGCCTGGAACAACACCGTCATTGTTCTTTACCGGCTCGAATTTGGTGATCGTGCCGTCAGCGGCGCGCAGGAATCCGGTGGGCTCGTTGAAGGGACCGTACTGCCCGGTGATCTCGCCTGAGGAGTTGATGCTGGCGGGTTGAGTGTCCTGACCAGCCTCCACGTCGAATGTGGTCAGAGTGCCGCCCGGGGAACGCACAAAGCCGTGATCCAACTGATCGGAGCCGAGGTAAAAACCTGTGATCTCCCCTGCTGAGTTGATGCTGACGGGGCGGGTGGAAGTCGAACCCACAGGATCGAAACTGGTTATGGTCCCATCGGGAGCGCGCAGGAAACCGTGAGACACGTGATTCACATCGCTGTAATAACCTGTAACCGCATCGCCCGAATTTACGCTTTGGGGCGTGGTCGAGATCGAACCGGGCGGATCGAACGCAATGAAGCGCCCGTTGGGAGCACGCAGGAAGCCATGAAAGATGTGTCCGGCAAAAAAGTATCCTGCAATCGATCCTCCGGAGTTGATGCTCCAGGCATAGGTGGCCGTCGAGCGCGGCGCGTCGATGACCGTGAAGCTGCCATCAGATGACCGCAAAAAGCCGTGAATCGCGCTTCCATCAGAGTAGTATCCCGCCACGGAGCGGCCAGCGTTGATGCTAAGAGGAACAGTCTGGCGAGAACCCGGAGGATCGAAGCTGGTGAGTGTCCCCTCCTGAGCGAGCGCGCAGAGACTTAGCAGCAGCATGCTTAAGGCTGAACACAGGCTGAGGACTGGGTTCCGATTAACTATCCGAGATGCACGGGCCAGCGCATATCGAGTCGCGATCATCGTGAGACTCCTTGATGGAATCACAGAATTTTCGGGGTATACGATGCGCTTTTCTCGCGAAAGGTAGGGCTCGACTATCGTCTAACGGGACCTTGGCGTTCAAAACCTCCTGTCCTGGGTCACTCAGCGTTATCGCGATTCTGCGGGCAATTCCGCAGAGGTGATGGCGTTAGCGTTTAGCCTTGGCAGCACTAGAAGTCTGGTGGCACACGGAAGGTTCCGTAGCTGTCGAAAACAGGCGTTTTAACTCGTTAAACAGCCGAAGAAAAAAGGGCGTGCCCTGGAGCACGCCCTTCTCGCCTCTGTTCTTCACTTCATTTACAGCAACCCGTTTTACCTCGTTTAGCTCGAGCCGGAAAGGCTTTGCTTCCAACGTCTCGCTCCGTTAATGATGCCCGCCGCCGTGGCCGCCACCACCAGAATGTCCGCCTCCGCCGCTCGAGTGTCCACCGCCGCCCGACGAGTGGCCGCCGCTCGGGGCACTCGAATGACCGCCACCAAAGCTGGGAGCACTATGGCTGGGAGCACCGTGCGGTCCACCATAGCCTGGCCCACCATAGCTTGGAGCACCGTGATAGCCACCGTACCCGCCGTAGCCTCCACGGCCATATCCGCCATACGACGGCGCGCGCACGATCGGCTGATGCATATCTAACTGCGGACGCGATCCAGAAGGTCCGCGGCCATAGCCGCCCGAATACGAACCACCGCGCGACTCCGCCGCTCCTGGCCTGGACGCGCCAGGCATCGAGCGCTGCGTCATCGTGCTGGGAGCAGTGCGGTTCCAGTAGCTGCCGCTGCTGCCACGGGCCGCTGATTCGCCGGCTGCCCCGCGCGAAGCTTCGCTGGATCGTTCATTGTTGGAACGTGCAATGTTCGACTGCTGGGTAAACGGCCGGAAGCCGTCGCGGCTGGCGGCAGAAGACTGCGCCGTTCCATGCTCTGATTCCACGCTTCTGGAACCCGTATTGGACTCCCCATTTGTCCGTCCCGAGCTGCCCATCGCCGGGGAACGATTGCTCGGCGGTGTAAAGGTGCGGCTGCCGTTCTGCCCTTCGACATTCCGCGATCCAGAGTTGCCGATCCCGCGATTGGAATCCCGATTAGCGGTTGTGGCTGCACTGGACCGCTGCATGTTGCTACCGGCAGTAGCCCCGCGGACCCCAGCTGATTCGCGTGCCCCCTGCCCACTGAAGCTGCGACCTCCCGCCGGAATTGCGCCGACATGGTTCGCCGCCATCGTCTGCCGCAGACTTGCCGTCTGTTGCTGGAACGACGCTGGACGCGCCACATTGTTATGCGAGCCAAAGAAACGTTGTGAACTGTTACGCACCGTTGACGGAGCTGCCGCGCGTCCACTGGCCGAAAGGCTCGCCCGTGACGGAACCACCGGCAGATTGCCCGCCATCATATGCGCCCCGCTGATCTGCGAACGCGTCGCCGCCATAGCCGTCACACGCCCGGCGCCGAAGTGCCCGGCGTTGACCGTCGAGAGCGCGCGGCCAATGTGGTTGTCGCGAATATTCGCGATGTTGGAGAAGCGGTTCCCCGCGTGCAGCGGCGCAAAGCCACCGAAGCGGTTAAAGCCGCCGTGGAAACCGACGTAGCCGAAGCGTCCCCGGTATCCACCCCACCATGGATGAAACCAATCACAGGGTCCGATCGGGAGCCAGCCGAAGCCTCCCCATCCGCCCCAGCCAAATCCGAAGCCGAAGCCGGCGCCCCATCCCCAGAACGAGACATAGGCAGGGGCCCAGAACGGGTTATAGCCGGCATAAACTGGCCCCGGCCACCAAGCCCAGGCTCCGCCATAGGGGAACCAGCGGCCGTAGTGATAAGGCGCCCATCCCCAAGGCTCGTAGCCAACCCACGTCCAGCCATAATAAGGCTCGTAGGTCCAGTTGCCATTGCGATACGGAACCCAGCCATCCGGTTCGTTCGGAACCCAAACGTCACCGTAGTCGGGAACGTTTCTCCAGCTGCCATAGGCATCGAGATCCTGCGAACCCGTGTAGTAGCGATTGGTGTGGCGCCAGGAGTTGGCGTTGCGGATCATGTGATCGCGGTCGCTGTTCCAGCGGTCCCAGTCGTCGCGATCGGGAGCCTGTGAAATCTTGTACTGTGCGGAGTCGGCATCGCCCCGAATCGTCGCCATATCTCCCGCGCGAACTTCCGTGCTGCCCTGCGGCGTGGCGATCTGCGCTTCGCCCTGACGCACGATCACAATCGTATCGCCATCGGGCCGTACTTCAATCCGGAAGACGCCATCGTGATGCGCGGGATGGATCGCCACGTTCGGCGTATCAATCTCAGGCTCGGCTTCACTGTCTTTCGAAACCGAATAGTTGGCAATGCCCTGGCCCAACTGAATCTGAATGTTTTTTCTGGTCAGGTTTGCGATGTTGGCCTTGGAGTTCGCACCCAGGCGAAGAATGTTGGCGAAGTCGAGCTGCAACTCGGTGCGGGCGTTGTCGCCAACTGAAACTTTGTCGCCGGTCATGACCGGCTGATTTAAGACCGCTGCCGACCAGTCGCCGGAATCGCCACGTTGCGTAGAAACGTCGCCATGAATCAAACTAACGCGAGCCACGCCTTGATCGGTCTTTGCGGGCGCTTCGCCGGAGGGTCCACCGGGCTGCGCCTCGGTAGGCTGCGCATCACTCGGCTGCATGTCGCTGGGCGGCGCCTGCGGGCCTGGTTGGTTATCATCTGGATTGGCCTGATCTTGATTCGCTTGATCTTGATTGGCCTGATAAGGGCCATTCTGATCTGGACCGGCCTGACCTGCACTGGGTTTGTCTTGACCCATCTGCGGCTGCCCGATTTCCATGGGCGCGCTCGGCTGATCCGATGGCTTTGGTCCTTCTTCGGTGGTCTGCGCGAGCGTGCTAATTGAAAACGCACCCGATAACGCGAGCATTATGATTGCTAAACCTGCCATGAATCTGTTCTTCATAACCCACCCCTCTTCGACTGGGCCAAACCATCAGAAACCGCACGCCGAGGAAGATAGATACACCGAAGAAGATGGGCACGTGCCATGCCAAAACGGAAATAATGGTGTATGTTACAACTCATTTGTTTTCAGCAAGGAACGTGGTAAAGCAACCTTCGAAGAAAGTCGGATTCGGAAAAGTTGGCCGACCTCAGCCAAGGGTGGTGGTTTTTGGCCAGTTGAGGTGGAACGATCCGTGTGCCAAGATTTCTGTCACGACCGTTACTGAGCGGCTAAAAGGAACAGCCGAATTTTCGTGCAAGAAACTGGCAACCCTGATTCCGAAAGATGTATCACATTTCGTCCCAATCATCGCAATGCCGTCTTAGAGGTGGACGATGTGTCCATTTCTGTTTAGTAAACCTGGTTTTAATAAAACCTGGGACTGATCGTTGTCTACACGATCTCGCCGTGCCGGCTCGCGGCGCGCGCGCGGTCAAAATGTCTCGCACGATGCACTAACTCCAAATACGAATCAAAGGAGCGATGAAAATGTCGCAACGCACAGTCGATAATCCGAATGTGACACACAAGAATGGAACACGTGAAGACTCGACGATGAAGACACCTTCGATCGTGTCCGGGCAGGAGTGGGAGGCTGCACGGCAACAGCTCCTTGTGAAGGAGAAGGCCTTTACCCGGTCCCGTGATGCGCTGGCCGCCGAGCGTCGACGCATGCCGTGGATGGCGGTGGAGAGAAAGTACGAGTTCGACGGGCCCAACGGTAAGGTTAGCCTGCTCGATCTGTTCGAGGGGCGCAGGCAGTTGATCGTCTATCGCGCCTTCTTCGAGCCCGGGGTTTTTGGTTGGCCCGAGCACGCCTGCCGCGGCTGCTCCCTAGGCGCCGATCAGGTCGCCCACCTGGCGCATCTGAACGCTCGCGATACCACTCTCGCCTGGGCCTCCCGCGCGCCACAGGCGGACATCGCCCGCCTGAAAGCGCGGATGGGCTGGGAGATGCCCTGGTACACCATGACGGATAATTTCGACAAGGACTTCGGCGTCGATGAATGGCATGGCCACAATGTGTTCTTCCGCGACGGCGAGCGGGTGTTCCGCACATACTTCGTCAACAGCCGCGGGGACGAAGCGATGGGCACCACCTGGAGTTACCTGGACATTACGCCGCTCGGTCGCCAGGAGACCTGGGAGGATTCTCCAGAGGGCTATCCCCAGACCCCGCCCTACAAGTGGTGGAACTGGCACGACAACTACGATGCCGAGCCCACGCCCAACCCGAAGTGGGTCGATATACTAACCGACCCTCAAGCAGCGGCCACCCGAAGGCGCGACGAAGAGGCGAAAGCGAGCTAAAGCAAGGGCGCTTCCTTTGGTTGCCTGGGAGCAGGCGGCTCTTTTGACCCGCGTCACGTGGGAGTTGCGCGATTGCGTCCGCAGGTGCGCGGAGCATGAGGGAAAGGGGGGACGTGTCGCGTTTATTCCCTCCCCGATATGGAACAGCCGCCAAAATCCAGCCGAAGGTTGTTGTATGTTGTCGCGGAACAACACGGCGCTATTTCTCCAGCGATTTGATGAACTCTTCCAGCACCTTATTGAACTTCTCCGGATCATCCACAAACAATGCGTGCCCGTCGCCGTCGAATCGTTCCAGCCGGACCTTGTCGCCGAGATGCATTTTCAGGTAGTCGGCCGTGGGCTGCGACTCGGGCTGGTAGGCGAACAGCACAGGGCGATTCATCTTGGCCAGGCCCGCGGAGAAGTCGGTGACGGTAATCATGTTGTAGATGAGCGTGACCGCGGTGTCGGCGGGAGTATGCATGGACGCGTCGACCACGCGTTGCAAATAGTCCTCAGGCTGCGGTTTCTTGTACATGCTGTGCACGAAACCAGTGGCTTGCTTCTGGCGATCCTGCTGGAGTTGGTTCATCCAGCCGGAGATGCCGGTGAACATCTCCATCGATGGCTTATCGCTAAGATAGCCGTCGACCAGGACAATGCCGGCGACGTTTTCGGTGCCGAATTCTTCCGCGTATTTCACCAGCTCCCCGCAAGCCATCGACCAGCCGACCAGCACCGGCTGTTTCAGCGCGAGATGATCGACGAGTTCCTTATAGTCGCGGGCGCGGGTTTCGGGAAGATGGCCGAATGTTGGCTGATCGCTTTCGCCCTGCGAACGCGGGTCTACAGCGACCACGTGATAACTTTTCGAAAACTCATCGATCTGCTTTTGCCAGATCCACGCGGGCATCGTCCACCCTGGAATGAAGACAATAGCGCGGCCGCTGCCCGCTTCGAGGTAATGGATGCTGACGCCATCCGAGGTTTTGAAAGAGGCGCTCTTCGGCGCCTGCGCGAAAAGCGCCGGCATTGACACGATACAAATCACGAACACAGCGAGTCTGGTTCTCATCTGTCGCTCCTCTACGCTTCTTTCTCGCCTTCATCGGCGATCCCAATCTTAGACAGGCGATATCGCAGCGCATTGCGCGACAGGCCGAGCAGGCGTGCGGCCTGGCTTTTATTGCCGTTGGCGCGGCGCAGAGCTTCCTGCACCATTTCATCTTCCCATTGCTCAAGGGTCATGCCGTCGGGAAGGAATCCACCTCGACCGCTCGCCGCTTTGGCGGGGCGCGCGTCGATGTGAATATCCGATGCGCCGAGCACGTTGCCCTTGGCGAGCGCGCAGGCGCGCTCGACAATGTTTTGCAACTCGCGCACATTTCCCGGCCAATGATAATTCACCAGAATCTGCATCGCCTCCGGGGTAATGCCTTCGATTGGCTTGCCGGACTCTCCGGTGAATCGGGAAATAAAAAGATTCGCCAGATCCGGGATATCTTCCTTGCGTTCCCGCAGCGGCGCGATGTCGATGGGAACAACATTCAGGCGGTAGTAAAGATCTTCGCGAAACGTGCCTTGCTCAAGCGCCTCGCGCAAATCTTTATTGGTCGCTGCGATAAGACGCACATCGACCTTCACGGTCCGCGTGCCGCCCAGGCGCTCGAACTCGCGCTCCTGCAAGACGCGCAACAGTTTCACCTGAGTCACAGCAGGCACGTCGCCGATTTCGTCCAGAAATAGCGTGCCTTTATCGGCTAGTTCGAACTTGCCCGGCTTGCTGGCGACGGCTCCGGTGAACGCTCCCTTTTCGTAGCCGAACAATTCGCTTTCGAGCAGATTCTCTGGGATCGCGGTGCTATTGATCTTTAGAAACGGACCGGAAGCACGGCGCGATTTCTCGTGAATGGCCCGCGCGATCAAATCTTTTCCCACCCCGCTTTCGCCGCCGAGCAGCACCGTCGCATTTGTCGGCGCAACGCGCTCGACCGTGGCCAGCACCTCCTGCATTTTCGCACTGCGCGCGACCACGTTCGGATGCGCGTAACGCTTGCCCAACGCCTCGCGCAGCGTCCGGTTTTCTTCGCGCAAATTGCGGACGTCGAGTTCCTTATGGATCACCATCCGCATCTCGGTCAGCGAAAATGGCTTCAGAACGTAGTCGCTGGCGCCGGCCTTCATGGCCTCAACGGCGGTCTCAACGCTGCCGAATGCAGTCATGACCACGACGGGCAGCGCGGCATTCTGGTGCTTGATCGTCTGCAGGAACTCGAGGCCGTTCATGCCGGGAAGTTTCAGGTCGGTCAAAACGAGATCGACCGAATTTTCCCGGAGCAGTTTGAGGCCGGTTTCGGCGTCGCCAGCCGAGAGTGTAGTGAAGCCGTCGTCGCCCAGATTCAACTCGAGCAGGCGGCGCATCTTCGCCTCGTCTTCAACGATCAGAATGGCCGGCATCAGCGCCTCGTCCTCGATTCAGTCTTCGATTCAGCCAGCTTCATGAGATCACCAGGTGAGCCGATTCGCCCACCCCAGCAGTCTCGGCGGCAACGGGAAAAAATATCACAAAGCGGGCGCCAGGACCGCTCGCATCCAAGGGCGGTTTGCTCGAGTTTGACCTGCTCGAGCTTGACGCGCCGTCACCGCCAGGCTCCGTTGCACTTTCCACCCGGATGCTGCCCCCATGTCCATCGATAATCTTCGAGACGATCGAGAGCCCCAGACCGACCCCGGTTTTCTTGGTCGTCACGAACGGGTTGAAAATCTGCTCTCGCAATTCGACGGGAATGCCCGGACCGGTATCTGCAATGCGAATTTCGACCCCCTCGATATTACCGCCGTCGCGATTCGTCCAAGCTTTTCGCACGTCGACGCGCAGCACGCCTCCGCTGGCGCTCATGGCATCGTAAGCATTCTGCACGATATTCACGAAAGCCTGCTCGCACAAACTCTCATCCAGCGGCACCAGGGGCAGGTTGTCGGCATAATTTTTTTCCACGCGAACCGGCGATCCTTTCCAGAACTGTGCCACATCGTTCAGCGCGCGATCGAGCACTGCGGTAATATCGCGAGGCGTGAGATCGGCGTGCAGCGGACGCGCGAAATCAAGAAAGCGGGTGACCAGCGCACTCAGCCGATTCGTTTCCGTCGAAATGTAACCGGCAAGTTCCGTGGCCAGAGGATTCGACTCGCCGAGCTTCTGCGTCAGCATCTCCGCCGAGCCTTTGATCACACCGAGCGGATTGCGGATCTCGTGCGCAAGCCCCGCAGAAAGTGCGCCCAGCGCCGCCAAACGCTCGGAACGCCGCGCTTCGGCCTGCGCTTGTTCGAGGCGGCGATTGGTTTCGGCCAGAGTCTCAGCCAACTCCTGGTAGCGCAAAGTCTGACGGCGATTTTCAACCACGAAGCGATTCACCAGCATCGCCGGAAGAAAGAAAAACAGAATACGAATCGCCAGCAGGCCCAAAGATTCCTCTGTAATCTCGTATTCCCGCACCGCAGGATCGAGATACAGATAAGAGCAATACGCGGCCGAGGCCAGCGCGGTCCAGAAAAGTGTGAGCCAGGGTCCGAAATACTCAGCCGCCGTCACTACCGGCAGGAAGTAGATTGGCCAGTAGCTGCTGTTGATGGTGATCTCGCCGGTGTGGTCGATGAGCAGCGTCGCCAGCGCTATTTTCGCCAGAACGAGATAAACCGGACCACGCCGGGGCACACGCGCAATCAGCCAGCCCTCGCCCAATTGGAGCAAGCCGAAGCACAGCAGGATTTCCTGTTTGTGGATCTCCTGGACTGGAGGCAGCAGCGCCAATCCCCCAAGGAAAATCAGCCACAGGACATCCATCCAGTTCATCGAGGGCCATTTGGCTTCGGTCATTTCGCTTCGGTCATTTCGCTTCGTGCTCTTCGCTTCGTGCTTTTTGCTGATTGCCCTTTAGATTTTCTGCCGCGGCGGACGGCGATGTGGCAAAAAAGACTACGCCGGAAGAGGTTTCTCCTCTCCCGGCGTTGCCGTTACCTAAGCTGGGGATCGCAAGCGCATCTCATGCGAACCTATCACACCGCGAGCCCGCCGTCAGCGTCAATGGCCTTTCTTCGCCGGCTTCGGCGCCTCGGAAGCCTTGGGCGCAGGCGTAGGCCTGGGCGCGGGCGCTGGACGCGCTTCGTGCCATTGATTGAACTTCTGCTCCTGCTGCTGTTCCTGTTGCGGATTGCGCTCCTGCACGGGCGGAGCAGGCCGCACCAGGGGATGCGTCGATTGCACCGGCGGCTGTGTTTGCTGCGACTGCGGCGGATGGAAACCGCTCGCCGGCTGCGTAGCGCGATTCTCCCGTGGCTGCGGATTTCTCTCTTCGGGCTGCGAACTCCCCTGCATCTCGTAGGTCCGCGGCTGCGTCTGCGGCATTTGCCGTACCTGCGAATTGCCGTTGGAGCTGCTCTGCGGAGTAAACGGCCGGAAGCCCTGCTGGTTCCCCGAACTCGACGGCTGTGCGCTTCCGTTCTGATATCCGACTTGATTCGCGACAGCGGGTTGCGCCGCGCCTATCGGACGAACCAAGACCCGCTGATTCTCGTGCTCATTCAAATGTCCGCCCGCTTGAGCCTGACGTTGCTCGATCGGCCATGGAGGCGGAGGCGGTGTACGGACCGCCACCACCGCTCGAGTCACTACCGCCGCCGGAGGACGCACCGAAACGGGGTGTCCCGCGCCAGTCACGCTGCTGCGGATCGGCTCGGCAGCCACAACGTGCGTTACCGGCGCAACGGCCAGTTCATGCGCGTCTACTCGCATCACATTCCCCGCCACGGGTCGCGCGTTTACGAACGTGTCATGCGAAACCACGGTCACGCCGTTGTTCACATGTTGGTTCACGTACGTGACGTTATTGATTGTCGTGCTGTGCTTGACGATCACCGTGTTGTAAATCTTCGTGACCTCGGTGATATTCACCGACGTGTTGGTCAAGTTCACGTTATTCACATAAGCGCGGCTGACGCGGTAGCCCGGAAGATAGACTTCTCCCGGCGCTAGCGGGAACCATCCCACGCCGACGCCGGCGGAGAAGCGGAAACTCGCGCCGCCGCCCACAAACCCAACCAGGGCCGGCGCCCAAACTGGCCGCACCACAACCGGTCCCGGAACCCAGAACCATCCGTTATTGACGAAAGCCCAGCGTCCATAGTGGAACGGCGCGAATCCCCAGCGCTCATCTTCCACCCACGTCCAGCCCCACGGCCCAACGTAAGCCCAATGGCCGAAGCGATACGGGGCCCATCCCGCAGCCATAACGCGGGGCCGCCAGCAGGGGCCGTAGCCGGCGACATAACTCCAGTCGCCGTTGTCATCGAGATCTTCGTAGCCGGTCATTTCGCGGGAAACATAATTCGCCGAGTCAGCGCCGTCTTCGTGACCGTCGCGATCGAATGCCCACGCATCGAAATCGTCGCTGCGAGGAATCTGGCTGAGATCGTAGTCGACGTGATCCTGATTGCCGGTGAAAGTCGCGGACTGTCCAGCGATCACCGTGTAGGTATAACCGCCACCCGTGACCCGGCCCCGGCCATGCCAGACGTCGGCAACTGTCTGAGTGCCGTCTTCACTCACATCCACGCGATACTCGCCGGGCTGCAAAAGGCTGAACGCGAGATTCGGCGTATCGACCTCGTAGGCGTCGTCGTCATCGACGTGGCGCACGCGCAGAATAATCGACCCCTGCGCCAGACGGATCTGGGTGGCGTGGTCGTCGAGTGCGAGAAAAGTGATTCCGGTCTTCGCGCTCATGCGAATCGCGGCCGATCCCACGTGCACTTCAGCGCGCGACTCCTCATCGGTCCAGAGGTCGTCGCCCGTTACCATCGGACGATTCGCGACGGCGGTGACCCAATCGTCTTCGCCGGCGGGTCGGAAAGAGACGGAACCCTGCATGAAGTTCAGCCGAGCGACACGCCCGGGAGGATCCTGATCCGGACTTTGATCCTGATCCTGAGTTTGATCGTCTGCATCTTGAGCTTTGACTAGAGTCGAAACATGCAAAAGAAATCCAAAGCTCCCCAGCAGAAGTATCCCGAACCACAACTTGCGTGATTTCATTTTTTCGCCCCGGGCAACTCGAATTGATATGTCACTCAATTGGTATGTCACTCAATTCGTATATCGTCATCTTAACGACAAGTGATTAAACTCAATAGAGACTGTTTAGTTTCCTGGCGGAGGGAACTCGTTAGGAATGGAGGAGTTGGAAAAACGGAAGTCGTAGAAACGTTGCTTGCTACGTCTCTGTGGGCATCATTTCGTAATGCCGCGAGCCGCGAGCAGAGACATAGCCGAGCTATGTCTCTACGGCGGCGATGTCGCTAGTTTTTCATCTTCGGCCGCTGGCAGGCATCGACGATCTTCGTAGGATCGATGGCGTCCTTGTCCACCTGCTCTTCCACAATCCTTCCATCTTTGCCGATCAGGAAGTTCACGCGGCGCGGGGCCTGATATTCGTCTTTGTAGATGCCGTACTCGCGGGTCACTTTTCCGCCCCAGTCGCTCAGCAGGGGGAACGTCACTCCAATGGAATCGGCGAAGGCTTTGTTCGAGAACCAGCTATCCATGCTCACACCCAGGACCTGGGTGTCGGCCGCTTCCAGCGTTTTCAGATTCTGCTGGAAAGCTTTCATTTGTGCGGTTCAACCTCCGGTGAAGGCGAACACGAAGAACGCGACTACGACATTTTTCTTGCCGCGGTAATCGCTCAACTTCACGTCTTTCCGGTCGGTGCCATCGAAATATTTCAGCGTGAAATCCGGCGCCATGTCGCCGACTTTGGGCATGCTGGAAACCTCCTTGTGCGTCTGCGCGAACGTTGGGGCTGCGGCGGCTATTACCAGAAACAAGCCTATTGCCAGAACCCCCATGCGTCTGTTGTGCATTGAACTTGCCATTGAATCCTCTCGCTAGGCCGAATATGCAGGGTAATGCCCAGCATACATTGTGCTGGCCTGCTTGGTAAACCGGGAAGTACCTAAATGTTACGATCTGGCGCATTGCCCAAACCACCGGCAAGACAGTACAGTTCTGTTCAGGGCGGTGGCGGCAAAATCAGAACCGCACCGTACGCCCGGTCCTTGAAAGACGGAATGAGTATTTCCACTCTGAACGACATCTTCTTTGCCGCGGTCGGGCGCAATCTCGACCGCATGATGCTGTATCGCGACGCAGGAAAGTGGATTGCGATTTCCTCCCGCGAATTCAGCCGCAATGTGGCCGGAACCGCGCGCACGCTGCACTCCTGGGGCATTCAGGCACAAGATCGCGTCGCCATTCTCAGCGAGAATCGGCCGGAGTGGTCCACGGCCGACATGGCGTGCCTGCTGCTCGGCGCCGTAACCGTACCGCTCTACACCACCCTCACCGCCGAGCAGACGGCCTTCATGCTGAACGATTCTGGCTGCCGCGCGATTTTTCTGTCGTCAGTGCAGCAACTGCAAAAGATCTTGTCGATTCTGCCGCTAACGCAAATCGAAAAAATAGTAGTCATGGATGCTGTTGACTTCGCCGGCGATCTCGCCCCCTTCGCCGGCAAGTGCGTCACCATGGGCCACATGATGCTACAAGGGCCGGAGCACCTCGACTCCGCCATGGAGACCAAAGCGCGGTCGATCGCCCCCGATGACTTGGCCACGATTGTTTACACCTCGGGAACCACGGGAGCATCGAAGGGCGCGATGCTGACGCACGGCAACATCTCGTCCAATATTCAATGCTCGCTGCTGGGCTTCGACATGCGGCCGGGGCTCGTGAGCATCTCGTTTCTGCCGCTCTGCCACATCACCGCGCGCCACCTGGATTTCGCGCTCATCTCGCACGGGGTCACGCTGGCCTATTGCCCATTTCTGGACCAACTCGCGACGAGCCTGCTTGAGGTGCAGCCGACGATTTTTGTGGCCGTGCCGCGAGTGTATGAAAAGATTTATGCGCAGGCGGAGTTGAAAGCCAAAGGCCTGCCCAAGCGAGCGATCTACGACTGGGCGCTCGGCGTCGGAAAAGACCACAAGCCCGAAATTCTCGAGGGACGCACTCCCGCCTCGCGCAGTTGGAAACTGGCCAACCGGATTGTGTTTTCTAAAATTCGCGAAGGCATGGGCGGGCGCGTCGAGACTTTTATTTCCGGCGGCGCGCCGCTGGGCCGCGAACTCGCTGAGTGGTATGCGAACGTCGGCATTCGCATTCACGAAGGCTACGGCCTTACCGAGACTTCACCCGTCATCGCGCTGAACACGCCAACCCATCACCGCCTCGGCACCGTGGGAAAAACCATGCCGAATCTCGAAGTGCGTATCGCCGAGGACGGCGAAATCCTGGTGCGTGGCCCGTCGATTTTCAAAGGCTATTGGAATCGTCCGGAAGAATCGAAAGCCGCTTTCGTTGATGGCCAGGTAAACGATGGGCAAGTAAATGATGGCTGGTTCAAGACCGGCGACATCGGCAACATCGATGCCGATGGATATCTTTCTGTGACCGATCGCAAGAAAGACCTGATCAAAACCTCCGGCGGAAAATTTATCGCGCCGCAGCCAATCGAGAATTCCCTGAAGCTGAATCCTCTGGTGGGGGTGGCGGCGATTCTCGGCGACCGGCGAAAATTTCCCGCGGTGATGGTGTCTCCTAACTTCGCCGCGCTGGAAGAGTGGGCGCGGGAAAATAATATTTCGTTCACGTCACGCCCCGACCTGATTGCCAAGCCGCAGGTGCAGGCGCTCTACGAAGGCATCGTCGAGAGCATTAACGGGAATCTGGCGCGCTTCGAAAAGCTGAAGCGCGTACTGTTGGTGGCGGACGAATTCACCGTTGACAACGGCGTGCTGACACCCACCATGAAACTAAAACGACGGGTAATCGAAGAGCGCTACAAGCGGCAGATCGACGAGATGTATACGGAGGCGGAGGCCAGTGCCGTCCGCTAGTCTCTGGAAACAACGCGTATGCATATCTTTCGAAGTCGCGCGCGAAGACGCTCCCCTATAGCCGAGAGGCTGCCGGCGCTACAATATACACATGTCGGACTCACTGATAATTGCCGGACGCGCTTTCCGCTCCCGTCTCATCGTAGGCACGGGAAAGTACAAATCGTTTCAGGAAACGGCGCGAGCGCTCGACGCCAGCGGCGCGGAGATGGTGACCGTCGCGGTGCGCCGCGTGAATCTGGACCGTAACAAGGAATCGCTGCTCGACTACATCGACGCCAAGAAATATTTTCTGCTGCCGAACACCGCCGGATGCTACACGGCCGACGAGGCGATTCGTGCGGCTCGCCTCGGTCGCGAAGTTGGACTGTCGGATTGGGTGAAGCTGGAAGTCATTGGCGATCAGTCGACGCTCTATCCCGACGTACAGGCCACTCTCGAAGCTACGCGCGTGCTGGTAAAAGAAGGGTTCACGGTACTCCCTTACACTTCCGACGATATCGTTTTCGCCAAACGTCTGATCGACGCCGGGGCTGCGACCATCATGCCGCTGGGCGCGCCCATCGGCAGCGGCATGGGCATTCAGAACCAGGCCCACATCCGCATCTTGCGGGAGATGATCACAGGCGTCCCGCTGATTGTCGATGCTGGAGTCGGGACGGCATCAGATGCGGCGATCGCGATGGAACTTGGCGCTGACGCCGTGCTGATGAACACCGGCATAGCGAATGCTCAGGATCCAGTGATGATGGCGGGCGCCATGCATCATGCGGTGATCGCCGGGCGGCAAGCCTATCTTTCCGGCCGCATGCCGAGGAAGTTATACGCTACGGCGAGTTCGCCGCTGGAAGGAGTGGTGCGGTAAATTTGGTAATTGAGGAATTTTGTAATTGGGAAATTGACCTTTCAAAATCTATGCGGTTTCGATTACGCAATTACCAAATTTCCCAATCACTCAATCCTCACAAAATAAAAGGGCGGCTCGCGCCGCCCTAAAATTCATCGGCGCACAAATCACATCATTTTAACGCTGGCCACATGCATGGAATCTTTTCCCATGGTGCCGCTCACGGTGACGTGATGGCCTTCATGACCCTTCAGCGCGTCCTGATTGTCGACGGCGATCACTTTGTTATCGCCATCGGTGACGATGACCATCTTTTCGCCCGCGGCCACGCATTTCTTGGTGCAGGCTTCGGCGCCCGCGTTGGCGCCCTTGGCGCCGCATTTCGCATCGCTCACCCAACCGTTGACGGTTGCGCTCTTGCCCATGTCATCGAACGCCAGAGCCGACAAGGCAAATACGAAACATACCGCAAGCAAAATTAGCAGAACTTTTTTCATGGCGGGTTTTCTCCTTTGTGAAGTTTCAGATTGCGACCCCAAACCGCAATAGCCCGAAGCATGTCAGACCCTGCCATCCTTTCCGAAGTATTCAGCAGGACCAGCCAATCCCCAACCGATTGAGAAATGAGGCAGTGGAAATATACCACACGGGCACGCCGGATTTGTCAGCGCGCCAACGCGCGTTACCACCCACAAGTTGAACGAAAGGGAAAACTGCGCAGCCTATTTCTTCGCGGAGTGAGTGGCCGGCGGCGCAGGTTTCGGCGGAGTCGGCGGCACGTACACATACTCTCCCGGCTTGGCATAGCCAAGCTGCTCGCGCGCCTCTTTTTCAATCGCCTTCTGGTCGCTCTTCAGGCCCTGGATCTGCTGCGTATAGCGGTCATTCTCCTGCTGCGCCTGCACGATTTGCTTCTGCAAAGCTTCGTATTCCGAACGCTTTTGTTTATAGACGACCATCCCATTGGCGCCGAACATCACATGAACAAACAAAAACGCAGCCAGTACGACGACCGCGATGGTCGCGAGGCGGCGTCGCAACCCGTAGACGTGGACCGCCAAGGGGCGAACGCGCTCAATCCACGAAGCAGCCAAAGCCTCCGCCTGCGGAGCCCGGTCTACCACAGCCCGGTCCACCATAGCCCGCAGACCGTCTTGCCCCCCAGCAAAGGGTCCCGGCATCTTCGCGATTTTAGAAAATGGCTTCACTCTAGATCGACCAAAAAATCATCCCGTAGAAATCTGCAAGTGCTCAAAGGTAATTGTCATTCCGAGCGTAGCCGCATTTCAGGCGGGACGAGAGCACGTCCGGAACGGACTCGACGGGGATCTCAAGCTTAACTGGCCAACGCGTAAGCCAAATCCGTCGACCAAAATCCGCCTATTCGAAAATCCAATTCTTCGCCGCCGTGCTCAACTTCTCCAATCCCTTCTCGCTGCGCGCTTCGGTGTAAACGCGCACCACCGGCTCAGTTCCCGATAGTCGGTAACAAACCCACGACCCGTCGCTGAACAGCAGCTTCAATCCGTCGGTGCGCACAACCTCGCCGACCTCGCGGCCGCAGAAATCCCGCGGATCGGACTTCAACTTCTCAGTGAACTTGGCTTTCACCTCGGGCGTCAAGCGGAAGTTCTGCCGTTCCGGATAATAGGAACCAACCTGGTTACTGATCGCCTTTAACTGTTCGCCCAGCGACTGCCCGCGGCGCGCTACGGCTTCGCAGCACAACAGGCCGGCCAGAACGCCGTCCTTCTCGGGAACGTGATGGCGGATCGACAGGCCCGCGCTCTCTTCGCCGCCAATCGCAATCTTGTCCTGCATGATGAGTTCGCCGATGTACTTGAAGCCCACCGGAGTCTCGTACAATTCCACGCTATGGCGCTCGGCCAGCGCGTTGATGAGATTCGTCGTCGCCACCGACTTGGCGACGCCGTTTTTCCAGCCCCGGCTTTCGACCAGATAATCGAAGAGCAGCGCGATGATGTAGTTGGGCTGAAGAAAGGTCCCGTCGGCGTCGACAATGCCGAAACGGTCGGCATCGCCGTCAGTGGCAATGCCGATCTGGGCGCTGGTCTCGCGCATCTTTTTTCGCAGATCTTCCAGCAGATGATCGTCCGGCTCCGGCGCGTGTCCGCCGAACAGGACGTCGCGATAATCGTGCACGGTCGCAACCTGCAAGCCTGCCGTGCGCAGCAATTCGTCGGAGTATCCGCGAGCCGCGCCCCACATGGGATCGAAGGCCACGCGCAGATTTGCCTTGCGAATCGCTTCCAGATCGACGATCTCTCCCAGGCGTTTCAAGTATGCCGGCTTGGGATCGAGCGAGGCGTGAGTGATAGAGACTGGTGAAGAAGCTTCGGCTTTGGCCGAGCTGTTGTCTCCTGCAACAATTTCAGCTTCGATTTTCTTTGTGACTTCCGGCAGGGCCGGGCAGCCATCGGGCGTGGAAAACTTGATGCCGTTGTATTCGGGGGGATTATGTGAAGCGGTGAAATTGATGACGCCGTCTGCCTGGTTGTGAACCACAGCATGGGCAAAAGCCGGAGTCGGGGCGGGATCGGCGGCTACCAGCGGCGTGATGCCGTGAGCCGCGAGGATCTCCGCCGCCGTCGAGCAGAATGTTTCGCCAAGAAAACGCGGATCGCGGCCCACGATCACCCGTGCGCCCCGGGGCTTCTGCGCCGCCACATAGCGGGCAATCCCAACTACCGCGCGCCGCACATTGAGGAACGTAAACTCCTCGGCCATCACCGCCCGCCATCCCGATGTGCCAAACTTGATTTGCGTTAGCATACTTCGGCCCTCGTTCATCGCACAAAAATGCTACTCTCTCGGCACCCAAACTGAAAGCTTCGGGCTGAGAGCTGAGGGCTGATTTTATATGACCGACAAACGAATCGTCCTGTCCACTGCGGGATCCGAAGACGAAGCCCGCAAGATCGCACGGCACCTCGTCGAGCACCGGCTCGCCGCCTGCGTCAACATCATCCCACGCATTGAATCGGTCTACCGGTGGCAAGGGAAGGTCGAGTCGAGCGGCGAATGGCTGCTGCTGATCAAGACAACGGCGGAACGATTTCCGCCGTCCGTGACGCGGTGCGGCAACTTCACTCCTACGAACTGCCGGAGTGCGTCGCGATTAGCATCGACGACGGCAGCGCGGAGTATTTGGAATGGATTCATAGTTCGCTGAAATAAGCTCGATGAAATAAGTTCGATGAAATAAGTTCGATGAAATAAGCTCGAGGAAATAAGCTCGATGGAAATAAGCTCGGTGAAATATAAGATGGGGCAGCGAGAACAAGTCCCGCCGCCCCATCGCTTCGCCAACAATTGAGTATCTGTGCCGCTTATTACTCAGTTTTACCGATGTCCGCCGCCTCGGGGGCCGGCTGCCCGCGCATTCATTTTCATCTGGCGCATCTGCTGACGCGTTTGCATCTCGCTCTGGTGGGCCTTTGCCGTTTCTTTACTTAGCTGTTGCTTGTCCTTCTGCAGATCTTTACTTTCCTGCGACGCCGCTGCCTTGTCGCCGCTCTTTATGTCGTTCTTTAGACCAGCTTGAGCCTGCTCGGTTTTCTTCGTCTGGTCGGCGACTTCCTGCTTATCTTGCTGAGTCTGTTTGATGTCTTGTTTCAGATCTTGTTTGGCATTCTGTCCCGCGTCGCCAGAATTTGCCGCCTGGCCGAACGCCACCATCGACGCCATCACGAAAAGGAGCCCACAAACAATATTTCGTCTCATCTTTATCTCCTTTGGGTTTACGAAATTATTGACGAAGTGCCGATGCATTGACGCACGATTACTAAAACACCGGCCCTCGCCACAAGTCTTTACAATTCGGCATCGGCGATACCGTAGACTCACCGATTTCGCTACAGAAATCACCTTAAGGAGATAGCCTTAGCGGGCGCGGGCACGCAGATTCAACCGCCAGTAGTCAAGAAAGAATGGGGGATCATCGGCCGCTGCCTGATCCGTAAGGATGGCCATGAATTCCGCGCGAAGGTCTTCGTTGGGAAGATTTTCCAGATGGCGGCGCAGAATAATGTTGCGCACAAACTCGCGATACTGATCGGCATTATCAAGCACGGTGGGAGCGGCTTCAGCGGAAGTCTCGATCTCAATGAATCCTGCCCGTCGCATCGCCGCCGCCGCGCCTTCCGCATGCTGAAAGAGCCAGGGCTCGCGGAAGCCGCCAAAGAACTGGGCAAATCTCTCGGCCGCCATCAGTGTGTTCGCGCGGTTACGCAGCGCCACCAGATTCGGACCGCCTCCGCATTGCGCCTCGAGCCATCCGCCGGGAGCCAGTGCCTGACGCAGATTCCGAAACAATTGATCGTGGTCGAGCACCCAATGAAATGCGGCCGTGCTGACTATCGCATCGAACGCGTGTTCGAACGGCAACTGCAAAAGATCGCAAGCTATACAGCTCACACGCGGAATGTATGAGGCAAGATGCTCTCGTGCAGAGCGCAACATATTTTGTGAAAGATCAACGGCTACAACGCGCCCGTCGGGCAGAACTTCGAGGAGATCGGCAGTCAGGCGACCGGTTCCGCATCCGGCATCGAGCACCCGCTCCCCCCCGCTGAGGCGCAAGCGCGAAAGAACTTTCTTGCCCCAGCTCACTTGCGGCGCAGAAAGCCGATGATAAACGGCAGAATTCCATTCGCGAGAACGAGATTGTGATTGGTCAATCAAAGATTGTGCACTCACTGATTGATGAGTCAAGCTTTTGATAGGCCCCGGCGTTATCCCCGAGAATCCGTGGCGATCCGTGGCCAAGGTTTCAAATCGCGTTCAGGGCTTGATCCAGATCGTCGAGAATGTCGTCCACATCTTCAATGCCCACCGAAATTCGAACCAGCCCGTCCGTGATGCCGATGGCCTTGCGGCCTTTCACGCCCAGCGCCGCGTGCGTCATCGTCGCGGGATGAGAGATGAGTGTCTCGACGCCGCCGAGCGATTCGCCTAATGAACACACGCGCACTTTCTTGAGCATTTTGTTGGCGTTCTTGAGCGATCCCGTTTCGAACGTAATCATCGCTCCGAAGCCGCTCATCTGGCGTCGCGCCAGCGCATGCTGCTGATGATCGGGCAAACCAGGATAGAACACCGCCTTCACCTTCTTATGTTTAGAGAGAAAGTCGGCCACGATGCGGCCGCTGCGATCGTGTATCTCCATACGGGCAGCCAGAGTTTTTACACCGCGCAGCACCAGCCAGCATTCAAACGGAGACAGAATCGCACCCGAAGCCTTTTGCAGGAAGGCCAGTTTGTCGGCGTCCTCCTGTTTCGCGCACACGACGACTCCGCCCAGCCCGTCGCTGTGGCCGTTCAAAAACTTCGTGGTCGAGTGCACCACCATGTCGGCGCCGAGCGCAAGCGGTTGCTGCAAATACGGAGACATGAACGTGTTATCGACGACGAGGGTAACTTTCTTGCGACGGCAAATCTGGCTGATGGCGGCCAGATCGCTCAATCGCATCAGCGGATTGGTCGGGGTTTCCACGTAGACCATCCTCGTATTCTTTTGGATCGCGCTCTCGACGTTCTGCCCATCGGAGGTATCGACGTAAGAAAACTCTAGTCCGAAATTCGTCATGACCTGATTGAACAGGCGCGGCGTTCCCCCGTACAGATCGTTGCCGCACACCACATGATCCCCAGCTTTCAGCATGCTGACGATCGCATGGATAGCTGCCATGCCGCTGCCAAACACACGGGCCGCTATCCCACCTTCGAGCGCAGCGAGATTCTGTTCCAAGCGTGCCCGCGTAGGATTGGAGACGCGCGAGTATTCATACCCTTTATGTTCACCAATGCCTTGCTGCACATAAGTCGAGGTCGCATAGATGGGGACCGTGACGGAGCCGGTCAAAGGATCGGGCTCCTGCCCGGAATGAATGGCGCGCGTGGCAAAACCCGGTTCTTTAGTTTTCTTCATGATTACTTTTCGAGTCTGCCCTGCCCTGCAAACCTGTCATTTCGAGCGAAGCAACGTGGCGCGTTTTGCGCCATGTTGCGAAATCGAGAAAGCTGCTGTTCCTGCCCGGAAGACCAGTTAAGCGCTAGCCCTAAACCCCGCCCTCAAATATCTTCTTCGACAAATAACGCTCCGCCGAATCGGGGATGATGGTCACAACTCTCTTCTCCGGACCAAGTTTCTTCGCAACTTTCAGCGCGCCGAATACCGCCGCCCCGCCGCTCGATCCGGCCAGCACGCCTTCCTGCGCGGCCAGCGATTTCACCATGCCAAACGCTTCCTCATCCGTCACCATCATCACTTCATCGCACACTGACCGGTCAAACGTTGCGGGCGTAAAGCTGGTTCCAATTCCTTCCACCTTGTGCGGACCCGGCTTTCCGCCGCCCAGCGTCGACCCTTGGGTCTCTACGGCATAGGCCAATACGCGCGGCGACTTCTCCTTGAGATACCGCGCGACTCCCGAAAACGTTCCGCAAGTTCCGCAGCCGAGCACGACCGCATCCACTTTGCCATCCATTTGTTCGAAGATTTCCTGCGCGGTGGTCTCGTAGTGATAATCCGGGTTCGCGAGATTCTCGAATTGCCCGGCCATAAAAGCCGTAGGGTCGATAGCCACCAGTTGCTTCGCCTGTCGAATCGCCCCCTGCATACCTTCGGCGTCGGGGGTGCGGGAGACTTCGGCGCCGAGCGCGCGCATGATCGTCACTTTCTCCTCGGAAAAACGCTCGGGCACAAACAATCTCACTCTGTAACCGCGGTTCACTCCGATCAGCGCGAGGCCGATGCCGGTGTTGCCGGCAGTCGCTTCAACAATCGTCCCGCCGGGAGCAAGCCTCCCTTCCTCCTCGGCGCGTCGAATGATGCCGATGGCGGCGCGGTCCTTCACGCTGCCCCCCGGATTCAGGTATTCCAGCTTGGCAAACACATCCGCCGACCCGGCCGGAACCAGCCGCTTCAACTGCAACATGGGAGTTTCGCCGACCAGTTGAGTGATGTCGTCGGCAACGCGCAGGCGGGACATTTCAGAAATTTTCGAAGTCACATTACAGGGTACGGGGGAGCGAGCAGAATCGTCAATTACCGAAAGGCCAAGCACATGCTTCCAGAAATGAAGATACGAAATGGAGGAAGTTATGGCGCTATCCGCTGCCGATTCTTCGGAATCATCAGTCCGGCGATCGCAGCACTTGCCATCGACAAACCTGCGCAAATCAGCATGACGAATCGAAATCCAAATATGAAAGCTTCCCCAACCGATTTCTTGATGGCGGCACCGGTGACTGGATCAAGCCCCGCCGGTACCTGTAGGCCCGCAACCCTAGTCTCTTGTGCCCGTACCTCTCGCAGTATCGACGGGTCTAGCGACAAGTCCGCCAGTGCGCGCTCCAAATGAGCGCGGAAGGCCGCGACAAGCACAATGCCCAGGACTGCGATGGCCAACACACTCGCGACTCGGCTTACGGCATTGTTGATTCCAGAAGCCGTGCCAACTCGGTCCTGGTCCACCGAATTCATCACTACTGTGGTGAGAGGCGCCACGGTAATCGCCATCCCAAACCCAAGTACCATCATCGCGGGAAAAAATGCCGTCCAGTAACTAACGGCTAGGGAAGACATAGCAAACAAAATGAAACCCAGCGCGACAATGACCGGGCCCACGATCAACGGACCTCGTGCACCGTACCGCGCGACCAGTCCGCCGGACCAGCGCGACAGAAGAAACATCAGCATGATGAGAGGGAGGATGGCAGCTCCGGTTGCGGTTGAGCTGTATCCCTGGACCTGAATGAGGTTGAGCGGGAACAGGAAAAAGAAGATGCCGATCGCCGCATATAAGAACAAAGTGAGCAGATTTGCGCCGGCGAAACCCGAAGCCTTAAACAGCCCAGGCGGGACCATCGGAAAAGTTATGCGGTCTTCAACCACCACGAATGCTGTGAGACAGGCGAAGCCAACGATCACACATCCGAGTACCAAAGGGCTTCTCCAACTCAGGTTCACAGACTCCAGGAACCCGGCGACAGCGCCGCCCAGCCCAAGGGTAACCAGCATTGCGCCAACCCAGTCCACGCGGCCCGCGGAGGCGCTTCGGTTCTCGGGGATTTTCGACAGCGAAATCGCGATTACAGCCGCGGCAAGAGGGAGATTGATAAAAAACACCCAACGCCACGAAGCGTGCTCGACCAACCAGCCGCCCAGAACCGGCCCTAGGGCTGTGGTGATTGCGGTAAAGCCGGACCAGGTTCCAATGGCCGTACCGCGGCTCTTCTCGTCGAAGGACGTGCTGATGATGGCGAGACTGCCAGGCACCAGAAGGGCGGCGCCCGTTCCCTGGATGCTGCGGGCGACGATCAGCGCTGGAATATTCCATGCCATTCCACAGAGCCCGGAAGCCAGCGCGAATATCGCTACACCTATCACGAAGATCAGGCGACGGCCAAACAAGTCGCCGAGCGAACCACCCACCAGAATCAAGGCGCCGAGAATCAACCCGTACGCCTCAACCACCCATTGCACGCCCACCACAGAAGTGTGAAAGTTCGCTTGCAGCGCGGGCAACGCAACATTGACCACTGTACCGTCGATGAACGCCATGCTGGAACCTAGAATTGTTGCTGCGAGGATCCATGATTTCGCTTCTGCTCTAGCGGGACCGCCGTCCGCGACTGATGGGTGCATGGCTTCGGAGGGCGTTCTCATCGACGCTATGGATGCCGTTCAGCGGGTTTGAGGTTCTCAAGAACTGCGCGCGCGTGAGCTACAACGCGCTACTTTGCCCGCCAGCCAATGAATTACTTACTGCCGGCCGCCGCCTGCGCCCCGGCATAGTAGCCGCTCTTGGTGCGCACCATCAGCTTGCCGTGGCCTTTGGCCTTGGCCTCGACGCGAATCTGGCGAAAGCCGCCATTCGATCGGGGATTGCTCGGCTTGTAGCCGATGGCATATTGATTCCGGATGTCATGCGCCACCGTCCGGCTGATCTCGTCGACCTCGTCGAGCGTCTTGGGAAAGAACGCAATGCCGCCCGTATGCTGCGCGATAATCTCCAGCGCTTTCCGGGCACGCTTAGGATGCTCTTCATCTCCGAGAATTCCAATCGCGTACACGGAAGGCCCGTTTTCTTCCTGCAAGTGCTTCACCGCCTGCTCCAACGTTTCGTTGCTGGCGTTATCCTCGCCGTCGGTCACGACGAACAGGACCTTTTTCTCCAGGCGCGCAAAGCGCTTCAAATGCTCGGCCGAGGCGACAATGGCGTCATACAGGGCCGTGCCTCCGCGAGCGTCAATTTTTTCCAGCGCGTCTTTCAGTTTCAACAGATCGTTGGTGAAATCCTGATCGAGATAGTATTCGTCGTTAAAATTGACGATGAAGACTTCATCCTTGGGATTGCTGGCGCGCACCAGGTTGAGCACCGCCTGGTTGACCTTGGCCCGCTTCTCCCGCATCGATCCGGAATTATCAATCAGGATGCCCATTGATACGGGAACGTCCAGTTGATGGAACGAGATAATGTTTTGCGGCTTTCCATCTTCGTAGACAGTGAACGCACCGCGATCGAGCGTGGTAACGATGTGCTGCTTATCGTCAATCACTGAGGCATGCAGCATGACTTCGTCCACATCCTTGCGGAAGACGAACACGCCCTGGTCGTTGAGATTCTTGTCCTGATCGGGCTTCTGAGATTGATCTTTCTGAGTTTGATCTTTCTGAGTTTGATCGTTCTGGTTTTGCGTGTGCGCAGGGTTCGGGGGCGCGGTAGCAGATGGCGCCGGAGCCTTGGAATCGGTCTGGGATGACGCATCCTGCGACCAAGCCGGCGCCGCCATCGGCGGGCCGATCCAGATCACGAGCGTAAAGAGAAACAAAACCCTCGCGGCCCTATTCCGCAGGCGCGTAATATCCCGTCCTGGCATACACCCGTAGAGGCGGCAATCCTTTCGGTGGCAGCAGCTTCACTTTTATCTTACGCCATTTGCCGTCACGGACGACTTTGGTGGGACGGTAACCCAGGACATATTGATTGCGCAGCTCGACGCCGATCTTGGTGGCGACGTCGCCCAGATCGTTGGGATTATCGATGGTAAACGCTCGCCCCCCGGTCAACTCCGTAATGTCGCTCAACAATTGCGGGCCCAATCGCTCTTCCATCGCCGACGCATAACGATCGTAGATGCCGATCGCATAGATCATCACGTCAGCTTCCTTTACCAGCGACTTGATTTCGCCCTCGGTGTAGCGGCTGTGATTGTCGCCGCCGTCGGAAATGATGAGCAGCGCCTTCTTCGCATACTTCGCCTGCCGCATCTTGCTCACCCCCATATAAATGGCGTCGAGCAGCGCGGTGCGATGCCGGGGCACGGCGAATACCAGCTTGTTCTGAATTTCATCGACAGAGCTGGTGAAGTCGCTGACCGTCTCCGGCTCATCGGAGAAGGTGATCATGAAAAATTCGTCCTGCGGATTGGCGGTCTTGAAGAACTCGATCACCGCATCTTTCGCGCGATCCATCTTACTGCTCATGCTGCCGCTGGAATCGAAGATCACGCCCAGCGACACGGGAGCATCCTCGCTGGAAAATGTTCGAATCTCCTGGTTGGCATTGCCTTCGAAAAGTTGGAAGTTTTCCTTGTCGAGCCCGGTCACCAGCCGGTTCATGGGATCGGTAATCGTGACCGGAACCAGCACCAGATCTACATCAACCTTTAGCGGACGGATGTGGGCGCTCAGGCCCGTGGTGGACGCCACCAGAGCGGGTTTGGGAGGTTCCGGTGGCTTTTCCACTTCCCGTGGCGTGATATGCACATCATTCACATCCGTTTGCGCAGACGCGGGGATGCTAAGGACGGCCAGCACCCCTACCAAGACGACGAGAAGAATCCGCAAGAAGTTAAAGGAGCCGAAATTTTCGCGCAGCCACGCTTGAGTCGGGTCCCAGGGGAGAACCAGACAGCCACTTCGAACTAGGGCCATCGGGTGAGATGACCGGCGCCTTTCATCTCTCAGCAGGCGGGCCATAAATACCTCAATGGGGCGGATGTTAGCACAGCTTTCGCCCCGCAGAGCAGGGTTTTTGTCAAAAATCGGAGACAAGGCCCAAAACTGTACTTTTGGTTGTAGTTTTCCCAAGGGAGGTTGCCCAGCGCCTGCGTTTCCCAAGTAGCAGTAGTGTGGTTTAGCTCGATCGGGTTGTCATCGAACGGAGCCGTGCTTCAAGCCAAGCGAGAATCTTCTGCTTAATCGGCCCTTCAAGTAAGCCCAACCGCAATCCTATCCTCCGCCAACTTGTTACAATCAACAGTTTCCATGGCAGACATCCGACCCTTTCGTGCCCTCCGCTATGACTTGCAGCGAATCTCCGCTGCCCAGGTCGTCACCCAGCCCTACGACAAGATTACTCCCGCCATGCAGGAACGTTACTACGCTGCCAACCCCTTTAACCTGGTCCGCATCATCCTCGGCCAGCGCGAGCCGGACCTGCCTGACAACAACGTCTACACCCGCGCCGCCGGCTTTGGACGTCAGTGGAGGGCGCAGGGCATCCTGCGCCCGGATTCCGCGCCCTCCATCTACGCTTACTCCCAAGCCTTCGCGGCACCGTCGGGAGCAAAATTCGAGCGCCGCGGATTCATTGCTCTCGGCCGCGTCGAAGACTATTCCGCAAAAGTTGTCTTCCGCCACGAACAAACGCTGTCGAAGCCCAAAGCCGACCGCCTCGATCTGCTGCGCGCCACCCGCGCGCACTACGAGCAGTTGTTTCTTCTCTACGAAGATTCCGGAGAGATCGAATCCGCGATCGCTTCCGGCGCACCCGCAACTCCCACAATCGACGTAACCGACGAATATGGGGTCGTACACCGCGTCTGGCAGATCTCCGACGCCGCGGTCATTGCCTCTGTTCAACAGCGCATGCGCGACAAAAAGCTGGTCATCGCCGACGGCCATCACCGCTACGAAACCGCCCTCAATTTTCGCAATGAAAGTCGAGCGGCAGCAGCACGAAAGATAGACGCTAACGCTCCCTACGAATTCGTCATGATGACTTTCGTGAACATGAACGACCCGGGACTGCTCGTGCTGCCCACCCACCGCATGGTGCATTCCCTCGCTTCGTTCTCAGTCGACAAGTTCGTAAACGACAGCGCCGCCTTTTTTCAGATCGACGAGATTCACCCCGCCATCGACGCAACTCACGCCACTTCTCTGCTTGCCGAGCGCGGCCGTGCAGGCACAGCATTGCTGGCAGTCGCGGCCAGCCGCGTATTCCTTTTGCATTCCCCGAAAGCCGCGGCAGCGAAATTTCTTTCCGAACTGTCCGATCGTCAGCGCGCGCTCGATGTCGTGCAACTTCACAAATGCCTGTTAGAAGGAGTGCTTCAGCTGTCCGAAGAATCCATCCGCAACCAGGAGAACATCTCCTACCTGCGCGACGCCGCAGAAGCCTTGGCGCAAGTTCGATCGCATACTTCCGCAGCCAACATCGTATTCCTGATGAATGCCTGCCCCGTCCCCCAAGTGCGCGATGTGGCCTTCGCGGGCGAAGTGATGCCGCAGAAATCCACCGACTTCTATCCCAAGCTCCTGAGTGGGCTGACCGCCTATGCGCTGGACTAGCACGGTCGTTCGCAGCACCGCTTCCCCTAGCGCCGCCTTACGTAGCGCCGGCGTCCCGCCTGCTGTCCGGCAAGCGTCCCGCCCGCTGCGCCAACCTCTCCGGATTCTCAACGTTTTCAGGCTGACCTCTCTCAGCGCGATCCTCCTGTCCGCCCTCGCCCTCTCCGGCGCCCCTCCCGAAAAACGTCTGACGGTGTATTCCGTAGCCGCCAACTATTCGCTTCCTCTGGTGCACAAAGACAGCCGCGAATACGTCGGCCTGCTCGAACTCCTCGAACCTCTCGGCGCGGTCAGCGCGAAGTCAGAGGGGACACGCTGGCGCATCCATTACAACAACGTCGAGGGCGACTTCCAGGTGGGCAAGTCCCGCGCTCGCGTGCAAGGCCGCGACGCCGATCTCGGCGCCAAATTTCTGGTAGAAAATAATCGCGGACTCGTCCCCGTGAGTTCGCTCGCTTCCCTTCTGCCACGCTTTCTGGGTGGTCCAGTCACATTGCACGAGGACTCTGATCGCCTGTTCATCGGCAGCGTGGCCACTCATTTCACGGCCACTCTCTCCGCCGCCAATCCTCCCCGCCTCGTCTTCCATTTCAGCAGCCCGGTCAACCCCACCGTAGCCGCCGAACCGGGCGCGCTGCGCATGACCTTCTCTCGGGAACCGTTAGTGTCGCCTGCCTCGCCGACTCTCACCTTCGGCAACAAGGTGATCCCCTCGGCCATTTACAGCGAAAGCAGCGGCACGGCGGTGGTCACAGTCAATGCCACCATTCCGGTGATGGCCACTTTCAGCGGCGACGGACGCACAATTACGATTTCTTCCCCCTCCGCGCCGGCGGCGCAAAATGCGACTTCGCCCGCTCCCGGAAGCACGCCCGCAACCCAGGCCGCCGCGGCCCCCGCCTCAACCGCGCAGCCCGCCGCGGTCCCATCCACGCGCCGTTATTTTGCCGTTGTCGATGCCAGCCACGGCGGCGACGACCACGGCGAAACTCTCAGCAACACTCTCCTGGAAAAAGACGTCACCGTCGCCCTCGCCCGCAGTTTGCGCCAGGAACTGGAGAGCCGCGGCATTCCCACTCTCGTCCTGCGCGACTCCGATGCCAACTTATCCCTCGATCAACGCGCCATCTCCACCAATGCCGATCACGCAGCTATCTACATCGCTGTTCACGCCGCATCGAACGGCCACGGCGTCCGCATCTACACCGCCATGCTTCCCTATGGTGGCGACGATCGCGGACCGTTTCGCTCCTGGACCAACGCCCAGCACGCTTCCTTGCCGCTGAGCCAGAGCGCCGCCACCTCGGTCGCTGCCGAATTGCAGCGCCGCCAGATCCCGGTTCGCAATCTCACTGCCGCCCTGCGCCCGCTGAATAACATCATCGGAGCCGCCATCGCCGTCGAGGTTGCCCCCCAGGGTTCGGACGTATCGCAACTCACCGCCCCCGACTACCAGCAACTTGTCACCAGCGCCGTAGCCACCGCCATCGCCGCCACAAGAGATCAGCTAGGGACACAGCCATGAGGTGCGAAATCCCAAGTCCGAGAGCCTGTCTTGAGTTTGTCGAAGGGTCTGACGCCCGACGCCCAACGCCCAACGCCCTTCTCCCAGGGTGCACCCCATGATCCCCCGTCACTTCGTCATCGCGATCGCCGTGCTGCTCATGGCGGCCCTTGCCTTGAGTGGATACGTCTGGCACATGCGCAAAATTGCTACCGCGCCCCCAGCCACGACGACAGATACGCGCGCCCTCACGCCACCAGTGGCCGGTCCCACCGAGCGCGTCACGCTCTACGTCGCTCACGATGAAGACGGCACCCTGCGCGCGGAATCCGCCCAGATTCCACTGCCCTCTGGACGCCAGCAGCGCGCCGAAGAGCTTCTGCGGGCCCTGCTCTCGCTCTACCTCGACAAATCCTCGCCCCACGTTCTCGGCCCAGGATCAGAAATCCGCAGCATATTCCTGGTCGATCCCGGCGTCGCCGTCATCGACCTGAACGAAGCCTTCGCCGACACGCACCGCTCCGGCGTTCTCGTCGAAGAGTTGACGTTAGCCTCCTTAATCCATACCGTCTCGGCCAACACTCCCGGCATTCTGAAAGTGAAAATCCTGGTGGACGGCAAAGAACGCGAAACTTTGGCCGGCCACGCCGATCTCTCACCCTTCTACGACGTCACCTCAGTCAATCAGCTAGCCACGCAACTGCAATAAGGCCGGCGGCCGGCGCTTGGCTTTCGGCTCTTTCAGTTCCCGGCCGTTAGCTCGAACGCAATTCTCTTATCAGATCCATACCGATCTCCTTAGCGTCCTCTGCGGCCTTTTCTTTGCGAACTTTGCATTCAAAGAGTTTGTCCTGGCAACAGCCTAAACATCCCACGTCGCGACGCTTCCGAGAGCCGGAAGCCCTGATTTACAATCCCCGAATGTTCTATCGCTCCGACAACCGCTCTCCCGACCAACTTCGTCCCGTCACGCTCACGCCCGACTTCATCAGCACCGCCGAAGGTTCGATTCTGATTGAAGTGGGGAATACCCGCGTCATCTGCACCGCCTCCATTGAAGAGACTGTGCCTTCGTTCATGCGCAACTCCGGCAAGGGATGGATCTCGAGTGAGTACAGCATGCTGCCGCGCGCCACGCTGACCCGCACTCCGCGCGAGGTTTCCAAAGGCCGCCAGAGCGGACGCACCCACGAAATCCAGCGCCTGATCGGCCGGTCTCTGCGCGCCGTCACCGACCTCACGCGCCTTGGCGAACGCACCATCTGGATCGACTGCGACGTCATTCAGGCCGACGGCGGCACGCGCACAGCATCCATTACCGGAGCGTTCGTGGCGCTCGGCCTCGCTCTAGAACAATTAGTGGACGCGGGTACGCTGCCATCAGTCCCGCTGAAAGATTTCGTCGCCGCCGTAAGCGTAGGAATTGTCGACGGAGAAATCCTGCTCGACCTCGCTTACGAAGAAGACTCCCGCGCCGACGTAGACATGAACTTCGTCATGACCGCCGGCCAGAAGATGGTCGAAGTGCAGGCGACGGCCGAGCACCAAGTCTTCGACGACCAGCAACTGGCGAAGATGATCGCCTACGCCAAACAAGGCGTCCAGCAGCTAATCGCCAAGCAGCAAGCGGTGCTGAGCGGATTGACACGCACGCAGTAGTACGACCACGCAGGGACGATGTATTCTCGTGCGCCGTCCTGAAACGTCTATTCTCTGGGTTCATTTCAATCGTCCCACGGGCACCTGGCTGCGCCCGGGGATGTTTCCGATCAAGCCCGAACTGTTGGGCACGATATAAATTTCCGAGGCCTTGCGCGCGGTGGTAGGATTGTCGCGCTTTGTCGCCATGATTGCGATGTAATGACCGCCTCGACGACTGCTCCCACGATGATTGCTTCGACCGCCCACGCAGAGCCCAGCCGCGACCGGATGAACGGCGTGCTGTTTCTGTTAAGCGTGTCGGTACTGATCAACTACATCGACCGAAGCAATCTCTCGATTGCGGCGGAGTTGATCAAGGGCGAGCTGCACATTACGGATTTACAACTGGGCGCGCTGCTGTCGGCGTTTTTTTGGGTGTATGGGCTGATGCAGATTCCAGCCGGGTGGCTGGCAGACCACTTCGACGTGAAGTGGGTGTTCGGGGTGGGCTTCTTTGTGTGGTCGGCGGCGACTGCTGCTACGGGGTTGATGCATGGATTTGCCGCTCTGATTGTGATCCGCGTGATTCTGGGGCTGGGGGAGTCGGTGGCGTTTCCGTCGTATTCGAAGATTTTGGGAACGCATTTCAACGAGGCTCGGCGGGGCGGCGCGAACGGGGCTCTCATTACGGGACTGGCCTTAGGGCCAGCGCTTGGAATGCTGCTGGGAGGAACGGCGGTCGGACGTTTTGGATGGCGTCCGTTCTTTCTGGCATTGGGGCTGGCGAGCCTGCTGTGGCTGATACCCTGGCTGGCCTGGATGCCGCGGCGAGCCAGGGTGGTTGCATCGACATCGGAGGCCGCGATCACGATTCTCGATATTCTGCGGCAGCGGTCGGCGTGGGGCACGATGCTGGGGCAGTTCTCGGTAAACTATTGTCTCTATTTTTTGGTGACGTGGTTGCCATCGTATTTGCTGCGGGTGCGGCATTTTTCGATGGAGCGGATGGGGAAAGTGGGCGGGCTGATTTTTTTGATCTACGCGATATCGGCGATGACCGCCGGAAAAATATCAGACCGATGGATTGCGGCTGGAGCTTCAGCGACACGAGTGCGTAAGACTCTGCTGGGCGTAGGATCGGTGGGATTAGGAATTTGTTTGGCCGTGGCTGCGGTTACGCCCGATCCTATATTTGTTTGGGTGCTGGTATTGGCGGGTATTTTCATGGGTGGAGGACCGAGCGGAAGTTGCTGGACGGTGACGCAAACTTTGGGTGGACCGCGAGCCGCGGGGAGATGGGCCGGCGTCCAGAACTTCGTTGGAAACTTTGCCGGTGGAATGGGGCCGATGCTGACGGGATATCTGGTGGGGCTGACCGGGCAATTCTACTGGCCATTTTTCATCGCGGCAGTGTTCGCGTGGATTGGAGCGCTGGCGTGGGTGTTTGCCGTGGGGCCGATTGAGCCAGTGAATTGGGAAAAGGAAATCGGAGCACGCAGTTTTGGCATTGCCGCGCAGTCGGCGGGCGCGGCGCATCTGTAATCGACTTCTCTATTATGCTTCTGTGAAGGCTTCCCTTCTCTATTACACTTTTCTTCATGCGGCGCGAAATCGAAATCAAATTTGAAGTGAAAGATTTGCGAGGGCTGCGGAGGACCTTACTGGCAGCAGGATTCCGGCTGGTCACGCGGCGGACCCATGAAATGAACACGCTGTATGACTTGCCGGGCGGAGTGTTGCGGAGGCGGAAAGAATTGTTGCGGCTGCGGAAGTATGGAACCGAATGGACGCTGACGCACAAGAGCGGCGGGAAACGAGCGCGTCACAGCAGCCGAGTTGAATTGGAGACGGGCGTGGCGGACGGAAAAACGATGGATGCGATTTTGCGCGCGCTGGGTTATGCGCCGTCATTTCGCTATGAGAAATTTCGGGCCGAGTGGCGTGATGGCAAAGGTGCAGTGGTCGTGGATGAGACTCCGATTGGGAATTTTTGCGAGATTGAAGGGGCTCCGCGGTGGATCGATGCGACTGCGAAAAAGTTAGGGGTGAGCGCGGGGGACTACATTACTAAGAATTATGCGACGCTGTTTAAGGAATGGAAAGATGCGACGAAGAGCGCGGCGGTGGAGATGACGTTTGGGGCTGTGGGAGGCCGGCGAAACTAACATGCCGATTTCGGTTGCACTTCAGACAATTCAGGGGAGAAAGATAAAAGAGCTTGTACCGACGATGGGATTACTGAATCGGTTGCTCCCGTTGGAGAACCCGGAGTTCCCCCTGCTTCGATACATCGACCCCTACGGGAGTACGATCTTCAACGGGCCGCAGATGTATCCACTGCTGGAAGAACTGGATCGACTCGCTAAGGGAATCTCCAGCGAGGGAGGCCGAGAGCTTTTTGAGCGGCTTCGTGAACTTGCGATCCACTGCCGGGACCACCCTCAGACATATCTAAGGTTTATCGGGGATTAAGCTCGGAGAAATCTACGCCCCGTGGCATTTTTTGAATTTCTTGCCGGAGCCGCAGGGGCAGGGATCGTTGCGGCCTACTTTTTCCTGGCCACGGACGACTTGCTGGACTTGCTGGGCTTCGCCTCCGCCGGCCATGCGGGCTTGTTCGAGTTCGCGGCGCTTGCGGCGCATGAAGGCTTCTTCTAATTCGTCGGCGGATGTGGAGACCATGCGCGGTGGACGGCGTCCGTTGCCGTCGCCGTCGCGTTGAGAGGGAACTCCGGGTTGCGGGCTGCGGCCATCTGGTCCAGCTTGCGATGGACTTAGCGATCCGCCCGCAGGAGGGCCGCCTGCACCTTGATCCGGCGGACGCTCCAGGATCTGCATCAGGTACAAGTACTTGACCGTGTCTTCCTGGAAGCGCTGCATCATCGCTTCGAACATGTCGAAGGATTCTTTTTTGTACTCGACCAACGGATCGTGCTGGCCGTAGCCGCGCAGGCCGATTCCTTCTTTCAGGTGATCCATGCTGAGCAGGTGATCTTTCCATTGCTGGTCGATCACGCTGAGCATGATCATGCGCTCGTGGTGGCGCATGGCGTCGGGGCCGATTAATTTTTCTTTCGCGTCGTAGCGTTCTTTGAGTTTTTCGAAGATGGCGTCGCCGAGTTCCTGGCGGTTCATCTCGTCGGCCTTGACGCCTTCGGCGATGAAGTCGACGCCGAAGCGCGTGAACACTGCATCTTTCAGGCCTTTCATATTCCAATCTGCGGCGTGGGCTTTGGCGGGGCAATATTCTTCCAGCAACTCTCCGAGAATTGCCGAGACGTAATCTTCAAGAATCAGATCTTTCTGGTCGGTGCCTTCGAGCAGGCGGCGGCGCAGGCCATAGACGGCTTCGCGCTGCTTGTTCATCACGTCGTCGTATTCGAGAAGATGTTTGCGCGATTCGAAGTGCTGGCCTTCGACCGCTTTTTGCGCGGTCTCGATGCGGCGCGTGATCATCTTCGATTCGATCGGAACGCCTTCTTCCATTCCGAGCTTCTGGAGCAGATTTGAGATCCATTCTTTGGCGAAGATGCGCATCAGGTCGTCTTCGAGCGCGAGGTAGAAGCGCGAGGAGCCGGGATCGCCCTGGCGGCCGGCGCGTCCGCGAAGCTGGTTGTCGATGCGGCGGGATTCGTGGCGCTCGGTGCCGAGAATGTGCAGGCCGCCAACGGCGATGACTTCGTCATGCTCTTTATCGGTGTGCTCTTTGTAGCGGGCAAGCGCCTCGGTCCACTTGTCGGTGGGGAGGGTGAACTCGTTGCCGTTGTAATAAAAGATGGAAGTGATGCCGTCTTCCTGCGGGCCTTCGATTTTGCCCTGAGCCACGCGCAGTTGCTGAGCGACTCCCTTCTTCACCAGTTCCTGCTTGGCCATGAATTCAGGATTGCCGCCGAGCAGAATGTCGGTGCCGCGGCCAGCCATGTTGGTGGCGATGGTGACCTGGCCTTTGCGTCCAGCCTGAGCGACGATTTCGGCTTCGCGCTCGTGGAACTTGGCGTTGAGCACGACGTGCTTGATGGCTTTTTTCTTGAGCAGATCGGAGAGGCGCTCGGATTTTTCGACGGAGGTGGTGCCGACCAGAACGGGCTGGCCCTTTTCGGCGAGTTGCGCGATTTCGTCGGCGGCGGCAAAATATTTTTCTTTCTCGGTGCGGTAGACGATGTCGGGATGCTCCAGGCGCAGCATCTGCTTGTTGGTGGGAATCACGACGACATCGAGCTTATAGATTTTGTCGAACTCGGTGGCTTCCGTTTCCGCGGTACCGGTCATACCGGCGAGCTTCTTGAACATGCGGAAATAATTCTGGAAGGTGATGGTGGCAAGCGTCTGGTTCTCGCGCTCGATCTTCACGCCTTCTTTGGCTTCAATGGCCTGATGCAGGCCGTCAGACCAGCGGCGGCCGGGCATCATGCGGCCGGTGAATTCGTCGACGATAATGACTTCGCCGTCTTTGATGACGTATTCAACATCTTTCCGATAGAGCGCGTGCGCTTTGATCGCCGTCTCGACGTGATGCTTGAGCGGCCAGTTTTCGGGGTCGGCGATGTTGCCGATACCGAGCAGGCCCTCGACTTTGACCCAGCCATCGTCGGTGACAGTAATGTTGCGATGCTTTTCGTCGACAACGAAATCGCCGGTGAGCTGCGCGGGCTCGCCGGGAGCGACATCGATCTCTTCGCCTTTTTCGAGCTTGGGGATGATGCGGTTGACTTTGTAATACTTGTCGGTCGACTCTTCGCTGGCGCCGGAAATGATGAGCGGGGTGCGGGCTTCGTCGATGAGGATGGAATCGACTTCGTCGACGATGGCGAAATTGTGGCCGCGCTGCACGCAATCCCTGATATCGAACTTCATGTTGTCGCGCAGGTAATCGAAGCCGAACTCGTTGTTGGTGCCGTAAGTGACGTCGGCGGCGTAGGCGGCGCGGCGCTGCTCGTCGTCCAAGTCGTGAACAATGACGCCGACAGTGAGGCCGAGAAAGCGGTAGAGGCGTCCCATCCACTCGGAGTCGCGTTTGGCGAGGTAGTCGTTGACGGTGACGACGTGAACGCCGCGTCCGCTGAGGGCGTTGAGGTAGACCGGAAGCGTCGCGACGAGAGTCTTGCCCTCGCCTGTTTTCATTTCCGCGATAGTGCCCTGGTGCAGGACCATGCCGCCGATTAACTGGACGTCGAAGTGGCGCATGTTGAGGACGCGGCGTCCGGCTTCGCGGACTACGGCAAAGGCTTCGACGAGAATGTCGTTGAGAACTTCCTGCAAAGCCTCGTACTCACGCTTTTCGAATTCCTTGCGTTCATCGTGATCGGGCTCGTTATTGGCGATGGGCTCTGCCGATTCGACTTTGGAAATCGGGGCGACCTTGCTCAAACGCTGCTGAATGCGCTGCCGGAATTCTTCGGTCTTGGCGCGCAGTTCATCGTCGCTGAGCTTTTGGATCTCGGACTCGAGAGCGTTGATGGCCTGGACGTTCGGCATCAGCGCCTTGATGACGCGCTCGTTCTTCGTCCCAAAAACCTTGCCTAGCAGTTGATTGATCAAACCAGGGAATCCTTCAGAGGGCTACACGCCCCAACAGTACATTAAAAGCCTAGCACATTCGATGCGTGCCTAGTTTACGAAGACGCAGCGGCGGAACACTGAGCACTGCGGCTACCGACCATTTTCGTGTATATTCGCCACGACCCATGCCCACTTTCTACGATCGCTTTGTCGAATGCGCCGAGCGCTGGCCAGATAATGTCGCGCTGGAATTGCAGCGGCACGACCACATCGAAAGCTGCACCTACGCCGAATTGCGGCGCATGGCCGAATCGGTGGGGCGATGGATAACGGAGCGGGGATTCGCGCGGGGATCGAGACTAGCTATTCTGGCGGACAACCATCCGCGATGGGTGGCCGCTTACTTGGGAATTATTGCGTCGGGTTGCGCGGCGGTTCCGCTCGACACGGCACTCCATAATGAGCAACTCACCAAGCTTCTGAAAGACAGCGGCACGTCGGCGGTTTTCTGCGACATAAAACATGTTGCGGAGGTACGGCCCGGCGCTGCCGAACTGAAGCTGGGTTTGATTCTGATGGACCCGGACCGTATGGCGAATCACTCGATTAGAAACGAGTGGCTCGCGAATCTTCCGGCCATCTTCGACGCTGGACCGGGGAAGTTCAAACCCGCGGTTGCAAACAACGACGACCTCGCTTCCCTGCTTTACACCTCCGGTACGACCGCCGATCCGAAGGGCGTGATGCTTACGCACGCAAACTTTTTAGGTGAAGTGGAGGCGGTTTTCAACTGGATCGACCTTGGGCCGACGGACGCACTGCTGGGCGTGCTGCCTCTGTTTCATGTGCTGGCGCAAATGGCGAATCTGTTATTGCCGCTGGTCAAAGGGTCGCGCGTTGTCTATCTGGAGACGCTGAACACCACGGAATTGCTACGCGCCTTGAGCGAGCGGAATATCACAGCGTTCGCCGTGGTGCCGCAGTTTTTTTACCTGATTCATGAACGGATATTTCAGGAAATCAAGAAACGCGGGGCGCTGACGCAGAAAGTCTTTGCGGGGCTGGTTGCTTTCAATCACATTCTGCGGAAAGTCGGAATCAACGCGGGGCGCGTCTTCTTCCGTAAAGTGCACGATACGCTTGGCCCGAAGATGCGGTACCTGGCGACGGGAGGATCGCGCTTCGATCCTGAAATCGCGCAGAGTTTCTACGATCTGGGCATCGATGTGTTACAGGCTCTGGGACTGACCGAAACGACCGCCGCCATTTATGTGAACGCTCCCGACGACAACGTGATTGGGTCGTGCGGCAAGGCGATGAAAGGGGTGGAGGGAAAAATTGTCGATCCACAGCCTCAGGAAGAAGGCCCACCGGTTGGCGAATTGGCGGTGCGTGGCGCCGTGGTGATGAAGGGATATTGGAACCGTCCTGACGCGACAGCGGCGGTGATGCGGGATGGATGGTTTCTCACCGGCGATCTCGGATACCTCGACGCGCACGGCAACCTGTTTCTGACCGGGCGAAAAAAAGAAGTGATTGTGCTGAGCAATGGGAAGAATGTTTATCCCGAAGAGATTGAAGCGCACTATTTGAAGTCGCCATTGATCAAAGAAATCGCGGTGATGGGGCTGGAAGGTAAAGGCGGCGAGGGCGACCGGCTGCACGCGGTGATTGTCCCGAACTTCGACGTGCTGCGGCAGCGCAAGATCGTGAATGCGAAGGAGGCGATCCGATTCGATATTGAAGGGCTGTCGCCGCAGATCGCTACGACGAAACGCATCGGGAGCTATGAAATCTGGCAGGAGGATCTGCCGCGGACCACCACGCGGAAGATCAAGCGCTTCGAAGTGGAAAAGCGGGTAAAGGCGAACCAGGCGAGAAAACTTGCCGACGATTCTTCCGAAAATCTTCCAGCGGAGAAGCCGCTCACGGCGGAAGAGGCCGCATGGATGGAGAAGCCGGAGGTACAGCGCGGGCTGAAGATTGTGCGCGAGGCGGCGCGCGCCGGTTCCCCGAACCTGCGGCCGACACTGAGCCTGGATCTAGACCTCGGGCTCGACTCGATGCAGCGCGTGGAGCTATTGAGCCGCCTGGAAGACGAACTGGGCGGAGACCTTGAAGAATCGCAGCTGACTGAAATTTATTCGGTGCGCGATCTGGTCGATGCCGTGCTGGCGAGCGCCGCCAGCGGGGCGGGTGGCGCAGGAACGCGGGTTACATTCGCGGGCTGGAAATCGATTTTGGCGGAGGAGCCGGATAATCCTGACGTCCGCGCGCTGGCGCATCCCAATCGAGTCAGCGACATGCTCTGGTATGTCGTGTCGCGCGTGATACAGATGATCGCGCTGGACCGTTTCGATCTGAAGGTGAGTGGCCTCGAGAATCTTCCCGCGCGCGGACCTTACATTATTTCGTCGAACCATCAGAGCTATCTCGATCCTCTGATTCTGGCGAGCGTGCTGCCGCAGGAAATATTTATGCAAACGTTTGCCGTGGGCACCAGCGACATTTTTGGCCAGGGCTTCATGCGCAAACTGGCGCGTTCGCTCAAAGTGGTTGTGCTCGATCCCGATGCAAATCTGGTTCCTGCGATGCGGGCGGGCGCCTTCGGTTTGCGGCAGGGACTGGCGCTCGTTCTTTATCCTGAGGGCGAACGGTCGATTGACGGCACGCCCCGAATTTTCAAGAAGGGCGCGGCGATTCTTTCCATTCACCTGCAAGTGCCGATTGTTCCGGTGGCGATTGAAGGTTTTTACGAGGCATGGCCGCGCAACCAGAAATTTCGCGGATTTACGCCACTGAAGATGGTGTTTGGACAGGCGATCGTGCCCCCGCCGGAAGTGGAGGCTTCGGAAGCGGCTTATGAAAAACTTACGGCCGATTTGAAGGCTCGGATTGTCGAGATGTGGGAAGAACTGCGCGGGTCGGAGTAGAGCGGGTTATTTTGCGCGGGGATGAGTCTGGTCGTAGACGTGCAACACGTGTTTCATCGAAAGCTGCGTGTAACGTTGCGTCGTGGCCAGGCGCTCATGACCCAGCAATTCCTGAATAGCACGCAGGTCAGCGCCTTCTTCGAGCATGTGAGTGCCGAAGGCGTGGCGCAGAGTGTGAGGATGCACATCGGGCGAAAGACCTTTGGCGACGGCAATTTTCTTGATGATGCGGCCCACGCTGCGGGTGGTGAGGCGGCCACCGCGCTGGTTGATGAGCAGCGCGGATGAGTGTTTGCGCTTTTCGGCCAGCATGGCGTGGCGGGCGGGAAGATATTTTTGCAGCGCGATCAGCGCGGAGCCGCCGAAGGGAACGTAGCGTTCTTTCTTGCCCTTGCCGCGAATGAGAATCGCTCCGGCGCTGAGGCGAATGTCGTCGAGGTTGATTCCCGTTAATTCTGAGTTGCGGATGCCGCAGCCATAGAGCAGTTCGAGCATGAGCAGGTCGCGCTCGGGGAAGGCGGCGGCCTCGGGCATTTGGCCGTCAAGAACGGAGTTCATCTCTTCGATGGTGGGAACGCGGGGTAACTTTTTGGGCAGCTTCGGCGTGGCTACGAGCTTGGCTGGGTTCTGCTCGACCATGCCCTCGCGGGCCAGCCATCGATATAACGAGCGCACCGCTGCCAGCGAACGCGCGACGGAAGTTTTGCTCAATCCTTTTTCGTAGAGCTGCGAGAGGAATCCGCGAATCGCGATGTGGTCGAGGGATTTCCATCCGCGCGATCCGGCGTAGGCGGCGAAGTTGGCCAGATCGCCGCTGTAGGCCTTGATGGTGTGCGGCGAGGCGTTGCGCTCGCGCAGGTGGCGGAGGAAATCGGCGACGGCGCGGGCGACGGTTGTACGATTCTGAAGCGATCGCCCCTTCCCAGCGCTGGCATCGGGCAGATTCACGAGAATATCTCCACGCCGACCAGTGCCTCATGCTCATCTAGATAGATATGTACTGTTTCGTTGCCACTTGCGGTTCGGTACTCGATTGTCTTGTGCGTTCTTTGTGCACTAAATTTGATCCACAGCGCGGTCCCAGGGTAGCAGCCTTGGTCGGGAGCGCCCTTCAAACGCGCGACCAACTCATCCAGAGATAGCATCGTGGTTTCAATTCCTCCGTGTCTCATGCCTCGGGCAAATCATCTCGCCTTCGCTCTCGGGTGATGCTTCTGATACACCGTGCGCAAACGATCGAGAGCTAGATGCGTGTACACCTGCGTGGTCGAAATGTCGGAATGGCCAAGGATGGTTTGCACCGTGCGAAGGTCGGCGCCGTTTTCGACCATGTGCGTGGCGCAGGAGTGGCGCAGCATGTGCGGCGAGGCGTGGCGTCCCGAGGCTGCGGAAGATGCGCCAACCATCTGCCAGATGCGTTGGCGGGTTAATCTGCGGCCGCCGCGGGCGATGAATAAGAAATTCTTGGTCGAGATTACAAACGCGCGCACGGAATTCTTGTTTGGGTGCCCCATGTCTCGCGTCTTTTGCGAGGCGTGGGATAGTTTCGATGCTCTCGGCTCCGCGAGTGCGGGACGAGCTTGCGTCAGATACTCCGAGAGTGCGTCTTGCGCGGGCTTGCCTAGCGGCACGATACGTTCTTTGTCGCCTTTGCCGCGGACCAGCATGTATCCCGACTCCAGTTTCAAGTCTTCCAGCGTGGCATTGACCAGTTCCGAAACGCGCAGAGCGCCCGCGTACAGAAGTTCGAGCATGGCGCGATCGCGCGCGGCCAGGGCGGGCGCATCTTTCTTATTGCGATGCGCACTCGCGAGTAGCGTCTGCGGCGACGCCAGCGTAGCTTCAACTTCATCGCGGGCCAGCGATTTGGGCAGGACTTTCCACTGGCGGGGCGATTCGATATTTAGCGTGGGATCGTGATCGATTTTCTTATCGAGAAGCAGATAGCGGTAGAGATGACGCAGAGCGGAGAGCTTGCGACCTACGCTGCGGCCGTCGACTTGATGAGAAAAAAGCTGCTGTAGAAATTCGCGGACGTCGTTGCGGCGCGCGGTGAGGAGCAGGCGCTTCGATTTTTCGAGGAACTCGGCGAACTGGAGGATGTCGGTAGTGTAGGCGCTGATAGAAAGCGGAGCGAGTCCCTTCTCAATGCGGAGGTAATCGAGAAAACCGGAGAGGACGCGCGACTTGGATTGCGCAGGCATGACGCAGAGATTCAGTATGAACGTTATCGGACGCGGGGGAAAGTGATGATGTGGGGACAGCCGCGCTCGGCTGTCCATCGGGCCGAAGGCCCGCATTTTACCACTTCGTAATCTAGTCTCGTGCGTCAAAAAAGCAGTCGAGCTTCGCTCGACCGGGCAGCCGAGGGCGGCTGTCCCCACATGAGTCTCAACGTTTTCGGCGAATCGTCAGTGATTCCCGGCACTTACTTCGCGGAGAAGATCTACGGCGTAAAGCGCGCCTTCGGGCGTTTCTTCGTGCTTGAAATAGGCGAAGACATCGCGGCCTGCGGCAACGTGCGCCTGAATGCGCTCGACCATCGAGCAGCGTTCGTCGCCGGTGTAGCTGGGTTTGCGGAATCGGTAATAGACGAAGGCGCCCGTGGCGATGTCCGGCGTGGTCAAAGTTTCCGTTTCTGCCACGCACAGCGCAACGTTGCTCGCCTTCAACACATCCCAGGTTGCGTCGGAGAACCAGGAATCGTGGCGAAATTCGAGGGCTGCGGGCACGGTGCGCGGCAGAATGGCAAGAAAATCTTTGAGCAACGCGGGATCCGCCTTGAGATTCGGTGGGAGTTGAAACAGGACCGGTCCCAGCTTGCCTGCGGCGGCCAAGGGCTCGATGGTCGCGAGGAATCGCGGCACAAAGTCTTGCGTTGCCTTAAGGCGCTTGATGTGTGTAATCACTTGATGCGCCTTTACGCCGAAACGAAAATGAGCCGGCGTCTCTTGCAGCCAGTTCTGGATGATAGTTTCTTTCACCAGTTGACGGAAGGTGAAGTTTACTTCGACGGTGTTGAGTTGCGCGGAGTAGTGCGTGAGGAATTTCTTCTGGGCGAGTTTGGCGGGGTAGAAATCGGGCTTCCAGGTTTTGTAAGCCCATCCGGAGGTGCCGGCGAAGAGTTGTGGCATTGCGTTGCTCATGGTTGGCGCAGTGGCGCTGCCTAGCGGGCAGAGCTTGCCCTCAGCATGTCGAAGGGAGTGCCCGCTCCACACAGGCATTCCCACGGCCCTGCCAAACAAGACTATACATTGCGGGACTTTTTCTTTGCAGCGGGCTTCTTTTTTCCTGAATTCTTTCTTGGTTTGGGATAATCTTCGTCGGCCTGGGCCGCGATCTCGATGCTCTCAGGTTCTTTTGCCATCGCTGCTTTCAAATCCGGCAGGCGCTGCTTCAGTTCGAGAACCGGCTCAAATAGGTCGCCTCGTTTCTCGAAGCGCGAAACTGTCTGGGGGGCTTCAAACACCAGTAGACTGGCATCCTTCTTCTTGAACGTCTTCTCCACTTCGTCCCAGGTGACCGGCGTGGACACCGTGGGATGTTCGCGGGCACGCAGCGAATAGACTGCCACCGTTGTTTTATGTTCGTCGTTCTGGCTCCAGTCGACGAAGACTTTGCCGGTGCGAGCCTGCTTGCTCATCTCGGAGAGCACCAAGTCGTGATGGTCGTGCGCGAGCAGTTGCGCCAAAGCGTGCGAAAACGTCTTGGTGGCATCGTAGGTCACGGGCGTATTCAGCGGGACATAAATCTGGAGTCCCTTCGAGCCCGAAGTTTTGGGAAAACTCTGCAAGCCGAAGTGTTCGAAAATCTCGCGCAGCCACAGTGCGACCTGGCAGCACTGCACGATGTTGGCGGGAGGGCCAGGATCGAGGTCGAAGACCATCTCTGTCGGACACTCAATATCTTTGGCCAGAGCGAGTGAAGGATGAAGTTCGAGCGCCGCCAGATTCGCCAACCAGATCAGAGTGGGAAGATCGTCGGCCACGACGTAATGAATGGTGCGGCGATTGCGGCCGCTCCAGATCGGCGCGGTCTTCACCCACTCGGGGCGATATTGCGGAGCGTTCTTCTCGAAAAAAGGTTCGCCTTCAACGCCGTCGGGATAGCGCTTGCGCGTCAGTGCGCGGCCGGCGAGGTGCGGAATAATCGCGGGCGCGATGCGGGCGTAATAATCGATGACATCTTTCTTGGTGAATCCCGTGGCGGGGTAGAGAACTTTCTCGAGATTGGAGAGCTTGAGATGTCTGCCTTGAATGTCGACGGTGGAGTCGGTCACGTGAAATCTCCGACTGCCATTGTGCAACAAGATCAGCGATTGCGTCAGCAGGCTCCTGGCGCGGATGAGTAGTGGGTCAGTCTGCGAAAGCCACAACCACGAAGGGAACGAAGGTCCACGATGGAAACCAGGAAACTCGCAGCCTTCCTGTTACGTCGTGTGCTCCGGTCTATTCTCTTCGTTCTTGGGTGATACTGAACGACTACTATGGGCTTTGCGGTTTGACAACTTCCCTGCCCGCCACGTACTTTCAAACTTCTGCCCTGTTGGTTCGTCCAATCGTGTGTATTGCGCAGACGCTGGTGAATGCGTTGGAGGTCCGATGAGAAACTTCCCGATGAAATCTTTTCTGACGAAAACTTTTGTGATGAAACGCAGTGCGACAACAATCGTTCTTTTCTTCTTTGTTTTCTCAGCGTTCAGCGCCGCGCAGGATGTGGCGTCGTTCGAGAAGCGCATCACGGTCAAGAAGTTGCCCAACGGACTTACACTCGTGATCTGCGAACGCCCGGAGGCTCCGGTTTTCGCTTTTGACACGCTGGTCGACGTGGGATCGGTGCAGGATCCGATGGGCGAGACCGGGCTGGCGCACATGTTCGAGCACATGGCATTCAAGGGCACCGACAAAATCGGCACCACGGATTATGCCGCTGAAAAACCGGCCCTGGAGAAAGTGGAGGTAGCGTACGCGGCCTACATTCGCGAGCGCGATAAGACCGTGGGCCGCGATGAAGCGAAATTGCAAGAGCTGGAAAAAGCCTGGAAAGATGCCATTGCCGCCGCGGACAAATTTGTAGTCGGCAACGCCTTCGGCAAGCTGGTAGAGCAGAATGGCGGCGAGGACATGAACGCCAACACCAGCTATGACGAAACCGCCTACCACTATTCGTTGCCGGAAAATCGGCTGGAGTTGTGGGCGTACCTGGAGAGCGAGCGCTTTCTGCACCCGGTGATGCGGGAGTTCTACAAAGAGCGCAACGTGGTCATCGAGGAGCGCCGGCTGCGCACTGACAGCAATCCCATCGGGCGGCTGATTGAGCAGTTCACAGAGGAAGCTTTTGCGGCGAATCCCTATCATCGCCCGACGATCGGATGGATGTCAGACCTGAACACTTTTTCCGCCACCGATGCGAAGAATTTTTTCGACAAATATTATGTGCCCGCGAATATGGTGGTCGCGGTTGCGGGAGATGTGAAGGCGGCTGACGCCATGCCGGTCCTCGAAAAATATTTCGGCCGCTTGCCGGCGCGTCCGCAACCCGACGAACGCACGACCACTGAGCCGCCGCAAAACTCCGAACGCAGAGTTGTCCTGAAAGAACGCGCGCAACCCCTTTATCTTGAGGGTTATCACCGGCCTGACTACCGCAGCAAAGACGATGCGGTGTTTGACGCCATCACCGATTTGATGTCGGAAGGGCGAACCTCGCGGCTGTATCGCTCGCTGGTGCGGGACAAGAAAATCGCATCGTTCTCGGCGGGATTCACGGGCTTGCCCGGCACGAAGTATCCGCACCTGTTTGCGTTCTATGCGTTCCCGCTCCCTGGTCACACCACCAAAGAAGTTGCGGATGCGATCCATGAAGAGATCGAGAAGCTCAAAAAAGAAGACATCAGCGACGACGAGTTGAAGATGATTAAAACGCGCAGCAAAGCCAACCTGATTCGCGGACTCGCCGAGAACGAGGGCCTCGCCACGCAACTTGCGACCTACCAGACGCGCTATGGCGATTGGCGCGAGTTGTTTCGATCGGTGGATCGCATTGACAAGGTGAGCAAGGCGGACATTCGGCGCATCGCGAACGAGATTTTTGTCGATACCAACCGGACGGTGGGCGTGATCGAGACTGGCGGGGGTGGTGCTCCGGGCGGCGCGGAGCCTGCGAGCGATGCGAGCAGCGGCAGCCAGGGAGGTGCGCAATGAACCGGACTTCGTTTCTGATCATGCTGATCGCCGCGGCGCTCTTCACTATTCCGCATGCAGCGGCGCAGGCGGACAACTGGAAGCAAATCCCCATTCCGCCATTGCCCGCGTTCAAGCCGCAGCAGCCGAAACGCATTCAGCTGCCGAATGGCATGGTGATCTTCCTCCAGGAAGATCACGAACTGCCGCTCATTGACGGCACGGCACGCATTCGCGGCGGTTCGGTGAATGAGCCGGCCGGCAAAAGCGGACTGATGGACATTTACGGTGAGGTCTGGCGCACCGGCGGCACCAAGACGCAGACCGGCGATCAACTCGACGACTTTCTCGAAGTGCGGGCCGCGAAAGTGGAAACTGGCGGCAGTTCGGATTCGACAACCATCGGTTTTTCATGCTTAAAGGGCGATCTCGACGACGTTTTCAAGGCGTTCCTGGACGTGCTGCGCAATCCGGAGTTCCGCGCCGACAAGATCGATATCGCGCAGAAGGAAGAGGACGACGGCATCTCGCGGCGCAACGATCAGGTTGGCGAAATCGCGCAGCGCGAAACGGTGAAGCTGGCTTACGGTCCCGACAATCCTTATGCCCGCGTGCCGGAGTACGCGACCGTCGCCGCCATCACGCGGCAGGACCTGATCGACTGGCATGCCAAGTATGTTCATCCCAACAACATCATTCTAGGCATCAGCGGCGACTTCGATTCAGCGGCGATGGAAGCCCGGTTGCGGGCCGCGTTCGAATCGTGGCCCAAGGGACCGGTGGCGCCGAAGAACAACTTCAAGTACACGCCCGCCGCCCCCGGAAACTACCTGGTCGAAAAAGATGATGTGAACCAGAGCACGATTCACATGATTGGCCTGGGAACCACGCGCGACAATCCTGACTATTACGCGATCAGTGTTTTTAACGAAGCCTTTGGCGGCGGTTTTTCGTCGCGGCTGTTCAACGACATTCGCACCAGGCGTGGGCTGGCTTACGGCGTGGGCGGAGGCATTGGAACGAATTTTGGGCATCCCGGCATTCTGCAAGTTTCGATCGGCACCAAGAGCCAGAGTACGATCGAAGCGATTCAGGCCACGAGGGAAGACATCGCCGATCTCGCCACGCAGCCCATCACCGACGACGAGATTCAGCACGCTAAAGACGCCATCCTCAACGCATTCATCTTCCGTCTCGATTCACCCGACAAGATTCTCGGCGAGCGGATGACGTACGAATATTACGGATATCCGCCCGATTGGCTGGACAAGTATCAGGCGGAGATCAAGAAGGTCACTGCCGCCGACGTGAACCGCGTGGCCGCGAAGTATATGCACAAGGATCAATTGGCGGTGCTCGTCGTCGGCAACACGAAGGAGTTCGATAAGCCGCTGTCGACGCTCGGCTCGGTGAAGAACATCGACATTACGATTCCGCCGCCGCCGGCAGAAAAGGGCGACACCGCGAAGCCGGCAGCTTCGAATCCTGAAGGCAAGGCGCTGGCGGCAAAAGTTGTGGCCGCCATGGGAGGGCTGCCGAAACTGAAGTCGATTAAGACCGTACACGTCGACATCGCCGAGAGCGACAATGGCGCCCCTCCCAGCCCGGTCGATGTGATGATCGAATTCCCCGATCGCATGCACGTCGACGTACAGACGCCGCAGGGTGCGCTGACGATTGTCGCTGCGCCCGAGGGCGCGTTCATGAGCATGGCCGGGATGGGCACGCGCAGCATGCCTCCGGCGCAAACCAACGAAATGCTCTCGCAACTGCATCACGATTTGATTTATGTGGCGCAGCACGCCGACGATCCGGCATTTACGTTCACCGCAGCGGGCACAGAAAAGATTGGCGATGTGGACGCTGCCATTCTCGATATCGGCGGCGCCATTCCCTGGCTGCGCTGGTACATCGATCCGAAGAGCGGCTACATTCTCCGCGAAAAATATAAGGCGATGGGGCAGGCGGGACCGTTCGACGGCGAGACCGAACTCGCCGACTGGCGTACCGTCGACGGCCTGACCATGCCCTACAAACACGAGAATAAACAGAATGGCGAGCAGACGAGCAGCGCGGAGTTCAAGAAGATCGAACTGAATCCCACGCTGGATGCGAAGATTTTCGAGAAGCCCGCGGAGAAACCGGCCGAAAAACAATAAAAGGAAACGCGAAGCCGTCGGCCGTCACTATGCTCTTGATGAGCCGGCCCGGTGTTAAGAATCGGGCCGCTGGAATGCAGAATCTCGTTCACTTTTCTTGAACCTCTCTTGAATTTAGGAGACCCTCCATGCCTCAGATTACTGTCACGGTGGTGGATCACACCAATTCGCCGCATCTCATGCCTCTGATCCAGAACCATCTGGCGGATATCTTCAACGATCTCCTCTCTTCATCGTCTGAGTCGGGGGTAGTCAATATACGAACCATAACCATGCCGCCCAAGGCCGAGGACCAGAATCTGGTTCTCCATTTCGTGGAGAATATCGCCAATTCTTATGTGGCCGCGAATATGCCCGGTCCACCGATTAGTGCGGTAGACGGAGGCGTGACGCGCCCCAGGTCGGACAAGACGGGCTCGGAGTTTTACAAATTTCCAACCGATGAAAAGGGCAATTCCCGGGGGCAGTTCCGAGCCATCGGCTATGCCAAGCTCGCGGCCCATGAGGCCATGCACAACGTGAGCCGATTGAATAATGACACCCTGCATCCCCAGGGAGGTATCGGTGGGAAACCACCGACTCTTCCCGTGAACGACGCGAACCGAAAGGCCTTTCAAGCCGGCATGGGAAATATTCCTAAACAGTTGTTGTGACCGCGCCGGCTTTTGCCAAGACAATTCGGCGACTTCCGACCGCTATCACGCCCGCGTCGCTTTGTTCCCTTTCCGAAGTGTCTGCTCAAGGAACAGAGCGAATGCAGTAGGCGGTTCCGGGTATCCCTTGCCAACTGTCGGGGATCGCTGGCGGATTGCCTGGGCAGGCTGCAATTACTTTCGTGGCGTGGGCGCTTGCGAAGGCCTTGTACGCATTCTCTTTTATCTCTGGCGGCGAGTTCCAAAATTCCTCGGAACCGTGGTTCATCGCCATGATCTCGGCGACGACCTTCAACTTCGCCAGGCGAGCCCAGTAAGCGCCAGTTCCGTCGCCGATGACCGCGACTTTATCTCCAGGGCGCAGGCCGAGGCGCTGGAGTTGCTGGGCGGCAATTACGTCTTCCCATGTGGAGTTCGGGGCAACCCCGGGAATCGCGTAATGATGGGTGAGCACCCGCAGGGTATAGTCGATGGTGTTCAGCGACATGGTGACGAAGACGGCCAGCGATAGGCATACTACCGTACGTTTTTGCTCGGCAAGGAATTGACCGGCCCAGAACAACGAGAGGAAAATCACCAGAACGAAGCCACCAAAGAAGCGATCGTTATCGACCAGCGGAAGATAGATTGCCATGCCGGTGAAGGCGAGCGCGAGCACGGGCCATAATCTCGCCACGTTCGCCCACCATGCGAGACCGCCGATCAGGGCAAAAACAAGAACCCCCACGACCAATGCGGGCTGGTCGCGAGTGAGAAGACGGAATTCACCCGGAATTGTAATTCGAAGGACGTCGAGCTCCGGCTTCACACGGAAGTGGCCTTGTATTCCTTCATTCCAATAGGAAGGATCTGTCCACGGCGGGTAGGTGCCACTCACCGGACCATCGAACTCAAAAACGGGGGGATGATCGAGAAGTTGTCGCGTTGTATGCGCCGGAGTCCCGGTGTAGGGGCTCCCCTGCCAATTTCGGTGTGGCGGGCGCGGAGTAGGGCAAACGTACCACGCGAAGTTCACTCGTCCTGAATCGCCAAAAGTAAATCTTCCCTTCTGCTTCGAGAGCAGGAATATCAGTGGCGAAGACACACCGAGAAATACTAAGGCAGCCACCACCACACCGGTTCGCCAATTCGCGTCGGAGCGATTCCAGAAGTAGGCAAGGGCCAGGGCCACAAAACCGAGCGGGAACAGCACCGCCTTCGTCCAATATCCGATGCCGAGAATAAGACCAAGAAGCGCGAAGTTTCCGAGCGAGTTGATTCTTCCCAGTGAGCGGACTCGTTGGAGACGGACAAGCTTGCCGGCAATCGCGAGAAGACAGGCGACGACGGCGAGGTCGGGGGTGATCTCGTAAATGGGATCTACCTGTAGGGCAACCCACCAAAACAGCGGGTAGGCGAGCAAAACCAGAGGCCAATCGGGAATGCTCTCGATCGAGTTCGCGATGGTGGCGCGCAGTGCAATCAAGCCGTGAAGTAGAAAGCGAAACGTCGCCAGAGCGATTGCGTAGACTCCGAAATTGACCGCATGAACCAGCGGAAACTCCCACGCCGGCGAAGGCTTGAATATTCCCAGCACCGTGCCGATGGTCCACGCATACAGAGGACTCCACCAGGCGTTGATGGCATTCGCCCAATCGTGCCGGAAGAAGGAGCTACCGACATCCAGATAGGACATGCCGTCGGGGTTCATCGCATAACGTCCGGTCCAGGTGTGAAGCAGACCAAGTAACAGCGTAACCACGGCGAGAAGATGTTCGAGCCGACGGTAAGAAGACGACCGGCCTGGAGCGTTCTGGACTTTGAGCATTTCGAGAAGGGATTGGGCCACCACTATACCAAAGGCCGTGACAAACTTTTTGCCTTACAGTCTTGACACCAGCTTTCTGAAAGACTATTTTAGGCGAATAAAAGGCGAACACGATATGCCCTCCCTGCCGCTGATGCCGTTTCCCGACAAACCTCGCCTGATCGGCATTGCCCGGCTCGCCGCCGAGGGGGAAACGCTGCGCGAAAGCCACAACGTCGAGTATTTCACGCTGCCCTCGAAGTCGTTGCTGAACCGCTGCGTCAGCAATCGGTCCATGCCATTCACGTGGACCATCAATCCTTATCGCGGCTGCGAATTCGGATGCCGCTACTGCTATGCCCGCTACACCCACGAATTCATGGAGATGCGCGACGGCATGGAGTTCGAGCGAAAGATCTACGTGAAGCAGAACGCCGCAGCGTTGCTGCGGCACGATCTGCGCCGGGTGAAAGACGGCGAATCGATCGCGCTTGGGACGGCAACCGATCCTTACCAGCCTGCCGAACGCCGCTACGAAATCACACGCGGGATTCTGGAAGAGTTCGTCCGGCATCGCGGGTATGAACTCGGCATCGTGACCAAGTCGAACCTGATTGTGCGCGACCTGGAACTTCTGCAAGAAGTGGCAAAGACGAATCGCCTTTCAGTGCACATGACGATTACAACTCTCGATACCGCGCTGGCGCGCATTCTCGAACCTCGGGCTCCCCGTCCTGATCTTCGCATCGACGCAGTGCGCGCTCTGAGCCAGGCAGGCGTGCGCGTGGGCGTGAGTTGTTCTCCGGTGGTGCCGGGAATCACCGACGCGTCGAAAGATTTGGAAAACGTAATTCGCGCCGCGGCCGAAGCTGGAGCCGAGTATGTTTTCGCGAATCCACTTTTTCTGAAGCCCTGCTCGGCGGCGGTATTTATTCCGTTTCTGGAGCAGAATTTTCCGCATCTCGCGGAGAGTTACCGGCAACGATATCAAGATCGCGTGTTTCTTCCGGCGGCATATGGCAAGCGGCTGTCGCAACTGGTCGCGCGGTTGCGCGAGAAATATAAGGTCACGCGCAGTGATCGTGTTGAGCGCAGCGCTTTCGCGACCAAGTGGCCGGCGCAGGGCTTTGATGAGCAATTGAATTTGTTTTGATTTCTGCAGAGTCAAAATCATTACCACAGGGGACACAGAGAGACACAGAGGAATCCCCGACTCTCTGTGTTTCTTCGTGCCCTCTGTGGTTAAAGATTTCGTTTTTGATCGATCATTCCCAGCATTCCTCGATCCTCTATAATTCGGTTGAACGTCATGGCTACCGCCTCCCCGTCCGCAGCGCCCTCCACTCAACCCGCCACTTTCGGGGAGAAGCTGCATCGTTTCTGGCGACGCGTGACCGACGGTCTGGAGGTCAGTCAACTCTGGTCGCAGTTCGAGAGCGAGGCTCGCACCAGCTACCGGTTGTACTCCAAAGATGTCGAAGCCAAGACTCCGGAAGGACTTACCACTCGCGGCCGCCATGTGCATGTGGTCAAGGAATTTTTCTGGGCAGTGTTTGAAAAGCTCTCGCCGGCGCGCCGCGTGCTGCTGCTGCTGGCGCTGATTCTGTTGGTGATCCCGCACGCCGGCCTCGACTACAGCGGGCACGACGGCAAGGGCTTCGCGGTGGAAATCGATTTGCACTTCTGGGCGGCCCTGGTGTTGCTGCTGCTGCTGATGCTGGAGATCGCCGACCGGGTGGTGATGAAGCGCGATTTGCAGATCGCGCGTGAGATTCAGACCTGGCTCTTGCCAGGCGTGCCGCCGCAGATTCCAGGACTCACCATCGCCTACGCGACCCGGCCCGCCAACACCGTGGCCGGCGATTATTACGATGTGTTTCCGCGGCCCGGCCGCACCCTGGAAGAAAATCGCGTGGTGCTGGCCGTCGCCGATGTGGCCGGCAAGAGTATTCCCGCGGCCATGCTGATGGCAACATTTCAGGCCAGCCTCAAAACGCTTTCCACGGCGCAGGTCGCGCTGCCGGAGCTGGCCGTGAATATGAATCGCTATGCCTGCTCGAACAGCCAGGGCGGGTTGCGTTTCACGACCGCCTTCCTCGCGGAATACGATCCCGTGCGCCGCACAGTCGATTACATCAACGCGGGCCACAACAATCCCATCCTGCGCCGCGTCAGCGGACAAGTGGAACGCCTGGATGTGGGCGGCCTGCCCTTCGGGATTTTGCCGACGGCGACCTACGAATCGGCGACGGTCACGCTCGCTCCCGGCGATTGGCTGATCATTTTCACTGACGGCCTGCCCGAAGCCGAGAACACCAGCCAGAGCGAATACGGAGAAGGCCGCCTGCTGAACGCGATCGCAGCCTCGGCCTCGGTCGATCCCGCTGAAATGCTGAAGCGGCTGATGGCTGAAGTCGATCTTTTTGTCGGCAACACGCCGCAGCACGATGACGTGACCTGCATGCTGTTGAAGGCGGTTTGATCCGCAATTCGCAAATTCCAGCCAGGCTGCAAATTCCTGCATCTTGACACGCTCTCGCTGGAATGGGATGTTCGCTGCTTCTGTGCGGCTTGGGCCGCCAGACAAGCAATTCGGCAAGGAAACCAATATGTCACGGCACCAATTCTGCATTGTTTGGAAAATAAGCGTCGCTCTGCTTGCGGCCCTCCTCTCAGGCGGCCCACTCGCTGTTGCGCAAACGGAAGGCACGTTGCACAACTTCGGCAGCGGCACGGATGGAAACACTCTTTACGGCGGCGTGACTTCCGACGCCTCGGGCAATCTTTACGGCACTACCTTCAACGGCGGAGCGCACGCCAACGGCGGAACTTACGGCGCGGGCACGGTGTTTGAGCTTTCGCCCCAAGCGAACGGGAGCTGGAGCGAGACCATCCTGCATAGTTTTGGCCAAACCGGAGACGGCACGGGCCCCGCCAGCGGCTTAGTGTTTGACGCCGCCGGCAATCTTTACGGCACGACCGAGTATGGCGGCGGAAGTACGGGTTGCCAGGGCGGATGCGGCATCGTCTATCAATTGCGTCCTCCCGCGGTCAAAGGTGGCGCATGGACCGAGTCGGTGCTCTATCGCTTCGAGGAGCAATATCGCGGAGACAATCCGCTGGGCGGCGTCATTCTCGATTCTGCCGGCAATGTCTATGGCACGACGGTTTTCGGTGGAGGCGACGACACTGGCACCGTCTTCGAACTCAGTCCGAAAAAGGGCGAGTGGAGTTTGAGGATTCTTTACAGTTTCGGTTCCGCGACCAGCGACGGGAAATATCCTTACACGTCTTTGACGATGGATTCCTCCGGCAACCTGTACAGCACGACGTCGCAGGGCGGAGCCTATAACATGGGCACGGTGTTTGAGTTGTCGCTGCAACCCAGCGGTGCGTGGCAGGAAACGATTCTGCACAATTTCAATCCCAGCTCCGGCGACGGCTCGGATCCGATTGCGCCACTCGTCTTGGCGAATGGCAACCTGTATGGCGCGACGACTCAGGGAGGCGCGCATAATCTTGGCACCATCTTTGAGATGAAGCCCGCGCAAGCGGGAACATGGACTGAAAGTGTCCTCTATAGCTTCGGCGCGAGTAGCAGCGATGGTTCCGATCCCTGGGGTGGACTGGTCATCGATGCTGCGGGCGACATCTTCGGCCTGACGAACCTGGGTGGCGGCTACCAGGAGGGTACGGCATTTAAATTAAGCGCCAGCAACGGCGCCTGGAGCCAGCACGTGCTGCACAGCTTCGGCCACGGAACCGACGGAAAGTTTCCTGCGGGAGGATTGGTTCTGACTCCGGCGGGCAACATCTACGGCGCATGCATCCAGGGCGGCGTGTACTACACGGTCGAAGATAAGGGCGGCACGGTTTTCGAACTTCGTACGAAGTAGATTTCTCCTTTCCTGTGCGTCCTCGGCGTACTCCGCGGTTTTCCTGCATTCCGCGAGACATCCATTTGATTTGCCGATCGATGTGCCGATTGATGTGTCGACCTTCGTCGATAAATTCTACGCGGTCGCCTGCTACGAAGCCCGCTGGTAGAGGCCAATAAGGAGTCCGTGCAAAGCGGAGCAGCGGCTGCGTGCCAAATATGGAAAAGGCGAATGGCGTTTCGGGATTGACACGAAATGTCAGCCAAATTGCCGAATTTTGCCAGCAGGCACGCAAATTGCCGAGCCTGAACTGGGCCGATAGTTACCCCTCGACTGAAACTAAAGCCCTTGTTGAAGTGGGACTTAGAACGAAGGTAACTAGCGAATTTGGCGAAGCAAGTGCAAATATCGTAACGACTGCGTCATCCGTGACCAGCAGTTAAAAAAAGACCAACGAGAGGAAAATAAAAGAGATGCGGAAACAAAAGGGTTTCTCACTGATCGAGCTGCTGATCGTGGTGGCCATCATCCTGATCATTGCAGCTATCGCGATTCCGAACTTACTGCGCGCCCGCATGGCGGCCAATGAGTCGTCTGCTGTCGCTTCCATTCGTACCGTCACCACCGGTGAAGTTACGTACCAGACCGCCTATCCGACGGTCGGCTACGCTCCGGCTTTGACCAACCTGGGCGGCGCTTTGAACGCGGCTTGCACTCCGAGCTCGACCACCGCTTGCCTGATCGACTCCGTGTTGTCCAACAACGGTAACCCGGCGGCCAGCGGTAAGAGCGGATACTCGTTCACCACCGGTACGGGCACGGTTGTGGGTGGCGTCAACTCCGGTTACACCGTAGTTGCTGTGCCGCTCTCGATCAACCAGACCGGCATTCGCGCTTTCTGCGCTGAGGAAGATGCAGTGGTTCGCGTCGACCCGGCTGGCGTTTGCTCCAACGCCGAAGCGGCCATCCTGGCCTTCAACCCCCTCAACCAGTAATAGCGTTCGATCTGGCGAATATCCGGGGAGGGTATAAAGCCTGAGAGGGCAGCGAGCTTCGGCTCGCTGCCTTTTTGCTTTTGGGTCTGATCCGGGAGGTTCTGGCCAAGGATGAACGATCCCACGCTGCAATTCCAGGTTGGACAAGGCCAGGTTGAACAAGGCCAGATTGAATGATCGGAGGTTGAACGATGAAATTGTCAATATTTGTCACGCAGGCCCAATACAGCCACAAATTGACAACCAAGGAAGCCGGTGGCGAGGCCGCCGCCAGCCGAAATCTATCCAGTATCGCGACAAACAAAGGCTTTGGCACGCTTGGAGATGTTGATCGAGGGTAGGGTTCACTTTGGCATCGCGAATGCAATCATCGTAACGACTGGGTCATCCATAACCAGCAGACTTCAAAAATTAGAAAACAGAAACGAGAGGAAAATTAGAGATGCGTAAACAAAAGGGTTTCTCACTGATCGAGCTGCTGATCGTGGTGGCCATCATCCTGATCATCGCTGCGATCGCGATTCCGAACTTACTGCGCGCCCGCATGGCGGCGAATGAGTCGTCTGCTGTCGCTTCGATTCGTACCGTCACCACCGGTGAAGTTACATATCAGACCGCCTATCCGACAGTTGGATATGCTCCGGCTCTGACGAACCTGGGCGGCGCTTTGAACGCGGCTTGCACTCCGAGCTCGACCACGGCTTGCCTCATTGACTCCGTGCTCTCCAACGACGGAAACCCGGCCGCCAGCGGCAAGAGCGGGTACAAGTTCACCACTGGTACGGGTACCGTTGTGGGTGGCGTAAACGTAGGCTACACCGTTGTCGCCGTGCCGCTGTCGATCAACCAGACCGGCATTCGCGCCTTCTGCGCTGAGGAAGATGCAGTGATTCGCGTCGATCCGGCGGGCGTTTGCTCCAACACCGAAGCGGGCATCCTGCCCTTCAACCCGCTCAACCAGTAATGCCGTTCGATCTGGCGAATGCCCGGGGAGGGTATAAGCCAAAAAGGGGCAGCGAGCTTGAGCTCGCTGCCCCTTTTTATTTGCTTGCCGCGATCAAAAGCCAAAAACGGGACGCAAGCGGCGCGCATAGCTGCGTTCTATTACAGCGACATGAATTGTCAAAGCAGTACCCTCATTTGTCACCATGCCGCTTCCGAAAGGAATAGAATCGACCGAAACTTCTTGTGCCGTGGTGCAAACCAGGCCTTGCATCGAATGACCCCAACTTGGCGTCAATCGCGGCCTTTGGCCACACAAGGTGTAATATCATCACGACGGGGTCATACGAGATCTACATAAATTAGATCTACATAAATTGAAGAAGCGCGGGGGAACAAACGAGATGCGGAAACAAGAGGGCTTTTCACTGATCGAGCTTCTGATCGTGGTGGCAATCATCCTGATCATCGCAGCGATCGCCATTCCGAACCTTCTGCGCGCGCGCATGGCGGCCAATGAGTCCTCGGCGGTCGCGTCGATTCGCACCATCACCACGGGCGAAATCACATACCAGACGGCTTATCCGACAGTAGGCTATGCTCCGGCGCTGACCAACCTGGGCGGCGCCCTGAATGCGGCCTGCGTACCGAGTTCGACCACGGGTTGCCTGATCGACTCGGTGCTGTCGAACGATGGAAACCCAGCCGGCAGCGGCAAGAGCGGATACAAGTTCACGACTGGAACCGGCACCGTCGTCGGAGGCGTAAACGTGGGCTATGTTGCCGTTGGCGTGCCGCTCTCGATCAATCAGACCGGCATTCGCGGCTTCTGCGCGGAGGAAGATGCGGTGATTCGCGTCGATCCGGCAGGCGTTTGTTCCAATACCGAAGCGGGTGTGCTGGCCTTCAACCCGCTGAACCAATAACGACGACCGAGGCGTTTCGTTCGCGGAAGTAAACCAGGATACAAGCCAGGGGCAGCGACCATTCTCTGCCCCTTTGGTTTGACGCTCCATTTTCGGGGATCATTTTTCGGCAGGCGAGGTTGACACTTTCTGTTACAAGCGGTCGCCATCTGCCGACCGACGATTACCGTCGAGGCATCACCCGGCTAAGCTGTTGATTTCATCGGGGCAATGAGTTTACTAAGGTTACCGAAGAACGCGCCGGAGTGGTAACGAGATTGCAACTTACCGGATGTGGATTGCCTCCCCGCGAGGGTTGGTGACGACAAAAGGGAAACCAGATGCGTTCAACCAAGGGATTTTCACTCATCGAGTTGCTGATCGTAGTGGCCATCATATTGATCATCGCCGCCATTGCGATCCCCAACCTAATGCGAGCGCGGATGGCGGCCAACGAGGCATCCGCAGTCGGTTCGCTTGCCGCCATCAAGAGCTCTGAAGTTACCTATACGACGGCGTATCCTACGGTTGGGTTTTCACCCGACATTGCTTCCCTGGGCGGCCCGCCGCCGTGCACGCCATCGTCCACGACCGCATGCCTGCTGGACAGTATCTTGTCTGCGGCGGTTCCCGGCAGCGCCGGCAAGAGCGGCTACGTATTCCTGGCTACCGGCCTTGTGCCGGCCGGCTCAGTCAACAATTCAGCATTTGTAGCGGGAGCGGCGCCGGTTCTGGCCCATTCCACCGGCGACCACGATTACTGCTCCACCAACGATGGCGTTCTTCGCTCCCAGCTCGCGAGCCCCGGCGACGTTCCGGTGACTACGCAGGCAGCCTGCTATGTCTTTCCGGTAGCGCAGTAGCAGTCTTGTCCTCGTAGGCTGGTCTCATATCTTGGTCTCATATCAAGATGAGAATGAATTGCCGCCCTTAGACTCGCCCGCGTCTCACGTCACCCCTTAGCCGATAACGCCGGTCACGCTTCGTGACCGTCGTAACCAGCGGAAGTGCTTTTCTACAGCCCTGTCTTGCATATAATTATTTTGGAAAATAATTTCAGGCAGATTCTGTTATTGGCACCAGCAGAACTGGCACATCAGGCGATATGTCCGCGATCGAAATCCTCGGTCTGGAAAAGACCTACCAAATAGGCTTCTGGCGCAAGCGCCCGAAACGGGCCTTGCAGCCGCTTCATCTCACCGTGGAAGCGGGCGAGATCTTCGGCTTCCTCGGGCCCAACGGCGCGGGCAAGACGACCACTCTGAAGATGCTGATGGGACTGGTCTTCCCGACAGCCGGGACAGCTCGCATTCTCGGCCAGGAATGGACCGATCCCGCCATCAAGGCGCAAATCGGCTTCCTTCCCGAGCAGCCGTACTTCTACGATTATCTGACCGCCCATGAATTGCTCGACTACTACGGACAACTTTCGGGCGTTCCCGGAAAAGATCGCAAACGGCGGGTTGACGAAGTTCTGCTGCGCGTCGGCCTGACCGACGTGAAGGGTGTGCAGTTGCGCAAATTTTCCAAAGGCATGTTGCAGCGCGCGGGAATCGCGCAGGCCATTCTGCACAATCCAAAGCTGGTGTTCTTCGATGAACCGATGTCGGGCCTGGATCCGCTGGGCCGCCGCGAAGTCCGCGATCTGATGGAACAGCTCAAGCAGGAAGGCAAGACCGTATTTTTTTCGACGCACATTCTGTCGGATGCAGAGGCCCTCTGCGATCGCGTGGCCATCATTCATAAAGGCGAATTGCGCGGCGTGGGCGCCATCGAAGACCTCACCCGGACCGTGCAGGGCAAAGTGGAGGTCATTTGGCAGGGCACGCAGATTCCGGCTTCGCTCAAAGCTCTGGGCGCAGACTGCCACGTTACGGGTGACACTGTCCGCGCCGTTCTGCCCGAGTCGCAGCAGGATGCCGCCATCGACAGCCTGCGCCGTGAGCGTATCCGTCTGATCGCGATTACGCCGCTGCGCACCTCTCTCGAAGCCTACTTCGTGGAGAAGTTGCAGGCCTCGCGGGAGAACATGGAGAACACTGACGTCGATAAGACCAGCGCGGAGAAGACGCAGGGGACCGCCGTATGATCTCGCGCCTCGGCTACATTGCGTCGAACACTTTCCGCGAAGCCGTCCGCGATCGCGTGCTCTACAACTTGATTGCGTTTGCGTTACTGCTTTCGGGAGCCGCGATTTTTGTCGGGCAGATTTCCATCGAGATCGAACGGCTGGTCGTGGTCAATCTCGGCCTTACAGCGGTCTCGCTTTTTGGCGTGGTCATCGCCATCTTCATTGGGATTGGGCTGGTATCAAAAGAGATCGAGAAGCGCACGCTTTACACCGTGCTCTCGCGCCCAGTTCGCCGCTGGGAATTCATTGTCGGCAAGTTCCTGGGCCTGGCCGGAACGTTGGTAGTGAACACATTCTTCATGGCCGTCGGAGTATTCGGCGCGCTGCTTTATGTGGCGCACAAATTTTCCAGACCGGACGCCCTGATCCTGGTGGCGCTCTATTTCATCGTGCTGGAATTTCTGATTATCTGTTCGCTGGCCTTGCTGTTTTCGTCGTTCTCGTCGCCACTGCTCTCGGCGGTGTTCGCATTTTCCTTGTTCGTGATTGGCTGCTTTGCCGACGACCTGCGCGGATTCGCCGCGCTCACCCACGGCATGACGCGTTGGATCGCCACGGGCGCGGCTTATCTGGTGCCGAATTTTTCGGCGCTCAATGTGATCAGCACCGTGGCGCACCAAGAATCGGTGAGCGGACAACTCATATTGCAGAACTCGCTCTATGCCCTGTTCTATGCGGGGATGGCTCTGAGCGGCGCAGTGCTGATCTTCGAGCGCAGGAATTTGAAATGACTTCTGCGGGGCGCACCACTGTGATCGCGGCCACCTGCCTGGCCGTGTCGATGAGCGCCAGCGTTCTGCTGCTCCACAACATCGACCGCATCCGACCGCAAGCCACCTTAGAGGACACGCTCTATATCGACTCGCCCAAGATGATCAAACACGCCAGCCTGGGCTTCGACGGCCTGATGGCTTGCATCTACTGGACGCGCACCGTGCAATACTTCGGGCACCGCCACTTCACACGCGCGAAAAGTTATAACCAGCTTGCGCCCCTGCTCGAGATCACCACCACGCTCGATCCGCACCTGATTCCGGCCTACGAGTTTGGCGCGAGTTTTCTGGCGCCCCGGCCTCCCGACGGCGCGGGCGAACCGGCGCGCGCCATTCAGTTAATGGAATATGGCATCGAGCACAATCCCGACAACTGGCGGCTCTACTACGATCTCGGCTTCGTCTACTACACCGAACTTCAGGACTACGCCAAGGCCGCCGCGACCTTCGAGCGCGGCTCGAAGGTTCCCAACGCGCATCCCTTCATGAAGATCATGGCCGCGCAGATGGCTACGCACGCCGGCGATTTCTCCACCGCCCGCATGCTGTGGACCGCGACCTACGAATCCAGCAGCGAAGCCAACATCAAGCAAAATGCCGTCGAACATCTGCGCGCCATCAAGGTGGACGAAGACGTCACCAACCTGCAAGCCGCCGTGACGCGCTACACGCAGCGCACCGGCGTGGTTCCCTTCAGCATGGCAGAACTGGCCGCGTCCGAACACATCCCCGGCGTCCCCGTCGATCCCGACGGACATCCCTACGTCCTGACCTGGGACGGCCAAGTGCAGGTTCAGAATCCAGACGACTTCCCTTTCATCACCCAGGGCCTGCCGCCGGGGTATGTGGCGGGGACGCCGAAATTTCATAGCAAGAATTAGACGCCGCAAGTTCTTGCATCTTGACAGCCTCGGCTCCCCAGAAGCAAAATCCAGAATCTCTCGGTCGGCTCCTGCGAATCCCCTTCGCCAGTCGTCTTTGAATGTTCGATCGTGGAATTTTCAATCGTGACCGAAAGGATATTCCCGTCAGTGGAGATTTTCGGATGAAAAACGCCAGCGGTTCCTTTCAGCCAAGCCAACCTGCTATCGCCACCAGAGCCATTCCCGCCAGAATTATCCGGTATGCGCTCAGTCTGATTTTTCTTCTGGTCGGACCCGCAGCCTTTTCGCAACGTGCCTACGAAGTGGTTCACCAATTCGGGGTCGCTGATGGATCCACGCCGGTCGGCAACATGGTGATCGACTCATCAGGCAACTTGTACGGAGTAACCATGGCGGGCGGCACGAATAGTTTTTGTGATTATCGTACCGGATGCGGCACGGTGTTTAAGCTTTCTAAAACTTCGACCGGCGCCTGGCAGGAAACGGTCCTCCACCGCTTCACCGACGGAAGCGACGGCGGCCAACCGCAAGATGGACTCGCCATTGATGGAGCTGGGAATCTTTTCGGTACCACGTCTGCTGGCGGCTCGGGTGCCGGTACCGTGTTCGAGGTGAGCCCCACGGCCACTAGTGAATGGAAAGAAACGGTGATCTATGCCTTCCAGAATCAGGCGGACGGCGGAGAACCATACGGCAAGGTGACGCTGGATGCCGCCGGAAATCTCTACGGTACAACTCCTAACTTCGGAGCGTACGGATATGGGAACGTCTTCCGGCTCTCGCCCGCCCCGGGCGGCGGTTGGACCTTCACCGTGCTATACAGCTTCACTGGCCCCAGCGACGGCGGTTCCCTCGGCGGCCTAATTCTGGATGCTGCGGGCAATTTATATGGCGCCGGGGGAAGCGCCGTGTACGAGCTCTCGCCAACCGCTTCCGGCGAATGGACGGAGATTATTCTTCACACCTTCAACCAGACAGATGGGGCCTTCCCCGTTGGCGCTCTGCTTTTTGACGCGGCGGGCAATCTCTACGGCACGACTCAGCGCGGTGGCGACTTGACCGGCTGCGGAAGTTGGGGCTGCGGTGTGGTCTACCGGCTGTCCCCGAACTCCTCGGGCGGATGGACGGAAACTGTGCTCATCACCTTCCCGCCCGGCGCCAGCGGTAACGGCGGCGCTGCCGGAGCGAATCCCGTTGCTGGTCTTATTTTGCATGGGGCTTTGCACGGCGCTCTGCACGGCGGCGATCTTTATGGCACGACTTATGCCGGCGGGCGGTGGTCTCACGGGGTGGTGTTCAAACTCGCACCCGACTCCAGCGGCGCCTGGCACGAAACTATCGTGCATACGTTCGATGCTGATGTTGCCCATGGCCTCGGCCCCTGGGCCCCGGTGATTTTTGACGCCTCGGGCGACCTGCTCGGAACGACAGCGGGCGGCGGCAACCTGACTGGTTCCGGAGTCGTGTTTGAGTTGACTCCGTAGATCAGCAGCGGGGCGCTCCGGCGCCCGACCTGAAGCAATCTATTAAAGATCCGCAGAGACGTAGCTTGCTACGTCTCTGCGGATTCCTTTAATGGGCCGATGAGCGACGACTAACGGCCAACCACGATTTCCCCGTTTGACGCTGCTCTCCCTGAGTCTTTACACTCAGCATTAACGTTGTGTGAAAACGGTCCGTTCTCTCTTGTTCGAGGAGCGCGGACAGGTTCCAGCCAGAGCACCGGAACGTCGAAAGGGAAAACGTGAGTCCCACAGAAACAGTCGGCGCGAAGAAAGACGCCGCGAATGAATCAGGTGTGAATGAAGCCGCCGTGAAAAAAGCAGGAAAATCCGACGAATCCAGGAAAGACGACGCGAAGGACGAGGCCAAGGACCGAGTGAAGAGCGACCCCAAGAACGAGGCCAAGAAAGAGGCCCCCCAAGATGCCAAGCAAGACGGCGTCAAGCGCGAGATTTCGGTTGAAATCCCGGCCGACGAAGTCGCTCGCGAACTTGGAGTGATTATCCAGAAGTATCAGAAAGTGGCGCGGCTGCCGGGGTTTCGGGCTGGGCACGTGCCCGCGTCGATCATCAAACAGCGCTTCAAGGAAGACCTGAACAGCGATGTGGTCGAGGCGCTGGTCCCGAAATATTTCCGTAGAGAGGCCGAGAAGCAGGGCTTGATTCCCGTCTCGCAGCCGCAGGTCACCGACTTGCACATTCATGACGGGGAACCGCTGCGCTTCAAGGCGAAATTCGAAATCCTGCCGGAGATCCCGGTCGAAGGCTACAAAGAACTGCGGGCCGACCATCCTGAGATTGTCGTAACCGACGAAGAAGTCGAAGCGGCGCTGAACAACGTGCGCGAGCAGCACGCGACTTTCACTTCCATCGAAGGCCGTCCGCTGGCCGACGGCGACTTCGCGCAGGCGTCGATGGATGGCAAGCCGAAGTTGGATGTTGGCAGTCCCCAGCCCGGCGACGCTAACCCCGTACACATGGACGAAGTCCTGATCGAAATCGGCGGCAAGAACACCGTGCCGGAGTTCACAGAAAATCTGCGCGGTGCCAATGCCGGAGATGAACGTCAATTCGAAGTCGTCTATGCCGAAGATGTCAGCGATAAGCGCCTCGCGGGCAAGACTTTCGTCTACACGGTAAAGATTCAGGCCATCAAGCAGAAGAACTTGCCCGGACTCAACGACGACTTCGCCAAAGAGCTGGGAGAATTTACCAGCCTCGATCAGGTGCGCGAACAGATTCGCCAGAACATGCAGCACGAACGCCAGCACGACGCCGAGCGCGAAGCCAAAGACAAGCTGGTTGCCGAACTGGTGAAGCGCAACGATTTCGAAGTGCCGGAGTCGCTGGTCGACCGGCAGATCGATCTTCGCCTAGAGCGCGGCCTGCGCGCCCTGGCGGCGCAAGGGATGAAGATGGAGGACTTGAAAAAGATGGACCTGCCGCGCCTGCGTGTAGGCCAGCGCGATCAGGCGGTGCAGGATGTGAAGTCGTCGTTGTTGCTGGAACGGGTCGCGGATCTGGAAAAAATCGAAGTCGGCGAGGACGAAGTGAATCGCGAAATTCAAGCTCTCGCGCAGCAGTCGAAACAGACTCCGGAAGCGGTTCGCGCTCGTTTGACACAAGAGGGTGGCCTCGATAGAATCCGAAACAGAATCCGCAGCGAAAAGACCCTCGATTTTCTATATCGCCAGTCCGCGTAACACCAGAAAAAGACGCGGACCACTTTCGATCCTCCCCATGCGAGACAGGCGTTAGGTTGGGGCGGAGTGTGGCAGGATGAGCGTAACAAGGGGAATATGAAGCCAAACGATCCACACATGATGCTGGTACCGATGGTCATCGAGCAGACTGGGCGGGGCGAACGCGCCTACGATATTTATTCCCGGCTGCTGCGCGACAACATTATCTTCATCGGCACGCCGATTGACGACAACATCGCCAACCTGGTGATCGCTCAAATGTTGTTTCTGGCTCAGGAGGATCCGGAGAAAGACATCCAGCTTTACATCAACTCTCCGGGCGGCTCCATTACGGCCGGCATGGCGATTTATGACACCATGCAATACGTAAAGAACGACGTGATGACGCTGTGTGTGGGGCAGGCGGCCTCGATGGCGGCGTTACTTTTGGCATCAGGGGAAGCGAAAAAAAGGCTGGCGCTGCCGAATTCGAGGATATTAATACATCAGCCCTCGATGGGAGGTTTGTCGGGACAAGCCACCGACATTGACATCCACGCCCGGGAAATCCTGCGTATGCGCGAGATAACGAACCAGTTACTCTCCAAGCACAGCGGGCAAAAACTGGACAAGGTGGAAAAGGATGTCGAGCGCGACTTCATCATGAACGCGCAGCAGGCTAAGGAATATGGAATCATAGACGATATCATCTACAAGACAGTAAAAGCTGTATGATCTGCCTTCGCGCCTGACCCTAGCTGCTCAGTGGTCGGCAGCGAAAAAAGCGGGAAGGCGGGACGGACCAAAAGTAACAGAGTTGGGTCCGGACATACCCGGTCAAACCGCCGATGGATGGTACCGGACGGACGACCAAGGAGTAGAGCCGAGTGAAAACCAAGTCGGGCTCCGACGAGATTCTTCGCTGTTCGTTCTGCCACAAGTCGCAGGACGCCGTTGCCAAACTAATCTCGTCGCCCAGCGATTATCCCCGCGCCTATATTTGCGATGAGTGCGTTGCGGTCTGCAATTCCATTCTGGAAGACGATCGCACTGCCACTCCCGCCAGCAGCACGCCCAACCAGTTGCCCAAACCGCAGGAAGTGAAGACCTTCCTCGACGAATATGTCATCGGGCAGGAGCAGACGAAGAAAAAACTGGCGGTCGCGGTTTACAACCACTACAAGCGCATCTTCATGAACCGCCAGAAGACCGGCGACGGCATCGAACTTTCGAAGTCGAACATCATGCTGATCGGCCCGACCGGCACCGGTAAGACTTTGCTGGCGCAGACTTTGGCTCGCATGCTCGATGTGCCCTTTGCCATCGTCGACGCCACTACGCTCACCGAGGCTGGTTACGTGGGCGAAGACGTCGAAAATATTATTTTGAAGCTGCTCCAAGCCGCCGACGGCGACGTCAGCCGCACCCAGACCGGCATCATCTACATCGATGAAGTCGACAAGATCGGCCGCAAGGACGAGAATCCCTCCATCACCCGCGACGTTTCCGGCGAGGGCGTCCAGCAGGCTTTGTTGAAGATTCTGGAAGGCACGATCGCTAACGTTCCGCCGCAGGGCGGACGTAAGCATCCGCACCAGGAATTCACGCCTGTCGATACTACGAACATTCTTTTCATCTGCGGCGGAGCCTTCGTCGGCCTCGACAAGATCATTTCCCGCAGAATCGGCAAGAAATCGCTCGGCTTCCGCAGTGGCGAAGATGCCGACAAAGACGATTCGATCAACTCGAAAAAGCGTACCCAAGAACTGCTGACTGAGATTCAGCCCGAAGACCTGATCAAGTTCGGCCTGATTCCTGAATTTGTCGGCCGCCTGCCCGTCGTCGGCATGCTGGAAGATCTCGACGAATTCGCGCTGATCGAAATCCTGACCCGGCCGAAGAATGCCATCGTGAAGCAATATCAGCGGCTGTTCGAGTTCGAGAACGTCCGCCTGAAATTTAACGACGAAGCCCTGCGGGCGATCGCCCGCCAGGCGATGGCGCGCAAGGTAGGAGCGCGGGGGCTGCGCATGATTCTCGAAGAACTCATGCTCGACCTGATGTTTAACCTGCCTAGCCAGAAGAAGTTAAAGGAATTTGAAGTCACGCGGGAAATGGTGGAAAAGCGCAGTGCTTCCTTCACTCCGGTAATGGAAAAGGCAGGGTAGGAACCGTCGGTGGTCGTTCGTCATTGGTCATTGGCCCTCCCGATTCCATGGCCGATGATAGAGGCCGAACGGCCTAAGGAAAACGACTAGCGACGAACGACCCGATTCCGGCGTAGAATCGGGCATGTAGGCTTGCATCGCTCTTTTAGCATTTAGCAGTTCTCTTTCACCCAGGGAGACTCAGTGACCACATCCAAGGAAAAGTTCGAATCCAGAAAGCTGCCCATGATGCCCATCCGGGACGTGGTCATCTTTCCCTTTATGATGACGCCGTTCGTGGTGGGCCGCGAATCGAGCGTACGAGCCCTGGAAGAGGCGCTGGCCGCCGACAAGAAAATTTTCCTCGCCACCCAGCATGACGCCTCCATCGACGAACCCAAGGCCACTGAGATTTACCAGGTTGGCACCATCGTCAACATCGTGCAGAGCCTGAAGCTGCCCGACGGCAACATTAAAGTTCTGGTCGAGGGCGTGGAGCGCGGCAAGATTTTGCAAGTGGTTGATAACGAAGGCTTCATGCAGGCGACGGTGCGCGTGGCGCGCTACGCCACCGAGGCCAACCCCACGCTCGAAGCCAGCATGCAGCGCGTGACTTCGCTGTTCGAGCAATACGTGAAGTTATGCCAGGCGCTGAACTACGAGACCATGATTTCCGCCGTGCGCATGGAAGATCCGGCCAAGCTCACCGACGTCATCTCCGCCAACCTGCAACTGTCGATTGAAGAAAAGCAGGAACTGCTCGAGATTTTCGATCCGGGCGAGCGCCTCACCCGCATCGCCGATGTGCTCGACATCGAAATCGAAAAGCTCAACGTCGACCGCACCATCCAGTCGCGCGTGAAGCGCCAGATGGAGAAGGCGCAAAAAGAGTACTACCTCAACGAGAAAATCAAGGCCATCCAGAAAGAACTCGGCCGCGGCGAAAAGAGCGAGTTCGACGAACTGAAGAAGAAGATCGAAGCCGCAGGCATGCCGAAAGATGTCAAAGACAAGGCTCTTCAAGAACTAAAAAAGCTGGAAGCCATGCCGCCCATGTCGGCGGAGTCGACGGTGTCACGAAACTATCTTGACTGGCTGCTGGCCGTGCCGTGGAAGAAGCGCTCCAAAGAAATCCGCAACATTTCCCGTGCGGAAAAAGTCCTCAACGAAGATCATTACGGCCTCGAAAAGATTAAAGAGCGCATCCTGGAATTTCTCGCCGTGCGGCAGTTGGTGAAAAATCCCAAGGGGTCTATCCTTTGTTTCGTCGGACCTCCGGGCGTCGGAAAAACTTCTCTGGGAATGTCGATTGCCAAGGCCACCGGCCGCAAGTTCGTCCGCATGTCGCTGGGCGGCGTGCGTGACGAAGCCGAAATTCGTGGCCATCGCCGCACCTACATCGGCGCTCTGCCCGGCCAGATCATTCAGATGATGAAGAAGGCCGGCACCAAGAACCCGGTCTTCATGCTCGATGAAGTAGACAAGATGTCGATGGACTTCCGCGGCGATCCATCCGCGGCGCTGCTCGAAGTGCTCGACCCGGAACAGAATTTCATGTTCGTCGATCACTACCTCGACGTGGAATACGATCTGTCGCAGGTCTTCTTCGTGGCCACCGCCAACGTGATGCATACCATTCCCCCCGCCTTACAGGACCGCATGGAAGTTCTGCGCCTGCATGGCTACACCGAACAGGAAAAAGTTGAGATCGCCAAGCAGTTCCTGGTCAAGAAACAAATGCTCGCCGCCGGACTATCGGAGAAGAACATCAAGTTCACCGACGAAGCCATCACCGGACTCATCCGGTCTTACACGCGCGAAGCGGGCGTACGCAATCTGGAGCGCGAAATCGGCAACGTCTGCCGCAAGGTCGCGCGTAAAGTGGTCAAAGAGGGCGAGGACTACACCATCGTCATCACCGGCGAAAACGTCAATGACTTCCTGGGCGTAATCAAATTCCGCGACACGCTGGCTCACGAAAAATCCGAAATCGGCCTGGTCACCGGGCTGGCCTGGACCGAAGTCGGCGGCTCGATTCTCAGCACCGAGGCCAGCGTGGTCGACGGCAAAGGCAAACTCACGCTGACCGGAAAACTGGGCGACGTGATGCAGGAATCGGCGCAGGCCGCGATGTCGTACGTCCGTTCGCGCGCCCAGCGGCTCGGGCTGAACCGCGACTTCTACCGAAACCTCGATCTGCACGTACACGTCCCCGAAGGCGCGATTCCCAAAGACGGGCCATCGGCAGGCATCACCATCGCAACCGCAATTTCGAGCGCGCTCAGCAAAATTCCCGTACGCCGCGACTTGGCTATGACCGGGGAAATTACGCTGCGCGGCAAAGTCCTGCCCATCGGCGGCCTTAAAGAAAAACTACTCGCCGCTCACCGCGCCGGATTATTCGAAGTCATCCTTCCCAAGGACAACGAGAAAGATGTAGCCGAGGTCCCGGAAAATCTTCGTACCGCTATGAAGCTGCATTTCGTCGACACCATGGACCAGGTGCTCCAGATTGCTCTGGAATCTCCGTTGCCGAAACTGGACGAGGACACCACGCAGCCTATTGCTCCTTTGACTACCGAAACTGTTGAGAGCCCCGCGGCGCATCAGTGAGCCAATATCTGGTAGTGGTAGGGTTTGGCTTTCGCGCCGGGCCGGTTGAGCGGGAGATCCCTTCGACTTCGCTCAGGGCAGGCTCTTCGCACCGCCTGAAGTACGGCTTCGCTCAGGATGTCACCACGATTTATTACAATTTGCCCACGATTCGCGGAACTTTGCTAACATTCTGAGCACGCGAAAGCACAGGGAATTCTTAAGATGTCCAGCCCCAATCAAAGTCAGATTACGTTTGAAAATGGCCCCGAACTGCCCACGGAATCGGGCCAAGCCCGGACCACAGGGATCCTTCCTTCGCAGGAAATCAGCGGCCTGATCGCTGCGGGTAACGTGATCGCCACTCCGGCAATCAACCCGGAGCACGTCCAGCCGGCAAGTCTGGATTTGCGGCTCGGAAACATGGCGCACCGCGTCCGCGCGAGCTTTCTTCCCGGACCGAATAGCACGGTCGAGGCCAAGATCAAAGAACTGCGCATGACGCGAGTTGACCTCACAGGCGCGCCGGTTTTCGAAAAGGATTGCGTTTATATCGTTCCTCTCGTCGAAGAGCTGAATCTGCCTGAAAACATTTCGGGCAAGGCCAATCCCAAGAGCACCACCGGCCGCCTCGACATTTTCACGCGCCTCATCACCGACTACGGCACTGAATTTGACTCCGTGCCGCCGGGATATAAAGGAAAGCTGTACGCCGAAGTGGTGTCGCGCACATTCACCGTTGCGGTTCGAGCCGGGATGCGACTGAGCCAGTTGCGATTTGTGAAAGGCAGTCCGGTCGCCGGCGACCGTACCATCAGAGAACTGGACCACGAAGAACCGCTGGTCTACATGAATGAAGAAAATCCGGCCAAAGTGCGGCTGCACCGCGGCCTGAGAATCACGGTCAATCTGGAAGCCGCAGAAGCTGGCGAAATCATTGCCTACAAGGCGAAGCGGTATGCTCCCGTGATTGAACTGGACCGCATTAACCACTATTCGACGGAAGAGTTTTGGGAAGTGCGACATCAGAACAGCAGCAAAAATCTGATTCTCGAGCCCGGCGACTTCTACATTCTCGCTTCCCGCGAAAGAGTACGAGTTCCGCCGGAATTCGCGGCCGAGATGGTTCCCTTCGATCCGTCCGATGGCGAATTTCGCATTCACTATGCCGGATTCTTCGATCCCGGCTTCGGCTACGGTTCCAGTGACATCAAGGGAACCCGCGCTGTGCTTGAGGTTCGGGCTCACGAAGTTCCCTTCCTCATGGAGCATGGCCAGCTGGTCGGACGGCTGAACTACATGCCCCTGCTGAAACGGCCAGACAAAATCTATGGCACGAATATCGGATCGTCGTATCAACAGCAGGCGCTCACGCTAAGCAAACAATTCCGCCGTTAGGACGGGCACTTTCGCAACTCAGGATTCAGCGGCGGAGTGCTTTCTTCTTATCAAGTCCGATCTTCCCACGCCCGATCTTCCCATGACCAATCTTCAAGACGGCAAGCGTATACTCCGCGATCGTTTCCGGGATAGCCTCGCTATAGACGAACTGCCCGCTCCGGCGGCAGGAAATCAACTGGGCTTCGCTCAGAATCTTCAGGTGATGCGAAACCGTTGCCGGAGTTACCCCGTGCATCGAGACGATCTGGCCGCAAGTCATCTCTGGGGACGCGGAAATGGCCTCCAGTATCCTGAGCCGCGTCGCATCGGACAAGGCCTTCGATATTTTCTCAACGTCCGAACGGTCCATGATTACCTATGACTAGTTTAACGTAACGAACCCTCAGCCCTGTCGCCAGCAACGCATTACTCCTGTGCAAAAGAACTCCTGAAAAGCTTGCGACTTATTATTTCGATGGTCATCTAACTGTCTAATTGCCGGGACACAGGCAGTTAAATTCATCGAATAAGGAGGCCGGACATGGCCAGACTTACGGGCAAGGTAGCGGTAGTGACGGGCGGAAACAGCGGCATCGGACTGGCAACGGCCAAGCGTCTTCAGGAAGAAGGCGCCAGGGTAGCCATCTCTGGCCGAAGCCGCAAAACTCTGGATGAAGCGGTGAAAACAATCGGAAACGGCGTGCTCGCGGTGCAGGCAGATGTCTCCAACCTGGCCGACGTGCAGACCCTCTTCGCCGAGGTTTCGCAAAAGCTCGGCAGAATTGACGTGTTATTTGTGAACGCGGGAGTGGCAAAGTTCGCTCCTTTTGCCGAAACTTCTGAAGGCACATACGACGAGCAGTTCGACATCAACATCAAGGGAGCGTACTTCACCATTCAGAAAGCGCTGCCTCTGCTGAATGATGGCGCGTCCATCATTCTCAATACCAGCGTGGCCGATCAAAAAGGCACCGAGGGTGCGAGCGCCTATGCGGCCACCAAGGCGGCACTGCGCTCTCTGGCGCGGACGGCGGCGGCCGAGCTGGCCGGACGTGGCATTCGCGTCAATGCCGTGGCTCCCGGGCCGATCGTCACGCCCATCTTCGACAAAACCGGCCTTCCGAAAGAAGCGATCGAAGCATTCGCCAAGGACATGATTGCCAAGGTTCCCATGAAACGCTTTGGACAGCCCGAGGAAGTGGCAGGCGCTGTGGCGTTCCTGGCATCCCAGGACGCGTCGTACATCACCGGCGTCGAGATCAACGTCGACGGAGGCCTCGGTCAAATCTGAACCGCCCGAACTATGCTATAGAAGGCTGATGATGGAGGCGGGCGGACGCCTCGTCCGCCCCCGGGCGAAGCCCGGCCGTTTGCGCCCTTGCCAATTTCTCTCCCCGTATTGCAAACTTGAGCATGAGGATTCTCTCCCGCTTCCTGGCGGCGGCCACCGATGCCGCGCACTTCCCTGCTCCCACCCTGCCGGAAGTCGCTTTCCTCGGCCGTTCCAACGTCGGCAAGTCCAGTGTCATCAATTCGCTCGTCGGCGCTAAGCTGGCCCGCACCAGTTCCACTCCGGGGCGCACGCGCAGCATTAATTTTTTTGAGATTCGCTGGCCCGGAAAGCCACATCCTGAACTGATCTTCGCCGATCTCCCCGGTTACGGCTACGCCAAGATTTCCCGCGAAATTTCTCAGGAGTGGCCGAAGTTTATAGAGCCCTATCTTAACGATCGGCCTACGCTCAGCCTGTGCATCGTGCTGGTGGATGCCAACATTCCTCCCCAGCAAAGCGATCGCCAACTACTGGATTTCCTCTCCGCCTCCAATCGCGAATTTCTGATCGTGGCCACCAAGAGCGACCGCCTCTCGAATAATCAACTGCGCAATGCCCTACGCACGTTAACCCAGGAATATCCCGCAGCCCGCCCGCTTCCCTACTCCGCCAAGACCGGCGCCGGACGCGACGAACTTTGGAAACAGATTCGGCAGGTCGCCCAGCAGTTAGCGGCTACGGAAGCGTCGTGCTGACACCCCACCACGTTAGAAAAGTCTCAACCAACAAATGCTCCTGCGTCGAATCGTAGCCCTAATCTTTGCAGCGCCTTTTCCCGATAGATGCAGCAGACTTCCCGGCAGGCTTTTTCAGTCCGCGGCCCATCTGGGGATGACTTTCAAGCATCGCGCAGTCCACGCCTCCGCATCGGAGCGCTATTTTTTATGGCTGAAGAAATCGATGGAAGCGTTTCGTATCTCAAAGCTCTGAAACAATCCTCCGGCTCCGGCGAAGCGACCGGGGCTGCGCCGGCCCGGGAACGCACTTCCGAGACCAAGGTGACGCCGCGACGGTTCCCAGGCACGGAGAAACGCCGCAGCGTGCGCTACAAGTGCGAGGGCGGCGCGGGAGTGCGCGAGGAGGGCGCCGATGTGCAAACTTGGGCCCGTTTCACCGACATCAGTCTGCACGGATATTACATCGAAGCGCAGTCCACCTATCCTGTTGGCGCAGTGCTTTACTTGCGGCTGGAAGCGAACGGCGTGCGCGTCGAAAGCAAAGGAATGGTGAGGGTGAGTTATCCGTGTCTTGGAATGGGGATCGCATTCATCGATCCCTCGGAAGAAACGCGTCAACGACTGAAGGAGATGCTCGGCGGCATAACTCGTCCTACCGGACCGATAGGCCCCGGAATCGCTTCTTCACCGCCCGCTGGCGGCGCAATCGGCGCTTTGCCCGAAGTTCACGATCCTAAAGCCGCGTTGCGCGCGCTCATCGAGTTCTTCGAAAACCGCCAGCTGTTGATGCGCGACGATTTCCTTAAAATCCTGCGTACCAGCCGGGGTCCGGCCCTGAAGCCGTAAGGCACTTGTTGCCTATCCTGCCACTTTCGCCGGTTGACTCCTGCCGATTTGTCATCTTGAGGCGCAAGTCAGAGTAGGACCGCCTGTTGAAATCCCGTCCGTTTCTCGCAAAGTTTGTGCATTTATCATGAGCTCCATGGCTCTCTACCTCATCACTGGCATCGGCGGCTTCATCGGATCGTCTCTGGCGCGCGAGCTCCTTTCGCGCGGCGAACTAGTGCGCGGCGTCGATAATTTTTCTACGGGCAAGCGGGACAATCTCACTGACATTCTGGATCGCATCGACTTCCGCGAAGCCGATATCACCGACTTGAACGCCATGCATGCCGCCTGCGCCGGCGTGGACTTCGTGCTGCACCAGGCCGCGATCCCTTCGGTACCCAAATCGGTTCTCGATCCGCTCGGCAGCAACCAGGCCAACGTCGATGGCACCGTCAACGTGCTCATCGCTGCGCGCGATGCCAAGGTCAAGCGCGTGATCTATGCCGCGTCATCCTCGGCCTATGGCGATACTCCAACGCTTCCCAAGCATGAAGCAATGAAGCCCGATCCGATTTCTCCCTACGCCGTGGCCAAGCTGGCCAGCGAACACTACCTGATTTCTTTTTACCGATGTTATGGCCTCGAGACCGTCGCCCTGCGCTACTTCAACATCTTCGGCCCGCGGCAGGATCCCTCGTCGCCCTATTCCGGCGTGTTGGCGAAATTCATCGCCGTAATGCTGCGCGGCGAGCAACCCATGATTTTCGGTGACGGCGAGCAAAGCCGCGACTTCACTTACATTGACAACGCCGTCGAAGCAAATCTGCTGGCCTGCAAAGCACCCGCAGCGCAAGCCGCCGGACAAGTCTTCAACGTCGCCACCGGCCGCCGCTGCACGCTCAATGAAACCTTCAAGCTCTTGCAGCCTCTGACCTCGTATTCCGGACAGCCCCTGTACGGTCCCGAGCGCGGCGGCGACATCAAACACTCGCTGGCTGACATCTCCAAAGCCGAAGCCGCTCTCGGCTACAAACCCAAAGTAGATTTCGAAGAAGGCCTGCGGCGTACAGTGGAGTGGTATCGGCGAAGAGATTAGAGCCGCCAGAATAGAAATAGTACGAGGCAAGATTCCGCTAGCCGGCAACTCTCGTTCATAGAATGTTCACATAGTCGTAATGCAGGAGTAGTCGCTCTCGGCGTAACATTGTGCATTCGTTGACTCACGGTCGACGGAGGAGCATGAGTTATGAAAAGGCTAGGTCTAGTTCGGACTGCGGGGATGCTGCTTGCTTTTTCCCTGGCCATAGCAGCTGCCTTGCCTGCTCAAACGCTGCAAACTGTGGTTTCATTCAACAGTTCCGGGGGCTATCACCCCTATCTCCCGCCATCACTGGCACCAGACGGTACCCTATACGGCACGACGTATTGGGGCGGAACCAACGATTATGGCACGGTGTTTAAGCTTACGCCATCCGGTACCCTTACGACGCTCGCCGATTTCTGCATTCAGGGGCCGCCCAATTGCGAACACGACGGGTTCGTGATCGTAGGCAGCGATGGGAACGTCTATGGCACGGACCCAGGAGGCGGGGACTCAAACGGTGGAACGTTCTTCGAAATCACGTCCGCAGGTGTCGTGAGCGTCCTTTATAACTTCTGCTCTCTGGCTAACTGCGCCGACGGCTCCGGCCCAGGAGTGGTGCTGCAGGGCAGCAACGGCAACTTCTATGGGGTGACCGCAGCAGGAGGCACCGGCCAGCACTCCTCGGGCACTGTCTTCCAAATCACGCCCTCAGGCGTCCTGACCACGATTTACAACTTCTGCTCTCTTACTAACTGTGCTGACGGCAGTGGCCCACTTACGTTGGTGGAGGGCAGCGACGGAAACTTCTACGGTGCGACCGGCCAAGGCGCCACAAATTCCGATGGTACAGTTTTCCAAATCACGCCCTCAGGCACCCTAACCACTCTTTATAGGTTCTGCTCTCTTGCTAACTGCGTCGATGGCCAATATCCCGCGGGGTTGATACAGGCGACGAACGGCAACCTGTACGGCACAACGAACTCGGGCGGTACCCAGAATCGCGGTACGGTCTTTCAGCTCACGCCATCCGGCACTCTTAAGACGCTCCACAATTTCTGTTCTAGTGCCAACTGCGCCGACGGTAACGGCTATGGTTCTTATCTGATACAGGGCCGCGATGGCAACTTCTATGGAACGACCCAGACGGGCGGAGCCCTAACGAGAAACTATTGTCCTGACGGCTGCGGAACATTGTTCCAACTCACGCCCGGCGGTGTGTTGAGCACGCTTTTCCATTTTTGCACGCAGAGCGCCTGCACGGACGGCAATGAGCCGGTGGGCATCGTGCAAGCCAGCGACGGCTCATTTTATGGGACAACGTATTGGGGGGGGGACTAACTGCCCTGCGCAAGGCTGTGGCATAGTTTTCAACTGGTCGCCCAACGTTGCCGTGGCGCCCACGTTTACGCCGGCTTCACTGAGCTTCGGAAGTCAAGCGGTCGACACCACCTCTGCGGCGAAGTCAGTGACGATCAAAAACACCGCTACCGGCGACGTTGTTCTTGATTTCACCAATTTCGCGGTCAACCCGCCATTCGCGATTTCAGCCAACAACTGCGGCGCTACGTTGGGTTCGGGAGGTAAGAGTTGCAAGGTCAGCATCACATTCACACCCACGGCTTTGGGAGCCGTAAATGGCGCGTTCAGCGTTTCCGACAACGCTCCAGGTAGTCCTCAGACAGTGCCGCTTTCTGGCACCGGCATCGTGCAGACGACTCTGACGCCCAGCAGCCTGACATTTGCAAAGCAAAAAGTCGGCACGACCAGCGCGGCCAAGAACGTGACGTTAAAAAACAACCTGCCCACAACGTTGACGGGGATTTCGTATTCGGCAGCGGCACCATTCGCTGTCTCCACTTCGACCTGTGGCACGACGCTGGCGACCAAAGCAAGCTGCACAATCAGCGTGACCTTCTCGCCGACGACAACCGGCATCGCAACCGGTACCCTGAGCGTGAACGACAGCGCTGACAATAGCCCGCAGACAGTAAGCCTCACGGGCACCGGGGACTAGCGCTCGGCGAGCGCCGGGAATTTACCTTGAAGAAATGAACACATTCCAAGGGAAATAAAAAGCCGCCTTTCACGAGGCGGCTTTTCTTTAATTGACGTATCCGTCGCAAACCGAAGGGCCTTGCGCCCCGCATTACGTTGGTTATCTACGTCCCTACTACTCGCATCGCTACAGTGAGGGCATGACACTTTCCTCGATGGTGGTTTCGCGCGACTGGCAGGAAGTCAGTGTTCTGGAATGCATCCTCGGCGGCCTACAGATGGACGTCGCTGTCGAAAACGAACCGCAGCAGGCTCTGGCCCGACTCGCCAAATCGAAGATCGACGCGCTCATCGTCGATTGCGATCTGAATGGAAGCTCCCAATTTCTACACGAACTGCAAAGTGCGGAGACTCTGAAGACTGTGCCGCTCGTCATCATGGGCGGCGCGCGCTGCAATCGGAACCTGGACTCGAGCGGCGCGCTGTTTGCCTTCGAGAAACCAATTTCGGTGGAGCAGGCCGTGCGCACGCTTTCCGCCGCACGCAGCATGATCGTCGATGGCCGCTTACGCTATCATCGCGCCGGACTCGAGGTCCCAGTGTCGCTGAATTTTAAAGGCCAGAAGCCGGTGGACGCCTCTCTGGTCAATCTGAGTCAGGGCGGAATGCAGATTCATACCGACGATCGCGTCGAGGCCGCGAAGGCTCTCCACGTCTCGTTTGATCTGCCGGGCGCCCGCGCCGGATTGAAAGCCAAAGCAGAGGTCGCGTGGCAGGACAAGCGCGGCAACATGGGCATCCGCTTCGTCAAACTGGCGCCGCAACAACAGCGCACGTTGCAGTTGTGGCTGGCGCAGCAATATTTTGCGAACTAGCGGCTGTGGGTTCTTGGCCGTCATCTGTCCCCGCTCATCACGAAACCAGCTTAACGAAACCGCGCACCGTTTCCTTTTTCATCTTCTGAGGCGGTCACCAACCGCGCCAATCGTTTGCCGGGGCTCGATCCTCCGAACAAGGTGAAGAATCCCCAATAAAACCCGGCCACAAATACGACGGCTCCGGCCGCCATCGCCAGCGGCCAAGGTGGAAACTCGCTGGTGACCGTGAGAAAAACCAGCGCGAATAGCAACAGGGCCGCCAGCACCACCAGTGTGTTTACCGTCCAGATCAGGCTGCGGCCGGAGAGCGGCTGCGAAAGCCAATCCAGTTCCTCCGGCAGAACTTGAGCCTGTTCACTGGCGTCCGGTTTGAAGTGCGTAGTCGGCGGCGGCGATTCGCGTGTGGGCAACTCGATGACTTTCAGCGGGGACGCCGACACCATCAGGCCATCGCCTTGCTGGGAGGCGGAGCCGGCAAAAATGGATTGCGACCGTTCGGTGTGGAGCGCGGCGTCCTCCAGCAGGTTTCCAAAAATCCATTCATTGATCTGACGGATCATCCGCGGAGACAAATCCACAAAGCGGATGCCGCATTGTCCCGACGACGTGGCCCACGCAACTTCACCCCGCGCCTCCAGGCGCAGCCGCGGATCGCGCAGCTCGAAGCGCACCCGCATTTGCCGATGCGGATGCACCGCCGCCACCGCCTGCACGGCGATTCCTTCATCATTCAGATTGCGAACGATGCCGCCATTGGCCTGATCGAGCGTTACGTAGGTCAGCGTGCGGAGTTCATGCCGATGCTTGGCCCGCGCTGGCCGCGCGGGATATACTTCTGCCTCCATACTCACACCGCCGGAAAGAATCGGGTCGGTCAGATCCTTATCTTTCAAATCTTATGCCTGCGCTCAGACGCCCTCTTAGTAACCAATGTGGTTCGCAGGACGCGCGGAGCAGCACCACGAAAAAGGATTCGCCGCCCCGCTCGACCAGTCATGCTTCTGGCGTCTGTCGTTGGACCGCTAGACGGCTTACTAAAGTACATGCCCGAAGGGTCATGCCCTAGTAATTGCAACTCGACCAAAAGACCGATAACTTACAAGTGAACCGTCTCGAATGGCGACCACCATCACCAAACCAGATTTGGAAGCGACTACTTCGCTCCAGGGAACTCGCGCGTCTGCCTGGACGCGAGTGGAGAACTCGTGCGAAGTGGGCTCGTCGTCATCGTCCGCTTCCGATCTCACCAAGCCAACGCAGCGCGATGCACTGCAGGCGCTGCTGGCGTTCTCCGCTCTGCACGATCAGGTTCGCCGCAGAAAATCTCTGGCAGCGCAGAGTCACAGTTTTGACGCCAGCACTCCGCTCGCAGCGCAACGCTCCGAATTCGAACCGGAAGAACTATTCGTGCTGGATGAAGTGCTGCAACTGGTGGCCGAGCGCGCCGTCGCGATTACCGGCGCCGATGGCCTGGCCATTGCTCTCGCGGAAAATAAAGAGATTGTCTTGCGCGCCGCGGCCGGCACGGTGCGTCCCGACGTGGGTGCGCGCATCGAGCGCGACTCCGCTTTCTCCGGAGCCTGCTTCCGTACCGCGCAGGTCGTTACCTGCGACGACACGGAAACCGACTCTCGCGTAAACCTCGAAGCCTGCCGCAAACTCGGCGCCCGTTCCATGGTTGCAGTGCCCTTGTGCGGCCACCGGCGCGTGATCGGCGTACTCGAAGCCTTTTCCGAATGGCCGTTTGCTTTCAACGAGAGCGACGTCCGCAACTTGAGTCTGCTGGCCGAACTGGTGCTGGGCGCGCTGAAGCCGGAAGATGAAGATCGCTTCGCCGAATCGGCCCGAGCCGCCGCGACCAAGCTGGAGCCTGCTCCGCGGCCCGCGCCGAAGCCCGCAGCCGCCTCTTCGACGAAAATTGAGACGCCGAAATATGTTCCAACTTCACCGGCCGCGCAGCCGAAGCCGATCACCGTTCCAACTAAAGCGGCTGCGCCTGCACCGGCGGCTGCTACACCGGTTGCGCCTGCGCCGGTTGCTGTCACAATTGCGCCGACGCCTGTGCCGGTCGTACCCGCCAGCGTTCTCCAAGCGAAGCCAGATGTAGCAGCAACTCCTGGCTCCGCACCGCGAGCGGCGATTCTCGACAAGCCGGCGGAATCCGTTCCACAATCTGCGTCTGAAATCGCAACTCCTGGACCGTCTGCAAGCGCGGAAGAGCCCACAGAGCCCGCGCACCGACCGTTCATGCTGATTCTGCTGGTGTGCATCATCGTCGGCACGGCGCTGGCCGCAGGCGTCTGGTGGAAGCTGAAGACGTCGCAGTTGGGCGGCGCGATGATTCGTACTGAGACAATGCCGGTCAAGCCGGCTCCCACGGACGCTGCCCAACCAGCACCGTCCACCGAATCTGCGCCAACGAAGCTCAACGACGGCAACGCGGCACCGGAATCCATTTCTGATGAGAACGAGCCGGAACGTTCGCCTGCCAGCGTACAAGAGCTCTCGAAGTTCCCGCGCATCACTGGTATTCGGCACTGGTCGTCGGCGGATTCGAGTACCGTGGTGCTCGACCTTGAAGATCAGGTGCAATACGAAGCCCATCGCATCACCGGTCCCGATCGCATCTACTTCGACCTGCGCGACACGCAACTTGCCGCCGATCTGGTCGGCAAGTCAATCGACGTCGGCGACACGTTTGTGAGCCGCATTCGCATGGCGCAGCCCGTCATGGGCATGACGCGCATCGTGCTCGAGACCAAGCCGAATTCCACTTTCTCCGTCAGCCTGGAGCCGAATCCGTATCGGCTCGTGGTTGAAGTCCGCAAGATCGGGGCAACGCCGAAAGGCGCAGTGAATCTTTTCCCCAACGCGGATAGCGCTTCGAAGAGCGCGCTCGCGATCGTCGTTCCTCCGCCGACAAAAGAAGATCTGCAACTACGCGCTCGCGTGCCCAAGCTGCGCATCGTGGTCGACGCTGGACACGGCGGCTGGGATCTCGGCACCGTCGGCCGTCGCGGCCTGCTCGAAAAAGATCTGGTGCTTGAAATTGCGCAGCGCCTGGGCAAGCTGCTCGAAAGCCGCCTTGGCTTTGAAGTGATCTACACGCGGCAGGATGACACCTACATTCCTCTCGACGAGCGCGCTAACATCGCCAACCAGGCGCAGGCGGACTTGTTCATCTCCGTCCACGCCAACTACAGCGACCTGCCTTCGGCGCGCGGGGTGGAGACTTACTATACGAATTTCTTTTCTGCGCCAGGTTCTAAGGAAGCTGGGCCGAAAGAATTGGGTTTGAATAGTTCCAGCCCGAGGCTTTCGACCTCAGCGGCCACTACGACCAGCGCCAAGAATCTGCTGACGCCTACACTTTCTCCCGCCGACTTACATGAACGCATCGAACAATCGCGGCGGCTCGCGGCCAGCGTCCAGCGGTCGTTATACGGAACCCTCTCGGTGCAGAATCCGGGATTGCGGGATCGCGGCATCAAAGAAGCCGGCTTCGTCGTCCTCACCGAAAGCGCGATGCCGGGAATTCTCGCCGAAGTCAGCTTCGTCAGTAGTCCCACCGACGAGCAGAAACTCCGCAGCGATGGCTACCGCGAGCAAATCGCGGAGGCGTTGTATCGAGGCATCGCGCGGTATGCTGCGACTTCCCGCAGTGTGAAAGTGGCTTCGAAATAGTGGGAGGTCGTCGGTCGTCAGTCGTCGGTCGTCAGTCGTCAGTCGTCAGTCGTCGGTCGTCAGTCCTCGGTCGTCGGTTTCGCGTTCCTCGACCTTTTTCGTTCCGGTAGGAAAAACGCCGTTCTCGGCGCTCTTCTCACTCGATGGAGTTGGGTTCGTTTTGTTTTTTAGAAGTGATACCCCTCCCCCCTCCCCCTAAATCGGTAAAATCTTTGTTTCTAGGCACTTGCCGACCGTCGAGGCGATTCTTGTCGGCAAAATCTTGAGCCGCAAGGACTTGCTAACTAAAATCTTCCGGAATAAGGACTTAGCTGTGCCGTTCGGCCTCTCTACGACCTGCGATGCCGACGGAACGCCCTTCGCGCATAGGTCGAGTCTGAGCTTTCCTGAATTCTCAGTAAAGGTTGTTCGTCACAAAAAGTGGGATTATTTTTGTGGAAGACTGTGGAAAAGTTCGGTGCCGAGTATACAGGTTGCGGAACCTACCTCGGAATGAGATGGGAGCCGCGGACGCTCTCATCCAGAGTCGCGAGCGTCGCGCCATTCGCGTTCGCAAGTTCTTTCAGATGACCATCGGTAATCTGCTTGGGCGCGCGGACCCAGTCTGGCAGGTGAGCGATGTCGTGTTCGTCGGCAAGAAATGTGAAACGAACGGCGCGCGCCCCTTTCAGACGCAGCAGGAGGCTTCTGGCCTGCGTCACCGTGAATCCGTATGCCGGAGCTTGTGCCAGCACGCGTACGAATCCAAGCTCGGTAATCGAGCAGGTCGCCAATGCGGGTGAGTCTAGAGATTGTATCCAGGCGGCGACGCGATCGTGGAATTCGTGATTGATGAATCCAAGAGCTACGAGGGCATTCACATCGAGCAGGTAGATCATGGCAGGTGCGTCACGGGAAGTTTGTGAGAATCTCATCCACTTCCTTGCTGCTTAACGCCGGCGCGTTGGTGCCCGCGCTGAGAGCGGGTAATCCGGTGACAGGGTCGATAACGAATTTAACTCGAGACGATCTTTTCTTGCGCGGGGTCAGGACAATCCGTCCATTCTCAATGTTGGCGTCCAGGGGATCGCCCGCCCGAATATCCAACCGCCGGCGGAGAGCGCCGGGGAGAACGACCTGGCCCTTGGTGGAAACCTTGGTTTGCATGGTAAGACAATCTTACCATGTACCGGGCTGTTTTCGATTGTTACTAAAATGGATTGATGATCTGCAGTCCGTCGATCTCGCGCGTGTCTTGCATGTCTTCGGTGTAGAGTACGCTGCAGCCGGTCTGCTTTGCCGTGCGAATAACCAAGGCGTCCCAGAAAGAAAAACCGTGAAGGCGATGCAGGTCTATGGCGGCGAGGACGTCCGTGACTTCAGGAGAGGCGACGTCGAACTCGGCGATGAGTTCAACTTTGCGGCGGGCGATCCGCGGGTCGATGTTCAGCTTACGCGTGGCGGTGACGAAATACTCTTGGAGTACCTGTAACGATACAACGCCGGTTCGGGCGCGCCGATGCTCTGCGACGAGATTGATGGCCCGTTTCTGTTTCGATGGGTCAGCTTCGTCGTCAGCGTAGATGAGGACGTTGGTATCGAAGAAGCTGCGGGAGGGCATTATTTGGTAGTTGATTTCCGCTCGTGAATTTCGTCCCGGTTGAAGCGCCAGCCACGGGAGTGACCCTTGCCAGAGAGTTTTTTGAACTCTTCGATGCTGCGCTCGGGATCGTCTCCTCCGACCACCGTTTGCAAGTAGTCGCGGACGAGCTGGTTGAGGCTCTTGCCGAGGGCTTCCGCTTTCTTGCGGGCACGGGCTACTAGTTGATCGTCGATGGAGAGAGTAACGTTCATGAACACAGTATATGTGGACACGGGTTATGTGTCAACATCCTCTGAGACGTTCCGTCCCCTCTCTGAAGGTGACGACCTCCGCCCTGCATTCATCTCGAAATCTCGCCAATTCTCCCATTTGCCTAGCGAACTCGGCCTCGGAAATGGGCCACCATCCGTCTTCGATCGTTCCAATGCCATGAAACATCAAGACGTACCAGTCAGGCTGTAACCAACCAGCGACATTTTCGGCCCCATCCCTGCCCACGTGGCGACAATCCACTTGATAGAAATCCACCCGTCCTTGCGCTGGACCATAAACCCTGTTCGATCCCCATCGCGCTTGCTCGTAGCGCGCGATTACGGCACTCTTGATGGGATCCGTCACATGGCAAAATGGATAGCAAAGCAATAGGACGGAACGTCCACCTTCAGCCGATCTGCAATCCATCGCTTCGAATTCTCAGCTTCGCCTATCGGATCATTGTCTAGCTCCGGGCGCCGATGCGTTACGCTGTGCGCCCCACTTCACGCCCTCGCTGAATCATGCCTTTGAGGAACTGGATGTCCCCCTCACACCAGTTGATTTTGCGCCAATCAGGATGAGAGAGTCCGTCGGTGTGAATCTGGTCGGTGTTGGCGACCAAGAAAAACGTAGCTGGAAGCCCAAGCTGGTCGAGAATGGGGACGGCGCGCTCGAGTTGGCACCTCAGTCGATCGTCGAAGGTAAGGGAAATAAGTGATTGCACGAGCGTTCTCCTAACTCCAGATCCATTTATATATCCGAACGCTGCTCCATCCTGTAGTGATTTTAGAAAGGTGGGGGCATTGCGCGTAATGTAACTATCTAGGCGAGTCGCCGGAACAGTGTTTCTCTGTCGCCGCTGACAGGACTTGGTTCGGTTTTTCAGGGCTGACCCCGGACTTGCGTCCGGCACACATATGTCGCCCTTCGGAGCTGGAGTGGGGTGGGTCGCGGCAGAACAGCGGCTCCCCCCACTGCGTCTCCCATTCCTTCGGAATGGGAGACTTCGGTCGGGATGACAGGATTGATCCCAACGCTCGATCTAAATCAAAATCCCCACCCTAGTCGCAAAGTGCGCGACTAGGATGGGCCACCCTCGGGCTTCGTTTGGGATCGGAGCATCAATTCCCGGTCGGGACGCCGCCGTATTTTTCCAGCCACTTTAATTCTTCTCTTACTTTGATTTTGCCGTGCCAGGGATTTTTGGCGAGGCTGTGGCCTTCGCCTGGGAAAACTAGCAATTTATTTGGGATGCCTAGCGAGTAGAGGGCGTGTTCTAGTAAGTAGTCTTCCAGCACCGCGACTCGGATGTCGTCGGCGCCGGCTACCATGTGCGTGGGGGTTTTTACTTTGTCGATTTGGAAGATGGCGGCTTCGTCGTGGTAGCGCTGGGGGGCTTCCCAGGGGCGTCCGCCGAGGAAGTAGGCGTCGTCGAAGGTGGTGTCGTCGTTGCCCCAGTTGCCGACGTTTTCTACTGCTCCGGCGCCGGTTACCGCCGCTGTGAAGCGGGTGGTTTGGGTGATGAGCCAGTTGGTCATGTATCCGCCGTAGCTGTAGCCGCCGATGGTGAGGTGGTCGGGGTCGGCGATGCCGTCTTTGACAAGGGCGTCGACACCTTCGAGAATGTCCTTGCCGGGGCGGCTGACCATGACGGGGACAATCTGCATGAGGAACTTGTCGCCGTAGCCGGTGGAACCGCGGTAGTTGGGCTCGAAGACTAGCCATCCGTTGGTGGCGGCGAGGGCGGACCACTGGTACCAGTCGGCCTCGAAGTGGTTGCCGTCGGCGTCGGCGGGGCCGCCGTGAATGAAGGTCAGCATGGGCAGGTGCTTGGATTCGAACTTCCCGGGAGGGTAAATCAGCATGCCTTCTACCGTGGTGCCATCGTCGGCCTTCCAGTGATAGGGCTTGCCTTGAGGGAGATCGCGTTCGGCGAAAAGCTTATTGAAACTTGTGATCGGCTTGGCTTGATCGAGCGTGGCGGCGCTGTCGGCTAGATAGATTTCTTCGGGCTTGTTGAGTGACGAGTAGACGAAGGCGACGCGCGATGAGTGAGCAGCGACGGATATGCGAGAGTAAGTGCCGGGCCATCCGCTGATGCGGTGCAGAGAATCGGAGGGCTTGGCGGCGGAATAGATTTGAACTTCGGTGCCGATGCGAGCGGAGGCGAGGATGCTGGAGTCGCTTGAATTCGGGGTGGAGGCGCTGGCTTCGCTCGCGGGGCGGACCCTTCGACTGGGCTCAGAGCTGGCTGCGTCTGCCCCCACGACGGCATAGTGATCGACGGGGCCGACGAAATTTTTGGCCCATTGCTCGACGGCGCCGGATTGAGCATCGACCGAATAAAGGTGCGGCTGGAGGTCGCGGTAGGGGCCGGCGACGTCTCCGATTTCGACGGTGAAGAAAATGTGACGGCCATCGTTGGCCCAATGCGCCTGGGTTTCAGCGGCTTGGTTATGAGTGAGGCGGACGGGCTTAAGTTGAGCGCCGGCATTGGGTGAGCTGTCGGCAGTGGCGGACAAAGCCTGCCCTGAGCTTGTCGAAGGGAGTGTCCGCCCCACACTTTCTAAGTCGAGAGTGTAAAGTTCCACGTCGTCGATTTTTTCCTGGCGCTGATTGATGGCGCTGGTGAGGAAGGCGAGTTTGTTGCCCTGCGGCGAAGCGATGATGGCATCGACGCGCAGGGGAACGGTGGCAACTTCGCTGGTGCCGGGCGTGACGTCGGGAGCTTCTTCCGGCTTCCCTTCCTTTTTCTCAGCTTTCATTGGCGCAGCAGCCTGGTGGGCCAGGGCTTCGCGCAAGTCGAAACTAAAAATAGTGTCGCCGCGTTCGGCGGTGCGGTACTGCACGACATCCTTCCACGCTTGCTTGTACTCGTCTTTCTGCGATTTGGTCCAGGGCTGGCGGGTGGCGAAATAAATTGTCTGCGAATCGGCCGACCAGGCGAAGGAGTGAACGTCTTCTTCTCCCTGGGTGATGGCGAAGGCTTCGCCGCCGGTGGGAGAAATGAGATAGATCTGGGCGGGTTCGTCTTTCGAGTCGGAATCGGGGTCGGAATCTCCATCTTTTTCCGATGATGCCTTGCGCTCGGAGAGGAAGGCAATCCAGCGGCCGTCGGGCGACCACTTGGGTTCGGAGTCGTGTCCGGATTGCGTGAGTTGAATCAGAGCCGGAGAGCCGGCGTGGCCATCGTCGTGATAGAGCCAGAGGTCGGTGCGGAAGATTTGCTGGTCCCAATCGGCACGCCCGGTGCAGACGATGACGGAGTTGCCGTCGGGCGACATCTCAACCGATTTGATGTCGACGGAGTTGAAGAATTCGTCGAGCGTGAGCCTGGGTTTGGTTTGAGTGGCGGCGGTCAGTGCAGAACTGAAGACGATCAAGACCAGCAGAGGACATTTTCGGATTCGCATAGGGCCCCGGTGGAAGAAGGGTTATACAACGGCGGATTCATTCGAGGCAAGTTTGTGACTTGGGGTGGCGAAATCGCGCCATAGCGCCCACAGGAGCGCGGTGAAAACTAGAACGGAGAGTTGGAGGTGGGTCCAGTGCGAGAGCGGGCCGAACAGGGGCAGGAGGAAAGCGAGGTATGCGAGCAGGCGAAGTGCAGGGGTGGAGCGATGCTGCGGAAAAGTTAGAGTCCAGTCGAGGATGAGCAGCAGCGCGGGAGCGAGGACGAGCAGGTCGTACACGAAAAGATGCGGGTTGACCAGGACGGCGGCGAGAGTCAGAGCGGAAAAGCGGAGGGCGAGCGGCGCGGAAGATCTCCAGGCGGCCGCGGCGATGGCGACGATAACGATTGAACTTAAGACGTAGAGCGCGAGAGCGGCTTCGGGCGCCGGAACCAGCAACGACCAGAAGGAGCGGAGGGAGTGCATCTGGATGGGGGCATGACTGAGTTCGGCGGCGTCGATGAGGCGCTGGATGTGCACGAGCATGTCGAAGTAGGAGCGCATCACTGCGGGGCCGAAGTAGATTCTGGTGAGCGCCAACTGTGCGGCTGCCGAGAGGACGAGTCCGGCGAATGCGCGCCATGAATGCGCGAGGAGCAGGACCAGCGGAATGGCGACTATGAACTGCGGCTTGAAGATGAGAAATCCGAGGGCAATGCCGGCCAGCCAATTGCGATCGGCGCGGAAGGCCAGGAATGCCGCGGTGAAGAACGCCAGCACCAATACAGAGTTTTGTCCGCGGACGAAGAAATGAAAGAGCGGAGGGAAAGCGAGGGCGGCGATAGAGACGAGTCCGCGATGCGGGAGAAGAGTTGGGCAAGATTTCCAGATCAGATAGATGCAGGCGAAGTAGAGCAGGAGGCTGGTGGCGACCCAGATTCGCGCAGCCATTGAAAATGAGAAGCGGGAGAGTGGAACGAAGAGGAGTCCGAACTGCGGTCCGTACAGGTTGGGCAGGGTGAGGTGTGTGGGTTGGTGGGGCTGCCCTTGCGGGATTACTCTTTTCAGTTCGTTCGCAATGACTTGCTGGTTGTAAAGTTCGCTGGAACGGCCTTCTGCGATCAGGCGGGCGGAGATGTAGGTGGGAAGAAAGTCCTGGAATTTGATATTGCCGGCGCGGTCAAACTGGCCCGGCGTCGAGAAGTCGATGATGCAGATTCCCCACAGGCAGACGGCCAACAACGTCGCATGGGCGCGGAGGCGGCGTGGGGTCAACAGGGCTGCGACGCTCGCGAGCCAAGGCTGCGGTGCGGCGAATTGGGGAAAAAGTTGCATGTTTGGGGTTAGTGCCACCTTGCTCATCACTGGGTGGGCTCGGCATTTTTTAGGGCGTCGTCCATGGTCTGGCCCAGGCGGGGCGCACTCTGAGCGCTCTGAAGTAATCGCCAGCCGTCGTCGTAGTCGCGAAAGCCGACCGTCGAGTTGTAGCGCAGATCGCTGGAGTAGAGTGCGGCGCCGACCTCGTTCAGCGGAACCCATCTCCAGGTGAAGTCGACATCGGCTAAAGCGCCCTGCTTACTGATGCCGGTGATGCTCAGGAATTCTCTTTTGGCCACGGGGATTAAGAGCAGCGGCTTGTCGGCTTGGTCCGCGGGGAGCAGGGCGCGCACCGCGTCGACGCCGGAGGGCGTGAGGAGCACGTCCCAGCACGGCGGCGGGGCGAGGTTCGCAGAGCAGGGGGCGGCGGTTGCGGAGATCCAACCGTGTTGTTGCAGGACAAGATATTCCGGGGAGACATAGTTTTTATTGGAGACGATTCCGGTCTGGAGCGAGAACAACTGCGGCGTTTTGAAAGCGTCGGAGGCGGCGATGAGATCGGTGGCGAGGCGGCGGGTGAGGAAGTCGCGGGGGGAGCAGGAGGCGAGGAAGAGGATGGCCATCAGTGAGAAAGTTGATTTCTTCCGCATGAATTTGGCGCTGCCCATGCCGGCTACGCCCGGCGGACGGGCGAATGCGCCCGTCCCCACACAATCTTCCATCTCCACATAGTCAAAAGTTCACACAATCAACTGCGATGACTTGTGATTGTAAATAAACGGGGGCGCTTGGTTGTCGAATATTTGTGCGGGCGGAAAGGATGGGAGGTGATTTGGCCGTCGAATTGGGCGGCCCAGCGGCCGGGAATTTGGTGGGAACAATTTGGGCAGCGGCCGTCGGGGGTGAGGCGGTAGTCTTCGATGTGATAGCCGTAGCGGCGGATCAGGATTTCGCTGCACTGCGGACAGCGCGTATCTTCCCAGGGTCCGACCATGCCGGGAAGATTGCCGGCGTAGATGTAACGCAGGCCCGCCGTGCGGCCGATTTCGGCGGCGCGCAGCAGGTCTTCCGGCGTCGTATCGCGCTGCGCGTCTCCTTGCATTTTGTAATCGCCGTGGAAGGCGGTGACGTGCCAGGGAATATCCAGCGAAATTCCGGCGAGGAATTCGGTGAGGCGGCGCAGTTCGTCGTTGGAGTCGTTGAAGCCGGGGATGAGCAGGGTCACGATTTCGAGCCACAATCCCATCTGGTGAATGCGGCGGATGCTGTCGAGAATGGGACCGATGCGTCCGCCGAGTTCATGGTAGTGGCGATCGTCGAAGCTCTTGAGATCGACTTTGTAGAGATCGATCCACGGGCGGATGTAGTCGAGAACTTGCGGCGTGCCGTTTCCGTTGGAGACGAATCCGGTGAGCAGGCCCGCAGCTTTGGCCTCTTTGAACACGGCGACAGCCCATTCGCTGGTGATGAGCGGTTCGTTGTAGGTGCTGACCAGGACGCGCGCGCCCTGGTCGAGGGCATCGCGAACCAAATCTTCGGGAGAAGCTGCGAGCGGCGGCGAGATGGCGTCGGGATCGCGGAGGGCCTGCGATGTGACCCAGTTCTGACAGTATCCGCAGTGCAGATCGCAGCCCAGCATTCCGAAACTGTAGGCGAGAGCACCGGGATGGGCGTGGAAGAATGGCTTCTTTTCGATGGGATCGCACTGCATGCCGGCGGTGTATCCCCAGGGAACGTAGAGCGTGCCGCCGCGGTTGAAGCGGACTTTGCAGACGCCGGGCTGGCCTTCGGGGATGGGACAGCAATGGCCGCAGGAAAAACAGCGGACGCGATTGTGGTCGAGCTTTTCGTAGAGAGAGGAATCGGCCTCGCGAACTTTTTGGTCGAGGATTTCACGGAGTGTGGACACGGGAGGCTCTGTGGATATTTTAGCGCGGGGACGGCTTCGAGTTCGACCCGGTTGGCTTATGCGCTGGGGCCGGACAAGCGGGAGATCCCCTTCGACTCCGCTCAGGGCAGGCTCTCTCTTCGCCTGAAGAACGGCTCCGCTCGGGATGACATCGCGCCTTTAGTTAAACGGCAAACTAGTCGTAGATCAGTGGGCGGCGGAGGGCTTCCAGTTTGGGAGGTGCTGCTGGAGCCAGGAGTCGGCTTGCTGTTCGATGGCCGTGCACTGGGTAGGAGTCAAGCGCGAAGCCCACAACGGGGCCAAGTCTTTGCTGGCTTTATCTCCGCGCGCGCGCGCGAGCACAGCCCAGAAATAGGCCTGACTCACGTCCACAGGGACGCCGCGTCCGCCCCAGTAGAGGGCTCCGAGCTTGGCTTGAGCAGGAAGGCTGCCGTGATCGGCGGCGCGGCGGAACCATTCGAAAGCTTGCTTCTCGTCACGCACGATTCCGCTTTTTTCGTCACCCTGAAAATAGCGCAGGCCCAGGGCATTCTCGGCGGCGGCATCGTTGTGATCGGCCATCTGACGAAGTTCGTCGGGCGATGCGGTAGCGACGGACGGAGCGGAAGGGGTTGCCGGCGAGGGATTTTCCAAGGCCGGTGCGCTCGACGAGGCCAGCACGGTCTGCATGGAACTGGCATGCCGCTGCTGAAGCTTGGCCTGGATTAGCGGTGCCGAATAGAAACCGAGAATCGTTGCGATGAGGATGGCCGCGCCGATCATAAGGTACAGATGCGAGCGCGGCAGGCTGATGCCGGAGAGCTTCTCTTCCGTGCTTTCCAACTTATCCTGATCGTGTTTTTCTGCGGACGCGAACAGCACGCTGCCAGGCATAGGCGTGAACGGCGTGGAGACGGGCGCCGCGCCAAGTTGGGGAAGATCCTCGGCGTCGGCGGCACGGTTGACGGCAGCCAGAACACTTTCGGCAAGTCGCTCGAGCACCTCAGTATCGGAGTCAGAAAATGTGTTGGGGGCAGAGGAGAAAACTTCCACGATGCCGATCGAGTTGGTATCGACGCGAATTGGCGCGGCGAGAAGCGAGCGAAGGCCGAGGGCGCGGCAGCTCTCGCGATCTACACGATCGTCGAGCTCGGTGTCGTCGCAGCGCAGAGGCTGACCGGCCTTGACGCACTCGCCGGAAAAGCCGGAGCCGACTTGCAGGCGCGCGCCGATGGGCGGGGCGTCGGGGCCGGAGCTGGCGCGACAGGTCATGAAATCAGGATCGGCTTCGGCGAGCGCAATGGCAGCGCCGGAAGCACGGACCAGCGTCTGGGCACGCTCCGCAATCAGTTGCAGAGCGGCAGAAAGATCGGAACCATGCGCTTCCACCTGGCGTTGAACCGCGGTGACAGCCGCGAGGGTGTCGGTATAGTTGGGACGCAGTAGAGGAGCTGCAGCCTCGCTTTTCCCGGCAGAGCTTTGCTCCCCGGGACGGGCGAATGCGCCCGTCGCGACAGTTGTCGTCCCTATAGTCTGTACGTTGCTCGTGTCCTTCTGCAAAGCGCCAATTTCGGCTTCGCCGTTGGCGACGCCGGCCATGACGTTGATGAACAACCACTCGCGCAATCGCGATAGCGACGCGGGAGTGAGCTCAGAAAAATGAAGGCCGGCGCGTCCGGAGGGGTTCGACCAAACTACCTGACCGGTGGTGTAAATGTTTTCCGCGCAATCGGCGAGGTCGAGGCAGAGATTCACGCGCTTGCGTAATTCAAGAGGCGAATGGCATTGAATGGCCACGCCTTCTTCGCTGATATCGACGATTTCGTGCAGATCGAGCATCGAGCCCTTGGATTCGGCAGCGAAGGTGGCGTATGCAGGGGTCTGAATCTTGTGTCGCACGCGCCGGCGACGGTTGGACGGGAACGGATGCGAAGCCGAAGTTATGGCAGCCATGGGGAGGGGCGCAGAATTACTGCTCCATATTAGCGCGGGACGGTAGAAAAGTAAGCAAGAAGTCGTAGGCGACGGAAAGAAAAGCAGAAAGAAATGGGAAGTACATGCTGGCGGGGTTCTGCCGGGCAGAGTTCGGGGCCCTCGGCCGTGGGGCAGGCTTCGCAGGATTGAGTCAGGTAAACACCTGAGCGATCTTGCAGCAACCCGAGGGGCCTTAACTCGATTCATACATTTCAGGCTTTTCTCATACATTCGAGGCTCTTCACAATGAAGGAAAGAAATTTGACGAGGTGGCTAGCTTGGCGATTGCGGCGTTGCGGACTGGCAATCGGGTTTGCGGCGCTGACCTTGCCCTGCCCCGTGTTTGCGGCACTGGGAGGGGATGCGGCGTCGGTGCAGGCGGATTCGGTTCACATGCAAGCCAGTCTTCGCACGAGTCAAGCGGCCACTACTCAGGGCGGAGCTTATACCTTGCACGAGCTTCATTCGTCGAGCGGAGTTGTGGTTCGAGAATATGTTTCATCGGCGGGCGCTGTATTCGGTGTGGCATGGCAGGGCCCTTGGCTGCCTGACCTGCACCAACTGCTGGGGACTTATTTCGAGCCGTATGTGCAGGCGATGCAGGCACGGAATGCGGGGCGCGCCGGGCGCAGGCCGGTTCACATCGAAATTCCCGGGCTGGTTGTAAATCTGAGTGGACATCCGCGCTCGTTTACGGGGCAAGCATACATTCCGGAAAACTTGCCGCAGGGAATGAAGGCCGAGGACGTGCGATGATTCGTGGACGCAACTTTCGTTTGTTCGACTTTGGAATCGTGGCTCTCTGGGCGCTTTCGCTGCTGTCGGTGGGCTGTGGAGGCAGCAGCAGTCACTCGAATGCAAGTCAGGTCGTGACATCGACTGGATCGAATGTCGCGGCCATTTCGGTGAATGGCGGACCTACGGGGAACTATGGCAATGGAGCTTTCGTGAGTGTAACGGTTTGTGTTCCGGGAAGCTCGAATTGTCAAACGATCCCAGATGTGCTGGTGGACACGGGTTCTACCGGCTTGAGGATTCTATCGTCGGCTCTGACGGTTTCGCTGACGCAGCAAAATGGAGCGAGCGGGGATCCGATCGCGGAATGTCTGCCGTTCCTGGGTGGATACACATGGGGACCAGTGCAGAGTGCCGACATTAAGATTGCGGGGGAAAGCGCGAGCGCGGTGCCGATTCAAGTGATCGGCGGGACGTTTGCGGTTCCAAGTGGCTGCTCCAATATGGGTTTGCAATCGATGGGTACGTTGCAGACTTTGGGGGCCAACGGACTGCTGGGGGTGGGAATGTTCGCGCAGGATTGCGGCGGGGCATGCGCGCAGGCGGGGTCGAACCCCGGACTTTACTACGCATGTCCATCGTCGGGATGCCAGGTTACGGCGGAGGCGGTGAGCGCCCAGGTGCAAAATCCAGTGGCCATGTTTGCCAGCGACAACAATGGAGTGATCGTTGAATTACCGGCGGTGAGCGGAGGCGCGACTACGGTGAGTGGCTCGCTGGTCTTTGGGATTGGCACGCAGTCGAACAATGCATTGAACGGAGCCTCGGTTTACACCGTCGACGATTTCGGAAATTTCACCACTACGTACCAGGGACAGGCCTACTCCAGCAGCTTTCTCGATAGCGGATCGAATGGATATTTCTTTCTGAGCAGCACTGCGACCGGCCTTCCGGATTGCACGACGGCTACGGGCTTTTATTGTCCGACGAGCACCCAGAACCTGTCGGCGACCAATCAAGGAGCGAACGGCACTAGTGGGAAGGTGAATTTCAGTGTGGGGAATGCCGAGACTCTGTTCGCGAATCAGAGCGATTTCGTATTCGGCGACCTGGGCGGTCCTGGGCAGAACAATTTTGATTGGGGCTTGCCGTTTTTCTTTGGGCGCAATGTGTTTACGGCAATTGAGGGAACAAGTACGCCTGGAGGCGTGGGGCCGTACTGGGCTTACTAGAATAAGTGATCTTCAACTCTTGCTCTTTGCTAAGAGCAAAAGCCTGACCGCAAAGAACGCAAAGAAAAAATCCGCAAAGTACGCGAAGAAATACAGCGACGATTCAAGATATTAACTTTGGATTGCGAACTTTGGATTGCGCCTAGCAGCTTCGTTGTCGACGCTCTCTCGCAAGCAAAACCAAGAAACTAAGGTCAGCCGGCTCGTCGGGTGAGGTGTGCGTTGTGCAGGCTGGAGATGCGGGAGATGGCGGCGACCATCATGCCGGAAAGCAGTTGCATGGTGGCGACGTCGCTCTCGTCGAAAGCTCCGGGGGAGGAAGAGAGAACTTCAAAAACGCCGAGCGTGCGGCGATAGTGGCGCAGAGGCGAGACCAGAATCGAGCGCACGCCGAGGCGGCGGCAACTGGCGAGATCGACGCGCGGATTGCGTTCGGCATCGTGGCACAGCATGATCTCGCCGGAGCGGACGGCTTCAGCGGAGATGCCGGCGTCGGTTTGGAGGCGGACGCCAAGGTCGGGAGCAGTGCGGCCAGCGCGGGCGCGGCAGACAATTTCGTCGCCGGCGCGCAGCGCGATGGCGGCTCCGGTGGCTCCGGTTAAGTGTTGAGCGCGCTCGGTGATGGCGCTGATGGCGGGTTCAAGATCGAGTTCGGCGGGATGAATTTCGGCTTCGGCTTCGGCATTCACTGACACCGCGTGGAATCCGGATATAGGATGCGCGGCGTTGGCGACGCGCAACTGGCTGCGCTGCGCGAGGGCGGGCATGCGATTGTGATCGGCGAGGGTGAGATCATCCCGCCAAAGTTCTGGATCGGGGACGGTGCGCAGCAGATCGCGCACGAGATTGTTGAGTTCGGCATCGAGGATGAGGTGCGCGTTCTTCTGATTGCGCATGGATCCGCCGAGCACCCGCGAGAGGCCAAGCAGAGCGTGACTGCCGCAGGCCAGGCAGTAGGGCTTGCTGTTGGCGCTGATCAGCTCACACTGCACACAGAAGGTGGCGGACTGCAACGGCACGAAACTGACGTCTCTGAAAGTGTCGCCATACAGGGACTTACGAAACATGATTGCGAAATCCTCGCTTCGAATGAGTGCTGATCAAGGTAAATAGGGAGGAACGAGTGAGAAAGTGGCGGAAGTGGTTCCCCGTGTGGAAAACGAGGAGGAACCAATCAGCGAGCAGGAGAACGACTTGACGCAATCTTCTCGCTACGGTTTTCGCTGGAGCAATGGAAAAGAATAGCCTGAGATGCCGCACCCCACGCTGGTTTTCAGCAACCTCATCGAAATTCAGTTCATCGAAGTTCGGGTTCGTGGGATTCCTTATTTAGTCGAAATCCGAGGGTGCAGTGATGTCTCTCCGGGTCTGTTTCAAGTATTCCGCAATGTTTGCGACGGTTGCGGTTGCAGCCTTCGTCATCTCCTGTGGCAACTCATCCAGTTCCACATCGGGTGGAACCGGTTCTGGCGGAGGATCGAGCAACCTGGGTGGATATGCCGCGGGCATCGGCGGGGCCGCGCAGACTGGTTCAGCTCATTATCTGGTTGCGATTCAGGTTCCGGGCGTCACTCCGTTCCCAACCATGATCAATTCCAACGGGACGCTCACCCAAGCGAAGGTTACGCTTCCTGCTTACAGCGTTTTCAATCCGATGGCCATGACTGCGGCGATCGATCCCTCGGGATCTTTTTTGTATCAGGCGGCGCGGCCAGGCCTTTGGACGTTTACCATCGACCGTTCAACCGGGAATCTCAACGAGATGTCTACTTCTCCTTACGATGACACGGTGAATTTCGATGCAGTTGCGGTCGACCAAACCGGCAAGTTCGTTTATGCCTACGACGACTCGGGCAACGTTTACGGGTACACAATTCAATCGGGGACCGGACAACTCACTCCGATTGCCGGTTCGCCATTCGCTTCACAGGCATCGGGCGAGCAGTTTGCAGTCGCGGGCAATCGAACGGCCGTCTCGCAAGATGACAAATATCTTTATGTGGCGACCGTCGGGGGGATTATGGCGTACTCGATCGACGCCACGACCGGGGCATTAACCATGGTGAACGGCTCGCCTTTTGGAGCGAGCGCCGGACCGGGCTTCGCGCTGGCGGCGCCATCGTCCGGTTTTCTTTACGAAACGATTCAAAGCAGTTCGTCGACGCCGCCGGGAGTCTATGGGTATAGCATCGACGCGAATACGGGAACGCTGACGCAGATTTCCGGTTCCCCGTTTGCGCCGGGATGCGGCGGAGGCGATTTGACTTCGCCGGCGAGCGGAAAGTTTATGTTTATGGCGGGCTGCGGGATGTATCAGATCGACGCCGGTACGGGCGCGCTGACATTCCTCTTCAAAGATCCGGAAGCTCCGAACGACGGCTGGTCGGCGTTCGATCCGGCATCGGCTTTTGTTTGGATTGTCACTACTGTGCAACCTTGCTTTAGCTGCGAAGTCGGCGTTGATGCTTATCAGGTTGATCCGAACACGGGAAGCATGACACTGGTGCCTAACTCGTTCTTCCAGATGACCGACACGGAGGTCGGTGATATCCAGGCGGTGGCGATTACGCATTGAGGAGTTGGTAAGGATGAGATTAGTATGCAGAAACTTGCAACCTGCTGGGGGGGGCAATCTCATCAAAGGCCTCGTAGGAAGCGGATTGTGAACTTTATTTTTTCTGCAGGTATTGATTTTCAGCCTGCGGGTCGACTATCCTAACAGCACGTTGGCGGTTCACCCGTGCAACGACGATTTGAATGGGGGATTTAATCATGCAATGGACAGCACCAGCTTTTGAAGAAGTTTGCCTGAACTGCGAAATCAACTCTTACGCCAGCGCAAAACTGTAACTGAAACGCTCTCCCCCGAATTCCTCTTTGTTATAGAGGCTGAGTTATAGAGGCTGACGCGCGCGTAATTGCCTACGTGAGCGGCTGGTCTGCACGTATCTGCGATGTGGCGCTCCTGCCTGTCCGGCCTTCCCAAATAAAACTGTTCGACAATCGAGTGAGTGCTTTTCTCCGGCGGAGAAAAGCAGGTTTCTCGACTGCGCCCAATGTCGCGCTGCGCCACTGTGCTTCGCTCGAAATGACAAGCTTCGGCGTAGGCCTTCGCTGATTCGTCTGGGCTTGAGTGTAATTCGGCGTGGCAACAGTGGGCGTGAAGGTTCCGCTTAACCGGCCTGGGCGGTAATCAGCGCGGCATCCTCGGGCAGTAGGACGACATGGGCCGAGTGAGCGAGGGTGCGGTCGAGTGCATCGGCGAGAGCGGTGGGAAATGAAGATGTCAGGAGATTGATGTCGAGCTGGAGGTCGCGAGTCGAATAGAGGCGATGCACGAAGAGGGTGCCGCAGCGGCGATTGGCGGAACTGAGCAGCGCGAGAGCTATGGTCCACGAGGAGGAGGAGGCGTCGAGGATTTTCGGGACGCCGGGTTTGCTCCAGCGGAAGGTATTGACCGCGCGCCGCGAAACGGGATCGGGGGGGTCGAAGGAAACCAGTTCTCCGGGGTGCAGTTCAACCTTCAGTTCGAAGCTGTCAAAATCGTTGCTGCCGAAGGCAGCGGTAAGCACGCGGCGCACCTGATCGTAATCGCGGGCGACCTTGAGTTCCTCGATAGCGCGGCGGATGGCCAGATTATTGATGAAGATTTGCGGCTGGTCGAAAGTGCGGTGGGCGACGCGCGCCAGTTCTCCAAATTCGAGGTAGCCAAGGTGCTGGACGCCAATCCAGATTCCGATGCCCAGGACCGCGAGGACCAGTCCCAGAGAGCTTCCGGTCGGCCATAGCAGGAACAAGCTCAGCATGGCGAAGATGGCGGAGACGCCGTAGAGCACAATCACGACCTGGCGGTGCGTCAGACCATGCTGCAACAGTTTGTGGTGAATGTGGTCGCGGTCGGCGGTAAAGATAGGACGCCCACTGATGAGGCGGCGGACGATGGAGAGCGCGGTCTCAAGAATGGGAAGACCAAACGAGACAATGGGGATGGCGACGGCGACAATCGTAGGGGCCTTTTGAGCGCCCTTGAGCGCCAGGGCGCTCAGCACGAATCCGATGAAGAGGCTGCCGGAGTCGCCGAGGAAAATGGTCGCGGGATTGAAGTTGAAGCGCAGGAAGCCGAGAATCGCGCCGGCCAGGGCGATGGTCATCACGGTGACGAGCGAAGTTCCATTCAGAAGAGCGCTGACGAAAACTACCAGAGTCGAGAACAGGGCCGATCCGGCAGCCAGACCGTCAAGGCCGTCGATCAGGTTGAATGCGTTAGTGATGGCCAGGACCCAGAGAACAGTGAAGGCCCAGCCCACAATCCAAGGCAGCTTATGATCACCAAATAATACTGGGATATTGACGATGCGGAGTCCGCCCATGAAGAGGAACGTGGCGGCGACGCCTTGCACCGAAAACTTGAAGTAGGGGCCGACGCCGCGGATGTCGTCGTAGACGCCCAGAAGAAAAATGAGGGACGCGGGTCCGAGGATGGTCAACAACGTTCGCAAGGAAAAGGCCGCATGCATGCGAGGAGTGCGCCAAGCCCACATCGCCGCCAGGCCCATGCAGAAAGAGAAGGAGATGAAGATGGCGACCCCGCCCAGACGAGGCAGTGGGCTCGAGTGAAGATGACGCTCTTGCGTGGGAACCGCGACCCATCCGTGGATGGTAGCGAAATCGCGAACGTAGCGCGTGAGAACAAAGGCTGAGAGCAGCGCTAAGACAAATGTGGCGAGGAAGAGGCCCGTCAACTATGTCACCTTCGGCAAGCGAGACGTGCCAGGAGAGCACGCCTGCTCTACAGTTTTGTGTAACGCAACGACGTAGTTCGGTAATCGCTCAAGGAACATATACCTGACGTGGCTGGAAGTGCCCACGACTCTAGCAGTAGCAGAACGGGACTTTCAATCATTCGGCGGGAAAAACCTGTGGAAAACTTAGCACAAGGGTCCATATCTGGAAAATATCGGATCACGTATAGCTGCACAGGAGGCTTCTGGGTCGTGCTAAACTTCGTGTTCAAACAGTCACCGATCGTTTCAGGGGTCCTCCGATGGAGTTGGGTTCTTCGCGTTTCGCTTGTAGCGGAATTTGGTTGCTGGTTTACGCGGCAAGTTTTTTTGGGGCAAGTTTTGTAATCGCCAGCAGTGCGGCGGGGCAACAACCGGCGGCGGCGCAATCCGGCCAAGGAACCGCTCCCGGGGAGCTTCCATCGATTCAGCCAATACCACAGGCAGCGGTGAGTGCCTCTGATCCCGGCTTGCCAGCAAAGGCTCAGGATCCGGCGAAGGATTCTGGCGACCAGAGCGCGGTGATGCGACTCGGCCCCGGCGATCTACTGGAAGTGAACGTATACAATGTGCCGGAATTGACGAGCAAAGTGCGAGTGAGCAACGCCGGCGATGTATATCTCCCCCTGATTGACTACGTTCATCTCGACGGCTTAACGCAGGAAGAAGCGCAAACAGTGATCGAGAAGCGGCTTGCGGACGGGGGATTCGTGCGCAGCCCGCACGTCACCATTTTCGTGGATGAAGCCACGTCCCAGGGCGTGACCATTTTGGGAGAAGTGACCAAGCCCGGCATTTATCCAGATGTGGCGGATCACAAACTGTACGAGGTGATCTCGGAGGCTGGGGGGTTCACGGCATCGGCGTCGCGAAAGCTCGCTATCATCCGGCATGGCCAAACGGAACCGATTCGTATCGACCTGCCGCGGAATCTGACGGACGACCTCAGCGGTAATATCGACATCCAGCCGGGGGACACGATTAACGTTCCACGGGCGCCGGTTATTTACGTAGTCGGAGACGTAAACCGGCCGTGCGGCTTGCTGGTGGACAATGGAACGTTAACGGTGCTGCAAGCGCTGGCGCTGGCGGGGGGAACGAACCGCACGGCGAAATTGGGCGCGAGCCGCATCATTCACAAAGGTCCGACGGGGATGACCGAGACCAAGCTGCAAATCAAGAAGATGCTGGAGGCCAAGACGCCGGACGTGACGCTACAGGCGGACGATATTCTTTTCATTCCGGTCAGCGGAGCCAAGGTGGCGGCTGGAAAGTCGCTGGATGCGGCCGTCGGCATCGCGGCTGCGGTTACGATTTATTCGGTGCGTCCGTAGACAAGCTCGTCGATAGTTTCTAAATTGCGAGAAACAAAAATCTTGAACCGCAAAGTGTAGCCAAGAAACTGCCGCAAAGAACGCAACGACTTACCGCGCGCTTTTTGACAAATCGTTCCGACCCTTTTTCCGCTACTGGCGGCCACCCTTTGCATTAGCCCGATTGCGGCGTGGGCAACAGTCCGCGTAATACTTCGATATATTTTTTGGCGGTTGTGGCGCGCGCGAAGTTTTGCAGGATGTATTCTCTTCCCTTTTGTCCCAGGGCCAAACCGAGTTCGCGATTGCCGGAGAGACGGTGGACGGCGGCGACCAGAGCATCTACATTTTCTGGCTCGATGACGATGCCGGCGTCGGCGTCTTCGATAATTTGGCGCGCCTGACCTTCGACGCCAAGAATGACGGGGCGGGCACAAGACATGAACTCAAGCATTTTGGTGGGGATCACGGTTTTAAAAATCTCGGTCTTTTTCAAGAGCACGAGGCAGGCGTCGGAAGCGGAGATGAAGGCGGGGATTTTTTCGCGGGGCTGCTGGTCAAGAAAGGTGACGTTGGCCAGGCCGCGGGATAGGGCAAGATTCTTGATACGCGCTTTTTCCGCTCCTTCGCCGACCAGGAGAAAATGCGCATTAGAATTCTGGCGTTGTAGTTCGGCGGCGGCATCGAGCAGGGTTTCGAGGCCATGAGCCATCCCCATCGTGCCGATGTAGCAGAGCAGAAACTTGTCTTTCACGGCGAAATCCTGGCGGAGGGCCTGGTTGGAATCGTGGGGGGCGGAGGTAAACAGGCTAGTCTCGACGCCATTTTGTATAACGGCAATTTTTTCGGCGGGAATCCGGCGGTGCTGTACGAGATACTCTTTGAAAGCGGGAGTGACGACGACGATCAAATCGGACCGCAGATAGAGAAATTTCGCGACCGCGGCCAGCGCGCGGTGGAGCAGCGAATTCTCGTCGCCCACTCCCACGGCCGCCAAAGACTCAGGCCAGAGGTCGCGCACTTCGAAAACGAAGGGGATTTGCCGGCAATGCGCGATCCACCAACCGGAGAGGCCGACGAGGAGTTGGGGCGAGGAGGCAATGACGACATCCGGACGTGGCAGCACCATGCCGCGGAGACCGGCGGAGATGCAGAAAGACGCGTAGTTGCGCATACGCTCGTGGGCTTTGCGGTTGGGGAGGGGCCAGAGCCAGGTGCGGAAGACGTCGACGCCGCTTGAGCTCTCCCGAAAAGTCAGGCGTCGCAGGCGAGCGCGCCATTCGGCGGGAACAACGCCGGTGGGATGGTTGGGAAATCCGGTGAGCACGGAAACTTTATGGCCGGCCTGCGCCCAATGGCGGGCTAGTTCCGAGGCGCGAGCGGCCGGGGCGCCCATCTCCGGTGGAAAATATTGTGAGACGTAGAGGATCTTCACGCGACCCTAGAGGCTATCGCATAAATGGGGTTCGTGGTAGCGGACAGCGCCGATTGGGCATCCGGGCTTGAAGAATCTAGCGGCCGGCGTTGCAGGATTCTTCGACGAGAGCGGAGATGGCATTGACGGTGTCCATTCGTTCCTGATCGAAGCCGATATCGGCGAAGTCGATGCCGAATTTTTCTTCGAGGAAAACCGCGAGGCCGACGGCGTCGATGGACTGAAGGCGGCCGCTCAAGAGCAGTGAGGTGTCGTCGGAGAAAGGTTGGGTATCGCTCTTGCGGTCGAGCAGCTTACGAAGAAATTTCCGAATTTCCGGTTTGCGGTCCATTTCGTTACTTCGCTCCTCACGATACCAGGTTCAAAAGATGGGCCAGGAAGCGAAAACTTTCCTGGATGGGATAGCGTTTGTAGGTGTAATCAAAAACTCTCAGGATGCAGAAGAAGCTGCTGACGCACAGGGTGGGAATGAGGCGGCCGCGAATCCAGCCTAGCTTTTCTTTCCTAGGCTGCCTCATTTGCGAGATGCCGATGCCTACCGAGAGCACGATCGTGTAGAAAATATAACTTTGAAAACCCACGAGCGCGCGCCAGAAACCGAGATCTTCGATGTAGCCCACGTCGCGGAAGAAATGGAAGAAGGCGTTGCCGAAGCCGGCGGCGGCGAAGGTCGCGGCGAACAGACGCCAGCGGCCGAGCTGCTTAAAATATTTCAGGAATGCGGGATAGAAGAAACAGTCGGCCAGCAACTCTTTGAAGTAATAGTAATAGCGATTCCAGAATTCGGCGAGGGTGCGCGAAGACAGGGGGCGATAGGTGTTGCGCAGCGCCATGAAGCCGGCCATGCGGCAGACGGCGATGATGCGATGTCCGAAGATGGCGAACTCGATCATCCTTTCGAGGAATTCGGAAATCAGGCTGCCCCAGCCCATGTACCAGGAAAAGTGCGCGCGGGTTACGCTGAGGTGCCATACGAATTCGTAGAACGGAACCATGAGGTAGCCGTGGACGAAGGGCATGTAAACGAAGGTTAGAAAGAGATCGAGAACGATGGACCATGCGAGCAGCTTGAGGCCTTTCAGTTGCGCCACGGCAAGCTGTTCTGCATTCTTCGCCTCGATGCGGCGCAGATAGGAGGATCCTTTAGGAAAGGGGGTGCTCGATGATCCCCAAATGGGATGGTAGCCGCCGACCTGTAGAGCGTAGGGATCGCGACTCTTGGAGTTGAGATCCATGAGCGAATAGGCGAGGAACCAGATGTAGGCCGCGAACACGCTCAGGAAACTGAAGGATGAGGAGCGCAGCGATCCTCCGGACGGAAGATAGCTGGCCAGCAAAACGGTGAGTGCGAAAGCGGTCAGTAGGGTTGCGACGAGGCGGCGTCCGAACCAGCCTCCAAGCCCGGGAGAATCGTGGAAGCGGGAGGCGAGCCAAAAGATCGCTCCTGCCACGACGATGGAAATCCCCGCCTGAATGATCTGCGGATGCTCGGCCCATTGCCACCAGATGCCGAACGCCCAGAGGAGCGTGGCGACGGTGAGCACAACGCGGCGATATTTGGGAAGGGCAGTAATCACAATCAGAAAACAGATTTGCGCCTTCCAGCGCGGATTGCGCAGGTAGTGCAGCCAGGTTGCGCAGTAGAGGCCGAGTCCGAAGAGAGCGAGGAGAGTGATTTTGCCGGCGATGGATTGGGCGAATGCTACTACCCGCGGATAAGCCTCAAGTTTGGGAATGAGGCGAAATCTGAGGAGCCAGCCGAAGGGCCGGTAAACGGGCGCAGGCGGGACGTCGGACGCGACCGGTGGGGCTACGACGGGATCGGCGGCGGTCGTTTGCTGGTCGATCGTTTGCTGCTCGATCCTATCCTGGTCGATCGTTTTCTGGTCGATCCTTTCCTGGTCGATCGTTTCCTGGCCGATCATTTCCCTGGTCGATCCTTCTTGCTCGATCATTTCGCGCCTTCTGCGAGCATCGCTGTCAGAGTTTTTCGGTCGGTCTTTCCGGCGGCGCTCACGGGGAGGTGCGGCACAAAACGTATTTCGGATGGCACCATATATTTGGGGACGCTGCGCTGCATGCGTTCGCGGATTTCGGCGGCGGCCACGCTGCTGCCGGCGACGAACGCAACGATTCCTCCGGCGGAGCCATTCGTGATCGGCCATGCGATGGCTGATACGGAATCGACGCCGCAGGCTTCGCGCAGGTGCGCTTCGACGTCCTCGATTTCTACACGATTGCCCAGGACTTTGACCTGATTGTCTATTCGCCCGAGATGATGGAATATTCCAGCGCTGTCTTGGGAAGCGAGATCGCCGGTCAGATACCACGTTCGCCGATCGATCACGGGAAAACGGGCAGCCGTTTTTTGTGGATCTTTGAAATATCCTTTGGCGACCTGCGGGCCACAAAGAGCGAGCTCGCCTTTTTCGCCGGGAGCGAGAAAATTCAGCGAGGCGTCGACGATGGCTGCGCTCATGCCGGTGAAGGGCTTACCTGTAGCGACGGTTCCGCGGCCTTCGGTCACAGTCATGGGGTTCGTGCAGCGCTGACCGATGCAGACCACCGTCGCTTCGGTTGGGCCATAAAGATTGTCGATCGCGCTGTTGGGCGCAGCGATCTGCCAAAGTTCGGCGGCGCTGGCGGGCAGCGGCTCGCCGCAAAAAATCGAATAGCGAATCGAGGGGAAGGCCCCGGGGGTGAGCATCTTCAGGTTGCGCATGAAGGCTATGGTGGAGGGCACCGAAAACCAGCAAGTCAGTTGATGGTCACGGATGAAGCGCGACGGGCCCATCAACTGGCCGGCGGGGACTACGTGCAGCGAGGCGCCGGCCGACCAGGTCATGAACATGTCCATGACCGAGGGGTCGAAGGTGAGATCGTAAGTCTGCGAAACGCGGTCGGCGGCGCTGAATTCGGGGTCGACGTAGCGCATGGCGGCGAGGAACGAAGCCACATTTCCGGTGGAGACCATCACGCCTTTGGGTGATCCGGTGGTGCCGGAGGTGAACATGACGTAAGCGAGGTCGTCGGCGGTCATTGACTTCGCGAGATGACCGAGATCGGGCGCGGGCAGGGCGTCGAAACCGGCGACTGTTGTCGGCGGCGTTAAGAGCGAAAACGACTCTGAGCTTGCTGGAGCCAGGATACTTTTCGGCGCGTGCTGTAGGACTTCAGACGTGAGAAGCTTCAAGCCGCGATCGTCGACGACCAGCGCGTCGAGATTCGTAGTTTGCAAAATGTTGAGCAGCCTTTGTTCGGGCCAATCGGGGTTGAGCGGGACATAGGCCGCGCCTGCCCAGCAAGTACCGAGGAGTCCGGCATAAGCTGGCCAACTGCGGGAGGCCAGAATTCCTACCAGCTTCACTTCGCCTGAGGACCGTGATTGCAACCAGGCGGCGATACGCTCCACAAGTTCGGCGAGTTCCCCGTAAGTGAACTCGCGCTGGTTCACCGAGAGCGCGAGGCGGTCGGGAGAATTCCTGGCATTGTTGCAGAAGGGTAGCGCGAGGTTTGTGCTCATTACTTCTATCCAGGCTTTCTGTTTAGACCCCAGCTTATTACACAGGGCGGGAGAAGTTTCTGCCAAGGTACGAGAGTCACCTCGGGCGTGGATCGGCGGGGGAGAGCAACACGACCACCCGGGCTAAAGCCCTCGTTCGTTCATCTCCCTTTACGCGGCCCTGAAGGGCCGCTCTTCCACGAAGACGTTCACGCGAGCTTCCCCTGTATTGCGTTCGCGCGAGCGTCCGCTGTATTGGGTTCAGAAGTATCGAAGCCGTGCGTTTAGTAGTAGCAGAGCTTGAACGCTGCCTTGTAGCCCAGCGCGCGGGCGCGGTTGATGCGGCTACGGGTGTAGCCCTCCCAGCGGTCGGCGACCTGGGCGAATTTTTCTTCGCCGGTCAGGCGATGCATTACGCGCAACTGCACGATGTGGAGCCGATGATAGAAATTGCTGGCTACCATGGGCAGGCGGGTGCCGGATTGCTCGTAGAGCGACCAGAATCCTAAATCGTAGCGGTCGAGATTGTGCAGCATGGTGCGGACGGCCTGCTGGAAAAGTCCGTGGGCGGCGGGATGTTTGGTGGCGAGAAAGTAATCGTAAACGCCCCATGCGGCCCAGATGAATCCGTTCAGAATGTGGGTGGGCGGCTTCACGATGTATTCCTCGAACCACAGGTCGCCAGACTCGTCGGTGAAGGCGACGCCGCCGGCGTCGATGGGCTGGAAGAAGGCAACCAGCGCTCGCTGCGCGGCGTCGATGTAGCGCGAGTCATACTCTGAACCCCGGCCTGAAATCAGCGTTTCTTTGTGGGCGCGCACCAGCACGGAAATTCCCTGTCCTTGTGCCAGCGCCGAGTACCAGGGGGCGCGGAGCGTGTCGCGATATTCCCAATCGAAGTGATGGTTCCAGACGGCGAGGCCTTGCGGGTTTTGCTCGAGGTGCGAGCAGAGCCAGTCGGCGGCCAGCAGAAATTTCATGCGGCGCACGGGATCGGTGGTGCGGCGGTAAAGGTTGTAGTTGCCCAGGCCGTATTGTGCGATGGCGATAGGGTTGTACTGCGGTCCGATGTGGCCGTGATAGTCGAGTTGCGGGACGCCGGAAGAATCGTAGGCGCCGTTGTAGTCGGACTTCTCGGCGAAGAGCATATAGTACTCGCCGAGTTCGTTGACCGGCGCGTTGGGATTTTCCGCGGGAGTTTCGTGCCAGAAGGTGAGATGGCTCTTGCCGCCGAGAGCGTAGGCGCTGAAGATACGGCGATAGTAGCTTAGGCTCGGCAAGGGCGTATGGGACTCAGATTCATATTACGGTAGGAGCGGTATCGGAGGTCGCTGGTCGCTGGTCGTTGGTCGTTGGTCGTTGGTCGTCGGTCGTCGGTCGTCGGTCGTTGGTCGTCGGTCGTTGGTCGTTGGTCGTCGGATTTAGAGAAATCGATTAGGGCCCCACTAGAAAAGCAGGTTTCTCGACTGCGCTCGAAATGACAAATTTTAGTGCAAGCTTACGCTCCGAAGCCTAATGGCCTGAGGTCTGGGGTCTCAGGTCTGACGGCTGAGGTCTGGTAGTTGAGGTTTGAAGTCCGACTTACGGATTCACGGCGTAGAGCGAGGTGACCATGTCGTCGGATCGGACTGCTACTGTGGTCAAGGCTAGAAATGAAGAGGGATTAGCGCCGTCGGGCATGAGGGCATTGCCATACTGAAATAGGTCCATGGGCCAGACGTCTTTTTTCCATGCCAGTAGCAGGTGCCAGTCGGCTGCGTCGCCGCCGCCGGTGCGGCCTCCGTAGAGGCGGACGTGCCGATCATGATTTACGGCGCTCGGTTCTACCATGGTGGAAAAGAAGAGGCGGTTGCCCACCCGGCATCCGTAGATGGACGAACTGCTGATGGGAGCGAGTTGGGACAAAGATCCTTGGCGATCAAGGTAGTAAATGTAGTTGTGTTCAAGGGGAGTGTCGGAGGCGAAGTAGAGGCCGTCTTCGGTGGGAACGGCGGCAACGGCGCGCGCCTGCTGCTGGCCCTGAAGCACGGGTTCGACGTGGCTGAAGTTGCAAGTGGCGCGCAGGATGCGGCATTCGTCGCCGTAGTCTCCGGTGAAAACCCAAAGGCAATCTCCCCAGGGATCATGAACGATGTTGTGGACGTGACGGATGGCGCCTTCAGAAAATGTGTAGGCGACACTCCAGGTCGCGCCGTCATCGGTGGAGGCATAGACGTGGACTGCTTCGCGCGACGGGTTGTCGAAATATTCTCCCCAATAAATTGCGCCAGATGGAACAGCGGTGATGTGAAGAGGACGTGTGCCGCGAACGATGGTATGGGTGGAATGAAATTCTGTGTCGCCGGCATGGAGCGTGACGATCGCGCCGGGGACTGCGGCGACAAGCGCGCCTGACGGCAACACCGCGAGCGCGTGGAAGCCGTCGCGGAACAGGCGCGCCATGAGGACACTCATCACCGAGAGTCGACGGCGCAGCGGTGGACGGTAGGCGGCTACCGGGCGCCATAGTTCGGTGGTGGAAATATCTTCGATTCGAATGCGCACCATGTGGTATCCGCGGGAGGCATAGAGATGACCGGCGGACCAGGCGAGCGCTCGTAGACGAGGGATGCGCGCCACCAGAGTGAGGCCCGTCATCGCGTGGATTGTCCTAAGCTATGAAGCTCTTTCTGATGATTCTTTTGATCGTTTTTTGAAGCAGCAACATGGAAATAATTGGATTGGTACAGGAGCGCCCTGAGCATAGGGATGAATGGTAGCTGGCGGCATGGAAACCAGGCAAGGAAAGGGTGACGGCGGCTCGGCATTCCTGCCGAATGGTCGTCAGAAAACGAACCGGCGCCAGGACGCAAATAACTGGAATTGCTTTCGGGGCAGGCATTTAGTAACTAATCAAGTGTGAAAAGCCCTAGAAGCACCGGGGAAACCCCGTGGCAAGTTGCGTGCTCTGGATTACTGAAACGAGCCGCCAAGACTGTCCTGAGGTAGCGGGAACAATGCTAAGCCGTTGTGCCAACTCGAAGTGCGGTAAGCCTTTTCTGAAGCTGAGAGAGGGCAAACTATTTCTAGTGGAAACTGAACGCACGAGCCAAGCGGGAGAATCGATAGCGCCACCATTGGTTCGGGGCCGACGGGAACAACGGCGGGTGGAGCATTACTGGCTGTGCGATGACTGCGCGGGAGTATGGACTTTGGTCTATGAGCGGGCCAGCCGAGTGGTCTTAGTTCCCTTGCGGCGGCCAGCGGAGAGTGTGTCCGCGGCCGCGGCGGGGGTTGGGCGGAGTGGAGTGGCGCAGCAACGGGCCTTTGCGGTGCCAGCCGTATCACAGAGGGGCTAAAGCCCAGTGCGGCCACACGCCGCTAACCGCAGCGCTGAAAGCGCTGCGCCACCCAAAATCAGCGGAGAACAAACGCGTCTACCCAGGAACGGCGCCCGCCGCCACTATCGGAACCGACCCATTCCAGGCTTAACCGTCTTTCCTCCAGATCTTCCAGTCTTCGCGGACCACCTTCAACATTTGCTCGGTGGCCTTGTGCAGCCATCGGGCTTTCTGCTTTTGGAGGTGTTGAAGGATGGATTTGCGGGCGGTCTTACTGCCGAGATGGATATTTGCCGTCTCCCATCCCATGGCTCGAAGCAGGCGTAACTCCTTGCCGGGCGCCCGCAGCGCGGCCAGTTCGATGCGGGAACAGTGCGGACTCAGGCGACGCACAATCCAGCGCCCCCGCAGCTGAACGAATGGATCAAGACAGCGGATGGCCCGGGTAATGATCGCCTGATACAGAATCTCCGATGGGCCCTGATGATTTTTATCCGTGGCCTTCGCCCAGTAACAGGCGGAGGCAACCAGGGCTTTGGCTTCGCGGGCGATGCGGCCCCCGTGCCAGTCGGCAATAGCCACATAACGGGCGTGGCCCAGACTTCCCAGACCGGCAACGCGGCTGGCCAGGCGGTAACGCAAGCCGGGGGCAGGCATGAGGTGCTCGATGGCGTCGATCGCGCTGAGCGGCACATTTCCTTTTACTGTTGGCAGGGCATCCATTTTCGCCCAGAAATGAACCGGATCGCGCAGTTCACTCTCGGCGATCTGGCGCAGCCATTCGTGGTTCTCGCCCAGGACGAATGGGAGTCCACCATCGCGCATGCCGTCGCGATAACCTTCGAGAATGGAACCGCAAATATCCTTCTGCGTGAGCGGCAAGTGTCCGGCCTCGGATGCCAGGTGAGCGCTCACAGCGAGACGGACCAGATCGTTAGCATAGGCCATGGGGTGAGCTTCGTCGAAGTCGTTGACGCCCCAGATGAGACGGCCTTCGATGTCGCGCCAGGTGCCGAAATTTTCGATATGCAAGTCGCCGACCGCCAGCACCTGCGGGGCCTTGGCGAGATCAGGACAGACTTTGGGCCAGAGCTGGGCCCAGCGATAGTACGTAGCTCGCAGAAATGGGAAAACATCGGCCTTCATGTTGAGGTGCTTGACGTGAAGGTCCTTCGTAACCAGACCCGTTCGTTGGCCCAGCCACTTTTCGAATTGGTGGGTCGCTTTGACGACGTTCATCGCGGGCTAACGATAGTGGGGGGCGAAGCGGAAGTCAACGTGGCGGACGTCTCGTCGAGGCTGCACGCGGACGCGGGCTGAATGGGTGGGTTTCGATTCGACATATACGGTCGCGCGTCGCATGCGCGCCGCGGGGCGGACCCTTCGACTTTGCTCAGGGCAAGCTGCGTCCTCCCCTCCATTGTGTGCCTCAGGCCACACTGTGTTTCTCTGTCCGCTGCCGTCGCTTTGGCAAAATTGGTCAACTGCTTCATTTTGAGGCAGATACACTTTGGCTCACTTCCTGCTTTCTAGATCCTGCGCACGACCGAAATCACGGGAGGCAGGGATGGAACGCGCGATCTTCAGGGCGAATACGCAGCGAGTGCAGCGAGGCATTGTTGTTCTGGCTCTGGCCCTGGCGCTAGCGCTGGCGGTCCCCGGCTTCACGCAGACCGCCCTGCGGACTCCGAAACCAGTGGAAAGCGAGCACCGCAATCGGGTCGTGCTGGTCAGCATTCCGGATCGCAAGCTGGCCGTGATTGACAATGGCAACATCATCGCGACGTTTTCAGTCGCGGTCGGCGCGGCGGCGAGTCCAAGTCCGACGGGCGATTTTCACATTGTAAGCCGCGTCGCCAATCCCACCTACTACCGCCCCGGCACGGTGATTCCCAGCGGCAAAGACAATCCGGTGGGAACACGCTGGGTGGGACTGAGCCAGAAGGGTTATGGGATTCACGGAACAAACGCACCGCGGTCGGTGGGACATGCCGCTTCGCACGGATGCATCCGGCTGCGCAATCGCGAGATGGAGCAGTTGTTCAGCATGCTGCGGACCGGCGACGTAGTGCAGATTCGGGGCAGGCGCGACGAACAGGTTGCGCGCATATTTGGCGGCGTCGCGGACGACACAACCGTGGCGGAGGCGGAAGATCCTGCGCAGGATGCTGGTCAAGTAACCCCGGAGCAATTAAGAACCGGGCAATAAAAAGAGTAGAAGCAAGTTCTTCGGCAATAGTGAAATCTCAGGAGGACAACATTATGCAAATGGCAATCACGTTCATGGCGGTAGTGGCAGGAATGGTCTTTTCGCTGGCGGTGGCATTGCTGGCAGAAGAGTTGATCTTCGGGCAAGTGTTCCGGCTGTTTTTTTCTGCGGGAAAGCTGGCCGGGCAAGCGGTGACGGTAAAAGCAGAGCGGAAGGGCTGAGGCACGGCGGCACTCGTGCCAACTCGCGTCAGAAAAAGCCAGCACCTTGATCCGCGAAGTGCGCTACGAAAGGCCACAAAGGTCGTGAAGAAAATCTGTGCCTGGCGGTGCGATCGGAATTTTAGAAGGCGAAAAGGAGAATAACAATGCTGGCGTTGAGGTATTTGCTGATTGCCGGTGGCCTCGGGATGATCCTCGTGGCTGTAAGCATTTTGGGCTATGACCTGTATCGTGAGCTGATGTATCGGCGGGCGCTGGCCGTACCCGGCGCGAGTTCGTTGCCGCCGCTTCCACAATGGCGCTGGCGCACGTCGGTGGCGCTGGCCCTGCTGGCCTGGGGACCGATTCTGCTGGCATTCAGCATTGTAGTGGTGCCGAGCGGCATGGCCGGCGTTCGAGTCAGCCAGACGAGCGGAACGGAGCCGGGCACGCTTTATCCGGGCGTGCATTTTGTGCTGCCGCTCATCGAGGATGTCGCGCTGTTCGACACGCGCGATCAAGTCTTCACCACCGGAGTATCGGAGGATGGAAAGAATGCCGCGGCGAATGTATCGAACAAATCGCAACTGCTCGATGTGCAAGCCAAAGAAGGGCTCACGCTGGGGCTGGCGATTACGGTGAGATACCGGCTCGATCCGAGGCGGCTGGATTACATTCAGGGAAATCTGCCGCGACCGGTGGAAAAGGAAATTGTTCCCCCGACTGTGGCCAGCGTGTGGCGGGAAGTGATTCCGAACTACACGGTGCGCGATGTTTTCTCCGCCAAGCGGGAAGAAGTGCGGCAGCGCGCGGCCGGCATGATCACGCAGAAGCTGGCGGCGGACGGAATCGTCGTCAAGGAGGTGATGCTGCGGGATATTCAGTTGCCAGAAGAATATGCGAAGGGATTGGAAACGCTGCTGCTCAAAGAGCAGGAAAACGATCGCATGAGCGTGGAAACGGAGTTGAGGCAAAAACAAGTGCGCATCGCAGAACTGGAAGCAGAAGCGACGAAGGTGCAGCAGATCAAGCAGGCAGAGGGCGAGGCACAGGTGCACGTTTTGCAGGCGAAAGGTGAATCGGACGCGATGCAGTACACGCTGCCGCTGAAGGAAAAACAGATTCAGCAAAGCAAGTTGGAAGCCGAAGCGCGCAAGGAGGCGACGATTCAGAATGCGGAGGCTGCGGCGCAGGCCAAGGTGATTGACAGCAAGGCTGAGACCGAGAGAAGAGATCTGCTGGCGAAAGCGGAGGCCAATCGGATTCGCCTGACGGCGGCAGCAGATGCGGAGCGGTTGTCGAGTGAAGCAGCAATTTTGAAACAGAATCCGCTGCTGATCAACAAGATCGTGGCCGAACGGCTGTCGGACAAGTTGCAGATCATGATGGTTCCGTCGGATGGAAAGTTCTTCATGAACGATGTTTTGCGCAACATGAATGTGGCGAACGCGGGCAGCCCGCAGACCGAAACGGAAGAACAACCGAGATAGTCTTGGGCTTACGCCTGCGGAATCCCATCCCAGCCGCAAAGAATAGGGTGGGCAGCGTCAGTCGCTGCTGGTACTGGGCACGCAGTCGCGCTATTTCCTGGCTGTGCGCGGTGTCTAAACAGTACAGAGGGAGAGTACTGAGAAAGAAGAGCGCTGGTGCGCGGCGGTTTATAATTTGACCATCCCAGACTTCATTCCGAGCTCTCCAAGTTGCATCTCACGCGTTGCGCCCAGGCGGCCCGTTGCAGCGAAAATCTCGCTTTTGGTTTTGGCGTGGATTTTGGTCTGGACAATCGCGGCGCACGCGGCGGATTGGAACGTGGCGGAGCAGCAACTGGCGCGCAAGGTGGTGACGGTAACCGGACCCGGCGCGGTGGCTCTTACGGTGCAAAATCGATCGTCCCTGGCGAGGCGCGACAGCGAAGCGGTTCAAAACGGGTTGCGCAGCGCGCTCGAAGGGCTCGGCGTTCGCTTCGTAGGAACGGATCAGGCTGCGGCAACGGTTGCCATTTCGCTGTCGGAAAACTCCACGTCTTACGTTTGGGTCGCTGAGATTCATCAGGGTGCCGGCGAGAATGCGGTGGTGATGGTTGCTTTGCCGCGTCCCGAGGGGGCGGTGACTCCGCATGAATCTGTGCCGCTCAGTTTGCGCAAGACTTTTCTATGGAGTCAGGACGATCCGATTCTTGACGTTGCCGTGCTGGAGGAGAACGGGACGCCCACGCGCATTGCGGTACTCGACGCGAATAAAGTCGGGCTGTATCGCTGGCAGGCGGGAAAGTGGCAGGCGGAACAGACGCTGGGAATTGTCCATGCGAGGCCGTGGCCGCGGGATTTGCGGGGGAGGCTGATGGTGGCAAAAGATCACTTGCTGGATGTCTATCTTCCCGGCGAGACTTGCCGCGCAAGCACGGGAGTACCGCTGACGTTGAACTGTCGCGAGAACGACGATCCGTGGCCGCTGGTTTCGGCAGGGCTGAGCGGAACGCCGGCGATGGGAGCTTTCTATGCGCCGACGCGCAATTTCTTTACCGGCGTTTTAAGTCCAGGAGTGGGCAGGTTCAAGACCGTGGCGAAGTTCTATTCAGCGGCGGTGCTGCCGCGCGAGAAATATCTATTGTGGATGTTCGCGGCCACGGATGGTCGCATTCATTTGATCGACGGGATGAGCGACCAGCCCATGACAGCGAATTGGGGGAGCGACATCGCCAGCGTAAAAACCGCGTGCGGCGCGGGTTGGCAGGTTTTGGCTTCAACCTATGATGAGGAAACGGGAGATTCTCTGCGCGCATACGAATTTCCGGATCGCGATCCGGTCGCGGTAAGCGCCGCCGTGGATTTTTCCGGCTGGGGCCTGATCACGGCGCTGTGGACCGAACCGAATGGCGAGACCGCGGTCGCCGTTTTGAGAAATCGAGAGACAGGGAACTATGAAGCGTTTCGACTGGCGGTGGCTTGTAATCCGTAGCGCGGTTAGCGCCATATTCATTGCTGCGCTGGCGGCGCATGCGGAAACGCGTCCGCAGTATGGTGGCGTGCTACGCATTGCCATGCGCGCGGCTCCCACGTCGCTGGATCCGGCGGACTCGCAATCGGACTCCTTTACTCGACGCAGTATTACTTTACTGATGTTCGATACGCTGGTGACCTACGACGAGAATTCTGGTTTGCAACCTTCGCTGGCGGCATCATGGCAGGAGTCGGCGGGAAACCAGCGAGGGAGCCAGCATTGGCAGTTTCGCATTCGGCCTGGCGTGAAGTTTCACGACGGAACGCCGCTCAGTGCCGAGATCGCGGCGGGCGCGCTTCGTGCCGCAAATCCAGCATGGAGAGTAAGCGCGGATGCCGACTCGGTTGTGATTGAGGCTGACGATGCTCCGGAATTGCCGGCGGAGCTGGCCTTGCCGCGAAATGCGATTGTGAAGAGGAATTCCGACAATCTGCCCATCGGCAGCGGAGCGTTTCACGTTGTCGATTGGCAGCCGGGAAAAAAGTTGTCGCTGGCGGCCGAAGAGAACTGCTGGAACGGGCGGCCGTTTATCGACGCGATCGAAGTGGAGATGGGCAAAAGTCTTCGCGAGCAGATGACCGAGCTGGAATTGGGCAAAGTAGACCTGGTGGAGGTGGCGCCGGAGCAGTCGCGCCTGCTCAATTCAGGCGTTTCCCACGAGGAGGGACGGCGCGTTGAGAGTTCAGCGCCCATTGGCCTGCTGGCGCTGTTGTTCAATCGCGATGCGGCATCGCAGGAAGATAAACTTTTGCGCGAGGCTCTGGCTCTCAGCGTGGAGCGCGCGTCCATTCGCAATGTCTTGCTCCAAGGGGCGGGAGAACCCGCCGGCAGCGTTCTGCCCAACTGGATGAGCGGATACGAATTCGTTTTTCCCACTGAAGCCGACTTGCCGCGAGCGCGGCACGCGCGCGAACAGGTTCACACGATTCCGATGTGGACACTGGGATACGATGGCACTGATGCCGGGGCTCGCCTGCTGGCGGAGCGCCTCGCGCTCAACGCGAAGGATGCGGGCCTCTGGTTGCAACCCAGGACGGCCGCAAACGCAGATCTGAGGCTGGTGGAGATTCCACTGGTTTCGCCCAATCCATGGATCTCATTAGCGAGTGTATCCGGACTTATAGGCGCTGCCGGCAAAGAAAGCGGCTCGGTCGAAGATCTCTATCGGTCGGAAGTTGCGCTCCTGGCGACGCAGCGTTTGATTCCTCTTTTTCATTTGCCGGTTTCGTATGCAGGCTCTGCGAATTTGAAAAACTGGTCGCTGCGGGCCGATGGAAGCTGGAATCTCTCCGAAGCGTGGCTCGGACCCGGGAAACAGGTGCAGTAATTCATGATTGGTGAGTCGCGATTTTTCAAGATTTATAATTTATGACTTTTCGCCGCAAACTGTTAAGCGTATTCGCTGTCACCGTATTTCTGTCGGTGGCAACCGTGGCGCTGCTGGTGCTGGGAGTAACGCGCAGCGCGTACGAGAAGACCGAGGACCAGCGAACGGCCGCGATGGTCACACAGTTTCAGCGGGAGTTTAACCTTCGAGGAGAGGACATAACGCGGCGAGTGGAGCGCATCGCCGCTTCGGAACCAGTCAGCCGGATGGCGACTGGGCTGAACGGCACATCAGCAGATTCGGCGGAATACTTCGATTTGGCCAGGCAAATGGCCGAAGGGTATCAGCTCGATTTTCTGGAATTTCTGGACGCACACGGGACCATTATTTCTTCGGCGCAGTGGCCGGCGAAGTTCGGCTATCCCGACGCCGGATTTGAGATGCCGGCGGCTTCGAGTGAGCAGGCTGCTTTTCTGAAGCGCGAAGAATTGCCGGACTCGACGGCGTTGGGACTCTTCGCAATGCGGGCGACTCGCATCAGCGAGCATCCGGTGTACGTGGTCGGGGGAAGGAGGCTCGATAAGAATTTTCTGACCGCGCTCGACTTGCCGGCGGAGACGCGCGTGCTGCTGTATCAAAATCGCAGCGATCGCCTCTCGGCAACTCCGGTCTCAGCTGATTTGCTTCTGGATCCGGCCGGCGCCGACGCGGCCCGTCCGGCCGAGAAGTTCACTTCGCTCATCGATGCAGTGCGGCGGTTCAACGAGGAAATCACCGGCGTTGTGCACTGGTCTTCCGATCAAGCCGACGATGAGGTGTTTCATGCGATTCCGTTGCGAGGCGCAGGCAAGGACCGGCCACTGCTGGGAATTCTGTTGGTGGGAAATTCGCGGCGATCTTATGTCGAACTGAAACGCCGCATCGGGGCGCTGGCGTTGATGGTTGGCGGTGGCGGCATCATCCTGGCGATCCTGCTGAGCAGTTGGGTGGCGGCGCGCGTAACGCGTCCGGTGGTGCAATTGGGGCGGGCGGCGCAGGAGGTTGCCGCCGGCCATTGGGACACGCGGGTGGAAGTGGCGAGCAACGACGAAGTCGGACAACTCGCCGAGTCCTTCAATCGCATGACCGCCGAATTACTCGCGCAGAAAGAACGCCTGGTGCAGACTGAGCGAGTTGCGGCGTGGCGCGAACTGGCGAGGCGGTTGGCGCATGAGTTGAAGAATCCGCTGTTCCCGTTGCAGCTCACGGTTGAAAATTTGATGCGGGCCCGCAGCCAAAGTCCCGAACTGTTCGACGAAATATTTGAGGAGAGTTCCAGCACTCTGCTGGCCGAGATTTCAAACCTCAAAACCATTATTGGGCGCTTCAGCGAATTTTCGAAGATGCCACATCCTCAGCTGCAGGCGGTGCAGGTGAATGAAATTCTGCGGGGAGTGGTTCGGCTATTTCAGGCCCAATTGCAAGCGCCTGGGCATGCGGCGATTGCCTGCAAGCTCGAACTGGACGATCGCGTGGGGACAATAGCGGCGGATCCAGAGTTGATGCACCGCGCATTGTCGAATCTGGTACTCAATGCGATGGACGCGATGCCGGGAGGCGGAATTCTTACCCTGCGCAGTCGAAGCGACGATGGCAGAGTAATCATTGAAATCGCCGACACCGGCTCTGGACTGACGCCCGAGGAGTGCGAGCGCATCTTCACTCCTTACTACACCAGCAAGCAGCATGGAACGGGACTGGGCCTGGCGATTGTGCAATCGGTGGTGAGCGATCACGGTGGGAGAATCAGCGTGCGGAGCGAGCCGGGACGAGGCACGACGTTTGTGATCGAGCTGCCGGTGAATATTGAAGCGCTGGAGACAATTCCCGTGACCCAGAGCGCGGGATAGACTACCGGGAGGTTTCCGGCGGAAATGACGAGGAGGATGGTTGCCGCTCAAAGCGCATCTTTTGATTGTCGATGACGAAGCCAACACGCTGGCCTCGATATCGCGGGCGTTCCGATTAGCAGGACACGAGGCCACGGTTTGCGATAACGCGGCGAAGGCTCTGGAACTGGCCAAGGCGCAGAATTACGATCTCATTCTTTCTGACGTGGTCATGCCCGGCAAAGACGGCCTGACGCTGCTCGAAGAATTAAAACAGCAGGGAGTGAGCGCTCCCGTGGTCATGATGTCGGGACAGGCGCACATTGAAATGGCGGTCCGAGCTACGCGACTGGGCGCGCTCGATTTCCTGGAGAAGCCAGTCTCCTCCGACAAACTTATGCTCACGGTCGAGAACGCGCTCAAGTTGCAGCGCCTGGAGAAAGAGAATCGGCAACTTCGCCAGCGCCTTGGGAAGCACGAAATCGTATGGAAGGGCGAGGCCATGCGACGCATGATGGCGCAACTGGAACGCGTGGCGGCCAGCGAATCGCGGGTATGCATCTTCGGCGAGACGGGCACGGGCAAGGAACTAGTGGCGCGGACGATCCACGAAAAGAGTCCACGGTCGGCGGGGCCTTTCGTTACGCTGAATTGTGCGGCGGTTCCGGCGGAGCTGATCGAGTCGGAATTGTTCGGGCATGAGAAGGGATCGTTCACCGGCGCGTCCGGGCGGCACATCGGCAAATTTGAGCAGGCCGACCAGGGAACAATTTTTCTCGACGAAATCGGCGACATGCCGCTGAATATGCAGGCCAAGCTGCTGCGCGTGCTGGAAGAAGGTGAGGTGGAGCGGATCGGCGGCGACAAACCGGTTACGGTAAACGTGCGGGTGCTGGTGGCGACGCACCGCGATCTGGAGGCGCGGGTGCGCGAAGAAAAATTCCGGCAGGATTTGTTTCACCGGATTCATGTTTTTCCGCTGCTGCTGCCGCCCTTGCGCGAACGGCGTGACGATATTCCGGCGCTTGTGGGACATTTCGCCGAGCAGGTGTGCGCACAGAATGGGTGGAAGCCGGTTGCCTTCACGACAGATGCGATGGAAGCCCTACAGTCGCACACATGGCCCGGGAATGTGCGCGAATTGCGCAATATGGTCGAGAGGCTCATGCTGCTGGCCACGGACAGCGCCGTGGATTTGGCAACGGTGCAGATGGCCTTGCCGAAGACCGCGGGGGCAGTGTCCGCCTCTGTTGGTTCCGGCGCCCTGGCGGATCGCGTGGAGTTGTTTGAGCGGGAAGTGATTGTGGCGGAACTGAAGCACAGCCATCAGAATGTGAGTCTGGCGGCGAAAACGCTTGGCCTGGAGCGCAGTCACCTGTATAAGAAAGCGGAGCAACTGGGCATCGATCTGCGCGCCATGCGGCGCGAACAGGGTCCGCAGGAGTGACTCGAGGTCAGCGCTCACTGGCGATTCGGAGACCCTTTGGCGAAAGCGTCCAAGATACTTTTCTTTTTTCTTCTTTTTTCTCTTCAAGTTTTTGCAACCGAACCGCCGTCACCTCCGGTTTACGGAGTGCGCATGGAGCAGGCATGGATTCCGATGCCAGATGGAGTTCGCCTGGCTGCGACACTGTACATGCCGGATGGCGCGAAGCCGGGAGAAAAGTTCCCTGCCCTGCTGGAATACTTGCCGTATCGCAAGGACGATGGCACGGCGGCAGGCGACTATCCCAAACATGCGTACTTCGCGCGGCGCGGGTATGTGAGCGTGCGCGTGGACATTCGCGGCTTTGGCGCCAGCGAAGGCGTTCCACCCGAGCGCGAATATTCCGAGCAAGAACAAACTGACGGCGCGCAGGTGATTGCCTGGCTCGCGCGGCATTCGTGGTCGAACGGCAACGTCGGCATGTTCGGCATTTCCTGGGGAGGGTTTACGGCGATGCAAATGGCCATGCGACATCCTCCGGCGTTGAAAGCGATTGTTGCCGTGCATGCGACAGCGGAGTTGTTTCATGATGATGTCCACTACGTCGACGGAATGGCACACGTGGACGAGTTTGAATTGAACATGGACATGGCCGAGGGCTGGGTGGGCGCTCCGGATTATTCGCTCGACGAAAAAGTTCTGGGACCGCGTTTCGACTCGCCGCCCTGGTCTCTGCTTTACTTGAAACATCAGCGTGATGGTGCGTTCTGGCGCGACCGCGTGCGCCCGCTCAACGAGATCACGACGCCGAGTTTTCTGATCGGCGGCCTGCAAGACGGCTATCGCGACAATATTCCCGACATGCTGATGAAGTCGAAGGCTCCGATCAAAGCGATCGTCGGCCCATGGAATCATTCCTTTCCCAACGATGCGGATTTCGGGCCAAGAGTCGAATGGCGCGATCAGGCGGTACGCTGGTTCGATTATTGGCTTAAAGGACGCGACACGGGGGTGCGGGATGATCCGCGCCTGGTAATTTACATGCAGCACTGGCATCCGCCGGATCCGAACTTGCCGGAAGTGCCGGGAGAGTGGCGTCGTGAGGATGTGTGGCCGCCGAAAGATGCAAAGGACACTGCGTTTTTCTTGCAGGGGAATCATACGCTCGATATTTCTGCCGGCGTTCAAGCGTCGCATCAGTTGAAATACATTCCAACCGTTGGTGTTGAGGCCGGATTCTGGTGGGGAGAGTTGTTGAGTGATCCGCGGCCGGTAGACGCGTTCAGCCTCGTCTACGATTCCGCTACGCTCGATCATGATGTGGCGATTCTTGGGCGACCGCACGCGCTGCTGCGCGCGTCGGCAAGCGCGCCGCTGGCAAACTGGTTTGCGCGGCTTTCTGATGTAGCTCCCGATGGCACGGTCACGCAGATCACTGGCGCTGGATTGAGTGGAGCACAACGCGAATCAAGGACCGATCCGCGCGATCTCGAGCCGGGCAAGGTTTATCCGCTGGACATCGAAATGCACCTGACTTCCTGGGTGTTTGCGAAAGGACATCGCATCCGAGTTGCTATTTCGAATGCATTGTGGCCGATGGTGCTGCCGACGCCGTACGCGATGACGACTTCACTCGAACTGGGCGGCGTCGATGGATCTCGCCTTGTGCTTCCGGTCGTTCCGCTGCGAGGCGCGGCGGCGCCCGAATTCTCTCCGCCTCAGCCATCCGAAGAGCGGACCGACATGAAAAGCGAGGGCTTCCCCTGGCCCGGCGAATGGACCGTGGAGCGCGATGAGGCTCGCCAGAAGACGACCGTGTACTGGAAAGGCAAAGATGGATATGAGTATCCGTGGGGGACGCAAAGTGACTTAGAGAATCTCACCTATGAGGGCGACGACGCACACCCGGAAACCTGCTCGGTGCGGGGCGAAGCGGAGAGCACCTTCTCACTGAAGGGGCGCACGCTGGTGTGGCGGGGACATCTTCTGGTCACCACCGACCAAAAGAACTTTTACTACAAATACACGCGGGAGTTGCTGAAAGACGGGCAGATGATGAAATCGAAAACATGGCAGGAAACGATTCCGCGGGATCACCAGTGAGTGGGCGGCCATCATTCACCACGGAGACACGGAGAAAAGCCCTGTCTCTTTATTTCCAGTCTTCTCTGTGGCTCGGTGTCTCCGTGGTAAACAGGCCTTAAATCGCGACTGCTTGATCGGTCGGCGTAACCGACGGCGTCGGCGTTCCCTTTAGATCCGCTGCGAGCAACTGATGGAACAACTGCTCTCCGGCTTCGCGGCGCACTGAGAGCCGGCCGGCGCCGTAAGCCCTCGACTTCAGGCCGCGCTGCACGTCTTCGCAAATGCCCAAGTCTTCGTCCTGCACTCGGTTGCCCACGTTTACCGACTCGGTGTTGTACGCCCGCCGCGCTTCGCTCACGTCGCCGAAATAAAAATCGAAGATCACGGTGCAGTGGTCGGCATCCACGGGGATCACATAGTTAGTATCCATGTATCCCTCGTAACAATTGATCATGAGATTTGGATATTGCCAGAAATAACGGGCGCGATCGCCTTTACGCGTGGCGCCAGTCGCGGCGTCTTCGTCAGAGGCAACCATGGGGCTCGATTGCAGACAGTAGCGGTCTTCGTTCTCGATGGTGTATTGCTTATAGTCGAGCACGGAGCTTAAGCCCTTATGCAGATGGGGCACGTGGTATCCGCCGTCGAGATAGTTGTCGACGTACACTTTCCAGTTGCAATGAATGTCGTAGCTTCTGCGGTCGAAGTAATGCAGCTTGCCGATGCCGAGTGGCGCGACGCGCTTCACCAGGCCACCAAGGAATTCTTCCAAGGAAGTTGCGTGAGGATCGAGATTTACGAAGACAAAGCATTCCCAGATTTCGACACGGATCGGAACCAGGCCATTCTCCGCGCGGTCAAAGTTCTGCACGCCATCGAATTCAGGCATGCCTTTGAGTGAGCCATCGAGACCATACTTCCAGCCGTGGTAAGGACATTGCAGAATCTCCGCTCGGCCGCAGGGCTGAGTCACGACCGCAGCGGCGTGGTGCCGGCAGACGTTATAGAAGGCACGAAGCGTTCCGTCACTGCCGCGCACGATCATGATGGGCTCTCCTGCGAGACGCGTGGCGACGAAGTCCCCCGAGTCTTCCAACTGATCGGTGCGGGCAACGAGTTGCCAGGTCTTACTGAAGACATTCAGCCGCTCGAGTTCGGCGATGCGCGGATCGACATACCAGGGAGCCGGGATGGTCGAAGCCTCCGAGAGTGGGGCTCGATCGTTGTAGCTGGAAAGAATCTGCTCGACGGAGGTTTGCATGTTTATGGTCTCGGAGGGATAGCGAACTTCACTTTTAATCTACAACAAATTGCGAACAATATAATTCTGCGAGCGATTGCCAATCTAGCGGCGACGATCGCGGCGTATTTGCGGACGAGCGGCGGATGCGGGTTCTGGCTCGCCAATCGCCCGCTTCAGCACATCCAGAAACTGCTGGATTCTGGCTTCCTTCTTTTCGGCCCGTTCACCCTGGCGGCGGAATAAGCCGGGATCGAGTTCCGCCGTCAGCAACGCGTCCTGGAAGCGTTCCATCATCCAATCGACGATCGAAACGATCATCTCGATGTCCATGTCCTTGCGCAGTTCGCGGCGCTCCAGGCCGAAGCGGACAAAACTTACCGTGCCATAAGGATCTTCACTGATGAGGAAGTGGTTGATTTCGCGCTTCAGAACGAGATCGGTGCCGTAATTTCCGAGCAGCGAAATCCGATATGGAATCCAATCCTCGTGCACCAAATGTTCGGTGCGCACCAGCCAATAGCGCAGTACTTCGAAGAAACCAGCCTCGCGAATTTCAGCGGGGGCGTCCAGATATTTGGCGAAAGAACGGACAGAGCGTTTATAGACTTCGAAGAAAAGCCCGTCTTTGCTGCCGAAATGCTGAAAAATCGAGCCTTTAGCGATGCCGAGGGCGATGGCGATGTCGCCGACGCGGGCGGCGTGATAACCGTGTTCGGCAAAATGTTGGGTAGCGGCGTCGATGATGCGGCTGCGCTTGGCCTCCGAGCGCGGGCGCGTTGGGGCCTGGCGTTGGTAGAGCGGCGGCGTGGCGCGATTGCTGGCGATTCCCGGCATAAATATTTAATGACTACAAGTCACGAAAGCATACCGGACGGCGATCGCGATTTCAACTTCATTTTCAGCGCCATCTACGATAGTGTAGTTCGGTTCTGGATTCACTTCGTGACTTTAAGTCAAACTAGAAACAGGACGATTTACGACGCCATCGTCGTCGGCGGAGGGCACAACGGACTTACTGCGGCGGCGTACCTGGCGCGAGCCGGACTCACAACGCTCGTGCTGGAGCGGCGCGAAATTGTTGGCGGATGTTGTGTGACTGAGGAAATCGCGCCCGGATGCCGCGTCTCCACCACTTCCTATGTTGCCAGCATGCTGCGGCCCGAGGTGATTTCAGAATTGCAGTTGGCCAATTATGGACTGCGCATGGTTCCCTGCGATCCGGCGATTCAGGTTCCTTTTCCAGACGGTCATGTTGTGCCGTGGTGGGTTGACCGCGAGCGGGCGCGGGAGGAATTCTCAAAGATTTCCGCAAAAGATGCAGCACGCTTTGTGCAAGTCGACGATCAACTGAAAAAGCTGGCACGCTACTTGCAGCCATTTTTTATGCAGCCTCCGCCGGAGATCGACACGTCAACGATGAGGGGATGGACGGACTTATTCCGAGTCGGCAGACGCTTTCGCGGAATATCGGGCGCGGAGATTTCGCAGCTCGTCTCTTTCCTCACCGGCAGCCTTGGCGAATTTCTCGATCACAACTACGAATCCGAGAAAATGAAGACCATGTTTTTGGCCAATAACGTATACGGCAAACATGGCGGACCGTATCAGCCGGGAACGGCCATTGGGCTGCTTTTTCATCTACTGAGCGGCGGAGAGCACCAACAGCAAGGCTTTTACGGACATGTAATGGGAGGAATGGGGTCGATTACACAGGCGCTGGCTGCGTCTGGGAAAAAGCTGGGAGTGGAGATTCGGACGTCGGCGGTGGTGGCACGCATCGAGGTGCGCGATGGCCGCGCGCGCAGCGTGATATTGGCAGACGGCACTGAACTCCGCGCCCGCATGGTTCTCTCGAACGCCGATCCGAAGCGAACTTTCCTCGGACTGATCGACTCGAAAGAACTGCCCGAAGATTTTCTTTTTTCCGTTCGCGGCATCAAGATGCAGGGGCCGTGCGCAAAAGTAAATATGGTGCTGGCAGAAGAGCCGAGGTTCACCGGGACCTCTCCAACCGCGACCGCTCTGGAGCGTACGTTCTATACGCTGGTTCCTTCGCTTGCGTTCGCCGAGCGCTGCTACGACATTGCGAAGTTTGGTGAGATCCCTGAAGAACTGTGGATTGACTGCGTCGTGTCGTCGAACGCAGATGATTCGCTGGCGCCTCCGGGCAAGCACATTCTTACTTGCTTTGTGCAGTACGTTCCCTACCACTTGCGGGAAGGCCACTGGGACGAGAAGCGCGAACTGCTGGGCGATCGCGTAGTCAAAAAAATCGCCGAGTACGCACCCAATGTTCCCGGCGCGATCGTGGCGCGGCAGGTGCTGACTCCGCTCGATCTGGAGCGCACCTACGGCTTGACCGAAGGCAATATTTTTCATGGTGATCTGCGGCTGGAACAACTTTTCTTTATGCGGCCCGTACCGGGCTGGTCGCAGTATCGAACTCCCATTGACGGTCTTTACTTGTGTGGAGCGGGGGCTCATCCCGGTGGCGGCGTTACTGGTGCGCCAGGTCGGAATGCGGCGCATCAGGCTCTGCGCGATTGGAAGAAGGGACGATTGCAGGAAGCGGCGGCGTGACATCTGCTTACCACTCAGGAGCAAGCATGAACATGAAAAAGAAAGGCATTCTCGATCGCTTGAAAGACGGCCCCGTATTGGGCGACGGCGGCTACCTACTGGAACTGGAAAAGCGCGGATGGGTACGCGCGGGTCCGTTCACGCCGGAGGTGGCGCTGACGTATCCGGCGGCTCTGCGCGAGTTGCACATTGAGTTTCGCGAAGCCGGCGCTGAGGTTTTGCAGGCGCTTACTTTTTATGCGAGCCGCGACAAACTGGCTACCGTCGGTTTGGAGAACCGGTTGGAAGAGCTGAATCGCTCGGCGGTCCGAGTGGCCCGTGAGGCTGCGGGCGATCAATGCCTGGTCGCGGGCAACATCAGCCTGACATGGATGTACGAGCCTGGCAGCGCTTCAGCGGCCGATCGGGTGAGGCAGACGTTCGATGAACAACTCGCCGTTCAGGTCGACGAGGGCGTCGACTTCATTATTGGAGAGACATTTTCCTGGCTGGGCGAAGCTCTGATCGCGGTGGAGCGCGCAAAGCGGACGGGCTTACCCGCAATGGTCACGATCTGTTTTGAAAATAAAGGTGAGACCGCCGAAGGCACCAATGCCGCCGACGCCGCGAAGACTTTGTTCGACGCAGGAGCGGACATTGTCGGCATGAATTGCCTGCGCCCGCCGCAGCATATTCTTGGACCGATGGAGCAAATGCGTAAAGCCGTTTCAGGATATCTTGCGTGCCAACCGGTCGCTTATCGCACGCCGAAAGACCAACCCGACTTTACCAGTCTGCCGCAATTTCCGTATGCGTTGGATCCTCTGCAACTCACGCGGAAAGATATGGCCGAGTACGCCCTACAGGCGCGCGACCTGGGAATCAACTACATCGGCGCATGCTGCGGAACCGTGGCCATGCACATTCGCGAGATGGCGCGGGTGCTGAACAAATTGCCGGAAGACTCGCGCATCTGGAAAAAGGGCGGCGAGAAACCGATGTCGGGATACGAATACTACGATCACGACAACATGAAAGTGTAGCTAACCCTACGAATCCATGCGGGCTCCGGCATGAGCCATGAGCCCGCAGTCTACCTGTTCGTCGTTGAAGCTTTGCCTATCCCACCTTGCGCGCATCGGGCTCGACCGCATGAACCAGCGGCATATCGACCAGGTGCTCGCTCAGGAACCACGCCTGCAATTCGTTGGGACGGAGAACGTCGCTAATCACGAGATCGTTCGTGCCGTCATCGCCCAGGTCATCCGCGCGTCTGGCGAGTTCCCGGCAGTGGCCGATAATGATCTGATGCGCGTCCAACAGCCGCGAGATCTGCACTGGCACTTCTTCCCTGCCGCGCGGCGGACGTTCAATGCGCGTGGTCTCCGCGATATCGGCGGCCATGGCGAGAGAGACTCCACCGAGCAACTGAATGCGCTCGGCAATCTCGTCAACAATCTCCACTTGCTCGCCGAAGTGCTTGTCGAAGAGCAGATGCAGTTGATAGAACGTTGGTCCCGCGACCTGCCAGTGCGACTTCTTGTAAAGATCGCGTAAGGTGATGCTGTCGGCGAGCAACAGATTCAGTTGCTCGGTCATTTCCAGACGCACCGGCTCTTCTAACTCGAGCGGCAGCGCATGGGAGACCGTCCCGTACGCTTGAATTTCAGCGGCATGCTGGTGAATCCGGGGCTGTGCGGTAATGGTAGTGTTACGGCCGGCGGGGACTTCTTTCTTCGCCATAGCGGACCCTCCTGATTTTTCGCGACTGGTGCTGCGCTTGCTGGGAACGCCGGTTCCATCGGCGCTCCAGGCAACACCGCTTGGATGCCACGAACGTTAACAGGATGCTTCAGTTTTTTGCAAGTTTGGGGCGCCACCATCCAACCACCAGAGCTTGCAAGCGGGTAAGACGATAATTTGCCCGGATTCGAGAAAGTACGCGGATGAATCTTCGGTTACGAGATCCGCAAGCCATAAGGGACCGGCGCAGAAGGCAGTTTGACGGCACTGGCCACCGTTGCTATGATCGAAATGCGGGGTGGAGCAGTCTGGTAGCTCGTTGGGCTCATAACCCAAAGGTCGGTGGTTCAAATCCACCCCCCGCAACCAACGCAATCATAAGGTTACGGGCAATTGGGCACTTGTAACGACTGTCCAAAAACTGTCCAAATAAGGGGAACTGCCATACAGTTCCCCTTATTTATTGGCACGCGAACCAACTGCCGACTAGCCGACAACCCTTCTTTTGGGGGGTACTTCCCAGCTTGCCCGTGATCCAGGAGTTTCTGGAATTGATTCGCACAAGCCGGCTTCAGCCCCGCTGGATTCGCCCCGGAAGGATTACGAGATGCGCAAAGGTTTTACAAGAAAACCACAAGCGGACGAGCCCGCGACGCCAGTCAAGAACTACATAACGCCGAGTGGGCTCGAGCGCCTCAAAGATGAGCACCGGTTTCTGCTCACCAGGGAACGCCCCGCCGTGACGGAAGTGGTGGCGTGGGCTGCCAGCAATGGCGATCGCAGCGACAACGCCGACTATCGGTACGGCAAGCGGCGGCTGCGGCAGATCGATGGGCGGATTCGCTTTCTCACCAAGCGAATCGAAGCCGCGGAAGTGGTGGACCCGGAAGCTCCGAGATCTGGCCAAGCGGCGACGAAGGCCTTCTTCGGAGCAACCGTGCGCTATGCCAATGCCGCGGGAGTGGAGCGAGTGGTGAGCATCGTAGGCACTGACGAGATCGATCTCGACCGCAACCACATCAGTTGGGTGTCACCGCTGGGGCGCGCATTGATGAAGTCGGCAGCGGGTGACAGCGTAGTCCTTCAACTGCCGGGTGGTACAGAAAACCTCACCGTCTTGAATGTATGTTACGAGCGCATCGCTGTGGAACCGTTCCGTGAACCAGCTGGATCCGAGGCCGCGGCAAAGGGACTTCCTCGCAGAGGGTAATCCGGCTGGCGAAGGTTGGCGAGGCGACACGGGAGCAGGTTTCGTCCGTCCCCGCGTTTCTGTGTCCCGCGTTTCCCAGAAGACGGAGTGACTCCCAGACGCAGCGTCATAGGTAACTAATTTGCCGAGAGGTGATCGAGCGCATCCTGAGCCGACATCCGGTCGCCGTGAGTGTGGCTAATCTTCTCGAAAACGATCGTCCCCTTCGTGTCGAGGATGAAGGTCGATGGATATGCCGTCTCGTTTGGCGCATCCCAGCGCAGCCCGTAGAGATTGGTCATCGCATAATCCGGATCCGTGACCAGTACGACGTTGGACGGCAACTCCGGCTGCTTGGCCAGGAATTCGTTAGCGTGCTGGTCGAGGTCGGCCGGAGGTCCTGGGTAGACAAGGAGGACCGTCGTGTTTTTTGCCGCAAAGCCAGAGGCATGCTCGATAAAGTCATGTACCTGCTTCGTGCAGTAAGGGCATTGATAACCGGGGAATCCCCGCAACACCACCAGAACGAGGTCATGTCCTTGGTGCATCCCTGACATCCGAACCGCTTTACCCGAGGGGCGTTGAAAGCGTGAAATCGGGTGCTTGAGCCCCTTCTGCCGGCGTCTTAGCGAATGCGGGTGCTCCGATCGTCAAAACCCCAATGGCGAAGAGGACAAACAGCACTGTTTTGTTGATCTGAACTCTGGCGAGCATGGAGTCTCTGTGGAAGGTGAAGCCAAACACGCGCATGCCAACACACTCCTAAAGTGGAATACATTATGTGACACAGAACTCGGGAAAAAGTTACAGGGCGGGTGGCCCGGCTTTTTGACTTTGGCACGACCAAGACATGGGTGCCCCGTCCTTGCGTTTTTTGCAAGGGCGGGTACGATGCTGCTTGTACCATGAGATTTTCGGCGGGCTCAAAATCGGCGCTGCGGGGAGCATCGTCACCCACCCTCGCAAAGAACGCGAGGATGGGGCACCCAGTTTCTTGGTTCTGCAGGCGAGATCAAAGGTGGGCCACCCGCCTAATGCAGATCCCCGTAAAACTTAGAGCGGTATTGTAGCGGCTCCGACAATTGCGCCTAGATGTTGCTCCTGGGCCAGCAAAATCAGGTGATGACCAGAACCACTACCAGGTTGGAATCCCTCAGGCAGCACGATGTGCACGGATTGTTCCCGATCACCCCGGAGCATTGCTACACGGGTCAGCGAGCGCGCAACCGACACGTGCTGCAGGAGCCTCCCACCATTTTCTCCCCCCTGCACGCTGGATTGATCCGCGTCGTCTGTCAGTACTGCGAAGATATCGAGTGGCCTTGATATCTCTCCCGCGAGAGAGAACTTTACATCCACTCCCAAGGGGGAGGGTGTGGAGGCGAGGATGCTCAGGACCAAGTGAGGGCGCCGAGCATCGTCTCTAAGAGCCTGCTCAAGTGCGCCGGCATCGCTGCCGATGAACTGTTCACGCCCATTCAGAACCATCTGAGGTGTGTAGGATCCATCCGGAGAGAGGCGCGAGGCATAGGCACTCTGCCTGTCGGTAAATGCCCGCGAAGAAAACGGATCCTTCCACGCGGCGCTGTTCCAATAGGTGACGTGCTCGCTGACGCCAACAATCAGTTGTCCAGCGCTTGTTCGCTTCAGATTGATTTGGCGCAGCAGCGCATCGGCCGGAGGGCAACTGGAACATGCTTCCGAAGTAAACAGCTCCACGATCGCTACGGATGCTGGACTTCCTTCACCGGTATTCTGGGGCACGGCAAAATACGGATGCAGAAGCACGAGGGAAAGGGCAAGCACGGGATAAAGACGCATCGGACTACCTCCCAGCCGAACAGTACATATCTGATGTACGGCACCTCGAATTGTTACAGGGGTGATTTTGAGTCTGATCTGTAGCGAAATTCGCGCCGAAGCTCAACTGACCGAACTACCGTCACGCAGAGAGATTTGTCGGCGCCCGCGTGGACTGCAGGAGGTGTCCACGCGGGCAAACCGTCTTTTCATGTTACAAGGCTGCATGTTACAAGGCTGCATGTTACAAGGCTGCAGGTTACAAGGCTGCAATGCCGTTGAAGCCGGCAGCCTGCGGAAGTCCCTCAATATCTCCGAGTTGAGTGAGGGTTCCGTCGGAATTGATGGTGTACACCCCGAGGGCGCCGGAGCCAGACAGGAGATTGAACAAATATTTGCCATCCCCACTGGTCGCCATGTCAAGGTTGGTGGAACCGTCAGGCAGAGTGATGAGGATTGTGCCGGCAATTGGAGTCAAAGCTCCGCTCGCGGCAATCGAGAATCCTGCAACGGTGAACGTGCCGGCATTATCGACATACACCCACTCACCATTCGGGGTGATGGCATTCCAGCAGTTGCCATTCCCATCGGTGGGGATGCTTTGGCTGATTGCAGTGATCGTACCGTTTGGGTTGATCGTATAGGAAGAGATGGTCGACGTGTCCGTCCCGTTGCTGGGCTGGTTCTCGGAAACAATCAGCTGTCCGTTGGGTGTAAACACAGTCGCAAAGACACCCGCCGTGACGCTGGTGTTAGCGACCACCGTACCAAGAGTTCCATCGGGATGAACTGGAAAGACGTCTATGTGGTTCGAAACCTTCTCAATCACGATAAGCCACTGACCGTTGGGGCTTACCGAGATCGAGGAAGCACCTGAATTCAGGCCGGTGAGAAAGGCCGACGAGTTCTGTATCTCGTGAAGCCGTCCATGCCCATCCGCTCTGAATGGGACCACAGCGCCGTTTCCACCCGCATTGAGCACGTAGACAACGCCGTTATGTTCCGCTACCGCAATCGGAAAAGCACCGCCCGAAGATTCCTGGTCGGCAAGGACAGGCAGGCCGTTGTTGAGGACGCGGAAACTCGAGACCGTTCCACTGGCAGCATTCACAGCAAAGAGCAGAGTGTGATCGCCACTGAGTGTGAGAGAGCCTTGCGACTGAAGCGGATCATTTTCACCACCGCTTCCGCGACCACCCGTCGCGACGCTTGAAGTGAGGACGAACTGTCCGTTTCGATTAAGTTGGTAGGTTAAAACCTCGTTCTGCGTGTTGTTATTCGTCATCACGAAGATTGAGTTGCCAACACCCTTTTTGGCATCGGCTGCATACACGTTGGTGGTGAAAGCTCCGATAACGAGCGCGATGGCCAAAAGGCCGGGAACTGACTTCATCATTGCATTGACTCCTCTGGGGAATGGTCCCATTTACGCAAACGCCCTCCCGGCGTCGTCCGAAGAGGCAACGTCCGAAGTTGCGTCGTTACTGTGCGCAAGAGTTTGAGGATTCAACAGGGAGAAGGTTACAGCGTGCGAGTGATTAATATCTGCGCCCTCAGACCAAAGACCAAGTGCCACAGCCCATCACTGTAACCTTCATCGGCATTGCGCATCTGATGGCGAGGCGGGTGGCACGGGGGAAGGTTCCGTCTGTTCCACCGCGTTTCACAGGATCAGAGAATATTTGCCTCAACAAGCCTAGCGATCTTTTGGACGACAGCGTGTACGTCTTTTTTTATCTCGTGACCCCAGACGCGGAGAACTCTCCACCCGCGCCTACGCAGCTTGCAGAAGTTCTTCAAGTCCCGCGATTTGTTCGTTTCTATCTTTTGCCGCCAATATGGTTTTAGCTTGAATCCCCAACGCTGAAAGTGGTAGCCGTGCCAAAAGTCGCCATCGACGAAAACAGCAAGCCGTGCGCTGACAAAAACGATGTCGGGCTTGCCCGGGAGAGTCGGTACATTCTTTCTGAAACGGTAACCCCGCTTGTGAAGTTCCGACCTTACGAGTCGTTCCAAACTCGTGTCTTTGCTCTTCACTCGTGACATCGCCATGCTTCGTTGTTCGGGGGTCAGGTAGTCGGTCATATCCTCTCCCACTTGAATTACGCCGTCCGTCCCTGTATTACTTTACGCGGGCCATTTCATCCTCGCTGAAGCACAAGGTCAATTATGCCAGCAAAACTCAAGGCTGCTGGGAATCCCTCCAAGGGATTTTTTATCAGGATGATTACGAGGGATATTTCTCTCACCGACTGCATGTTGGACCTGCTTGACAACAGCGTAGACGGAATCAACCGTCTCAAGCACGGTGCTTCCGATGGCAATGCCCCACGCTACAGCGGCTTCGACGTAAAGATTCAGTTTGGTGAGCGGTCGTTTTCCATCTCTGACAACTGCGGTGGGATTCCGATCAAGATCGCCCAGGAATATGCCTTCCGTTTTGGACGACCCGACGATGTAATTGAAGATTCTGGTCAGTCGATTGGTCTCTATGGCATCGGGATGAAACGTGCCATGTTCAAAATGGGTAAAGACATCAATCTTGTTACTTCTACTGGGCAAGAGTCTTTTTCGTTGGACATCGACGTGGACAAGTGGCGTGATCGTGAACCGGAAACGGATTGGGACTTTGACCTAACCGATGTCAAGCGGTCGGGAACGGAAGTACCTGCCGGAACCACTATCAAAATCCACAGACTCTATCCCGGCATCAAACGCGATTTTGAAACACCTGCATTCGCCATTGACATGAACCATACCGTCGAGCGCGACTACGCCTTCATTCTTCAGCAAGGCTTGGACATTCGAGTGAACGATAAGAAGGCAAAACCAATCATGCCTTCGTTTCGTGAGAGTGAACAGATCGCGCCAATGAAGATCACGAAGAAGATTGGTGATGTGAGCATAGAGATTAGTGCGGGGTTAGCGACGCCCCCGCCAGAGGATGATTCTTCCGACGCCACACTCACCGACATGGATGTCTACGGCTGGTACGTTGTCTGCAATGATCGCGTTGTTGTTACGGCTGACAAGACGGCCCTGTCCGGTTGGGGAACTCCCGGCGTCGGTATCTGGCATCCCCAATACTACGGTTTCTTAGGCGTCGCTAGATTCGACTCCCACAATCCCGACTTGCTTCCTTGGAAAACAACCAAGCGAGATGTTGACCCGAGCAGCACCGTTTATAAAGCTGCATTTCTCATGATGAAGGAAGCATCAGCCAAATTCATCGAATATACGAACAAGAGGAAAGTCGAACTTAAGAAAGCCCGCGAAATCGAGAGAGCAGCTCCCACAAAATCCGTCCTCCAGGTTGCGCGTCGAGAAACGATGAAACTTCCGACCATTGCAACAGGCGGAATGACTCGGATTTGCTATAACAAGCCGACCGCTGACGTTGAAGCAGTCGCGAGGGCACTGGGTATGCGCAGTGCGTCGCCCCGAGCAGTAGGCATCCGAACGTTCGACTACGTCAAAGAAAAAGAAGTTGAATAAGGAGTCTGGATGCGATCATTTGAAGCCATCAACTATTCTTTGCGTCCAAACAAGAATGTCGAGCGCAAACTGATCGCTCGAATTCTGAACACGATCGGGAAGAACGCTCGCTTCGATTGGCGCGACTATCGATATTTGGGACTTGGCTCGATGTGGTTTGTCGACTTCATAATGATGCACAAAAGCATCGGTATCAACGAACTCGTCACAATCGAGAAAGAGCACAGCAGAGCGAAACGAGTCTCGTTCAATGCGCCGTATTCGTGTGTTGAAGTCAAGATTGGGATGAGTACATCTGTGCTCAGGGAGTTGTCTTGGGATAACAGGACGATTGCATGGCTGGATTACGACGATGTGCTCAGGCCGTATATGTTCGATGACCTGAACGAGATCATCGTCAAAAGCACGACGGGCAACGTGGTGATGTTGTCCGTGAACGCGGAAGCAGCCCAACTAAGTATCACGGAAAACGATGAGATCGTTGACCCGATGACGGTTCTCAAAGGACTGGTTAACGCCACCTATATTCCTACGGATGCCGAGAAACGGTTAAGCAAGAACCAGTTTCCCGCATTGCTGGGCGAGATAATGTTTAATTTCATGAAAAGCAGCGTGTTGAACACCGCGACAGGCTTGGACTTCTTTCCCTTGTTCAACTTTGCCTATTCTGACGGGTCAAAAATGGTGACGTATGGGGGAATGATTGTCGATACTAACGACGAGAGAATAGTGAAGGGGCTTTCCCTTCAGTCTTCCTTTGAATTCTTCGCACATCACGAACAGTTTGAAATTCAGGTTCCGCAATTGACCTTCAAAGAGAAATTAGAACTGGACAAGCGAATGCCGTGCGCTGTCGCTCCCAAACCCGAAGACTTGCCTTTTGAACTCAAGCCTAGCGAGATCGAAGCTTACAGGATGTTTTACCAAGACTATCCCATGTACGGTGAGTTCCATCCGTAGAACCGCTTAGAGACGCATCCGAATGGCGCTAAGGACTTCATTCGCCATTTGAGGATTTACACTGTTGCCGATCATGCGGAAGCTATGCCATTTCGTCGGATGAAATTGGAACCAATCGGGGAAGCCTTGTAATCGGGCCGCTTCACGAACCGTGATAACTCGATTGCACGTCGGATGAATCGGTCGAACGGACTGAAACGATCCATTTTCAGGACCCGTTCCTGCACGCAGCGTTGGACACTGTTCATCCCAATCAAGGCGAGGAAACCTACTGATCGAGTCTGTGCCTCCCGCTGGGACGGAGTCAAAGCGATTCACAACTTCCTGCGTGTGTTCCGTGTATTGAAAACCCGACACCAAACCTTTCGCCAAAAATTCACGCCCCAATGGTGATCCCAAATGCGCTGGCGGAGCGGCACGCGCTTTGCGTGCAAACAATCCCTTTTCATCGCAAAACGGATCACGACTGTATCCAGCCCATCCATCGCTGTTCTTTTCGCTCACTAACACAGGGTCCGGTAGATCGTGTATGGCGTCTCTAACGGTAGATTTTATTGGAACGAAACGCTGGACGAGGTCGTCCTTGGCAATCGGATCGACGTGTCGTGAATCAATCCCGACTATCAATATCCGCTGCCTACGAGTCGCTGCGCCAAAATCTGCCGAATCCAGCAACAATGGACCCAACATGGAATAGTGATCGGACAGCCGAGCAAGCTCACGTTTGAGGCGAACTGAAAAAGGTTCGTGTAGGAGACCCGGCACATTCTCCATTACGAAAAACCTTGGCTTTATGCCGTTAACGAGACGGAAAAAATGGTGTATTAGAGCGTTTCTGGGATCGTCGGATTTTCGTCTTCCGATCCAGCTAAAACCTTGACACGGCGGCCCGCCGACTATCCCGTCTATCTCGCGCGCCTTCAGTCCAGCGGCTCGTAAGACTTCGCTGACCTCTGCGGATCGCAGATCACACTTTATGAATGTTGATTTGGGGAAGTTTTCTGAAAATCGGCTCGACAGCACTTCGCTTGCATCAAAACCAGCAACGCACTCAAATCCAGCCTGCCAACTGGCTAACGTAAAGCCGCCGGCACCACAGAAAAGATCAATGATCTTGGGCTTGGGGCTCATTAGCGTATCGATCAGACTACCATCTTTTCCGCGTCAGTAATGTTGTTTTCTTGGCCAAAATATAGGGGCAGACGGGACCATTTCAGGCCGGGCGCGTCAACCCGACTGAGGCTCCGCAAAAGTCCGCGTTGCGTTTAACGCTAAACCTCTATACTTTATGGGTCAGCGCTGCATCGGTCGGCGCTGCGTCATGAATTCCCTGGGCTGCCCCAGCGAAGAAGTCCATTCCTGCAGCTGCCAAGTGAGCGGCGCAAAAACGATTGATAAGAGCGCGTGACGCGAATGCGAACAAGCTCGCTACAACCAAGCCTGCTACGAAGGATGAGCCAATGAAACGAATCGTAATTGCAGCGGCGTGTGCATTACTCGCCTCCAGCCATGTGCACGGGCCGAACGTTCAGGCCCATTCCTCCGCCACAGGCGCCGAGGCTTCCTCGCAGACCTCGTCTCAGGTTTCCCTGCAGGCATCTTCTCAGGTTTCCCCGCAGGCATCTTCTCAGGTTTCCCCGCAGGCGTCTTCCCAGGCTTCCTCGCAGGCTTCTTCCCAGGCTTCCTCGCAGGCTTCTTCTCAGGCTGCCAACGCGGACTGGGCCGTTTATCACGGCAATCCGCACGGAACACACTATTCGCTGCTCGATCAAATCAATACCAAGAACGTCCAACGCCTGAAAGTCGCGTGGACGTTTGACACCGGGGATGGCGCCCCGACCAACGACATGGAAGGGGACACCATCGTGGTCAAAGGACGCATGTATTTCGCCTCTCCGAAGGGGCGCATTTTCAGTCTCAATGCGGGCACTGGCGCGCAGAACTGGGTCTACGATCCCGCTGAGGGCGCACCGGTTACCGGCAATGGGCGATTGCGCGGCGTTTGCTATTGGACCGACGGAACTACTGGAGATGAGCGGATTTTGTTCACCTGGCGGAATCGACTGATGGCGGTAGATGCCAAAACCGGAAAACCGGTTGAAAGTTTCGGCGACGCCGGCAAGGTCGACCTGACTCAAGATCTTGGGCGAGATCCACACTCGGTATCGGTGAACGTCAATTCGCCCGGCGTGATCTATAAAGACCTCATTATCCTCGGTAGCACTGGCGCGACGCCCGGTCATATTCGCGCCTATGACGTGCGCACCGGAAAGCTGACGTGGATCTTCCACACGATCCCGCAGCCCGGCGAATTTGGTTACGACACGTGGCCCAAGGATGCATGGAAGACTGCGAATGGTGGCAACGCATGGTCCGGTCTGAGCCTCGATCCTGAGCGCGGCATTGTCTACCTTCCGCTGGCGTCGACGGGCATGGGATTTAAGGATTTCTACGGCGCCGATCGCGAAGGCGATACGCTCTTTGGCACCTCGGTGGTGGCGCTTGACGCCAATACCGGCAAGCGTCTGTGGCACCACCAACTCGTGAAACACGACTTGTGGGATCGTGATCCACCGACGCCACCGACGCTGGTCACCGTTCGCCGTGACGGCCGGGACATTCCTGCTGTAGCCCAGATTACGAAGTACGGTTTCGTCTGGGTGTTCGACAGGGTCACGGGCGAAAATCTGTTTCCGGTGCAGGAGGTGCCCGTCTTTCCTAGCACCATTCCGGGCGAAAAGCCCGCAACCAGCCAGACCTTGCCTGCGGCGCCTGAACCGTTCGCTCGTCAGCGACTCACGGAGGAGACCTTGACCCAGCGTACGCCCGCCGCCAACGCGGCAGTGCGGGCGCATCTGGCGACGATGAGCAACCGTGGCCGCTTTGATCCACCCTCGCTCGAGGGCACAGTCATCTTCCCGGGACTGGATGGTGGGGGCGAATATGGCGGCGCTGCCTGGGACCCCGAAACCGGCATTCTCTATATCAACTCCAACGAACAAGCCTACATCCTGAAGTTGCGGGCGCAGGTTAAGAAGACCGGCGGCGAGGCCTCTGCTGCCGAGATCTACAGCGCCTCCTGCGCCGGTTGCCACGGCGTCGACCGCAAGGGCAACCCGCCGTCGTTCCCCGCATTGCTTGGACTGACCAAGCGGATGGCGAGCCCGCAGATCGCACAAATGATCGCCCATGGATCTGGGAGGATGCCCGGATTTGAAGGCAGCCTGAGCAAAACTCAGATTGACGGCCTGGTGGCTTACATCAGTGATGACAACTCGAAGCCGGCGCCTACACCTAACAACGCTACACCGGACAACGCGAGCGCGAACGTCGCCAACGCGAACGTCGACTATGTGTTCCAGGGCTATACAAAGTTCCTGGACCCGGATGGCTACCCTGCGGTCAGCACGCCGTGGGGCACGCTGAATGCGTTGAATCTCAACACGGGTCGATATATCTGGCAGATCCCGTTCGGTGAGTATCCCGAGTTGAACGACCCCACCACCGGCAGTGAGAACTATGGCGGGGGAATCGTCACCAAAGGCGGCATCTTTTTCATCGCCGCAACGGTCTACGACAACAAGGTCCGCGCCTTCGACAAGCTGACGGGCAAGCTCCTGTGGGAAGACACGATGCCAACCTCGAGCGTTGCCACGCCCTCGACGTATGCCGTGAACGGCAAGCAGTATTTTGCGGTGTCATCCGGCGGCGGTAAGAATCCCAAGGTAAAGAACGGCGGCGGCATCATTGCCTATGCTCTGCCTTAGGGCCGGATATCGTTACTCCATCCCCCGGAAGTGTGTGACGAGCGCATCTCTGTGGAACCGTTCCGGGAACCAGCTGGATGAGAGGCCTCGGCAAAGGGACTTCCTCGCCGACGCTAATCCACCTGACAAAGGTTAGCGAGGCACACGGGGAAGGTTCCGTTCTGTTTCCCAGTTTTCCCAGCCTTAGATTGCCTGTGATTAGCCCTTTGCCGGGGCGTGTCTCACTACAATTACATCGGCGGTCGTACTGTACGTGCTCCCCTCCCACGTAAAGCTAACTGGTTTACCTGCGGCAGAGGGAACTTTATCGAGGTAGGCCCCAATTTCTTTGACCAGGAGGGTACGATTTCGCTTCAGTTGCCATGACTGAAAAAAACTGTCTTCATTCACTAGCACTAAAAACAGGCGGTTGGACGCATCAAATCGCCTCTCACCTTGGTTCTCGTATAACCATACAATCAACAGCGACGCGTCATTTTGTATGTCTGCGACCATCTCCAGCCTTGTTTCCTTTAGGCCAGCGATTAATTTTCGAGCCTCAGCGTCAGGCTGGTCAGCAATTACGTTCCACAGATGCTCTAGCAGGTCGGCGTCGCTCAGATCAGCATCAATTGCCAGGCCGCGTGCTCGTGCTGCCTGCTTCAAGAGCGTCAATTCAGGCCGAAGACCTTTCTGCCTTCTCCGGTCTTTAACGTACCCTTCCGGCAGATAGGTAACCTTCAAATCGAAGGGAACGTCATGGACAAAGAAGTCGATCTTCTTTACCAGCCCTACCGCAGGCAGCACATTTTTGTGTTCTTTGAAAATATCTTCAATGATTATTGACGTCCAGTGGTTATACCAAGAGCACCTAACATAGCCCTTCATGCTTTCAAAAAGTTCGTTATCAATTTTCACATTAAGGTCATCATAACTTTGTATTCTTTTTACATAGTTGTCGATAATCGTCTTCTCCAGCGAATTTTGATGTAGACCACCCCAATAAAATTCCTTCATCTTGTACAGTTCATTTACGAGTGTCGCCTCATTTGCAGCGCGAACGGCACGCTGTGCGTCAAAGATAGTCTTTACGGAATTTTTGAGCTGGTCGATGGAAATAGTGGATTTGTAGAGCGCTGCAAACAAGTCACGGTTGCCTAAGGCGGTCACATCAATGCCGCATGTGGCGGCTAGCGATTGCATGTGCTCCGCTCTCGACAGGGAGCGCATCAACAAGAAGCGCCGACCGTCCTCCGTCTGGCTCAACTCCTCAATGGCATCTGCTTTATATTTATTGTTGGCGGCTTCAAACGTCAGCGGCATTAAGCGAACTCCTTTATTCAGGCCAGCCGATTTTCCAACCTGGAACTGTTCTTAAGACAGACAATGCCCTTTCTGATGGGGAGCCTTTAGCGTAAATCAAGATGTAGTCGTTCTTCATACCACCTTCACGGTTATCCTGGACCACGGAGGTAGCTGAATATTCCATCGGAAAACAACCCAGCAAATTCATTTCGGCGTCGTCGGTTATACCGCGAATGGACGACCAGTCGTCATCCCGACGCGAGTTAAAAAATAAAACGAGGAACCCGCCGCTTTGTAGACGGTCGGTAGCAAGGGAGAAAAACTCGTTTAATGAAGAACAATATCTCTCCGGAGTTTTGTTCCGCCCTTTAGCGTTAGACACGACGATTTCATCTTCGTAACGCGACTCCTCGTCTAGAATCGCGTTCCATATCTCGCTGAGTTCGAGATAAGGAATCCGATCGCCGTGAGGTGGGTCTGTTATTAAGAGCTTTACAGACGATACTGGCAATCCTTCTAGAAGCGCCAAAGCATCTTGCTTCTCGACTGAGAGTAGAGACTGTCCACCAACTACGGATTCAAACGAGGATGAAAGAGTCCGTAGCGGCATATCATCGTTCAAGGCCTTTTTTACTTTTCTGGCCTTTGAGTCAAAACAATTCCAAACGTTTACTTCAAAATGCATCTCCGGCCGCCAATAGCCAATGACCCAACTTCCGACCTCAACTCGTCCTGGCGCAGAACCGATCGTTTTACCTCTCGACGTGATGGCGAAAACCATCCTCGACATTTGTCCTACGGCTGCGGTAAGCGTCAATTCAAGCGCTTGGCGTGTTGGACTGGGAAACTGTCTTATCTTCGTTAGTAGCGAGTCGATATTTTGTAGGGCTCGCCCGGAAAACAACGTTTGCCATGAGATATTTGCAAAGGAGTTAATGCGTCCATTCTGAAAAAGCCGCAACGGTCGTAAAGTCTTTGGAGTAAATGATTCAAAAGAAGTGGACAATTCCCAATCGCCAACCGTTGGCTCGCGTTCCTTGCGAACTCGTTTACCCTTTTGTCGCTCCCACACACTAAGCAACTGTTCGCCCTGCCAAAGAAGATGACTTGCCACACCGAAAGGCTCGACTTGGTAGGTCGAGTCAATCGACGACCGCAATGTCTGTTCTAGCTCATAGAGAGCCGCGGAGTATTCTTCAGCGGTGCAGGGATTTGCAAAAAAGCGGGTCAGACGAATGGCTGCCGGGTTGACATCGCCACCTAAAAAGCGCCGGCCTAACTGAACAGATTCCCTGGCTATCGCACCAGATCCGACGAATGGGTCAACTACGAGGTCGCTTTCATCCGTGAGAGCAGAAACTAGAAACCGCAGAGGCTCAATCGGCTTCTTTCCCCAATATTTATGAAAACCATACAGTCCGGTATACGCCCTCGGATTGACAAGACCTTCTACGGCTGAGGCTATCTGCTCAAGTTCCGCTTGCTGAGAAGATTTTTCCTTCTCAGGGCAGAGCAATTCACTTGGTAAGCCGGGGGGTGCCTCGTCAAAACTGAGCGTGGCTTGCTTTGCCGTAGTCCTCAAAAGCTCTCCTTAAACTGATTGGTTGTGACAATATTTTCTTTTACGACCGTACGGCACACAAAATTCGCACGAAAAACAAGAGCGAGCAAACGCCAGTCTATTCTACGGCCTTTCGGGGAAGATACCGTGACCGAGGGGACGTACCCCGTTGCACAAAGGCCGGGTGCCCCGCCCTTGCGCACATTGCAAGAGCCTGCCCTGAGCCTGCCGAAGGGGCGGGTACCACGGACGCAGTAGCACCAGTTTCGACACCACTCAACCCTGAGATCCGCTCTTCCGACCGGAACAAACTTTTTCACGATCCAAAACCCGCCCAGTAGATTCAATCACTTAGGTGTCAGCACAAAAGTGGGAGCACAGAGCTGTGCTGACGATGTGTTCCAGCTGCAACATAAACGCGATCCGTTCCGGCACCCAAGCCGGGAAAGTACGGGGACAGGAAAGTACGGGGACAGACGGGACGTACCTCGTTGCACAGGTGCCTACGAATAGATCCCCGGCGCCTCATGTCCAAGCGGCGGCTGGCTGATGATTTCTTCAGCTCACCTTTTCATTCGAAGCCTCAAATCCATGCCGAATTGCCGCTTCAAGTACATCAATGTTTATATCTTTGTTTATATCTTTTAGAGTTTTGCAGGGCCCGATCTCTTTACTCCATCCCCCCGAGTCGTCGATGATGACACTCAAGATGATGACACTCAACAGCACACGGCAACGTCGTAGCAGCACAGCTGTAACGATTCGGACGGTTGCTGAGCAGGCGGGTGTATCGATGATGACGGTCTCGAACGTCATCAATGGCACCGGCAAGGTCAGTGACCGGACTCGCGCCAGGGTGCGGCAGGCGATTCGCGACACCGGATATGTTCCAAACTATGAGGCCCGCAGGCTGGCGAGCGGAGGCTGCAGCCGAATCGCTCTGCTCTATTCCGATCGGCAGACTCCTTTCCTGACGCAAGTCCTTCTGGCTGCGATCAATGCCAGCGCAGCCTACGGGACTCAGTTGCTGGTCCGTTCGAGCAGTAGTCCAACCAGGAGATCGACCGAGAAGCTGGTGCTGAACGCTGCTCGCAGTGGTGTTCAAGGTCTGCTGCTGGTTCCGCCTTACGCCGAGCTGCTCGCCGGAAGTGCGGTGCTTTCCGAAATGAAAGCAACAGCAATTGCGGCCGCAGGTCCATTGCCGGGCATGCACACGGTGCGAATCGATAATCGGTCTGCCGCCCGAAAGCTGACCACGTTCCTGATTCGCCTTGGGCATCGGCGAATCGGGTTCATCAGCGGTCCGCCCACTCACGCCGACAGCCTGGAGCGGCGCGCCGGCTATCAGGACGCGTTGAGAAAAGCCGGGATTCCAGTGCAGATCGAACTCACCAGAGAGGGGGACTTCAACTTCGAGTCCGGGCGCGTTGCTGCCCAACAAATTCTCGATCTCCGAAATAGACCGACGGCGATCGTGGCCAGCAACGACGACATGGCGTCAGGCGTGGTGTGGGTGGCGCAACAGCGGAGGCTGGAGCTTCCCGGCGATCTCTCCGTGGCCGGATTTGATGACACGCCAACAGCGCTGAAGTCCTGGCCACCACTGACAGTGATCCGACAACCCATCGACAGGATGGTCGAGCGCGCTGTCTCTTTGCTGTTGGACTCGGTGCGAACGCCTGCGATGTCGCCACTGGATGTCGTTTTTGACTATACGCTCGTCAAGCGCGCGTCCACGTCGGCGGTTCGCGCTCGGCGGTGACGGAGAGCTCGGCCCGATATCAGCGAATGAGATGGATGATTTGGGCGGATGGCTCATCCTTTCAATTTTCTTTTTTTCCTTCCCTATTTTCGAAAAATGGGTGCCCCGTCCTTGCGCTTTTGCAAGGGCGGGTACGATGCTGCTCGTGCCATAAGATTTCGGGCAAGGGGTCAAAAGCGGCGCTGCGGACGGTATCGTGTCCCATCCGAGCGCAAAGGACGCGCTCGGATGGGGCACCCTTCTTTCTGGTGATGGCGACGAGATCAAAAGCCTGAGCCTCCCGTCCAGACAAAACGGTGGACAGAGGGACGTTCACTATCCCTTCGGCGAAAACTGAAAAACTGGCGAATGTCCGGTCTTCTCCTCAGTTTCCCTGGCTACGGAATGCTGGCGGCGCATTTACGGGTTCATCCCGATGGCTGGCCCTGCTCGGCCATACCATACTCACCCGGTAAATCCCTAGCGGCAAGCCCGCCATAGAGGTCTTTTTGTATGCGGTATTTTCGTCTCAGCCTCCCAGCTATTTTTTTCGGACTCACTTCTTTAGCATTGGCCACCACCCCGGTCGTCACCGTGACTTCCCCTGCGCCGGGCGCGCAGGTCAGTTCTCCCATCAATTTCGTAGCCTCAGCCAGCAGTCCGAACTGCGCTTCCGGCATTGCCGCCATGAGGATTTATGCCGCACCCGGTGACGGCGTCTACACCGTCGACGCCAGCCAACTCAACACGAATATCAGCCTCGCCGCCGGCACCTACCACACCGTCGTTCAAGCCTGGGATAACTGCGGAGGCGTCGGCGACGCCGATGTCACCATCACCGTAGCTGCCGGCTCGCTGCCTGCGCCCCGCTTCGTCTACCTTACCGAACACTCCAACGGCCAGATCGGCGGCTATCTCGTGAACCCGCAAAACGGGCAGCTCAGCTCCACCGGACAGCCCCCTGTCTGGGCACACTGGGGGCCGTGTTGCATCGCCTCCGATTCCGGCGGTTATCGCCTCTATGTCGCCAATGAGGGATCCTCCGATGTCTCGGCCTACTTTATCAATCGCAACAATGGCTACCTCACCGCAGTTCCGGGAGCCAATTTCCCTACCGGTGGCTGGGGCAGCAACATCGTCGTGCATCCCTCGAACGCATTCGTCTACGTCACTACAATCAACTCCACTGGCGTTGGCAGCAATACCATCTCCGGCTTTTCGGTTGCGAGCAACGGCTCGTTGGTCCCGGTGCCCGGATCTCCTTACATGGTCGATCAGCCATTGTTCGCACTGGCCATCAATCCTGGCGGCCAATATCTCTATGCCAGCAACGGCGCTCCGGATGTCTTTGCCTACAGCATCAACCGCTCGACCGGCGCCTTAACGGCTCTGCCCGGCTCCCCCTTGCAGATCACGCCCGCGCAATGCACCTACTGCAATACCAGCTATGACGAATTCAACGACATGAAGATCGATCACACCGGCAAGTATCTGATCGCTCCCGGCTACACCAATGGCGTTATCTATGTGGAGGCCATCAACGCCAGCACTGGCGCCTTGACGCCAGTCTCCGGATCGCCTTTTGACGATAACGAAATCAGCTGTCCAATCGCAGAATACTGCAGCGGAGGCACGCCTACTTCCCTGACCGTGGACGCGACCAACGCCCATGTGATCGTGATGAATACGATTCCGGGTGCAAACGACATCGTCACCTATCAGTTCAACGCAGCCACAGGAGCGCTGACCAAGCAGGCCACAACGCCTCCACCCTACGGAACGTTTTACTTCGGCGAATCAGGCGAATCGATCCGCGCCGATCCCTCGGGCCAGTTCGTCTACGGACTGGGCTTCCAACAGCTTGTGGGGCAGTCAGCAGTCGGAGCCATGACCGGCTATCAGGTCAACCAAACCACCGGCAGCCTGACAGAAGTCCCCAACGCTCCTTACCCCAGCCCCGGTAACCAGAATAGCGAAGATGGCTTGGTAGTCACACCCTAGCGGCGGGTGGCCCTGTTGACTTTCGGATGGAATGGCGGGTGGCCCAGCCTCATGATTCGGTATGCAACAACGCTATGCTATGGGTGCCCCGTCCTTGCTTTTGCAAGGGCGGGTACGATGCTGCTCGTGCCAGATTTCGGGCAAGGGTCAAAAGCGGCGCTGCGGGCGGCATCATGTCCCACCCGAGCGCTAAGGGACGCGCTCGGATGGGGCACTCTTTTTTCTGGTGGTGTCGACGAGATCAAAAGCCTGAGCCTCCCGTCCAGACAAAACGGTGGACAGAGGGACGTTCACTATCCCTTCGGCGAAAACTGAAAAACTAGGGATACGGAAACAGACGGGACGTACCCCAATTCATTTCTCCAGAAGAGCAGGAAACGTCCGGTCTGTCACCGGGTTTTCTATTTCGTCCGCTTCAGCCCCGCAATGACTGCAGCAGCTTTATCGAGTATCTGGTTCATGCCCTCCAGTTGACCGGTCTTGATTGCGTTTTCCATGGTTTCATTTCCAATGAAGGTGAGTTTCGTCTGGCCGTTTCCAAGATCCTCAAACAGAATCACGTCGTGCGCACCTTCTATCGCCTCATGGTCGATTCCTAAATGCGCAGCCTCAACCTTGTTTCCCTCCGAGTCGGAAAAGTACATGGAGGAAACGATCTTCTCGTGCGGAACAATCTCATGGTATTCACCCGCATTCCAGAACTCCTGTCCATCCGGCGTTCTCATGCAGTAGAGAAATTTTCCTCCCACGCGAAAATCCATCTTGCAAACCGGCGCAGTAAAACCCTTCGGCCCCCACCACTGCATCACATATTTCGGGTCTGTCCACGCCTTCCAAACCAATTCGCGTGGGGCATCAAAAACTCTTGTGACCACCATCCGCTCTACCTCATTCAACGTGCTTTTTGTCATGTCCAACCTCCGCTTTTTTCATTTGATTCACAACTGCATCCAGCTTGTCGAAACTCTCTTCCCAGAATTGGCGATAGCTAATCGCCCAGTCGCTGACCGTCTTTATCGCCTCGGGCCTAAGCCTGCAAACGCTCTCTCGTCCGCGCTTGGTCTTGATCACAATCCGCGCCCGCACCAGGTAGGCAATATGTTTTGAAATCATCTGCTGCGAGAGTGCAAACGGCTCCGTCAATCCATGCACAGAGGCAGGCCCACGTGAAAGCCGTTTGATCATCGCCCGACGGGTTGGATCAGACAAAGCCGCAAATGTTGTACCGAGACTATCCACAACCATATGGTAGTGTATTTTCTATCCATGTCAAGTGTGAATTTCGCGTTTCCTGAACCCCGACTCACTTACCTGACGATGAAAGGTGCGATTTGCTTTTTTCTCCGATCTGGAAAAGGGTGCCCCGTCCCTGCGTATTGAGCCGTTTCACAAAAGCCCTGCAAAGCCGAATAGATCCCACGCGCCCGTTCGGCTTCCTCCCTTCCATGTTTTCAAGAGCTTAGGTGTCATGACACAATCGTCATCTCCTATGCGTCATGACATTATGTTCCCGCAGGAACACTTTAAAATCAGGATGGGCCGCTCAACCTACGAATAGATCCCCGGCGCCTCGTGTCCAAGCTTCTGCACGTACTCAACGTATGTCCCCGGATAAACAGTGGGATGGCGATCCGTGCCGCTCTCACCGCCCAGTTCCAGCACACGTGAGCCGAGACCGCGAAGGAACATACGGTCGTGCGACACGAAAATCATGGTGCCTTCAAAATCCTTCAGCGCGTCCACCAGCATCTCCTTGGTCGCAAGATCCAAGTGGTTGGTGGGCTCATCGAGCACCAGGAAGTTCGGCGGGTTGTAGAGCAGGCGTGCCATGGCCAGCCGCGACTTTTCGCCGCCGGAGAGTGCGCGGATCTTCTTATCCACGTCGTCGCCGGAGAACTGGAATGCTCCCGCCAGGTTCCGCAACGATCCGATACTGTCCTGGGGAAAATCCTGTTGCAGCTGTTCGTCGACGGTGAGATCGGGATTGAGCAAATCCAAAGCCTGTTGCGCGAAGTAGCCCATATAGAGGCTGGCGCCGAGCCGCACGCTGCCGGCATCGGGAGCACTGGCCCCGGCAATCATTTTCAGAAGCGTCGTCTTACCTGCGCCGTTTCTTCCCATGACGGCCCAGCGTTCTCCGCGGCGGATGGTGAGATTGAAGCCTTCGTAAATCACACGCGGGCCGTAACTCTTGTGCAGATTCTCAAGGACGGCCACCTGTTCGCCGGATCGCGGAGGGACGCGAAACTCAAACTTCACGACCTGGCGTTTCTTTGGCAGTTCGATTTTCTCGATCTTGTCCAGGGCCTTGATCCGGCTCTGCACCTGGGCGGCTTTGGCAGCGTGCGTCCTGAAACGATCGATGAAGCGTTGCTCCTTGGCAAGCATGGACTGCTGCCGGGCGAATGCTGCCTGCTGATTGCTCTCTCGCACGGCCCGTTCGCGCTCGTAGAAGTCGTAGTCACCCGAGTAGGTGATGATTTCGCCGCCATCGATCTCCGCAATCTTTGAGACCAGACGATTCATGAACTCGCGGTCGTGCGAAGTCATTAGCAGCGCGCCGGGAAATGACTTGAGGAACTGTTCGAGCCAGATGATGGACTCGATGTCGAGGTGGTTCGTCGGTTCGTCCATCAGCAATACGTCTGGCATTCCGAGCAGGACGCGCGCCAGAGCGACGCGCATCTTCCATCCGCCCGAGAGAGCGCCTACGTCGCCGTCAATCTGATCGTCTTTAAAACCCAGACCGTGGAGCACTTCACGGGCTTGCGATTCGAGCGCGTAACCGCCCAGATGCTCGTACTCCTCCTGAACGTGACCGAAGCGATCAAGAATGCGGTCCATGTCATCAGCCTTGTCGGGGTCGGACATTTCGCGCTGCAAGGCTTCGAGTTCGTGATGAAGATCGCCGACGCGACCGCTGCCGGCGATCGCTTCATCCAGAACCGAACGGCCCTGCATTTCCTCGACGTCCTGGCGAAAGTAGCCGATCGTCAACTTCTTGGGGACAGAGACCGCGCCCTCGTCGGGAGTTTCCTCGCCGACCACCATCCGGAAGAGCGTTGTCTTGCCCGCCCCATTGGGACCGACCAGTCCGACTTTTTCGCCGGGATTCAACTGAAAGGAAGCATCCACGAAGAGCAACTGCTTGCCGTACTGCTTATTGATGTTTGAGAAAGAGATCATTTTGAAGGAGCAACTTGCGGCACGCTGCCTCTTTCAGTGTAGCCCGGCAGTGTAGCCCGGCAGTGTAGCCCGGCCGGAAAATTACCGGCCAACGCAAACCAGCGACAGGGGTAATCGGAGAAATCTTCAGTCCGCGGCGTTTCAATCGCAGAATGGTTCCTCCGAGGGCATGAACGCCACTGCGGCAGTGGGACCACAGAAGCATCCTTGCATGTCTGATTGGTAGTAGAATAGGTGCCCATCTCGCCGTCGGCAGTGGATTGCTGGCAAACCGGAAGCATGCAGCGTTCGTGCCTACGTGAATTATTGGGCTGTTGTCGTTCGTGTAAAGCTAAATGATCGGCAAATCCCTACGCTCGTACCGGATTGAAACCAAGCTGGGCTCGGGCGGAATGGGTGTGGTCTACAAGGCGGTGGATTCCCGACTGGGCCGAACCGCTGCCATCAAGATTCTTTCTACGACCGCTCGCAATGCCGATCGGGAGCGCCGTTTCGTGCAGGAGGCGAAAGCGGCCTCGTCGCTGAATCATCCCAATATCGTAACGATCTACGACATTGACACGCAGGAGATCGACGGAAAACCCATTCAATACATCGCCATGGAATACGTGGCGGGCGACACGCTCGATCAGTTGATTGGGCGCAAGGGCCTGCGCATTCGCGATGTCCTGAAATATGCGGCGCAGATCGCAGATGCGCTGGCCGCGGCGCATGCTGCCGGAATCGTGCATCGCGACCTTAAGCCGGCGAATGTAATCGTGACCGCGCAGGGCCTGGTCAAGATTCTCGATTTCGGATTAGCCAAACGGAACGAATCGACCGATGCCGATGCCTATGCGGAGACCCTGCATGGCGAGGGTTCGCCAATTACCGAGGACGGCGCGATCCTTGGAACCGTGGCCTACATGTCTCCCGAGCAGGCGGAAGGCAAAAAGATCGATAGCCGTTCGGATATTTTTTCCTTCGGTTCCGTGCTTTATGAGATGACGACCGGGCAACGGGCGTTTGCGGGCGGATCGAAGCTTTCATCGCTATCGGCTGTGCTCTACAAGGATCCTCAGCCGCCATCGCTGACGGTTCCCGATATCCCTCCGGAGCTGGATCGGATCATCGCGAGATGCCTCAAGAAAGAGCCCGAACGCCGTTGGCAAACCATGGCCGATGTGAAGGTGGCGCTGGATGAGTTGCGCGAGGAGATGGATTCCAGCAAGGTCGGACTGGTGAGTCCAGTCCCGCGAGCACCAGGCAAGCCTCGGACGCAGGGTTGGGCGATCGCGCGATTACTGACTGGAATTGTGCTGGGAGTTGCGCTGGGGCTGGCGGTTGGGATTTCGTACGAGCAGAGATTTTTCCGTTCCGAGCCGCCGTCATTTCAGCGCTTGACATTTCGCCGCGGTGACGTGACGTCGGCGAAGTTTGCTCCTGGGGGCAACGTCGTCTATAGCGCCGAGTGGGATGGCGCGCCTTCGACCTTATTTTCAGCGCAGCCCGGCAATCGCGAGGCGCGGCCATTGGAGCTTCCCAGCGCGAGGGTACTCGCCATCTCCCAACGCGGAGAGATGGCGATCCTCCTGGGCCGAGAAGACATCGGTACGCTCGCCCGCGTGCCCTTTGCCGGCGGCGCGCCGCGGGAAATCCTGGAAGGCGTAAGCGGGGCAGACTGGGGGCCGGACGGCGAATCTCTTGCCGTAGTGCGCACGGTTGGGGGGAAATTTCGGCTGGAATATCCGGTGGGGACGGTGCTTTATGAGACCGATCGGCGGCCGCCGATGATGCCGCGCGTATCGGCGGACGGCAAACTGGTTGCGTTCTTTGATTTTGACGCCGAGGTCGGAGACTATGCCCTGTGCGTGGTCGGTCCGAATCATCCCCGGCAAGCTCTTTCGCGCGGATGGCGTGCCATCGGCGCTTTGAATTGGTCGCCGGACAATCATGAGGTCTGGTTTTCCGGCGGCCAGCCAGGAACCGACCCGGCACTCTACGCCGTTACTCTGGCGGGCGCGCAAAGGCTGGTGTCTCAGACGGGCGGGATGATCGTGATGCAAGACGTAGCCCGCGATGGCCGTGTTCTGCTGAGCACGGTCAATTCCCGCCTCGGCATCTTTTATTTGCCGCCGAACGGTTCCGCGCAACGCGATTTGGCCTGGCTCGATTCTTCCCTGCTCTACGAACTTTCGAATGACGGCCAATCGCTGGTTTTCGTCGAGCTTTCGAACGGCCAGGGACGCAACTCCGCCATCTATCTCAGGAAGACCGATGGCTCTGCGGCGGTGCGGCTGGGCTATGGAAACCGGCCTTCGCTTTCACCCAATGGAAAATGGGTTGCGTGCATTCATCATGAGGGCGACAGCTCCGGTTTGATGCTGCTTCCGACCGGGGCCGGCGAATCGATATTTCCCAAGATCGAAGGCATGCACTTCGACGGCGTGGAATGGTTCCCCGATAACCAGCGAATTTTATTTACGGGTAATGAGACCGGTCACGCGAGCCGCACCTGGATGTATGACCTCGCGGCCAACAAAGCGACTCCACTCACCCCCGAAGGCACGCGTGGCACGCGGGTTTCTCCCGATGGCCGGTCTTTTATCACCGCGGACCCGCACAAACTGTTGCTGACGTCGGTGGAGAGCGGTGAATCGAAGACAATCGCGGACCTGGAGCCGGCAGAAAGTGTTGTGCGCTGGGGCGGTGATGGACGATATCTTTTCCTGCAGCAGCGCGAACCCTCCAGCATCAAGATCAGTCGACTGGAGATCGCGACCCATCACAAGGAGCCTTGGCTCGTACTCAGGGTCCCCGAACCCGGAGCCAGTTTCTTCGGCCCTCTGGCGCTATCGGCCGATGGCAAGGCTTGCGCATCGACCTTCCAGCGCGATCTGGCGAATCTCTTCCTGGTTAAAGGTTTGAAATAGTCCAGCCCGCTTCCCAAGCACGGCAATTTGTCGGCCTTTCTGCTCTGATTCGTGCCTCCGATACGGTACTTTCGATTGCTAAATGGATCTCATCTGGGGATCGTCCTCTTTCGCATCCGGTATGCTCGTACCTTGACGATGCTTCGCAATCCTACCCTGTTTTTAGTTCTGTTTCTGCTTTCGAGCTCGACCGCCCTCACCCGGGCGCAGCATAAGCAGACGTCCGCTCCGAGCGTTGCACTTGCTGCTGTTAAACAAGGAGACGATCAGTGGGCGGAGAAAACTTTAAAGGCACTTTCGCTCGACGAGAAGGTCGGGCAGTTGTTCATGATCCGCCTGCGGGTGGACTTCCTGAACGGCCGCAGCCCGCAGTATTCCGCGCTGCGCAATAACATTCGCAAGTATCACATTGGATCGCTGGCCATGTCGGTGCCTGCGCAAGGACGGGCGCGCGACGTGAATCGCCGCTTGGAGACGGTGACGCTGCTCAACGAACTTCAGCAGGAGTCGAAGCTCCCGCTTCTGGTTGCCGGCGATTTTGAACGTGGGGTGCTGCCGGCACGGCTTTTCGGAACGACCGTATTTCCTCACGCGATGGCTTTTGGAGCGGCCGGGAATCTTTATTACGCCGAGGAGTTCGGCCGCATCACGGCGCAGGAGAGCCGGGCTCTGGGCGTGCACTGGAATCTGTTCCCCGTGGCCGATGTAAATTCCAATCCCGCCAATCCCATCATCGGGACCCGCGCATTCGGGGGAAACCCGCAGCAGGTCGGCGGGCTGGTGGCGGCGTATATCCGCGGGGCGCGTGCCAAGGGAATGCTGACCACCGCCAAGCACTTTCCCGGACACGGAAATACCGCAACCGATTCGCACATGGCCGTGGCCCTGGTCGATGACAATTTAGAGCGCCTGCGAACTATCGAACTTCCTCCCTTTGAAAAGGCGATCGCCGCGGGAGTGGATGCCGTAATGACGGCGCACGTGCGAGTTCTTGCGCTCGATGCCGACCCGAAGCGCGTGGCGACCACCTCACCGTCAATTGTTACGGGCCTGCTGAAGAATCAACTTGGATTCAAGGGAATTGTGGTGACCGACGCTCTGGACATGGCCGGCCTTGGAGCGCTGTATCCGAAGAATCCGGGACGCGTTGCGGTCGATGCTTTCAAAGCTGGAAACGATGTGCTCACCATGCCGGCAGACCTGGATGCCTGCTATCGCGCGATGCTGGACGCCGTTCGCAGGGGCGAGATTACGCAAGAACGACTCGACGCCTCCGTGCTAAAAATCCTGCGGGCGAAAGCCGCGTTGGGCCTTGAGAGAAATCGGCTGGTCGATATAACGGCGATCCCGAGTCTGGTGGGAAATCCTCAAAATATGGCAATCGGACAACGCATCTCCGATGCTGCCATCACGCTGGTACGGGACAATGGCAAACTGCTTCCCCTAGAAAAGGGGGTTGTCGAAAAAACCGTGCGCGTGAAGTATCAAAAGGGCAAAGCTCAGCTGGGGATGCTGGTGATAATTCTCTGCGACAATGTGCGCGCGGAGGACGGTCGCGTTCTGGAGCGTGAGATTCGCAAACGAGCGCCCGATGTCAGGGTTGTCTACGTGGATCCACGGGTAGCGGCGGCGAAATCTGGCGAAGTGCTGAAGTCCGTGGATCGCGCGCAGCAAGTCGTTGTCGCCATATATGTGGTGCCATCTGCCGCGCGAAGCAGGACTGTCGCCCGCGGCCAGAAGAATTCCGCGTCTCTGCCGGACTCGACGGCGCAATTATTCGGCAAAATTCTCGCGCGCGCCAGCGCGAAGAGCGCAGTTCTCGCTATGGGAACGCCATATCTAACCGAGGACTTCCCTGCCATCCAGAACTACATTTGCACATTCTCGAATGTGACGGTTTCAGAGGTCAGTGCGGCGCGGGCGTTGTTTGGGGAAATTCCGATTCCCGGCCGGTTGCCGGTCAACATTTCCAACGCATCCATCCCAGCCTCGCAGACGGGACAATTGGCGCGAGGCGCCAACGCAGGATCGCGCTAGCGGGGAACGGCTCATGAGCCGATGGCCGCCGCCTTCGGCTGGCCCGCGATGGCGAAGCCGAGCGGCCGTCTTACGCTTGCCGCTCGCGCTTCGGCTTCAGCTTGAGTGTACGAATCAGCCGAAATAAGTGGTTGGGATGCACTCCCAGGATTCCGGCAGCCTCGGTGTAATTTCCATCCGCCCGCTCGATGGCACGCTCGATCAGGGCCTTTTTGGCTTCCTGGATTCCTTCATGCAGTGCGCTGACAGGTTCACCGGCGGCTGCGGTTTCTTCCAGAATCGAATCCGGCAAATCTTCCGGCAGAATCAATTCTGTCGAGCCCAGGACCACGGCGCGCTCGATAGCATTTTCCAATTCGCGGACGTTGCCCGGCCATTCGTAGCGCATGAGGCAGGCGCGGGCCTGGGGAGAAATCCCTACCACGCGGCGTTTCACCTTTTGACTGTAGTTCGCGGCAAAAAAAGCGGCGAGCAGTGGAATATCTTCGCGACGTTCGCGCAGCGCCGGCATGTGCAGAGAGACGACATTGAGCCGGTAGTAAAGGTCGGGCCGAAACCCGCCCGTGCGGGACGCTTCTTTCAGGTCGCGATTGGTCGCGGCGATCAAGCGGATGTCGAGTCTGATCGGGCGCGTGCCCCCGACGCGCTCGAACTCGCGCTCCTGCAACACGCGCAGCAGTTTGGCTTGCATGGGAACGGCCAGTTCCCCAATCTCATCCAGAAACACCGACCCGCCTTCGGCGATCTCCAGCTTTCCTTTTTTCTGGGAGACGGCGCCGGTAAAAGCTCCCTTTTCGTGTCCGAATAGCTCGCTTTCCAGCAGCGTTTCCGTGATGGCCGCACAGTTGATGGCGACAAATGGTTTGCTGGCCCGCGCGCTGTTTTCGTGCACGGCGCGCGCAACCAACTCCTTCCCGGTTCCGCTCTCCCCCGAAATCAGCACGGTCGAGTCGCGTCCCGCAACCCGGGAAACAAAGTCGTAGACTTCGTGCATGGGCTTGCTTTCCCCTACCATGCTGTGATGGATGTTGAGTTCCTCGTGAAGCCGCCGGTTTTCTCCTCCCAGCCACTCCAGGTGCCGGGCATTCTCAATCGTGAGTGCGGCGATGTTCCCCAGCGCCGAAATCAGATGCAGCAGGTCCGAGTCGAAGCGCACACCGGGCGAACTGGCATCGAGATAAATGACCCCCAACAATTTGTCCTGCACCGCCAGCGGCACCGCCAGGACCGATCCAACCCGCGATGCGACCAGGCTCTCGGCCTCGCGATAGCTCTCGTCGCTAAGAATATCGTTGGACAGCACGGCGACGTTCTCCTCCAGAACACGGCTCAGGATGGTCTGGCTGGCATGAACCGGCTGGTTCATTCCCAGACGGCGATCTCTGCCCATAATCGAAGAGATTGCCGCCACCCCATCTTCGGTTTCGTGTTCCGTTAACCCGTGCTCCGTCAGCAGGATGGCGGCGCGATCAGCGGGAGCAACCTCCATGATCGTTTCCAGAACTTTTTGTTGCACTGCGGCGACTCCGCGAACTGAATTCAAGGCTCGACTGAAATCGAGCAGTACGCTGAGGTCGCGAACCGCCCTCGAGGTCGCTGGCACGCCATTCGGCCGGGCCGGCTGGAGATAGCGTATGTCCTCTTTTCGCAGGACGACGGTGGGTTCGCCGGGTGTGGGGGTCACGTCAAGTTGCAATGGGGCGCTGTCGGTGGGAATCCGATTTTCCTTGTCTTGAAAGACGAAGATCGAGTTGCCGACACGAATCTCGTCGCCATGGGCCAGAACGCGATCCCGCACGGGCACACCGCTGACGAAGGTGTTATTGCGGCTCTCCAGATCCTGTAGCCGGAATTCTGTGTCCTCGTTGCGGATCACGCAGTGGCGTCGCGATACCAGGCTGTCCAGAAGTGAGATTTCATTGGAGGGATCGCGTCCGATCGAGACCTCGCGCTTCGTGAGCCGGAAAACGGTGCCTTTGAGAGGGCCGCTTACAGCGTCCAAACGAGCCCCTCCCGCAAGGGCGATGTCCTCGTCACTGGAATGGCTAATCACGGAATGAGTATATCCCGGGTGGTCTGGCCTCGAAACCCAAGATCACGCCTAACATAAATGTTAGGGTGCCGAACATCTTTGTTTGGTCACTCAAGTCCGGCTCATGGTAGAGCCGGGTTTCCCCGCAGCCCGAACCCGTGATTTCCCTGTGTTTACGGGCAGGCACACGTGATCCAGACTGGGGCGCCCTATGCCTGAGCTTTGGCACGCAGCTTGCTTTAACCAAGACACTTGCGTCGGACGGCCGAGCAAGGCAACAAAATCCCAGGAGCAAGAGGAACAAGATCATGAAAACAAATGCAAAGCACGTAGTCAGGATTGCGATTCTGATGGTGGGGCTAGTAGGCACATTCGTGGCGGCAGCCGTCCAACCCGTTCTCGTCGCCGACGGTGGCCCACTCATTCTGTGCCCGCCGAGACAGCCGAATTGCCAGACGACCATACCACCGCGGTAGGTTGGGGTCGCTGTCTCACCGAGTGCAGGCAGTTCCGGGCAGCGTGGCCGGGGCGGCGGGTAGGCCGATAGAAAAGTTCATCAACCGAAGGGGAGCGCGATTCCGATGCTGACTGTGATACAGATTCTGCTGCGTACGAATACAAAATGTGCAATCAGGATCGCGTTTCTTACGGTAGGGCTGGTCGGCACGTTTATCGCAGCCAGCGTCGAGCCGGTTCCCGCGGCAGACGGAGGCCCGATACTGGTTTGTCCATCCCGTGGATCGAGCTGCGGAGTCAACCTGTCCTCCGTGATGAACTAATTCACCGGCCGCGCGGCGCTATCCGCGCGGCCGTACTTCTTGAGAAGACCGCGATCCCGATCCCGGCTTGGCGTCCCCGGTTCCTTCCGGAACCCAACGTTTCCCACCCCATTCTCAACGGTCCGCAGTGGTCGTCCCGCAAACAGCCAACGCCTATGAATGCTGTAGAATACGCGCCGGGCGAAGCTTCGCCTTTTCCGTATCTGATTTGTTAGCTATCGGTTGTAGTTTCTGGAAATTGAAGCGGAGGGAAACTATGTCCATCCGGAATGCACTGAACTACCTTTTAGTCGCAGAAGTGCTTGCCTATGCGCTGACCGCGTCGCTTGCAGCCCAGTCCACAACCGCTCCCGCGCCGGCGGCGACTATATCGGGTTACAACCAGCCGCCGAAAAACATTCTGGATGTAATGCTCGCGCCCACGCCTCCCGAACCGATGGTGAGCCCGACCCACGACTCGATTCTGCTCGTATCGTGGCAGAGGTATCCGTCCATTTCGCGTGTGGCAATGCCCTTCTTGCGCCTGGCGGGCGTGCGGGTCGAGCCCAAGAATCACAGCAGGCACGACACTCCCGGCGGCTACGGCATCACGCGCTGCGCCACCGGCTTCGATCTCGTTCGCGTCACCAACGCGAACACGACCGATGTTGCGCCCATTCATGTCGCGCTTCCTGCCGGCGCATGCCCCGGCAAACCCATCTGGGCCGCGGACGGAAAGCACTTCGCGTTCGTGAATATCGCCACCGAATCGGTTGAACTGTGGGTCGGCGACGCCAAGACCGGGGCGGTTCATCGCGTGTCCGGAGTCCGTCTTAACCCGATGTTCGACGATGCGGCACTGTGGATGCCCGATCAGAAGACGCTTCTCGTCAAGCTTGTCCCCAAAGGGATGGGAGAACCGCCGCCCGAACCTGTCGTGCCGACTGGGCCCAGTATCCAGGAAACCACGGGACAAAAAGGACAGAGCAGCACCTACGAAACGCGCGACACCCTCAACAATCAACACGACGAAGATCTATTCGATTACTACGCCGCCACGCAACTCGCATTCGTGGATGCTGCGACCTCGGCGATCACAGCCATTGGAAAGCCGGCAAATTACGAAGATCTCGATCCTGCGCCCGATGGCCGCCACATACTAGTTACGGCGATTCATAAGCCGTACTCCTACGTCACGACCTATAATCGCTTCCCCAAAGAAGTGGAAGTTTGGGACACTTCCGACCGCGCCTACGTGACCACTCATACGATCGCGTCACTGCCCCTCGCCGATCGGGTTCCCATCCACGGCGTTGCGCTCGGACCGCGCAATTTTTCCTGGCGTGCGACCGATCCCGCGACGCTGGTATGGGCCGAAGCCCTTGATGGCGGGGACTGGAATGTGAATGTCCCGCAGCGCGACAAGCTGATGCTGATCAAGCCGCCGTTCACAGCATCTGCCGTCGAAATCGCCCGCACCGAGCAGCGCTATGCCGGCTTCAATTGGAGCGAACAATCCAGCATAGCTCTCCTGACCGAGTACGATAACAACCGCCATTGGATAAAGACTTTCGTCCGCAATGTCGACGATCCGCAAGCCAAACCTCGCCTGCTTTGGGATCTTTCCAGCGACGAAAGCTACAAAGACCCCGGCAGTCCGGTGGTCCGCCAGTTGGCAAACGGCGCATGGGTGATTCGCCAGGACGGCGATTCGATCTATCTTTCGGGCGTGGGCTCTTCGCCCGACGGCGATCGCCCGTTTCTCGACCGGCTCAATCTTACGACGCTGAAATACGACCGCCTGTTTCGCAGCGACAAGACTTGCCTCGAGCGCTTCCTTTCCTTTACCGGTACCGACAGTCACACATTTCTTACGTGGCATCAAACCCCTACCGATCCGCCTAATGCCTTCGCACGCACATTCGGACAGCCGGTCGATGCGCCCGCCGGGGAAGCGATTCTCAGTTCCACGAGCGTCGCGGTGACCCACATTCCCGACCCCACGCCTGAAGTGCGCGCCATCAAAAAGCGCTTGGTCAAGTACAAGCGCGCAGACGGCTTAGACTTGTCATTCACTCTCTACACTCCGCCCGGCTACAAGGAAGGCACCCGGGTCCCAACGATTCTTTATGCCTATCCTCTCGACTACGCCGACCCTTCGACCGCCGGGCAAGTCACCGGCTCGCAGGAAAGCTTCACCACGCTCTTTCAATACCGGCTACTGCTGCTGGGCGGCTACGCCATCATCGATGATGCTTCGTTCCCAATCATCGGCGATCCGAAAAAAGCCTACGACACGTATCTCGATCAACTTGTCGCCGACGCCAAGGCCGCCGTGGATAAGGCCGTGGAACTCGGCGTCGCCGACCCCGACCGCATCGGCGTGACTGGACACAGTCACGGCGCATTGATGACCGTAAACCTAGTGGCTCATTGCGATCTTTTCCGCGCGGGCGTCGCCACCAGCGGCTCGTACAACAAAACTCTTACTCCTTTCGGATTCCAGAACGAGCGCCGCTCGGTTTGGGAGGCTCCGGATATCTATCTGAAAGTGTCGCCATTTTTCTCCGCCGACAAAATCAAGACTCCGATCCTGCTGATGCACGGGGCGGAAGACGCGAATCCGGGAACCACGCCGCTGCAATCGAGCAAGCTGTTCGAAGCCATTCGCGGCAACGGCGGCATCACGCGACTGGTGCTGCTCCCGCACGAGCCGCACTGGTATACGGCTTTGGAGTCGAACGAACAGGAGATCTACGAGATGCTGCGATGGTTTGACCAGTATGTGAAGAATGCACCACCGCGGTGACATCTTTGGACAATGCAGGCAGGCCCAGGGTGGCAGAAAACAGCCTAACGCGAGGAGGTTTTTCCTCCTTGACCAGCCGTTGCCAGCGATGTAAAGTTTTTGTGCCTTCCCCCTTTGGAGGCAAAGTTGCAACACAGTCCGTCCGCGCCGAAAATTGCCATTCTTCTCTCGCTGGTTTGCCTCGGTTTAACCTTACTCGTGAGCCCAGTGTCAGCTCAGGTAGTCGGTTGCCCGACGACTTCTGGCAATAGCGTTTGCCTGACCACGTATCAGGGTGGGCCGAGTCGCCTCGGCTTCAATTCGAGCGAACCCGCGCTCACCCAGGCGGCAATCACAGCGACCACAAGCCCTAAGTTTCATAAGCAGTATTCGGTGGCTGTGAACGGCGCGATCTACGCCCAGCCGCTCGTGCTTCCCAACGTAGTGATCGGCACGACCACTTATGCCGATGTGGTGTACGTGGCGACGGAGCAAGATTGGGTCTACGCCATTGATGGCTCCACGGGAAAAATTCTGTGGTCCACCAATCTCGCGCCCAGCGGCTTCACTTACCTGGTCAGTACGGACCTGAAGTGCTCCAACCTTCTGCCCGCCCCCGGCGATATCGGAATTACGGGCACGCCGGTGATTGACATCAGTGGAAACCAGGGCGGGCAAACCATCACCAGCGGAGTCCTGTATGCCGTGGCAAAATTGAAGAGCACGACCACTCCTTATCGCTACAAGCAGACTCTGTTTGCGTTGAGCATCATCAACGGCGGAAATGGCGTCAGCGCGACCCTGCCATACGCATCCATCGATATCGGGGGAACTTTCAACGGCATTACGTTCAATTCCGGCCAAATAGCAAGAGCAGCACCTTACGCGTTGACCCAAAATCAGCGAAGCGCGCTCCTTGCGGTCCCGGTCACCGGGCAGAATCCGCAGATTGTCATCGCCTGGGGCAGCAACTGCGACAACGTAAATTTCCCCTACAACGGCTGGGTCATGGCCTACCAGTTGAACTCCACGCAAAGCGCGCTGGGGCAAACCGCCATCTGGGCGTCGGTTCCGGCGAAACACACATATCAAGGTGGGATCTGGGGAGGCGGCTCCGGACCGGCGCTCGATGGCACCGGACACATTTTCATCGCCACCGGAAATGGGGATTCCAGCGTGAAGGCCAGTACCCCACCCAACGATGCTCCCACCGCATGCTCGACCTCGCCCTGCGATTACGGGAATTCCATTCTGGAGATGCAGTTGTCGGGCTCGACGTTTGCTGTCTTGGATTTCTTTACCGCCTATGATTGGGTCACGCGCAATACCGACAACTATGACGTCGGCTCCGGTGGAATAATGCTCTTGCCCGCCCAGTCTGGGGGAAACCCGCAAAACCTATTAGTACAGGCCGGCAAGGAAGGCACAATTTTTCTGGCGCAGACTTCGCCGGTCGGAACTTTAGGCGGCTTTACGGGCAACGGCAATTCGGATGCAACCGTGCAAGCGCTCAAGCAAATGCTCTGCTACAACACCGCCGTGGAATGCGGAGTAACAGGCACTGGGGCGTGGTGGTCGACTACTTCGAGTCAGGGCTCGACTGGATACGCCTATTATGCCGGCACGAACATGCCGCTGATGCAGTTTCAGTTCTATCCCAATGGAAGCACGTGCACCAATAGCGGCACGGTGGCTGGATTCTGCACGACGCCGACCGCCCAAACCGCCTTCACCTTTGGCTGGCCGGGACCAACTCCCGCGGTCTCGGCTCCGAGTTCTACATCTTCGCAGGCGATCGTCTGGCTCGTCGATTCCCGCAGAGCGACCAGCAATGGTCCCGCCAACCTTTGGGCTTTTGACGCCACAACGCTCAACTGCCTGTATACGACGAACCAGCAAGCGTCCAAGACTGCCTGCACAGTCGTAGCCCCGGCGACGGACGTTCCTTCTGGAATCGCGGTAAAGTTCGTAGTTCCGAGCGTGGCGAACGGAAAGCTATATGTGGGGACGACGGGGGTTTCCACTAACACCACGCAGGGTTTCTTGAACATCTACGGCATCAGTTGAACGAAGCTGGAACAATTCTGATTCCCTCTTTACCTGTCTGCGCAATTGCGCTGCGCAATTTCGGTCTAACTTTTCGAATCTCAATTCATTGTCAAGGCATCAGGTCGCGGCGTCGGCGTCGGAAAGCTGTCGATAGATCGACTAATTCCTTCGCCTGGAAATTCACCCCTAACCGCCACTCGAGCGTTAACTCGTTGGACCGCAATCACATAGTTGCATGCCGTCCCCCGGCCTGGGGATGGTAAGGGAGTTGCCCTTACTGGTCTTGAGCAGGGATTTCGTTCCATCCCAACAGAGTCGACAGCAGGGTGTTTTGCAGGCTCGCGGAGGCATATATGTGGATTGTTCGACTGGCTTTGCGGCGGCCTTACACCTTCGTGGTGCTGGCGATACTGATTCTGATCGTCGGGACGTTCTCCATCTTCCGGACGCCAACCGACATATTTCCGAACATCAACATTCCGGTCGTTAGCATTATCTGGTCTTACAACGGATTGAATGCCCAGGACATGAGCGACCGGATCGTTTCGGTGACGGAGCGCTCACTCACCACGACGGTCGACAACATTGAGCACATCGAATCGCAGTCGTTGAACGGAATCGCGGTAGTAAAGGTTTTTTTCCAGCCCAGCGCAAACATCGAGCGCGCGATTGCGCAAGTCACGGCGGTTTCTCAAACCCAACTGCGCCAGTTGCCGCAAGGAACTACCCCTCCGCTGGTTATCAGCTACAGCGCGTCCAGTGTACCGATTCTTCAGCTCGCTCTTTCGGGTGGCAAGCTTTCGGAACAGCAATTGAATGACTTTGGGCTGAACTTCATTCGTACTCGCTTGATCACCGTGGAAGGCGCCTCGGTGCCGTATCCTTACGGTGGAAAGCAACGGCAGGTACAGATCGACCTGAACACGGCCGCGCTGCAATCGAAAGGACTGTCGCCGCTGGACGTTGTAAACGCGGTCAGCGCGCAGAATCTGATACTGCCTTCGGGCACGGCGAAAATTGGCTCCAAGGAATACGACGTTGACATTAACGGCAGTCCCACCAGCATTGCGGAACTTAACCGCCTGCCCATCAAGACGGTCGGAAGCAGCACCATCTATATCAACGATGTTGGCTGGGTGCGGGACGGCTTTCCACCGCAAACCAACATCGTGCGCGTCGACGGTCAGCGCTCGGTACTCTTGACCGTTCAGAAGGCGGGAAACGCCTCTACCCTGAACGTAATTACCGGAATTAAATCTCTTCTGCCGCAAATCAAAGCGGGTTTGCCCCCGGAGCTCGATATCAAGCCCCTGGCCGACCAGTCGATATTCGTTCGGGCGTCGATCGACGGCGTGGTCAAAGAAGCCACGATTGCTGCCTGCCTGACGGGATTGATGATTCTGATTTTCCTGGGAAGCTGGCGCAGCACGCTGATCATTGCGGTTTCGATTCCGCTGTCGATCTTGACGTCGATCATCGTACTGAGCGCTCTGGGCGAAACCATCAACATCATGACGCTGGGCGGGCTGGCATTGGCGGTCGGAATTCTGGTTGACGACGCCACTGTGGAGATCGAGAACATTAACCGCAACATTGCGCAAGGGAAGGAAATTCAGCAGGCCATTCTCGATGGCGCACAACAGATCGCAGTGCCTGCCTTCGTTTCGACGCTGTGCATCTGCATTGTGTTCGTTCCCATGTTTTTCCTGACCGGAGTCGCGCGCTACCTGTTCGTCCCGCTCGCGGAATCGGTGGTCTTCGCCATGCTGGCGTCGTATCTGCTGTCGCGCACCCTCGTGCCAACCATGGCGAAATATCTTTTGCGCGGACATGAACACGAGGCCGAGCATCTGTCCGGTTCCAGCCGTAATCCGCTGGTCCGGCTGCAAGTTCGTTTTGAAGAAAGTTTCGAGCGGCTTCGCGCAGGTTACCAGGGCATTCTGGAGCGTTGCCTGCATCATCGCCGCGCCTTTCTGGTGGGGGTGCTGGCCTTCTCCATCGTCTCGTTAGCGGCACTGATTCCCTTTCTCGGGCAGGATTTCTTTCCCAGCGTGGACAGCGGTCAATTCAAACTCCACCTCCGCGCGCCGACGGGAACTCGCATCGAGGAAACAGCTCGTCTTTGCGATCTGGTCGAACAATCGATCCGGCAGCAGGTTCCTCCCGACGAAGTTTCGAGCATCATCGACAACATCGGGATTCCCTATAGCGGCATCAACTTGTCCTACAGCAATTCGGGGTTAATCGGACCGGCGGACGCCGACATTTTAGTGAGTCTGTCGCCGAAACATCAGCCGACGGAGAAGTATGTTCACGATCTGCGACTCCGGCTGGCGGATCAGTTTCCTGGCGTTACGTTTTCATTTCTTCCGGCCGACATCGTGAGCCAGATTCTGAATTTCGGTCTGCCTGCGCCGATCGACATTCAGATCGCGGGCAACGATCTGGCGGGAGATCGCCGTTACGCCGACAACGTGCTGCGAATGGTGCGCGAAGTACCGGGGACCGCGGACCTTCGCATTCAACAGCCTTTCGATCAGCCGGAGCTCTACATTAATGTGGACCGAACCAAAGCCAATGAAATCGGTTACACGCAACACGATGTAGCGCAAAACCTGCTGGTCTCGCTCAGCGGCAGCTTCCAGACCTCACCGACCTTCTGGCTGGATCCCGCCAATCATGTGAGCTACTCGATTGCAACGCAGACCCCGCAATATAGGGTGCAATCGCTGCAAGATCTCGAGAACATTCCGGTGACGGGACCGAATCCAGCGGCTCCGCCGGAAATCATGGGCAGTCTGGCATCGGTTACGCGGCGGGTTCACATGCCCGTGGTATCGCACTACGACATTCGTCCCGTGATCGATATCTACGGCTCGGTGCAGGGGCGCGATCTGGGAGCGGTGGCAGGGCAGATCAATCAGATCGTCGCCCAAACACAGTCGTCGCTGCCCCGCGGTTCGCAGGTAATCGTGCGCGGGCAGGTGCAGACCATGCGTTCTTCGTATATCGGGCTGTTGGCGGGACTGGCATTTTCCATTCTGCTGGTCTACCTGCTGATTGTGGTGAATTTTCAGTCGTGGCTCGATCCCTTTATCATTATTTCTGCGCTGCCGGCGGCGCTGGCGGGCATCGCATGGTTTCTCTTTGTGAGCCATACCTCGGTAAGCGTGCCGGCGCTGACTGGAACGATTATGTGTATGGGAGTGGCGACGGCCAATAGTATTCTGGTAGTGAGCTTTGCCACTGAGCAAATGCAGGAAGGAAAGGACGCGGTCGCGGCGGCGCTGGCCGCGGGAGCGACCAGATTTCGTCCGGTGCTGATGACCGCGCTGGCGATGATCATCGGCATGGTGCCGATGGCTCTGGGGCTGGGCGAAGGCGGCGAACAGAATGCGCCCCTGGGCCGAGCGGTCATCGGGGGATTGCTGTTCGCGACGGTTGCGACGCTGTTGTTCGTGCCTACGTTATTCAGTGTGCTACACGGTTTGCGCAGGGGCGGCGCGCCGGAGAAGCACGTTAAGCTGACAGTACAGGAATCTTGAATAGAAGGTGGGGACTTATGCCGGTAACTTTGGATACAGAAGCGCAGGTTTCGGTTCAGCCTGCTTCGGCTCAGGCAGAGTTAGTAAAGTCGGGTAAACCCGGACCGAGAAACTGGGTAGCAGCGATTGTAGTTTCGCTCGCGATCCTGGGCGCCTTGACGTTTGGGATTTTGCCGCGCGTGACGGCGCGCAACACTTTGCGAAGAGAAACTGCGCAGATGGCGCTGCCGACGGTCGCGGTCGTCCATCCCGAACATACATCTCCGGCGAACGAAGTTGTTCTTCCTGCGAACGTACAGGCATTTGTCAGCGCGCCGATTTACGCCCGAACGAACGGCTATCTGAAGAAGTGGTACGTCGACATCGGCGCCCATGTGAAGCAGGGGCAACTCCTCGCCGAGATTGAAACCCCGGAAGTCGATCAGCAACTGCAACAGGCCCGCGCCGATCTGGGGACCTCACAAGCCAACCTTCATCTGGCGGGGATCACGGCTGATCGCTATCAGGACTTGCTCAAAACGAACTCGGTTTCGCAGCAGGAGACTGACAATGCCGTTGGAGCGTTGGCAGCCGACAAAGCGACCGTGGCGGCGAGCCAGGCGAACGTGAGCCGCCTTGAGCAGTTGCAGTCTTTCGAGAAAATCTACGCTCCATTCAATGGCATCATCACTGCGCGCAAGACCGACATAGGCGATTTGATCGACGCGGGCGCCAGCGGAGGTTCGAAGACCGATCTTTTCGATATAGCCCAGGCCGACAAGCTACGCGTTTACGCCAATGTGCCCGAGGCCTATTCGCAGGCCGCAAAGCCGGGCTTGACGGCGAGTTTGAGTTTAGCCGAATTCCCCGGCCGGCTGTTTGAAGGCCGACTGGTGCGTACTGCCGAAGCAATCGATCCAGGGTCTCGCACGTTGCTTGTAGAGATCGATGTGGCGAATCCAACCGGAGTATTGCTCACGGGCTCCTACGCCGAAGTTCATCTCAAGCTGCCCGGCGGAGCGTCTTCCTATATTGTGCCCGTCAACGCTTTGTTGTTCCGCAAAGAGGGACTCCGCATCGCCATTGTGAAAGATGGCAAGGCTGCGTTGAGGCCAGTGACACCCGGCCATGATTTCGGCGATCAGATCGAGATTGTCGGAGGGCTCCAGGGAGACGAATCGATCATCGTCAATCCTCCGGACTCCATCATCTCTGGGCAACCGGTGCGGATCGCGCAGTCTGCTGCGGGAGATTCTTTATGAGAGTGATGACAGGCCACGCCTTTGCAAACCGGGGGTTGCGACTCGCGTTTCTAGCAAGCCTGCTTCCGCTCTTGCTGGCAGGGTGCGAAGTCGGTCCGCATTATGCCCGGCCCAACGTGCCCGCGCCTCCCGCGTACAAAGAGTTGCCGCCCGAGTGGACGACGGCACAACCCAGCGACGCTGTTGCCCGCGGCAAGTGGTGGGAAATATTTCAGGATTCAAAGCTGAATCAACTCGAAGAACAGATCAACGTATCGAACCAAAACCTGAAAGCCGCACAGGCGCAATATGTGCAAGCCCGGGCTTTGGTCCGGCAGAACCGAGCGGATTACTTCCCGACGGTCACGACTGGACTTTCGGCGACCCGGGATCATCAGTCGCAGAATCGGCCGCTATTTAGTCAGTCAAGCAGCACCTATACCGACATTGTCCTGCCGGTTTCCGCATCTTACGAAGCTGACGTCTGGGGCCGGGTCCGGCGAACTGTCGAAGCCAGCCGCGCCGAGGCGCAGGCCACTGCGGCAGACCTGGAGTCAGTGAACCTGAGCTTGCACGCGGAACTTGCAGCCGATTACTTCCAACTGTGCGAACTGGATGCCGAGGAGCAACTGCTGGTCTCAACCGTCTCGGCCTATGAACAGGCGCTCGCCCTTACACAGAATCGTTTTAAAGGCGGAGTCGCGTCGGAAGTAGACGTGGCCCAGGCGCAAACGCAGCTCGAAACCACGCGCGCGCAGGCCATCGATGTTGGAGTGCAGAGGGCACAGGACGAACACGCGATTGCTGTCCTCGTGGGCCAGCCGGCTTCCACATTCAGCGTGGCATCGTCTCCGCTGACCCTGACTCCTCCGATAATTCCCGCGGGCATGCCCTCAGAACTGCTTCAGCGTAGGCCCGATGTGGCGGCCGCGGAACGCCGCGTTGCCGCCGCCAATGCCAACATCGGTGTCGCCAAAGCCGCCTACTTTCCCAACTTGTCTCTGACGGCGTCGGGAGGATTTGAGAGCAACACCATTACCAATCTTTTGTCGGGACCGAGCGGATTCCTGCTGGCGGGCGCGTCGGCAATGGAAACGGTTTTCGATGCCGGCCGGCGTCACGCCGTCTCCGACCAGGCGCAAGCCGCGTACGATCAATCGGTCGCCAACTACCGCGAGACTGTCCTCACGTCGTTTCAGGATGCGGAAGATAATCTGGCCGCGCTTCGAATCCTGCAGGAGGAAGCCAAGACCCAGCAGGCAGCGGTAGCGGCCGCGCGGCGCTCCCTGAATCTTTCCCTCAACCGCTACAAGGGCGGGGTGACGACATATCTGGAAGTGACCACCGCGCAAGCTCTGGCTTTGTCGGACGAGAGAGCGGCAGTGCAGATCCTCGGCCGCCGCATGACAGCGAGTGTTTTACTCGTGCGCGCGCTGGGTGGAGGCTGGGATAGTTCGACTCTGCCGCAAAGGCCCGAGTGCTGCGGCAAGCTGATCAGCCGGGTAAATGGGACGCCAGGAGACAATTCTCATTGAAAAAGCGGCCCTGTTTCTCAGTCGGGCTGCCGTAAGATTCCCAGCCTTCGCATCTTATAGATGAGCGTGGTTCTCGGCATGCCGAGGCGGCTCGCCGCGCCGCCCGAGCCGCCCAGCACCCACTGGGTCTCATGCAAAGCCTGAAGGATATGTTCGCGCTCGGCTTCCTCCAAAGTCACCGGCGCAGACGAAGGATTTCCGCGCAGCCGGCTCAACTCCCGGTTTAGCTCAGTGATGGGCGCACAAAGAACGTGTGCCTGCGAGAGGATCACCGCGCGCTCAACAAAGTTCTGTAGCTCGCGGATGTTCCCCGGCCACTCGTAACGCATAAGTGCTTCCATGGTTTCCGCTGGAATGACGTCGACGCGTTTGTTCATCTGCTTGCCGTAGTGCGTCACAAAGTGTTTGGTCAGAAGCGGAATATCGTCGCGTCGCTCCCGCAGAGCCGGGAGCCGGATAGGAAAGACGTTGAGGCGATAGTAAAGATCGGCGCGGAATTGCCGGTCCTCCACCATCTTGCCGAGATCTTGATTCGTCGCGGCCACCAGACGAACGTCCACCTGAATCGAGCGACTGCTGCCCAACCGTTCGAACTCCTGCTCCTGCAATACCCGCAGCAGCTTGGGCTGCAATTCCGATGGGATATCGCCGACTTCGTCCAGAAACAAAGTTCCTTTGTCCGCCACCTCGAAGCGCCCAACTTTCTTCGCGATCGCCCCGGTAAATGCGCCCTTCTCATGGCCAAATAGTTCGCTCTCCAGCAAGCCGGAGGGGATGGCGGCACAGTTCAGCTTCGCAAACAGATTCTCTCGCCGGGAACTGAGGTTGTGAATTGCTCTGGCTACCAGCTCTTTTCCGGTTCCAGTTTCTCCGAGAATGAGAACCGTTGAACTGGTGGGGGCGACGGTGCTGATGTGGTGCAACACCTCGCGGATGCCTGGAGTTTCTCCGAGAATTTCATCGAAGCCGCGCTCGGCCCGAAGCTCAGTCCGCAAATAATTCGTCGCATCGGCTAGGCGTTCCCTCGACTCATCCACTTCGCGGTATTGCATCGCGTTGTCGAGGGCAATCGCAACCTGATTCGCAACCTGTTGCAGGAACTCGGCATCCGCCACCGAAAAACGATGCGGGTGCCGGTCGAATAAGTGCAGCACGCCGAGCGTCCGGTCCGCGCGAATTAGAGGCACGAAGCAGCCAGACTGCACGCCTTCGTGGAAATTAATTTGCAGAGCAATGTGGTTCAGCCCCAGCGGCGCAGTCTCATAGAGCACCGTCTCTCTCGTGCGAAAGGCCTTGCCCGGACTGGTTCCCTCCATGGGAATCTGCATTTCCTCCTGCATGAAGCCTCGGCCTTCGGGAAAATTTAAGCCATGAATCTCCAGGCGCTGTTTCTGGGGGTCGGGCAACGATAGGCAAGCCGCGTCGCACTGCATCGCCAACCGCAGCCGGTTCGGAATTACCTTGAACAGTTCCGATAAAGACAGGTTCGAGACGACTGCATTATTTACATCAAGCAGAAGCTTCAGCCGGTCTCGCTCATGGGCGACTTCGTGCTGAAGATGCAAGGCTTCCTGATAATTCAAAGCATTTTCCACCGCCACCGCGACTTGGCTGGCTGCAAGTTTCTGAATATCCAGTTGATCCAGAGCGTATGCGTTTGGCGCTGTGTGGCCGAGACAGAACGCGCCCAGAGTGCGGCGTGGAGTCGTCAGAGGGATGCTGCAAAAAGACCGAACACCATACTCCCTCATCAGCATAACCGGGCGGGAGAATCGAGTTTCACGGTCCAAATCGTCCAGCACCAACGGTTGCTGGTGCTGCCATACCCAGGCCGAGGGAGACTCCTCCATGGAAAATTCCATACCCGGATGCACAGTGTCAGGTCCATCGGATTGCAAAATGTGCACGCGCATTACATCTCGGGCAGAGTCATAGAGCAGCACACTGAGATAGTTGAAGTCGATAATTGGATGAAGCCGCAGCGCGACATCGTTGAACAACCCTTCCAGCGTCCGGTGGGCGGCAATCGCGGCGGAAACCTCCAGCAGGGCGAGATACCGTCCCGACAGGGTGTTATCTTTTTGGTCGCCAATATCTTTTTCGGCGCGATCTTTTTCGGCACGATCTTTGTCTGCAATATCCAGCATCCCGGCCTCTCAACCGACTAGCTCGACAATTCCTGTGTCGAACGCTGTCGAAACCCGGACTCAGCGAGTCCTGGCCTACAAAATCCAGATGATCCAAAAGCTTCCTTGGATTCAACAACAGCTTTACCTTCAACGATCTGCGGCAGGCTTGATTCTCGGGCGGTATGGCGTGAAGAATGCATCCGATCAAGGCGAAAGCACGCAAGATCACAACAATTCTATGAAAGTTGGAGGTCATTATGGAAACAAGGCGATTAGGCAACAGCGAGTTATGGATCACCCCAATTGGGGTCGGAGCCTGGGCCATGGGCGGCAGCGGCTGGACGTGGAGTTGGGGACCGCAGAACGATAGCGATTCTCTGGCGGCCATCGATGCCGCACTCGACCACGGCATCAACTGGATTGATACCGCGGCAGTTTACGGTCTGGGACACTCCGAGGAGGTGGTTGGGCGAGCGCTTCGCGGCCGCAGTCAACGCCCCTACGTCTTTACAAAATGCGAACGCACCTGGGACGAGAACGGGAAGCTTGGCAACACGTTGAAGGCAGAGTCCATTCGAAGAGAGTGTGAGGCGAGTCTGAGCCGATTGGGCGTAGATGTAATCGATCTCTATCAGATTCACTGGCCCGAGCCGGACGCCGACATCGAAGAAGGATGGACCGAAATGGCCCGCCTGAGAGAAGAAGGCAAAGTGCGGAATATCGGCGTGTCGAACTTCAATGTAAAGCAGATGAAGCGTGCTGCCGCGATCGCACCCATCACTTCATTGCAGCCCCCTTACTCGATGCTGGCTCGCGGTGTCGAGGAGTCAATTCTACCCTTTGCCGCGAAGAACAATATCGGAGTAATCGTCTATTCTCCGATGTATTCCGGATTGCTGAGCGGAGGCATGACTCGCCTGCGCATTTCTTCCTTGCCGACGGAGGATTGGCGCCTACAGAATCCTAACTTTCGGGAACCGCTGCTCTCCGCGAATCTTCGCCTGGTCGAATTGCTGCGCGAAATCGGAGAACGCCACGGTCGGACTCCTGGCGAAGTGGCCATTGCCTGGACGCTGCACAACCCGGCGGTCACTGGCGCCATCGTTGGCGTGCGCAATCCCAAGCAAGTCTCGGGCGTGATCGGGACGGCTGCGTTCCGTCTCGAGTCTGGGGAATTCGCGGAGATCGAGAGGGCACTGCAATTGGAGGCGGTACTGAGTAGATGACGCCGACGAAACGTTTTCCAATCAAGGATCTCTAATTTCGGCACCTCGCTCAGCAGCAACGGAAGTGTTGGTTATAGCACCCTTTGGCTTATTCCGAAGCGCGCAAAAAGGGCGCCAAGTTGCCGGAAAGAAGAGCGCGTAATACCCACAAGCTATGCAGCGCAGTTGTGGCGATCGGCGCTGCGTGAGGGATGAATAGGGTTTTTCAGGTATTCCGCCGGGGCTTGCGACTCGCCTATTTTTTAGTAGTGCGACTGAGCGCAATTCAACGGTCCTTTAAGCGCGCCTATGACGATTTAAATAGGCATCACACGCTTCAAGTTTCAGCAGCCCTCTCGTATTACTTCATCTTATCTGCCTTCCCTGGGCTTATTTTGCTATCGGCGGTGATGGGCTTCATTCCCCTCCCTGCGTTGTTCAATCACGTGTTGACTCTGATGGCGCGCCTGCTGCCGGCCGAGGCGATGTCTCTCGTGTATACGGTATTACCGGACGTGCTCGGGTCGCACCGAGCCCAATGGCTGTCGCTGGGAATGATCGGCACGATATGGATGAGTTCATCTGGATTCGACGCCCTGATCGAAGCCTTGGACATCGCCTACGACGCAAAGGATGACCGCGCGTACTGGAAGACCCGACTTCTCGCGGTTGGACTGGCGGCCATCACCGGAGGTTTGCTTCTGGTTGCACTTGTAGTCACGGTACTCGGCCCGCGCTTCGGGGATTGGCTGGGCACGCGAGTCCGGATTTCGAATGCCTTCGCTGGGATTTGGCCAGCGCTGCATTGGACAATTGCGATCGGCTTCACGGTTCTTGCGGTTGAAGTCGTTTATTTTCTCGCCCCGAATGTGAAGCAGCGATTTCTAGCCACGTTGCCGGGCGCTATTCTGGCTGTAACAGTGTGGAACGCTCTTTCCTATCTTCTTGGACTTTATTTCCGCCACTTTGCCGATTACAACCGCACATATGGAACCCTTGGCGGAGTCATCGCGATGATGACCTGGCTGTACTGGACTTCATTCGTACTCTTAGTCGGCGCTGAACTCAATGCTGAGCTGGCGAAGGAGAGTAAAAAAGGATCGTTAGAATCGAAAGCCGCACCCAGCAAGGCCGAACCCATTCCCAGAACCGATGTCGACCAAGCGGCCTAGCCGATCGAGTTCAATTGCCAGGTCGACAGCTCAAAACCGCTTGTGATAACGGCCGTCGGCGGAAAATCCGCCGAGCTGGTCGCGCTCCAGGCTCACCGACCACTGCTTATTTAGCTGGTACTCCCCTTGCACAATTTCGCTGCCCGGTTGGGAGACATCGGTGGAGAACGTGAAGAGCAGATTCTTGGTAACGCGCTGTTGAATCGCGATCTGAGTCGACGGGCTCTGGCCGTTCCCGCCGATGGTGGGATCGATCTGTAGACTGGAAATTCCAGCGAGTTTTTGCAGGCTGCCGCTCACCTCGCTCGCAGCCTGTGACGCAATCATGGAATCTGTGCTGGTGCTTTGGGCGGCGGACTCTTGTGTGGTCTTGCCTCGGGCGATCAGGTTGATAATGTCAGCCGTAGCCAGCGGCGGGTCGGACGTGTACGAAGTGGCAAGTTTATCCAGCGGCCCGCGCAAGCCGAGGGTGAGATTGTATTGCTCGACCGTGGTGGAGACAGACATGTTCAGCACGGGATGCGTCTCAATCGGATTATCAAAAGTGATGGCGCCGTTCTGAAGTTGATAACGGAGATTGCGGTAGAACAATTCGCCGGAACTCAACGTTGTCCGCCCCGTGATTACCGGATTGGCGGCAGTTCCACCTACTCGCAGCGCTGCGGTTCCAGCAATGCTGATTTGAGAACTGGTGGCATTCAGATCCTGAGACTGGACGGCGATCGCAAGCTTTATGCTGTCGGCAAAGCCGGGTTGCGATACAGCATTGCTCGTGCTGAACTGGTCGGCGATTTTCGACAAGTCGAAGTCTGGAGTGAAAGACAGCTCTTTGAGAAGAATATGTCCGCTCAAGGTTGATGCCTGCATGGTGCCGCCATAAGCGAGGTTGGCTTCGAGAGAAGATCTCAGGCCATCGGGATAGAGCAGACGCACCGACCTTGTTTGCATGGCCAGATTGAATTGCACGCTGGGGCGATAAGTGATAGAGCCGCCGAGCGTCACTTCACCGCCGCCTACGTCCCCGGTCATTTTCGTAAATTGCAGACGATCGTTGCCGATGTCGATTGTGCCATTTAACTTCGCGACGCCGACCGGCGCATCGGCGGTGCCGAGTGCGACGTCCTTGAGTTGCATTTGTCCCTGAATCGATGGACTTGTACCGGTCCCGGTTGCATGCAGATCAAGCGCCAGTGCCCCCGAGCTTTGCACATCGGGAGCCACAATTTGCAGAATACGCAGATCGACCGATCCCTGCGCGGTTAGACTGGGCGCGCTGTTCCCGGCGAGCGGGACCCGGCCTTGAATACGCAGGGATGTGTCGGTCCCTTTGAGTTCGGCGGGCTGTAGAGTCACGACGGAGTTGCTATAGTCGATTCGTATGGGTTGAGCAATTCCAATCTGCAAAGACTGATAGCTGGCGTTGAAGACCGGGATGGAAACATGGGATTCAGCGCGTGACAGGTCCTTCAATGGACCTTTGAAATTTGCGTGCAGCTCTGCCTGGCCTTGCACACCTTGCGGCGCGCTCGGGGCGTAAGTGGCCAGCAGGGCCTGCAAAGGAATGGTGCCTGTGTCAATCGCGGCGTCGGTATCGTAGTTGCCGTTGAGCGCCACATGCCCTCGCGCGTGAATGGAAGCCTGAACGATGGTGGAATCAAGCGTGAGATCGGCGGAGTGCTTCGCTATCTGAAGTTCTGTTTTCAAATTGCCGATGGAGTTCCGCCTGATTTGAAGCTGCGGCAGTTGCACGGTTGCGGTGAGTTGTGGATCGTCCAGTGTTCCCTGACCGTTTACCGAGACGCTCACTGTACCGATAAGGCCAAGATTTTTCGCCTGCACCGTTTGTAGCTTTTGCAAAACCACAGACGGTGCGTTGAGACGAAGGTTATAATTTTTCGTTTTCGGAGCGTAAGAGAGATTCGCATCGATGGCTCCGGCGTTGGCGGTCACGTTAAGAGTTGCAGCAATGGAGCCGTTTTGCGCCTGAAACTTCGTGGATAGATTCTGGATCGGTTCGCCATAGACTTGCGCATTCGCAATTTGTGCCGAGCCGGAGCCGCTTGGATTGATTTGCGAGCCCTCGACCTTGAACTTCGCAGACAAATCGCCGGCCAAAGGATAATGCTGATTCGCCAGTTGCAGCAGGTCGGCAATCCGCATCTGCCGCACGTCGAGATTCCCGTGGATCGAATCAGCCGGGTCATACGACCAGTCGCGCAGTGCGACGCTTGCGTTGAAAGTCGCCTGTCCGCGATGCGCATTTATCAGCGTCGCGTTTTGTACGGTCAGTTTTGAGGGATCGGCGAACACCGCAGCCTGCACATTTGTCCACTCGCTGCCCTCGACTTGAATATTCTGGCCTTTCAGCTGCGCGCTGATCTCAGGCGCCTTCATGGACCCGCGGATGAGCGCTGTGAGCGTGGCGGAGCCCGAAATAGCGGGAATCGTATTTTGCGGTGCGAACGCGGAGGCGAGGGAGGCAGCCTGATGCAAATCGGCGCCGACGATTTGTATCAGCAAGTTTGATCGGTCGCCGACCTTTCCGTTCGCCTTCAGCGTGATTGAAGGCAAGGTTAGCGTCGTGTCGCGCAACTCGACGGTCTGGCTTGGACCGTCATATGAGGCGTGAATCCAGCCATTCACTGGAACTTCTTCGCCAAGGCTAGTGGCCGTGCTGACCGCTCGCGCCTGGATAGTTAGATCCGAGCGCGAGCGAAGATTGCCGATGCCGCCCTTCCACCGGGCCTCTCCTCGCCCGCTGATCGTGCCCGTAAGCAGGGCTCCCTTTAACTGTTGTGTTCCTAGAGTTTGCTGAAGCGCCCTCAGCGAAATGTCATGGAGCGACGTCCGAATATGCGCATCCGGCGTCCCATCCAGATGCGCGATTTCTGCGGCGGCCATGATGTGTCCGCCGAGCGATTCCACGTTTACGTCCGTGAGTCGCAGGTTGCCGTCAACTAACTGGTAGGACCCTTGCAGCCTTTTCAACTCGATGCGACGCCGCGACGCAAGTGCAGTAAGCTGCTCACTGGCAACCCGGCCATCCAACTTCACTTCACGCAATAGCGGCGCATTTGCAACCGCTTGATACTGCAAGGAACCAGTAAATGCGACGTCCCCCGCTGGCTCAATCCCTGGTGACATTTCAGCAAAATCTGGCGTGTGAATCCGAATGGCATAGGTGCCTTTGGCCACGGGATTCGCGTAGTTGGTTACTTCTGCCTGAAGCGTCAGGTTAGACGCGCCTATACGCAGCGTTGTCGACTTAAGGTCGAGACGCTCGGGGTCCGCACTGAACGCCAGGTTCAAACTATGCGGAAGCGGTGCGTACTGGGCATAGCGCAAATGGCCGTCGGTGTAAGAAAGCTCGCCGTCATAGCGTTTGGCAAAAGCCGCGAAACGAATGTCAGCGCGCAGGTCATGTAGATCGGCTTCGAGTGGCGTGCTGCGATCGTTGTAGTTGATCTCCCCATGCATGAGCTGCGCGTGAGCGACGGCGAGGTCGAAAACACTGGTATGGCTGCCGCTCGTGCTGGGGGGAGCGGCCGGAAGGTTATTTCTTCCATCCTTCCCGACTTGTAAATAGACAACTGGATGGTCGATCAGAAGCTGCCGCAAAGCAATTTGATGGCGCAGCACAGATACTATTTTTAAGCTCACCGTGAGATTGTCAACATGCAAAAGCGGAGATTGCGTTGCCTTTTCGGTTCCGTGCACAGTGATGTTGTACAGGTGTGCCGTCAACTTTGAGAGACTGAGATCAAGGCCTCCGATTTCAGTTCTGGCGCCGGTGGCCTGCCGGGCTTGATTCGCGATTGTTTGTAATGCGTATTGCTGAAAACGGCTGCTGCGAAGAACGAAATATCCGGCGATTACAGCCACGATCACAAGCCCAAGTAGACTTGCGAGCAGCCAGCCGATAATACGTTTCCACTTCATGATCTAAAGGCCTGCTCTAAAAGGCTTGCCCAACCGTGATGTAGTACTGTGTCGGATTAATACCCGGCACTGGATTCAGATTGCGCCCGAAGTCAATCCGGATCGGGCCAATCGGAGTGGCATATCGCAGTCCGATGCCCACCGTATTGGTAAAGTTGTCGGCGAAATTATGCAGGTTAATCGCGCTGTAAACATTGCCACCGTCGTAGAAGACCACGCCCCCGAGCGCTTTCATGATACCGGTGGGAAAGCGCGCCTCGGAGTTCAGAATGAAAAGCTGCTTGCCGCCCACCGGCACGGTAATATCCACGCAACCGGATTGGTTCTGTAGGACGTTGCAGAAAGGAACCAGGCGCTGCGGACCAGCCTCGTCAATCGGAAAACCGCGCAACGAAGTGCCGCCCCCCGAGAAATAGAGCTGGCTGGTGGGAACAAAGCTCCCGGCAAATGGAGAAGCGAGCCCGATGCGGATGCTGTCGGCAAAAACCACGGAACGAAGCGGTTTGTAGAAGGCGTACTGCGCAAAGAGCTTGGCAAAGTTGGCGCTGGAGCCGAGAGCGGTCGGCGTGATGCCGACATTCACGGTCGAGAAAATTCCGCGATGGGCGTCGAGCGGCTTGTCGCGGGTGTCGCGGATCAGTGTTGCCGAAAAAGTCGAAAGGCGCACGTTCAGATCCTGAGGGAGCACAAGTTGCGAAACGATCACATGCGACAAGACGGTCTTGTTGAAGTCGTAACGGAATTGTAGCCGTGTATTGCTTTTGCGGCTCAGAAGCTTCTCCACTTGAAACGCGATATCGCCGAGACTGGCTGTAAACAGCGGGTTCTCGCTGGTACGCTCCAAAGAAAAGCTGGTCAGCGACTGCCACTGAGCCCCCAGGAAATGAGGCTGGCCGTAAGTCGCCAGGAGTTTTTGATCGAGTCGAGAGAGAAGTAGTGAACTGCCTATGGTCTCTCCCAAGCCGCGCATGTTGCGCCTGGTGAATTCGACCAGGCCGCGGGGGCTGGCGAAGGTCTGCTGGCTGGGCGCGATTTGATAGCCATTTAATCCGATTGAGCCACCGCCTCCCGGCAGCGCCACGGTCCCGGTGGGAATATTGCCGCCTCGGTGTGAGACTTCGAACCCGATCCCATAAGTCAGTTCATTGCGCTTGGCCTCGTGAACTTTCACCAGCGCCATCTCATCCGTCTGATCGAGGATCGGCTTTCGTGGACCCACGCTCGCCCAATCGAAGATGTTCAAGTCGTATAGGCGGCTTTCGCCTTCCAGTAATTGTTGTCGGCGCATGGGAGCCTCAGTCGCAATTTTTGCCGTACTCGTGATCAGCGAGGTTCGTGTATGCTGCGGACCCAGAACGACGGCTTCGCTAACTCTGACCTGTTGATGCTCGGTAATGGCGTAAGCGACGGTTACGCGGTGCGGATTGTTTTCAACTTTCGTCGCGGTCGCTTTTACTTCAACGTTGGGATATCCGCGATTGAGATAAGTGGCCGAAATTCGATTGCGATCGTCCGCCATCTTGCGAGGGGAAAATGGCGCGCCGGACTTGAGTTCAAACCCCACCGGCACAGTCAATTGTGCGTCTGGAACGCTTCGGTTTCCGGAGACCACCAGGTTGTCGACCACGGTTGGAGTGCCTTCCTCGATCTCGAAGACAGCCTCAACCGTCGAAACGTGGTCGACGGCGTGGGGTGTGACTTTGACATCTTCGTACCCGCGATCGCGGTACAGCGCCTCGATGTTGTCCGCACTCTGCTTCAGCAATTTTTGGCTGATGTTGCCATGTGTCCAGATGTGCGATTTCTTCACCACGAGCTGATGCATCAGGTCGGGCGCGGCGATTGCATAGTTTCCGCGGAAAACGATGCCGTCGACCTTGTGCTTTTTGCCGCGATCAATCGCGTAGCGAACCAGAATGCGATCAGCTTGCGTCTGATAAGTCGTCGTCACCATGACATCGTAATAACCTTTGTTTTGGAAGTAATTTTTGAGATTTCGTTCGCCTTCGGCGACGAGTTCCTGGTCAACGACACCTTCGGAATAAATCGGAATGAGTTGCCGCATGATCCGTCCCTTTAAATAAGGGACGATGGTAAGTTTGGCTCCAGTTACGGCGACCGTGACGGCAGGCCCGACTTCCACCCGAAAAGAAAGATGAACACGATTGGTCCGCGCGTCATACTCCGGTGGGTTTTCATGTACGCTGCTCGCGAGCCGGTGTTGCTTCGTAAGCGCGCTCTTCATCAGGGCGGTGGCGCGACTGATGCGTTCAGCGGTATAGATTTTTCCAGGTTTGAGAAGGCCGCCGGAAAGGCGTGCCCGCAGCGATTCCACGGCATGGATCAGAGACACGGCTTCCGAATTCGATGGCCCGTTAATCTTGACTGAGGCGATGCGGGCGCGCTTGCCCATCTGCACCGCGAAAGTAATGTTCACCAACCCGTGCGCATCATCGATTGACACGGAGGAATGGAGCGTGGCCTGGAAATATCCATTCCTGCGTAGAAATTTCGTTAGGGCAGATTCTGCGATCGGAAGTCGGGATGGATCGTAAGGGTCTTCGTCTGCAAGATCTGCGACTTGGAGAAGGCGAGTGTAGGAGAATTCCCTGCTGGCGCTGCTAAATCCCACCACACCGAGATAATAGGCCGGTTCCAGAAGAAAGCTGATGTGCAAGCCTTTTACATCAGGCACAACGGTGACGTGAACTTGAGAGAAATTGCCCGCCCTTTGCAACGCCGGTATGCTAGCTTCGATTTTCTGTTGCGAGTAAGGCGTGCCGATTTTTTGCTCGACCAAGGGGTAGAGCGGATCGAGATTGCGATGCGGATTGGCGATGAGCGAGATACCGCTTACGTTTTGGCCTTCGTAGGCCGCCTGCGGCGCCTGAGCAGCGAATTGCGCGAGGGTCGCCGCGCTGCTGAGCAAGAGCGCCGCGAGAGCCGACAACCGCATAGAGAATCCTCAAACTCGCTTGTGCGGTGACGGGCTGAATCGAACAAGTAACAGCGTTATCGCCTTATGCGTAATCCCGCCCACAATTGGTGAGTCGCTCGGCTTCGAACTTCCCCAAGCCGAGCGGCCTCGACTGAGTCGTGAGGAAGTGGCGCTTTCGCAAGTGTCGACCTGGAAGGCAGTTGCCGGCCCGGCAGCCAGTATTCGGGCCGGCCTCGCTGAGAAATTATCCACGTTCATGCGGTGGAAAATGCTCCAGCATTTTGTCGACAGCCTTATCCAGCTTCTTTTCGTTTTTTTCGGGTTTATCGGAAAGCGAATCGTTGGCTACGCCGCGCCAAAGCAGTTGCTTATTATGGGCATCGTAGAGATCCAGAACCAGGGTGCCGACGGGATAGTTTTCCACCTGGGTTGTGGTTTCGCCGAAACCACCCCAGCGCCATCCGCCCATTCCGTTATAGAAGGTCTGATATTCCTGTTGATTTCTGGCGCTGCCTACGGCAGCAATGGCAACATCGCCGCCGTTGTCAACCCTTTGCCAGCCTTTGGCTTGCAAATCGCGGTCGACGGCGTCCTGAATACGGCTCTGCCATAAAGGATCCGAGGTCTTGATTTTTTCCCAATAGTAAGTATGGTACTGAGAGAAATCAGCGTGGTGATCGTAATCTGTTTTGACGTCCTGCGGCATTGCGCTCGCGGCAACAATGAGCAGAACCGAAAGAAGCGATGACCAAATGCGGAATATACTCATAGAAATTCTCCACAATTGAAAATTACTGCGCATCTTTGACTTCTACGCAGCCATGCCGAGGTGCGAGTGGGATGCGCAGAATGACGGAATGGATGCGTGCAAAAGAAATCGCTGCCTTGTTCCGATGCCGGCCACTGCGACGATGTGGAACATTCTTCATCGTCCCCTCACGAGCGATCAGAACCGCGAAACTAAACAACGACTTTAGGCAGCTTTGCGAGTGCGGGCAGCCTGTTGGCGGCTCGCCTTGCCGCGTTGCGCAGCCGATCTCTTCGTCTGACGCGATAGGGCCTCGCGGCTTGCAGTTCGGTGCGGTTCGCGTTTCAGAGCTCCTTCAACGGCGCGTGAACGCGTAGCGGACGGCTTGCCTTGCGAACTCCGCGCTCGCTTTCCTGCCTGCGTATCTTGCTCGGCCTTTTTTTGAATCGACGCGGAGCCCTTCTTCGGTGGACCCAGTTTGACGCCCGCACGTCGCGCTTTGGACAGGCCGATGGCAATCGCCTGCTGGGGAGACCGAGCTCCGTGTTTCCCCTCGCGGACATGATGTATCTCTTCCCGAATAAATTCGCCCGCCTGCGTGGACGGCGATTTTCCCTCGCGCGCATCCTCACGCGCCCGTTCCAAAGTTTCTCGTTCCGGCATCTTTATCCCTCCTGCACCACAAGATCAATAATTCGCTAGCGATCCCTCAAGCCGCTTTGCGCGGATTAGAGCTTTCGTCTCGATGGATTCGTTGTGAAAGTAACTCTTTTGCTCTTTGAAGTTCAGTTCTACGGTCCTGACTAAGTCCGCGACCGGCTCGATTGATGAAATAGGTAAGCATTCGCATGCCTGAGGCCGGCCCCTTCGGTGAAGCTGTTTTCGAGGCCAAGACTCGCGCGATGGTGGCAGCGCTCTTGGTAAACAAGCCGCTGGGCGGATGAGTGGAGTCAGTGGTTACGCCAGCCACCCACTTTTTCAGACTCGCTCCATCCGCCTTCCTGGCTTTCTTCTTCCTGTTCCAGGTGCTGCCCACGAATCGTCCTCTGCGGTTATGCGATACGCTACGGCTGTGATGGACTCGGTTTAAGAGAAGAATTCGCAGCCTGCGTGCTCTTTGGGGCGATGCTTTCTGCTGCCTTGAGGTGCTCGCGCAGAGTAGGCAAAGTTTGGGTCGCGAAGTTCTTCACATCGGAATCCTGTCCTGTGCTGCTTTCGGTCCGGAAAGCGGCGACATCCTTCTTATGATCCTTCAGCATGTCGCTCATGTAAGCCTTGTCGAACTGGTCACCCGACAACTTCGAGAGTCGCTCTTTGGTCGCCTTCTGCATGACACTTGGCGACTTGGGCAGGTTGATGCCTTTTTCGCTGGCGAGTTCCTTCAACTTGTCATTGGCCTTACTATGATCGTCGACCATCCGCTGACCGAAGTTTTTTACGGCATCGCTGGACGCTTTCTGGACCGCCAACTGGCCTAATTCCACTTCGGCAAGGCCACCCTGGGCAGCTTCCTTGACGAACTTCTGGTCGGCGGGACTGAGTTTCGCCATGTGTCCCTCGGAAGAGCCGGGGCCCATTGCGTTGTCTTGACCTGAGTTAGTTTGACCCTGCGCCGCGAGCGTCAGCGCGCCCGCGACCGCAACGAATGTTAAAGCTTGATAGAACAATTTAGTCATCGGATTTCCCTCTGTTACAAATTCTTTTCTCTAGGCTATGGGGAGGTTTCGGCCACAACCATCGGGTGTTTTCGGCATTTCCGCGCCCCCTCAGTCTGTACCTAAGATTGACTCCTTCGCCAACCCTGGTTCACCCCATCGCATCCTTAGACCGTACAAACAAGACCGTACGAACACTGCACGAACGGGCCACTCTAGTTCGATTTGTTAGGAAACTGCATGTCCAAAATGTTCAGCGGAACTATTCCCCTTCGCAACTTCGGCCATTCTGACGACAAGATATCAATCCTCGGTTTTGGGGGGCATCACCTCGGGGACGCCCCCGACGAAAAGACGGCCATCGAGATCATCCACCAGGCGGTGGATGGCGGAATCACCTTCTACGACAACTGCTGGGAGTATCGCAGGGGCAAGACCGAATTATGGATGGGCGCCGGTTTGAAGGGCCGCCGCGACAAAGTATTTTTGATGACAAAAACTTGCCCGCATGGCCGGGATGCCAGCCTCGCTTTGGCAATGCTGGAAGAATCGTTGCGGCGATTACAGACCGATCATCTCGACCTCTGGCAGGTGCACGGCATGGCTTTCGATAACGATCCCGAACTCTTCATTCGCAAGAACGGAGCGGCAGAGGCTTTGGAAAAAGCCAAGAAGGATGGCAAGGTTCGATTCGTTGGATTTACCGGCCATCAGAATCCGAAAGTCCATCTGGGGATGTTGCAGACGGGGTTTCCGTTTGATGCTGTACAGATGCCGCTCAATGCCTTCGACGCGAACTTTCGCAGCTTCGAAAAGCAAGTGCTGCCGGAACTGAATAAACGCGGCATCGCAGTGCTGGGAATGAAACCGCTGAACGGGCACGGGGACGCGATCAAACACGGGGTAGTCACGGCAGAAGAAGCCTTACGTTATGCGATGAGCTTGCCGGTGACCACGACGATTACCGGTATCGACAGCCTGGAAGTGCTCCACCAGAACCTTCAGATCGCGCAGAATTTCAAGCAGTTTGCGGAATCCGAAATGAATGCACTGCGGGAGCGCTGCCAACAGGACGCCGCCGATGGCCGATATGAACTGTATAAGCTCTCGCTGAAGTTCGATAATCCTGAATCCCGCCTGGCTCACGGCTTTCCGCTCGACACCCAGCAATCCGAAGTCAAGGACATGTTGGGAGCGCCGCAGAATACAGGCCACCCATTTCCGGAAAAGCAATTTTAGAAGGCCAATTATAGGACCATGGACGAGGAGCATAGACAATGGCCGCGAATTACGAGTTGGACCGCAGAAAATTTATGAGGGGCGTGGCCATGTTGGGTGCGGCGGCGCCGCTCCTGTCGGGAGACGGCGTGGCGCTGGAGGCAGGGCGAGACCGATCACCGGACATTCCACCTGGGACGGTTCCCATGAAGACACTTGGACGCACCGGAGTTCAGGTATCGGCGATGGGGCTGGGCGGCTATCACCTGGGATCGGCCGAGACCGATCAGGCCGCGGCTGAGATCGTGGCGAAGGCGTTGGACTATGGCGTCACATTTTTCGACAATGCGTGGGAATATCACGATGGGCTAAGCGAAGAACGAGTCGGAAAAGCGCTACGGGGAAAGCGCGATCGGGCTTTTGTCATGACAAAAGTCTGTACTCACGGCCGCGATAAGAAACTGGCGATGCGCATGTTAGAAGAGTCGCTTCGCCGCCTGCAAACCGATCATCTCGATCTTTGGCAGATTCACGAAGTGGTTTACGACAATGATCCGGACCTGATTTTCGCCGCGGATGGAGCGGCGGAGGCTCTGCTAGCCGCCAAGCAACAGGGAAAAGTCCGCTTCGTCGGTTTTACCGGACACAAGGATCCGGAGATCCACCTGAAAATGTTGTCGCACGATTTTCCGTTCGATACGGTTCAGATGCCGCTTAATTGTTGCGACGCTACGTTTCGCAGCTTTGAGACCCAGGTGTTAGCTGAAGCGAACCGCCGTGGTATTGCCGCGCTGGGCATGAAGAGCCTGGGAGGAAGCGGCGAACTGGTTCGTCATGGCGCAGTGACTCCGGAGCAAGGATTGCGCTACGCCATGAGTCTCCCGGTAGCTACCACAATCAGCGGCGTCGATAGTATGCAGGTGCTCGATCAAAACCTTCAGGTCGCGGTGAATTTCAAATCGTTGGCAGCGGCCGACATGCAGGCCCTGCGGGAGCAATGCCGTCCACTCGCGGGCGATGGCCGGTTGGAGCTGTTCAAGATGACGACCAAATATGATGGCAAGATAGGGCGGGAGCAGCATCACTTTCCAACAGTGCAGGACCTGCCGCTGTGACGCTAAGGGATTCCCTTATTCTGCATCGGGATCTTCTCTGGCTGGACCAAAAACGAGTGGAGCGCCGAACACTAGGCATCCTTTCGAATTTTCCAGATCAGGACGGAGGCAGTCAGCCAGGCCAAAGTGGCGCCAGGAAGCACCAGCCACGATGTGTGGTCCGGAATGAGGCGCCACACCAGCAGCGCAAACACTAGAAGTCCGATGCTTCCCATCGCGGAACCTGCGGCATCGACACTGGCTGCTTCTCTTCCGCGTTCGGTACCATGAAGCCCGTGCTTTTCTTTCTTGGCCTTTTCAGTTTTCTCGATCAGGGTCGCACCGGCTGGAAATATCGCCGGGAACGCTAAGAACAGCCCGCCGATACTGGCGCCAAATTTCTTAGCGATCATCCCGGTGATCGCGGTGATCAATCCACCGAAAACGAAGCGTATCGCATACTGTCGCCAATTGGTTTGCTTTAAGGACGACGCATCTACCTTGACTCGCATCGCTATTTCAATCCCACATACCAAATCCCTAAAGCAACTCCAACCCAGAGGGGCATGAAGCCTATGGTGACCCAGAGAGCCTTGGGCTTGTAATGCATCATGATCCAACTCACGCTGGAGGCATAGACAAAGAATGCGATTGCTCCGGCCATCATGGAGCGGGCTTCATTTCCGGCATAAGCAGGCCCATCGGTGACCACGGTCAGTCCCAAAGTTGCGAGCGCCACCGAAGGAGCTGCGCCAAACAATCCCGCGAAGCTTTTGGGTTTGAGCAGATCGGCGATGAGTGCGAAGCCGGAAACGACGATGCCGCCAATAAGAAAGCGAATCGCAATTTCGATCACCGGCGCATCCCCGATTTGATCAGTTTGCGGGCATGATCCGGGCCTCTAACGCCAAGCACCCGAAATTGTTTGCCGGAAAGCCTGTGGTAGTTCACGAAGAATTCTTCGAGCTCAACGCAGAACTTCTTGCCCAGGTCACTCATCGTCTTTATATCGGCCCAGCTGTGCGCACCCTGCTCCACGGCGACGATTCGATCGTTTCGGTTCTTCTTTTTTTGATCGACCTGCTCGCCCTCGATCACGCCGATGATTCGGCACGTTAGCACGCACCCGGGAAATGCGGGCTCATCCATCAGCACCAGAACATCTACCGGATCGCCGTCGTCAGCCATGGTTGAGGGAACAAAGCCGAAGTCATAAGGAAATTCCATCCCAGCGGGCAAGACCCGCTTCAGTTGAAACACGTGCTCCTGGGGATCAAAGGCGAACTTGTTGCGGCTTCCCTTCGGGGTCTCGATGACGACCCGAAGCAATCGCTTGTCACTTGCGTCGAAAGGCTTGAGGCGGATTGGGTTGGCCAGCCCGTTCTTCTTGCTCATACGGTTGCGGAACCTCGGTCACTGTTAGACGTGGATGCGAAGATTGGGCGGAAGGTTGATTCCTTCCCATCGGACATCTGAGTTTCGCGGCGCGACCCTGAAATTTCGCGGCACGACCCTGAAAGAAGAACTTCGGAAAACCTTGTTTGCGTTCTGCCCATCCAAGAGCAGGTTTTCGGAGGGCGAAAATGGCAAGTGAAGCGTCAGAGCGGGTCATCACTCTCCTTCAGGAACTCAAGATGTTGAAGGAGCAAAACCAGGACTACGAATCCAATCCCAGTGAGGACGGGCGGGAGGAGCATCTGCTGCGCCAGAAGCGTCACGAGGAGATAACCGACGAGATCAAGGCCGTCGCGCGAATCAAAGAAGCGGAATAAAACTTTCATCAAACAAATGTCGTCAACGGGTACTCAACGGATGGCATCGAAAGGGCAGAACTCAAATTACAACTGGAGGAATCATGGAAAACAATGGACTCAAGGAACTGTACATCGACGAATTGCGAGACTTGTACAGCGCAGAAAATCAACTGGTGAAAGCACTGCCCAAGATGGCAGAGGGGGCAGCATCAGACGAGCTTCGGCAAGGCTTCGAGGAGCACCTGGAACAGACAAAAGGACATGTGCAGCGTCTCGAGCAGATTTTCGAGGAGCTCGGCGAAAAACCGAAAGGCAATAAATGTAAAGGGATGCAAGGACTCATTGAAGAAGGCTCAGATGTTCTGAACGAAGACTTCGAAGAGGCGGTATTGGATGCCGCACTTATCGGAGCGGCCCAGCGGGTCGAACACTATGAAATTGCTGCCTACGGAACGGTCTCCGCGTTTGCGGAACTTCTTGGACAATCGGAGCAGGCATCTTTGCTAAACGAAACTCTTCAGGAGGAGAAGGAGACAGACGAGAAGTTGACCGAGCTGTCGAAAGAAATCAATTCGCAGGCCAACGAAGGAAGCAGCGAGGAGGACAGGAAAGAAGGCAGCGAAATGTCCACCGGGAAAACTCGGGGAGCACAGAAAACGGGGCGACGAACAGCAGCATAGGAGTTTGGCTGTCAGGGCAGGAGGGAAGGCGATATTTCTCTCTTGCCCTCTGGTTCACGTCATGCAGCATTCGGCTGACAGCTCCGCGACTCGGGAGAAGGTTGACAACACCGCCGCTCGGCTCATTCCCTCCAGGGCTTCCATCACTGCGTTACGGCAATCCGCGCGCGCGTGCCACGCCTGCGAGCTTTGGAGAAATGCTACGCAGACGGTTTTCGGAGAAGGAAGCTCGAAGGCATCGATTATGCTGGTCGGAGAACAACCGGGAGATCGAGAGGACCGAATCGGTCGTCCTTTTGTGGGTCCGGCTGGGAAGCTACTCGATGAAGCGTTGACCGAAGCCGGCATCGACCGCGCCCGGGTGTATGTGACTAATGTCGTGAAACATTTCAAGTGGTCGCCCGCGGAGCGCGGCAAGCGACGCATTCATAAGAAGCCTCGATATTCGGAAATTCATGCGTGCCGTCCGTGGCTGGATGCAGAGCTTCAGGTGGTCAAACCGCAGATACTGGTTTGCCTGGGAGCCACCGCGGCGCAGGCACTGCTGGGAAGAGACTTCAGCGTCACTCGGCGTCACGGGCAAGTTGTCGAGTCGCCGCTTGCGCCGTTCGTCACAGCCACTGTTCATCCATCCTCGATTCTACGAGCGCCGGACGGCGAATCGCGGCAGAAGCAGATGCGTATGTTTATCGACGACCTTAAGGGAGTCGCTCATCTCGCGGAAAAGAATGGCGCCTGATCTTTACTTATGACTTCGCCTTCGGTTGACTTATGACTCCGCCTTCGGTTGTTTCGAAATTTCTCTGGTACACTGGCGCGCATGAGCTTGACCAACCGAAGGCAGTTTCTTGGACACTGCGCCGCCGCGGCGGCGGGAGCATGGCTCCTTCCTGAGCTTGCGCGCGGGGCCAGCTCTGGTCCTTCAATGAAGTTTCCTGCCGCGCCGCGCGATCGCGTTGCGGTGGCGGCCTATCCTTTTCGCGAATTTATTGTGGGCTGGAAAGGCTGGGACGGCAAGACTGCCAGCACAGTCCCGTCTGCCCAACAGATTGAATTGAAAGACTTCGCCGCGCATGTGGCGGAGAAATTCAACATTCACAACATCGAGCCTTGGAGCCCGATTTTCCCCTCGACCGATCCGAAATATCTGGAGCAGTTTCGGGCGGCAGTGGAGAGAGCGCACTCTGCGATCGTCGATATCGCCGTGGACGGCGGTTACAGCCAATACTCGACCGACGCCGCAGTACGAGAGAAGGCCGTTACAGCCAGCAATCATTGGGTCGACGTCGGAGCCGCTCTCGGGTCACCCAGCATTCGCACGCACATTGACGACGCCAAGGACTCGAAGCCAGACGTGGGGCGCGCCGCCGACACGCTGGCTCGCGTCGCGGATTACGGGGCCAAGAAGAATGTCGTGATCCATCTGGAGAACGATAATCCGGTGAGCGAAGATGCATTTTTTGTGGTGCACGTGATCGAGAAAGTGAACAGTCCGTGGCTGCGCGCGCTACCTGATTTCGGCAACTCGCTGGTCGGACACGACGAGGACTTTGCATATCGGGCGATTGATGCGATGTTCGCGCATGCATACGGCATTTGCCACGTGAAAGACGGCGAGGTCGACGACAATGGCAAAGCCTCTCATGTGGACCTGCCCCGAACGTTTGGCATTTTGAAAAATCATGACTTTAAGGGATATTGCTCGATTGAGTTCGACCGGCCGGGCGATCCGTATAAGACGACAGCGGAATTGGTGGAGCAAACGGTAAAGTTCCTTTCGTAGGCGGCGACAGCAGATTCCTGGCTTCGCTCGGAATGACAATTCTCGATTTGGCGGACGATTCATGGCAGGACAAGGGATTGGGCGGCGGGAAGTGTTGCGGATTTTGGGCACGGCGGCTGCGGCGGCGCAGTTTCCCGGATTCAGCAAGTGGGGATTCGCTTGCGGCCACATCGGGAACGCGGCGTTGCAAATCAAGCCCGCGGTGTATCGTCCACAATTTTTTAATGCGGCGGAATATGCGATGGTGGAGCGGCTGACGGAGATCATCATTCCGAATGACGGCACGCCGGGAGCGAAGGAAGCGGGGGTCGCGGAGTTTATTGACTTCATGGTGGCGAACGATCCCCTGACGCAATATGAATTCCGCATGGGACTGACATGGCTGGAGGCGCACAGCGAACAGCGCGCGGGCAAGCGGTTTGTAGAGCTGACGCCCGAGCAGCAGACTTCCCTGCTCGAGCCGCTGGGTTTCAAAGACAAGGCTCGTCCGGGCGAGGAGACGGGGCGTGGATTCTTTCGCATGATGCGCGAGTACACGGTGACGGGTTTCTATACCAGCGCGATTGGATTTAAGGCGCTGGATAATCCGGCGCTGAAGTTTTATGCGGAGTCGCCGGAGTGTCCGCACAAGGGCGATCCGGAGCATCTGCATCTTCCGCAAGCCGGAGTCTGAATTTCTGAGGAGCGCAGCGAGTTCAATAAAATCTAAACGCAAAGTGCGCGAAGAAAGGTTGCGAAGGGCGCTAAGAAGGGCCGGTCTCCTACCAACGCAAAGATTGTTCCGCAAAAGAACATGGCCAAGAAAATCTACGATGTGATTGTGATCGGAACCGGCGCCGGCGGCGGCATGGCGATCAAGACGCTGTGCGAGGCGGGACTGAAAGTGTGCGCGCTGAATGCCGGACGCAGGCTCGATCCGGAAAAAGATTTTCGTTATCACCGCATGCCGTGGGATATGAAGTTTCGAGGCCTCGACGATCCCAAACGCCGAGGCGAATCCTTCGGATACATGGACAACGAGTACACGAAAGCGGCGTGGGACCACGAGATTCCTTTTACCGTGGCGCCAGGCACGAAGTGGATGTGGCCGCGCTGCAATGCGGTAGGAGGCAAGACCAATTTCTGGGGGCGCAGTTCGGCGCGCTTTGGCGACATCGATTTGCGCGCGGCCTCGCTCGACGGCTACGACGTGGACTGGCCTCTCAGTTATGACGAGATCGATCCCTTTTACACGCGGGTCGAGAAAATGATTGGCGTGGCGAGCACGGTGCAGAATCGGCCCAGCAATCCGGATGGTTCGTATCTGCCACCGTTTAAGTTTCGTTGCCTGGACTTCATTCTGCAAGCGGGATGTAACAAGGTTGGCGTGCCGTATTTACCGGATCGCTGCGCGCAGTTGACGCAGCCACATGAAGGGCATCCGGCGTGTCATTTCTGCGGAGAGTGCACGACCGGATGCGATATAGGCGCATTTTTTTCGACGCCTTATTTTCTGCTGCCGAAGGCCGAAGCGACAAAGAACCTCGAGTTGCGGACGAATGCGCTGGCCAAGAATGTTCTGGTGGACGAGAACGGGCAGGCGAGCGGAGTGGCCTATATCGACCGGCAGACGAAGCAGGAAGTAGAAGTGTACGGACGAGCGGTGGTGGTGGCAGCGTCGTGTATCGAGTCGGCGCGCGTGATGCTGAATTCGAAGTCGCGGCAGTGGCCCCATGGGATTGCGAATTCCAGCGGGCAATTGGGACGGAACCTTTGCGATCATCTCTATGGAGAATCGGCGCGGGGATATCTGCCGCAATTGCTGGGGCAGCCCAGTTTCCCGGATCACGTGGGCGACAGCACCATCGCATGGATGCCGCGCTGGCAAAATCTGAAAGCTCCGCACGAAGAGAAATTTATTCGCGGATATTCGGTTTATCCGGATGGCGGCTGCGAAGAGTTTCCCGGCTTTGCCACCGACATGGACGGCTTTGGATCGTCGCTTAAACGCGAAATCAAGCGCCGATATCCCTCTCCCGTGAGTTTTGGAATTCAAGCGCCGTCGCTGCGTTCAGAGACGAATTATATGGATCTCGATCCTGAGGTGAAGGATCCGTACGGGATTCCGGTGGCGCGCATGCATTTCGAGTGGGATGAAAATGTGCTGAAGATGTGGGAGCATTCGAAGCAAGTCTGTGCCGAAGTCCTTCGCGCTGCCGGCGGAGAACTCGAAGGATCGGGCGAGGCTCCGGAGATTCCCGGCTGGAGTTTGCATGAAACCGGCACCTGCCGCATGGGAAATGATCCTAAGAAATTTGTGACCAATCGCTTTGGGCAGACCCACGACGTGCCAAACCTGTATGTGTGCGACGCCAGCGTGTTTCTGAATTGCACCGATAAGACCACGACGATCAGCATTCTGGCGTTCTCGCTGCGAACTTCCGAGCGACTGATTGAGAATTTCCGTCAGGGTGAGCACAGGGCCGCGTGAGCGACGAGCCCACGCCGGCCGCGGAACTTCCAGCGCGCACGAGAGCGAACGCGACTCGCCTGCGCGAAGTTGCCACACTCTTCCTGAAGCTGGGCACGATCAGTTTTGGCGGACCGGCAGCGCACGTGGCGTTGATGGAGGAGATGGTTGTCCGCGAGCGGCAGTGGTTGACCAAGCAACAATTCCTCGACCTGTTGGGCGCTTGCAATCTGATCCCGGGGCCCACCTCGACAGAAATGGCGATCAATGTTGGGTTTGCGCGCGCAGGCAGGATGGGGCTGTGCGTGGCGGGGGCGTGCTTCATTCTACCGGCAGCTTTGATTAGCGGAGGACTTGCGTGGGCTTACGTGCGATTCGGAACGCTGACGCAGGCGGGGTGGCTGCTGGGAGGAGTAAAGGCTGCGGTGGTTGCGGTGATTGCGCTTGCGATCTGGCGTCTTGTGCAAACAGCGGTGAAAGGTGTGGGATTGGGGGTGCTGGGCGCATTGGCCCTGGCAGCATTTTTTCTCGGCGCGAATTCGCTTGTGATTTTGATTGGCGGCGGATTGCTGGGGATGCTGGCGCGCCAGATTGCAAGTTCTCGCAGCGGCCCAAATCAAGGTCTGCTGGCTCCGCTGTTGAGCGGGCGGCGATTTTTTCCGGCGCGGGTATTTTCTGCGATGTTGTCTTACCGCCTGCGCTGGTTCACAGTTGCCGTTGTCGCTTCAGCCGCAGGCGTGGCAACTCGACCGTCGATTGACCAAATCGGTTTATTTTTTCTCAAGGTCGGCGCCGTGCTTTATGGCGGCGGCTACGTGCTGCTGGCGTTTCTGGAGCAGGGATTGGTGCGGCAGAACGCGTGGCTGACACGTCAGCAATTGCTCGACGCCGTGGCCATCGGTCAGTTCACGCCGGGGCCGGTGCTCTCGACGGCGACTTTCATCGGCTACATTTTGGGAGGGGTGCCCGGAGCGGCAATCGCGACGGTGGGCATTTTTTTGCCGTCGTTTTTCTACGTCGCCCTGCTGGCGCCGGTATTGTTCCGGCTAAGAAAGTCGGCGTGGATGAGCGGTTTTATGGATTCAGTGAATGTGTGCGCCGTGGCGTTGATGGGCGGCGTCACTTTCCGGTTGGCTGCGGATGCATTGCAGGGATGGGCGATGGGGGGGATTGCACTAATATCGTTCGCCATCTTGCTGCGCTGGAAAGTGGATGCGGCGTGGGTGGTGCTGGGTGGTGGGATCGCCGGAGTGTTGCTGGGCGCTTTTCGATGAAAGTGAGTCAGAAGTTCAATCGATTTTCAGGAGAGCCAATGAAACGATCTGCGATTTTTGCTGCAATTCTGATTGCATTGTACTGCGCCGCGGCGGGCGCGGCTGACCGCAAATACATCGTGAAGCCGAAGCCGAGCGACGCAAAAGCTTTGCCCTTCAGCGACGGGGTGCTGGTGGGAAATACGCTCTATATCGCGGGACACATTGGACTCGACCCAAAGACCGGCATGCCGCCGGCCAGCGCCGAAGACGAGGCTCGGCTGGTCATGGATGGAGTTAAACAGACGGTTGAAATGTCCGGTATGACCATGGACGACGTGGTCTCCCTACAGATATTCTGTACCGACCTCAAACTTTATGACACGTTCAACTCGGTTTACAAAACTTACTTTCATGGTGATTATCCGGCGCGGGCGTTCATCGGAACGAGTCAACTGGTGCGCGGCGGAAGGTACGAGGTGCTGGGGATCGCGGTGAAAAAGCAGTAGATGTCTCGGTGGTACAGTTTGGCTTGCGCAAGTGAGGCCGAGAGATCCATTCGAATTGCTCAAGACAGGTTCTTCGTATCTTCTGGAAAACAACTACACTCAAGATGGCGCCGTGGGATGGCGAAGGAACACGAAGGCCCGGTCCCTTCGGCCACGATCCGCCACCCTTATCTCTGCTGGTTCCCTGTCCAGCGGCATGTTGTGGTCGTCGGTCGGCTTGGACTAAAGTTAAGAGAGCGCTTCGGAATCCGAGAGGTACCCATGAAAAAGTTAATGCTTCTGCCCTGCCTGTTGCTATCAGCGATTTTGGTCGCCCAGACAAGTGGGCCCGTTCCCGCAGGTACAGCTCTGACGGTGCGGCTGGATACTACGCTCGCCACCTTCAGCAACCACGTGGGTGATCCGTTCCAGGGTAAGGTCACGCAGGCGGTCATAGTCAACGGCTCAACCTTGATTCCGGTGGGAGCGACGGTGGAAGGCCGCGTCACCAAGGTCAGCGAGCCCCGGCGCATCTCGGGCAAGCCCACCATCGGAATTCTACCCGAGGCCGTGATTATGCCCTCGGGCGAGCGCTACTTCCTTGATGCCACGCTGGTCGACACGAACATTCAGGGCACCGATGTGAATCAGGAAGGCCAGTTCAAAGGAACGGGGCACGATCGGAACGATCAGCTTGAGGTCGGCGGCGGCACGGCGGGCGGCATGCTCGTTGGCGGGCTGATCGGCGGGGGCCCCGGCATTTTGATTGGCGGCGCCGTGGGCGCGACTTCAACTACCGTGCACTGGCTCGCCAAACATCGATCGGCCACGCTGCCGGCGGGCACTCAACTCACACTGGAATTGAATCGGCCGCTCATCATGAACGCAACAACCCCGGCAGCGGCAAACGGCGGCGGCCAGTAGTTAGAAAAACACTTGCTCACTTACCAACCGGAGGCAAAAAGCCTCCGGTTTTTCGTTTGGTCTGCCATTAGTTGACAATCAGCCATAAATATGGGGCGTTAAACTGGAATTGCGCGCACAATCCAGGAGAGCGGGGCGTAGGCGGCCTCCGGTTATCGAATCCGACGAGCCGGGCAGCCTTGACTTAGATAATGCCAAGATCTACGAGATCATTCCTTTTCCCTGATGTCAACGTATGGTTCGCGCTGACTTACCGAGGGCACATTCACTACACCCCAGCGAGGACTTGGCTCGATTCTATTCCCGAAAACTTTGAGCTGTGCTTCTGCCGGCTGACGCAGATTGGGTTCCTTCGCCTGCTCACGACCCCGGCAGTCATGGGGAACAAGGTTCTCAATCAATGGGAAGCGTGGGAAGTTTATGAAGATTGGTTGAACAACGGACGCGCCGCCTTCGTCGACGAGCCACCGTCGATCGAACACGTCTTTCGCTCTCTTTTCGAATCCCGGCAATCGTCCCCGAAAGATTGGGCCGACTCCTATGTCTCCGCCTTCGCACAGGTCTCCGGCTTGCGGCTCGTGACTTTCGATCGAGCTTTACAGCGCAGAACAGATGGGTCGCTCTTGCTGAAACCGGGACCGAGTATGTAGTCTTACGTCCCAAAAATCAAATCGCCCTCGCTGACCACCTGCAATTCGATCCATCCTTCGACTGGCAACGAATCGACGGGCAGGCGGTTTTGCCACAGGCTGAAGCGCAGACGTAGTTTGCTGGTAGGCGCGACGGCGACTTTGCGCTCGGTCGCGCGATCTGCAAGGCTGGCGCTCGGAGTCGCGAGCAGCCACGCCAGGGGCAGCTTGAATTCGAAGTTGCGCAGCAGCGCCAGTTTCACGAGGTCGCCCATTTGTGGGGATGGCTGCGAGGACGATGCTTTTACTTTTTCTTCCGAGCCATTCTCGATCTTCCATTGACTCAGCTTGCGGTCGTGGACGCAGGCCTCAATGCGCAGAACCCGCCGCGCCCGCTGTTCCCCGCTGGCCCACGATTCCACGTTCACGACCAGATCGAAGTCTTCCTCGGGAATTTTATCGGTGAAGTCCAGGCGTCCATATAAATAGCTGGAATCGATGCCTGCATACACCGAGTCGAGCAGAAACTGTTTGCCGTGCATGGCGCCGGCGCGATGATCGGCAGTGTAGATTGCGGCGCCCATCCACTCGAAGTAACGCACCTTGTCGCCTGAGATCCGGGGATGAATGTAGGCCGTCTGGGGCACGAACGACGGCCGCACTTCTGCCCCATTGATCGGCTGCGCCAGATAATCGGGCGGAACCGCGCCCAGGGCCTGATAGACGTTGGATAAGTGCTTGCGGTAGAGCTCGTCAAAGTCGCGATCGTTTGCCGAGTGGTGTTCCGGGCCGTACCACCAGTTCCAGTCGCTGCCCTCGGCAATCAGAATTTCTTCGAAGGCCAGCTTGCGCTGTTCTTCTGTCGCACGCGCCGCATTCTGCGCGTAGAACTCGCGCGCATGGTAGAGGTAATCCCACGCGCGATTGTCTTCGGGCGCGCCGATCCAGACGTTAAAGTTGGCATTGATCCAGGATCCCGGGACCAGCGATTTCAATTGGCCGAAATCTTTGTGGCGAGCAATGGCTTCAGAAATCGTGACTGCTTCCACATCCGGCTCGCGTTGGAGCAAATCGTAGAAGCGCCGCAGAAATTCCCGACCGGATTGGGGATAATATTCCCAGGCATTTTCGCCGTCGAGAATGATCGACACCACCGCGTCGCGCCCCTTGGCCAGAATCGGACGAGCCGCTTCCTTGATGTTGCCAATCAAATGCTGTGCAGCGTTCGCGGGGGGCATGCCGGAATATACGAACCCGATGAGATCGGAAATCGTGTGGTCACGAAAGACCAGGTGCATCGCGGTCGAACCATTTTCGTAGCGATGGATGTTGTAGAGTTTCTCGCCCAGATGCGCCGGCAAGCGGCCCGCGCCGTCGCGCGCGAAGAACGCGCCAGAGCTGCGCCCGAGCACACCCTCGTCGGTGGCCATCCACTGAATGCCGAGGCTGTGGGCGATGGCCAGGGCTTCTTCCGAGACGCTGCCTTCCGACGGCCATACTCCCTTGGGACGCAGCCCGAAAACTTTCTGGTGCAGATCGAGGCCGCGGGTCAGTTGTTCGCGTGCATCCTCAGGATGGCGATAGCGATTCTGCGGCAGCGGCAACCCTGGCGAAGAAATCGCGCCCGCGCTGGTATCGCAGACAAGCGGCAGGATCGGATGATAGAAGGGCGTGGCCGAGAGCTCGATCGACCCTTTTTTCGCCGCCTCAGCGTGCGCGGGAAGCACGCGACCGATCAATTCCCTCTCGCGGGCGATCACAAATTTCTGGTCGTCAAGCGAGTAGCCGTGTCCCTTCGCGACCAGCGCCGCGACGTCTTTTTCTTCCAGAAAGAATTCGTCGAACCAGGCAATCTGCGACAAGACTTGCAGATCGGTAAAATCCTGCGGCTCAAAATAGCGCTCGGCGCGCTCGGGATTGTCACCATGCTGATGAAAGCGCTCAAATAATTCCCGATAGCGCGGATATCGCCCAATCACATTCTGCGGATTAGCCTGAAACAGGTATTGCAGCCCAAAGCGCCGCTCCTCAAGCGACAAATCTTTGGCAGGCTTGGCCGCAACCCTGAGAAACGGGTCTTGCGCCGTGCCGTCGGCGTAGTCCTGAATCTGTACCATGAGCGACGGCACGAGGTTGAAATTCTGGTGGACGTTGGGAAACTCGTGCAGCAACTTGACCATGCCGTAATAGTCTTTAAGCGCGTGCAGTCGCGTCCACGGCATGCGATATTCGCCGGTAACCAGATCCTTGTAGAAAGGCTGGTGCTGGTGCCACAGAAGAATGACGCGGAGGGCGGGCATGTCGAGGAGTCAGAATAGCATGAGGAGTTCAGGCGCAGTAGGCGCTACACCGTCGCTACTTCCCATTGAAAGGAACGGAATTCGGCCAGTCTGCGGAAATCCCGTTCGTTAGCAGTAATTACCCGAATACCGCGTCTCCCCGCGCTCGTCGCGATTAATGCATCATTGACCAGGCGCGACTGCCCGACCTCCTCATAGCCATACTTGGTAGCCAGAAGCGCCAGCACGGAACCGGCCCGCGTCCAATCACTTAGGTTAGGCACTAGAATTCGCTTTGTTCGATCGAAGTCACGCTCCAGGCGCTCAATCAGGTGACGGGACCGGTCAGTTGCGCCAGCGTAAAGTTCTTCAAGAACAACCGCGCTGAGCCACAGTGGCGCATCGGCTGCTAAGCGCCGCGACGAGAGCACCCCCTCGTCTCCGTGGCGTAAGGCGGAAATGTAGATGGCGGAATCAAAGAGAGCGGGCCGCACTAATCGTTCAGCCTCCCGAACACATCTTTTATTTCGGCGCCGCTCCTCATGAATCGCTCGTTGGCCTCAGCGACAATGCGGTCCTTTTCGTATTCGGAGATTGCTAAATCGAGAGCCCGTTCGATGGCCTCAGTCTCCGTCTTGGCCTTGAAAACTCTTTTCGCGCGTTTAATCTTTGCCGCGTCCAATTGAAAATGCTTGTGGGTTCGCTTCCTTGCGGTCGGCATTGGATTTCCTCTCGTTCTTCTGAAAGTATCACGTGATGTACAGGGAATCAAGACTTATGTACACGCGACCAAGCTCATGCAAAGTGAAAAAAACTTTTCTAGGATTTTCCTTGACAGCCCCTCTGCTCTGTATATACTCAGTATACAGACATGCACAGCGATCTTGTCATTTCCCAGTCTGACGGTCGGCCGATGTATCTCCAAATTATGGAGCAGATCAGGCAACGAATCGCCGTCGGGGATTGGGCACAAGGCCAAGAAATTCCCTCGATCCGGCAGCTGGCTGTAACACTGAGAGTTAGCGTGATCACGGTGAAACGAGCCTACTTGGAGTTGGAGCGCGAGGGCATTATCGTGACCCAACAGGGAAAAGGGTCGATCGTGGCGCCCGATTCCAGGCTGGGTACGAAGCTTTACGACGAGGAATTAGCCAAACATATCGAGCGAGTTGCCCAACTGGGAGAACTGCTGGGTCTCACGCCCAAAGAACTTGCTTCCAGAGTGGAAAAAGCAACACGCGAAGCCGCGGACCGGCTAACGAAGGAGTACTCATGAATGACCTCTCCGTTCATTTCGAAGGAGTGAGCAAGGTCTACCCTCACTTCACTCTCGACGACATTACCCTGGAGCTGCCCACGGGCACCATCATGGGCCTGATTGGGGCGAATGGCGCCGGGAAGTCCACGACAATTCGCATTCTGATGGGCCTGGTCCATCAGGATCGGGGCTTGGTGCAGGTCCTGGGCCGAGCCATGCCTGAAGAACAAGCATCGGCCAAAATGGATATCGGATTCGTGTCGGAAGACCTGAGGCTGTATGGCTCGGCCACGCTGGCCTGGCACATGCAGTTTGTCCGGTCGATCTACCCGCAATGGGATCAAGCCTACGCCGAAACGCTAGTGCAGCGCTTCGACCTTAAGCCTCAACAGAAGATCAAAGGCCTGTCCCATGGCCAGCGGGTAAAGGCAGCATTATTGCTGGTTCTGGCGCGGCGTCCGCGGCTGCTGGTGCTGGATGAACCCACAACGGGCCTCGATCCGGTGGCGCGTCAAGAGGTTCTCGGAGAACTGATGGCGGTGCTGGCGGATGAGGATCGCACGATTCTTTTTTCGTCGCACAACACTCTCGACGTGGAACAAATTTCCGATCAGATCACCTTCATCGATCGCGGCCGAATCATCGCGTCCGACAACAAAGAGATTTTCCTGGATCGCTGGCGCCGTTTGCGGATACAACTTTCGCCGGACGCGGCCTTGCCAAAACTTCCGGGAGTCATCGAGGTGGGCGGAAGCGGCCGCCTTCCCGTACTGGTAACCGACCATTTCGATCCTGCCATGGTGTCCGCCTGCAACGATGCGGGTGCCACGGTACAAGCCGTCGACCCGATGACGCTGGAAGAAATCTTTGTCGCCAATGTGCACAGCAGAAGGGAAAAACAGACCGTATGAATTACGCCATGGTGCAGCGCCTCATCTTGAAAGACTGGTACTTGCAACGTTGGGCAATCATAGGCTCGCTCGCCGGGACATTGGCGGGTCTGGGCATCGTCGCGACTGGATCGAAGGTCGCCTTCCTGCTCGGCCTCATCGTGCTCCTCATGGTCGTCATCTCTCTAGGCGCGCACATGGCCACAGCCACGATCGTGACGGAACGCAAAGAGCAAACGCTTCCCTTCGTGATGACCCTGCCCATCTCCTACCGCGAATACACGGCGTCCAAGATTTGGGGCAACCTGCTCATCTTTCTCGTCCCATGGCTGACCATGGTTCTTGGGAGCTTCTTTCTCCTTCTTTACGACCCGAAGACGTATGGGCTGATTCCCTATACCGCCATTATGGCAACGGAGATCCTGATGACGACTTGCCTCATTCTTGGCACGGCGCTGATTACCGAATCGCAGGGCTGGACCGTCGCCGCCATCATGGCAGGCAACGTGGCAGTCAACTTAATCGGCTATCTCGTCGCCCACATCCCCGGCATCGCCAAGGGTATGTGGGGCGCCACAATCCAATGGAGCACGGCGGCGACGGTCACACTGGTGGCGGAATTCGCTACCATAACATTATTGCTGGGCGGAACTTTCCTCGTGCAGTCGAGAAAAAAAGACTTCCTGTGAAATGCGGCCCTCTTTGAAGTGCGTCCTGGGCTGGGCATCCGCTTTACCATCAACTTCCGGTACACTAAAGCGGCACGGAAATCGCGATCCGCATGACTCCCGAACCCAACCTTGACGCCCCGCAGTTTCTTACCGACCAGGACCTCTACCTCTTCAACGAGGGCAGCAACTATCGCCTGCACGACAAGATGGGCGCACACCTTATCACGCACGATGGCGAGGCGGGGGCCGTTTTCAGCGTGTGGGCGCCGAACGCGCGTTCGGTCTCAGTCGTCGGAAGTTTTAACGGATGGGATCCCAAAACCCATCGCCTTAGCCCGCGCGGGTCGTCAGGGATATGGGAAGGCTTCATCCCGAGGGTCGAAAAAGGCGCGCTCTACAAATTTCATATTGAGTCGCGACAACATGGATATCGCGTCGATAAGGCCGATCCGCTCGGCCTGCTGCATGAGAAGCCTCCGCGGACCGCTTCGGTCGTATGGGATCTGGATTATCAGTGGAACGACCACGAGTGGATGCGGGTGCGCGAGAGCCGCAATTCCCTGCGCGCGGCACAATCGGTTTACGAGGTGCATCTCGGGTCATGGATGCGCGTCCCCGAAGACGGCAACCGTTCGCTGACCTATCTCGAGACTGCGCCGCGCCTCGCGGCCTATGTCAACCAACTCGGCTTTACGCACGTCGAGTTTCTGCCGGTGATGGAGCATCCCTTCTACGGCTCATGGGGATACCAGACCACCGGCTACTTCGCTCCCACCGCGCGTTACGGCACGCCGCAGGATTTCATGTATCTTATCGATTACCTGCACCAGCACGGCATTGGCGTGATTCTCGATTGGGTGCCGTCGCACTTCCCTTCCGATGGGCACGGCCTTTCTTACTTCGACGGCACACATCTTTATGAACACGCCGACGCTCGCCAGGGATTCCACCCTGACTGGAAGACGTACATTTTCAATTATGGCCGCGCCGAGGTGCGCAGTTTCCTGATGTCGAGCGCCATGTTCTGGCTCGACAAATATCACATCGACGGCCTGCGCGTCGATGCGGTCGCTTCGATGTTGTATCTCGATTACTCGCGTAAGCAGGGCGAATGGATTCCCAACAAATTCGGCGGACGGGAAAATCTCGAGGCCATCGACTTCCTGCGCCGTTTCAATCAGGAAGCCTACAAAGAACATCCCGCGATTCAGACCACGGCTGAAGAATCCACGTCGTGGCCGATGGTGTCAAAGCCGGTTTATGTCGGTGGCCTGGGCTTCGGCATGAAATGGGACATGGGCTGGATGCACGACACGCTGAAGTATTTCCAGCAGGATCCCGTCCACCGCAAGTACCACCATAATCAGCTGACATTTCGTATGCTGTATTCGTTTCAGGAAAATTTCGTGCTGCCGCTGTCGCATGACGAAGTGGTCCACGGCAAAGGATCGCTGATCGGGAAGATGCCGGGCGACGAATGGCAGAAGTTTGCCAACCTGCGTTTGCTGTATGCGTACATGTACGCGCAGTCGGGCAAGAAGCTAATGTTTATGGGCGGCGAGTTTGGCCAGGTGCGCGAGTGGGCGCACGACTCGAGTCTGGAATGGCACGTGCTGCAATATCCGGTGCATCGCGGAGTGCAGGCCTGGATGGAGCAACTCAACCGCTTTTATCGCAACGAACCGGCCATGCACCAACTCGACAACGATCCCGCGGGATTCGAGTGGGTGGATGCCAACGATAACGCCACCAGCACGATTTCGCTGCTGCGCAAAAGCGAGTCGCCGCGGGACACAATCCTGGTCGTGTGCAACTTCACCCCGGTGCCCCGCATGGCTTACCGCGTGGGCGTTCCGCACGGCGGCTACTGGCGCGAAATGCTCAACAGCGACGCCCGCGAATACGCCGGCAGCGGCCTGGGAAATCTAGGCGGAGTCAATGCCGAAGAAACTCCCATGCACGGCCGGCCATTCTCGCTGAGCTTGACTCTGCCGCCGCTGGCGGCATTATTCTTTAAAGCAAGCTGAGCCATCCCCTAATTTCCGGACAACCGCCGCACTCTGTTCGCCATCCAAGACCGGGCGTTTCCTGAGTAATCCTCGGAGGCCAATCTTTGATCTGCCCTCGGTTTCTGGCCGTAGTCCTAACCGTGACATTCTCCTCCGCTGCCGGCCTTGCCGCCCCGCATACAGCCTCAGCGCCTTCCGCGACCTATAAGCTGACCCTCAAGTTAGCGGGCACGGGCGGCGGCACGGTGACCAGCACGCCCTCTGGAATTAGTTGCTCCCCGACCTGCACCGCTTCATTCGCCTCTGGTACGAGCGTGAAATTAGTGGCTACTTCGGCCAAGGGGTCATTTTTCGCGGGGTGGTCCGGGGCGTGCAAAGGCACGGCCGACTGCACGCTGTCGATGACCACCAACGAAACCGCCACCGCGACCTTCAACCTCGATCAAACCGTGAAGGTTCTCAATCACATCATCTTCATGGCCCAGGAAAATCGCGGTCTTGACCACTACTTCGGCTATCTTCGCGCCTATTGGAAGAGCAACGGATTCGCCGATCGCTCGTTCGACGGGCTGCCGCAATTCAATCCCACTTCAGGGATCTCGCCGCTCTACGGGCCCGCGCCGACCAATCCCGGATGCGATCCTGCTTATCAGCCGCCCGATGATTGCGTGGAAGACAGTTCCAGTCCGCAGGTCACCTCGTACCAACTGCTCACGGAATGCGTGGAAAATCCCAGCCCGTCGTGGAACGAAAGCCATGACGATTGGAATCTCACCAATCCATTCTCCGCCACGGCCACTCTGGACGGCTACGTCTGGACCGCCGCTCACGATGCTCGCGAGAACGACCCGCCGTTTTACGACACCGACGGCATCCGCGCCATGGGCTATTACACCGACGCGGATCTGAATTATTACTACTACATGGCTTCTCAGTTCGGCACGTCGGATCGGTGGTTTTCTCCGGCGATGACACGCACCAGTCCCAATCGTGAGTATCTGTTCGCCGCCACTTCCCAGGGAGACGCATATCCCATCGGCACCGACAGCGAAGACCAATCGCTACTGACCGCGACCACAGTTTTCCAGGAACTGCAAAATGCCGGCATCACCTGGAAAATTTACGTGGACACCGATTACACGTCATGCTCCAGCGATCCGACACCGCAATGTTTGCTGACCTTGAGTTACATCCAGAATTTCGAATGGGGACAGTCGATCCCGACCGATTACCCGAATAACCTGGCGACGATGACAGATTATTTCAGCGACGTGCAGAACGGGACTCTGCCTCAAGTCGCCCTGATTGAATCGGCGGGGCCGGCGGGTCTCGACGAGCACGGCTCCACTTCAGACCAATATCCCACGAACATCCAACTGGGCGCGAACTATGTTTCCTCGCTCATCAACGCGCTGATGACCAGCGTGTCGTGGAAAGATTCCGCATTCATTTTGACCTATGACGAGTTCGGAGGCTTCTACGATCACGTCGCTCCGCAACCCGCGGCGAGCCCTGATGGAATTGCGCCCAAGGATCTACTCCCCGGCGACATCTGCACCTCGACGACGGGGCCCGATTGCAATTTCACTTACACCGGCTACCGCGTGCCTTTGATCGTAATCTCTCCGTATGCGAGGAAGCATTACGTATCGCATACGGTCATGGATTACACCGCCATGCTGAAGCTTATCGAGACCCGCTTCAGCCTGAAGGCGCTCACCAAGCGCGACGCCGCGCAAAAAAGCATGACCGAATTCTTCAACTTCAACGTTCCGCCCTGGATGACGCCGCCGACTCCTCCCGCACAGATCACGAGCGGCGCCTGTTACCTGAATCATTTGCCGTAGCGAGGTGTGTACGGCGGACACTCCCTTCGACAGGCTCAGGGCAGGCTCTGTCCGCCACCGTTGGTTTCGACTTTGATATTGATGTTGATGTTGATTCGAGGTGCCGCACTCTCGGCTTTTTTGGGCGAGAAGTAGTAGAAGTTGTACGGCGGAAGTTTTCGTCTGCGCGCTACCCGTATGCTAAATGATCCCGCCAGAACTCCGGCCAGGGTCTTTGCGGCCCACCGCAAACGAAGATGTCCGGATGATACTTGCTCTCTTCGTTCTCAACGCCCAAAGAATTTCCATTACGTCCCGCCAAGCGGCAGTTCGTGAACATCTTTTCGGCATCTTCGCGCGAATATCCGACAACTATGAGCGTCAGGGGTGGGGGTTCAGGATAGCCGCGCAGCCAGGCCGAGTTCGTCCGACTGATCGGCAAGGGCAGACGATAAGCGGGGCCCAAAATCTCGATCGCTCCCTGCTCGCCGTAGTTTCCGACAAATACACCAAGACTCTGCCGCTGATCGGGCGGCAACGAATTGCGAATGCCCGCCACCGTCTTAACCAAATCGTCCCAGCCAATTTCTTCGCGCAGGTCGCCATTGTTTTCCAGCGCAAACTTCTTCAGCTTACCGCTGGCTGCCACCGGAACAATCATGGCGCCCATAAATAATCCCCACCCTACGAGTCCCGCCAAGAACACGGCTTCCACGGTGCGGCGGGGAATCTTTGACAACGACGCCACCCAGCGTTCGCCGAGCACTGCGCCCATCGCCATCAGCATAGGGTATGCCCCGCCCAGATAATAGCCGCGTCCCTTTCCTACCATGAACAGCGTCAACGGGATCAGATACATCCAGCCCAGCATGCGATAGCGCCGATCCCATAGGTAGCCGATCAAGCCTGCAATCCACAGTGGCGCCGCTGCCAGATTCGTACAGATCCAGAATTGATCCCAGAGAAATCCATTCGCCCGCCCCTCGTCGACGTCGCGAGCATGAATGTGCTGTAGAAAATGCAGCGAGATGAATCCATGCCGGGCCTGCCAGATGAAATTGGGCAGACAAATCAAAGCCCCCAGCACCATTCCGGCCCAGAACCACCAACTGAAGAGATACCGCCGCGCACTCGTCAGCACGACGCCGCCCAGGATTCCGGCGAGATAGAACCCGATCGTGTACTTGGTCATGAAACCGACACCGACGGTAGCGCCGATCGGCAGCCACCACCGCGGATTCTCCGACTTCAGCAGCCGAACCACGAAATACGCGATCAGCACCCACCACAAATTATCGAAGGTCGTGTATTGGAACTCCGTTCCTTCGAAGAGCGGCAGCGTAGAAAGCGCGACGGCGAGTGACGCCGTCACTTGCGCAAGACGCCTTCCCCCGAGTTCGCGCGCTGTCAAACCCGCAACGACAACGAGAATCGCCTGCGCAATGACCGATGCCAAGCGCAGGCCGACCATCGACAGCCCGAAGATCGACATGCTGACCCGCTCCACGAACGGCGTGAGCGGCGGATACGGAACGAAGCCCCAATCCATGTGGCGGGCATCGCTCAGAACCTGCAACTCGTCGCGATGAAAGCCGTAACGGCCGTTGGTCAGGATGTGGAGGAGCGCGACAGCCGCAGCAATGCCGAGCAGCGCAAACGTTTCGCCCCGTGAACTGTGAGTCTGACCGGCCTCATGTTCCGGATTCGTCAGTGTCAACATGCTCTCCACGTACCCACACGTTCCGTAGTACGCTCTGGAGCGCGCTCTGGTTCCGACATTGTAGAGCCATCTGGGGCCGGCACATGAGCTTGCGGGCATTTCGAACTGCCAGCTACAAGAAAAAGGCGGCGCATACGCACCGCCTGAAGACTTCGCAAGATTGTCCTGTACTCCGTATTTATGGGCAGCTGTTGTTGCCGGCTTCCGTCGAGAATACGAAGGTATGGTAGACGGTATCCATGAAAATGGGAATGTACTCGTAACAGCCCACCGTGCCGGACGACAGGGAAACTGCCATTTGATGGCTCGACCCATTGATGGATCCAGTACTTTCCGTCTGAGTCCACGTGAACTGATCGGCACTTTTCAGACCGTTTCCGGCGAGCATCACCTGCCAGCTATATCCAACCGTCTCCGACTGGCTTTCACTGAGGGTCTCCGCGGTTTGTGTGGAATCGGTTTGTGTGAAGCTGTTCACCGGACGGTCGCAACCCGTGCACTCGGGCCCGGCCAGCAGTTCGGTCACCTGCACGCTCCCTCCGGTCTGTGTCATGATCGGCACATAACGGCACTTGGCAGTCGATGTGGGATTTGTGCACGCCGTAACGCCGGACGTATCTGCGTTCAGCGGGCTTTCAGTAGAACTGTAGCTGAGCACCGGATCCGCGGCCAGAATGCCCGCGAAATCGCTGGGGACACAGCCGCACTGATTCGCCAGCGTGCACGAATTAGGATAGTACTGATGGTTCGCGCAGATTGTCGCCAGTCCCGGCAGTGTTTGCCCGTTATAGGACTGCGGCCCCAGGATCGCCACCGGGACTGTCGTCGCTCCAGAGGAGTTGGCTTGCATTGTCTTTGCCGTCACCTCCAGCGTATCTACAGCTTCGGGAGTGCCAGACGGCTGGAATTGCGTGCCCACCCCATAAGTGACCGATGACGATCCCGCGGAAACCAGCGTCACCGAGGGATTGACCCACACCACAATCAAATCCTGGGTGTGGTCGATGGCATTGGGATTCGAGGAAATCGAAGCATTGGCCACACCGGTCGCTTGCGCTATCGTGTCCGTAACCGTCGAATTGCTTCCCGTCGTCGACGAAAGTCCAAACGACCAACTCATCGTGCTGCCGGTGCCCAGAAAATCGTCGCCCGTCGTGAAGGTGTCGGTCCAACCTGCCTGAAAACTGCTGCCGATTCCTGTAGTCGTACCGTCGGTGGTGGTGTTGGTGAAGCCATCGTTGCTGTAGTTGCCCGGAGGGGCATAGATGATCGAAACCACCTTGTAAAGAGGGTAGAGAATCCCCGACGCTGACACCGAGCCCTCAGGCCCGATGGCCTTGAGATAGTACTCTTTGTCGGTAGAGAAGGTATCCAAGTCTGTGAAGTGCAGAAACTTGCAACTCACTAATGTTTCAGAGTCTGAGCCCACGAAGGTATGTTTCACTTTGGAGGAATCGGTGTAAGCCCAATTCGTGTAGTTGCACATTTCGTCTTCGCAAGTCCCGGTGCAACTGGTGGTGTAGGTAACCTGAGCCAACGACAAGGTTGAGAGAAATGTTACGGCGAGGAGCGTGCAGACTGCTTTCTCTATACGCATAATGTGCCTCCGTGCTTAACTTCGAACTTCCTCTTCCGGGCCGGCGCAAGACGATCCCGGAATGAGGACGTGCAGCATAGCGAGAATGGCGATCGCTGCCGCAACAGAAGTTCACTTGTACGAAATTCGTAACGTAAACCTCTTCTTCCTTGAAAAATCAACTTGGTCGACCTTGCGTAGGTACGGTTGCGGACTGTGGAAATCGTCTCTGGTGTTACGAAAAAAGAACACGCTGGACCGCGTCACAACAGCGCCATGCTATCCTCGCTATAAGCGCGTCTGTCATCCCTCATGCCTCATGCGGATTCTCACTCGCTACATTCTTCGCGAAGTGGCGGCGCACGCCCTGATCGGCGTGGGCATCTTTACTTTTGTCCTGTTCACCCGCGATCTGGGGCGCATTCTGGAACTGGTGGTCCGTGCCAGCGCACCGCTGCCCAGCGTGGCCGAGATTTTCTTTTATACCGTGCCCCTCGCGCTCACCTACACGCTGCCCATGAGCGTGCTGGTGGGAATTCTGATTGGCCTAAGCCGCCTGGCCGCCGACAGCGAAATCACTGCCATGCGCGCCAGCGGCATGGGCGTGACGAGTTTTCTGCGTGCGCTTTCCTTGTTTGTGATGGTGGCCTGGCTCATGGCATTAGGCAATGGGCTTTATATCGCCCCTCGAGCTCAGGCTGCACTCGTCCGCCTCGAAGATCGCCTCAAAGGGTCGCAGGTTTCGTTCGAAATCCAGCCCCGCGTTTTCTACGAAGGGTTTCCCAAGAAAGTTCTCTATGTGCAGGACGTGAAGAGCGCGCAAGGCGCGGCCGTGTGGAAAGGCGTGTTCATGGCCGACCTGACAGACGCGACGAATCCGAAGATTACACTGGCCAAGGAAGCCATCGTGGTCGGCGAGGGTCAGGACCGTTTGCACCTGCACCTGGTCGACGGTTCCGAGCACGAGACCGATCCCAAAGACGCAGACCACTATCAGATTTCCACCTTCCAGGAGACCGACATCCCGCTCGATCTGCCCTCGAGCGAGAACAAGGCTGACGAGTCGCTTCCGGCCGACGTAATGAACACCGGAGCACTCTGGCAGAAGGCCGCACGCGTCGATCCCATCTCCGCCCGCTGGTATCTGATCGCATTCCACAAGCGCTTCGCCTTACCGACGGCGTGCCTGGTGCTCGCGCTGGTAGGCATACCGCTGGGCTTGTCGTCGAAGAAAAGCGGCAAGTCGGGCGGATTTGTGATCACCATCGTGCTCGTGTTCGTGTATTACGTAATCTCGCTGGTGGGAGTTTCGCTGGCGCGGCAGGGCAAAGTCGCTCCGTGGTTTGGGGCGTGGTTGGCGGATATTCTGTTTCTTGTGCTCGCAATCTTTCTGCTGTCGCGGGTTGAGAAACGGCCGTTTGAACTTGCCTCGCTCCGCGCGCTATGGAAGCGCGATGCTTCCGGCTTTCAACCCCAGCGCGCTCGCAGCCGGGAAAACGCCTTCGCGCGCGCCTCCACCCGGCGCCGCATGTTCAGCGCCGGCTTTCCTACTTTGCTGGACGACTACGTGCTTGGCGATTTCTTCGTCTATCTGGGGATGATTCTCTCGACATTTCTGGTACTGGTTCTCGTCTTCACCCTGTTCGAGTTGCTGGGAGACATTCTGAAAAACCAGGTGCCCGCCACCGTGGTTGCGGAATACCTGCTCAATGTCACGCCCTATTTGCTCTACAACGTGGCTCCGCTGGTGATGCTGCTGGCGGTGCTGGTCACTTTCGGCGTCATGCAGCGCTCGAACGAGATTACGGCGATCAAGGCCACGGGAACCAGCATCTACCGCATCGTCACTCCGGTGATCGTGACGGCCGGAGTGCTGGCTGTGGGATTGTTCTTCGCCGACCAGCTTTATCTGCCCCACACCAACAGGCGACAGGAAGCGCTGCATAACCAGATCAAAGGCAAGCCGCCGCAGACTTATCTGCGGCCGGATCGCAAATGGATCTTCGGCCAGCATAGCGATATCTACTACTACCAGTTCTTCGATCCCGATCGCGACACTTTCGGCAACATCAGCGTCTTCAAACTCGATCGCGCCAGTTTTACGATTACCCGCCGCATCCACGCCGATCGCGCCCACTGGGCCGACAATCTGAATCGCTGGGTCTACGAGCAAGGGTGGGACCGCTCGCTGCGCGGCTCCGCCATTGCGCAGAACGGCTACCATACCTTCGATGTCTCCACATTCCCGGAACTCAGCGAGACCCCGGCTTATTTCAAGAAGGAGATAAAACAGTACAGCGAGATGAACTATGAAGAACTGCGGGGCTATATTCGCGACTTGCAACAGAGCGGATTCGACGTCGTACGCCTGCGCGTACAACTTAACAAGAAACTGTCGTATCCGCTCATCACTTTGATCATGGCGGTGCTCGCCGTTCCCTTCTCGTTGTCCACCGGAAAAAAAGGAGCGATCACAGGAGTGGCCGTCGCGGTGGGAATGGCTGCGTTCTACATCGTCGTGACGCGATTCTTTGAGGCGATGGGCGACCAGAGTCTGCTGCCGGCAGCGCTGGCCGCGTGGTCGCCGGACCTGATCTTTATGCTGGTGGGCGGGTATTTGATTTTGAAAGTGCCAACGTAGAAAGGCAGGCGTCAGGCGTCGGACCTCAGGCGTCGGGTCTAAGACTCCGGCCCTGCCAAGAACCACTCAAATAGTCTTCCTTCGCGAAGCGAGGGATCTAGTTTCTTCTCTCTACTGGCAAGAACCAGATTCCTCGCGCTGCTCGGAATGACAAGAAAGGACTTGACGCTAGCGCGGCCGATCTGTCTGAGGTCTGCGCCCGACGCCGGTTACTTCACTGCGACGCCCCACGGATAGTTGTCCGTATCAATCGTTTGCGCTGCGGCGAGCGCGCCGGTCGCGGGCGTGATTGCGTATTCCGACAGGCTCGAAGGGGAGTTGAAATTTGTGACGAAGAGCCAGTTGTCGTCGCCGCGAATTGCGATGGCCTTGGGGCCACTGCCCGTGGCCACCGTTGCCGGATTCAAGGCTGTCAGCGCGCCCGAAACCGCAGCGATCTTTAGCGGACTGATTGTGTTGGAAAGAGTCGACAAAACGTAGACGTAATTTCCATAGGGATCGACTACCAGCGGTCCTGGGCCGTTGGGGCTGCCCGACAGAGAAAACGGCGAACCCGCGACTGGCTGCAACGTGCCGTCCGGCGTTAACGGGCATTGGGTCGATTGTGTCACCGAGCCATTGCAAATCGTGTAGGCGCTGACCCGATCGTTCTTGCTGCCGCTCACATAGACGAAGCGGTTGCAGGGATCGACGGCAACGCCAGCCGGAATCGCGTCGGTTGGTTGGGGGTTCGTCAGCGATGTGATTAGGCTCAAAACTCCCGACGTTGTGTTTACGGTGAATGCAAACACCTGATTCCCCAAGCCGTCGACGGCATATAAGTATTGCGAGGTAGGTGGGGGCAGGCCTGCCGTGGAACAGACGGAATTCTGCACGCCATTGATGCCGATGGCAGGGAATACGGTCGGCGTTGCGGCCACGTCCACGATGTCGAGTCCGGCTTGCGGGAGGGTCATCGGAGAAGGCGACGGAATGAAAGGCGATCCGGCGACCTCAGTGACAGTGCCCCCGCTGCCGATGGAGAAAACCGAAACCGCGCCCGGAACGTACTGCCCTGCAGTGTTCGTCGTGGCGCGGTCCGCCACAAACAAAAACTTTCCCGCAGCGTCTATCACCATTTTGCTGGGAACGACGGGCACGCCGAGGGCGTTGCTGAACGAAATCAGGCTTCCGGCTGCGCTCGTCGTGCCATCGGAATTTACCTTCAGCACCAACAGTCCAGTCGCACTCGTGCTACCGCACGAACTGTTGGCGTTGATGATGGCGTAAGCATACGTTCCGGCCGGATTAATCACTAACGACGAGGGAACGCCGTTCAGCACGCAGACCTGGCTTATGGTGTCGTTCGGCGTGTTGCCGATCGCCGAAGCGCTGCCGCTGCCCAGATTGAAACTGAAGGTCTCGATCAGACCCGAGCCCTGACTGCCCACCAGAATCAGCCCATCGGACGATGAGTTATAGGTGGTGCCGCAAGCTACCAGCAGTCCGATAGAAACCAACACCACAACTCCGAGCAGCCACCCCAGTCGCTTCGACATTCTCTGCTTGATCTCCATGTATATGTGAGGTTTATCGGTGCACACTTCCCCGGCGCGGCTGCCAGTAATTCTCGCGGCCGATCGTGCACTTCTTCAAAACGCGGGAAAATCTCAACCCATGTGTGTATCAGGAAAGCGCGGGAAGAGCAAACCCCTACAATCGCTATTGGAACCCTGGAAAGGTCCAGGAGTTGCCCGCTTGGTCAGTATACGGGAGTTAGGGGCGGGCGTCAGGCGTCAGCGACCAGCGATCAGTGGCTAGTGATGAGTGCTCGGTATTCTGACTACTGGCCACTAAATACTGGCCACTGCCGGCGGCCGATCCGCGGTCGCCAGTTTCGCGATCAACGGCAGTCGAATCTCTACGATCAATCCGCCTTCGGCACGATTGAAGGCCGAGACCTTACCGCTATGGAAGCGAACGGCACGCTCGGTGATGGCCAAGCCGAGGCCCACGCCTCCGGTAAGACGCCCGCGAGCATCGTCGACGCGGTAGAAAGGTTGAAACATTTTCTCCAGCGCATCCTCTGGAACCCCCGGGCCGGAATCGCTCACGCGCAGCACCGCCTCGCGGCCGCCCGCTCGTTCTTCGCTAGTCAGCGCGATCTGGACAGAACTGCCCTCAGCCGTGTAGCGGATGGCGTTGCGCACCACGTTTTCCACCGCGCTGTGCAGCAGCGAATCGTTTCCGCGCACCTCCCAGTCGCCTTCCGGAATTAGGGTATGCACGTGGCAGTGGCGCTCCTGCGCCTCGAACTCGGCGTCCTCGGCGACGTTCGCGACCATTTCTCCCAGCCGTACCGGAGTTTGCGGAACTTTCTGTTCGCCATCTTCCAGGCGAGCCAAAGTAAGAATCCGGCCGATCAATTCGTTCAAACGGCTGGCTTCCATTTCGATGCGGTCGAGCATGTCGGTGCTCTCGACGCCAGCACGCTGCCGCGCCAGGCCGAGCGCAACGTTGAGGCGGGCCAAAGGCGAACGCAATTCATGGGAAATATCGTTCAGCAGGCGAGACTGCGCCTTCACCAGCATCTCCAGACGCTCCGCCATGGCGTCAAAGTCGCGCACCAGTCCAGCTACTTCGTCGCTTCGCTTGCTCGCTGGAGCGCCGCTGCGCGCCGTTAAATCGCCGGCCGCCAACTGCCGTGTGGCCGCGCGCAACCGTACGATCGGCTTGGTCAAATACCAAGCCAGCAGATAGCAGACGAGCCCGGAGGTGATCACACCAATGATCAATCCGGGGATCGGCATTCCGCGCGGACCCAAAAATACGCGCGGCCCCGGGGGCAGTCCCATCACGAGCGTGAAGTGGCGTTGCCCATCCGATGACGCGCGCGATTCCTTCAGCACCTTGGGGGCTGGAATCACGAATCCATCGTGCGGTGACGGCGAACCGCTTCGCAGCATTCGCACCGCCCAATCCGGCGCGCCGCGCTGCGAAACTTCCTCGCCTTGCTCGTTGAAAAGATAGGCCCGCACATGCTGCGTAGCCATCAGATCGTCCAGATACTCGCGAACTTTTTGCGGGCCGCCCTCCTCGTAAGCGCTGACCGCGTCGTTCAATGCCGTGGTGCGTAACGTCTCCCATGCCGCGCCCCGCGGACGAAGCACCATGGTTACCAGAATGGCGAGGACTACGAACAACGCCTGCGCCGTCCAGAACGATAGAAAGATTCGTAGAAAGAGACTCTTCATATTTGCGATGCAATGATCCTTTGGCTTGCGCGCCGGGTAAGTTGAGCCTGAGATCCCTCGCTTCGCCTGAAGAACGGCCTCCGCGCGGGATGACAATGCGAATTGAAGGCTAAAGCCGCATCACTAACCTCGCATCTTTACTGCATCGCTACCAGATATTACGCCTTTGCCTTCTCCCGGGGGCGCGCAAAAATATATCCTACGCCGCGCACCGTCTTGATGTGCTCATCGCTGTCGGAATCGCCTAACTTCTTGCGCACTTTGCTGACGTGCATATCGATGCTGCGGTCGAAAGGCGAAAACTTGCGGCTCAACACGGCGTTCACCAGCCGTTCCCGCGGCACCACGCGCCCGGCCTCGCGCAACAGCACTTCGAGCAAATTGAACTCGACCGAAGTGAGATCCACCGGCTTACCTTCGAGCCGCACAATCCGCGTCGCTGGATCCAGTTCCACATCGCCTACGCTTACCACATCCGGCGCAGGAGCCGCTCCGCTGCCATCGGCGCGCGTTCGCCGCAGCACGGCTCGAATGCGCGCCACCAGTTCGCGCGGATTGAACGGCTTCGGCAGATAGTCGTCAGCCCCTATTTCCAGCCCCACGATGCGGTCCACATCTTCGCCGCGTGCCGTCAGCAACAGCACCGGCAGCCGCGAAGTTGCGCGGATCCGGCGCAGCACTTCGAAGCCGTTAATACCCGGCAGCATCACATCGAGCACCGCCAGCAGATATTCCCCGGCCGTAGCCTTCCTGAGACCGCTTTCCCCGTCGTGCACACACTCGGTCGTAAACCCCTCGGCGCGCAGATATTCCTGGACAAGGTGGCAGAGTTCTACATCGTCATCAATAACTAGAATTCGTTCCATACAGTTAACATTGTGCGCCAGTGCAGCAGGCTTCGTAGTAAAGAATTGTCAAATACCCGTGCAGGCGCGGAAGCCTCGTCCGCCCGCGCGAAGAGTGCATGGTATGCCCACAGGCGGTTGCGGTTCAAAAGGAACTGAGCCACGCATCCGGCGACCATATGGCCTGCGGCCACCCCGGACGAGGGCGTCCAATGCCCCCGGAGCCCTTTTACAAAACTTTACTTCAGTTGACCGTCTTTTTACCGCTTTTTCTCTGGCATCCGTGTTCCTATCTCTGTACGCACAACCCGGTACTCACAGTCCCGGGACATCCCGGAGAATTTCCGGACTCACACCGGAACAGGAGTAGCACACTATGAAATCGATTCGTTTTCGCTTAATGCTGGCTGGCTTGGCCGTTTTGCTGGGCGGCGTGTTCGCCAAGTCGCAGACCGCCGCCGACGCTCCCTCATCTCCGCCCATGCGCGGCCATTGGGACGGAGGACGCGACGGCATGATGGGATTTTTTGGCAGAGCTCTCAATCTCACCGATGACCAGAAAACGCAGATGAAGGCCATCATGGAGAAAGAGCGTCCCACGCTGAAGCCCTTGCATGAGCAGGAACGCCAGATCGACCAGCAGCTTCGCCAGTACGTGGAAGGGACCTTCGATCAGGCTAAGGTTCAGGCGCTGGCCACACAAAAGGCGCAGGTTGACTCCCAACTCACGGTCGAGGAGACGCGCGTTCACAACCAGATGTATCTACTGCTCACGCCGGATCAGCAGTCCCAGTTGAAGCAGATGGAAGCGAACCGCCAGGCCCGCATGCAACAGCACATGCAGAATGCTCCAGCCGCTCCTCAGGAGGAGTAGTTAAGACGGTCGACAAATGGGGCGCCCCGGGAAATCGCGGCAGCCCCATTTCTCGCGTCCTATGCGAGAAAGCCTGGCCTGAACTTGCCGAAGGGTGGGGATTTCAACTCTCTTCCCGCAAAGCCAAGCGCCTCGCTCTGACCGAGGAAAAACATGACCAAGGAAAACGTATGACCCCCGACACGTTTCTCTTCAATGCTGGATGGCTCTTCTTCGCGGCTTGGATCGCTGTGCTCGTGGCCCTCACCGTGGTGGCGTTCGGCCGCGATCTGTTGCCCCAAAAGGCGCACTTGAATTCGGCACAACTGGATTCGGCACATCGGAACTCTGCCCATCTGAATTCAGTCCAACCCATGCGTCCCACACGCACCCCGGCCCCTCGTGCCCGCTAGCCAGACGCTTCAACAGTTTTAGAAAAGAAAAGACAGCCCAGCGGGCTCCGCGTTTCTTGCGGCATCAGGATGGGCTGTTGACTTTTTCGAACAGCGGCACTCAGCCTCGGCCTACGGCACAAATTTCCACAAATCGCTGAAGGAACCATTCACGCCACTGATTGGCCCGTTCCCACCAAACAGCCACAGATTTCCTTCCGCATCGCTCCAAGCCGGCGAGCCGCCGCGCGCTCCCGGGACGTTGCCGACAGCAGCCATTCCCAAGGTTCCGTAATTTCCCGCTTCGCCGGCCAGGTTCGACCCGCTCTGCCACGTCCATTTCGCTGTGCTGGGGTTGTACTCCCACAGGTCGTTGAGTTCACCAGCGATGCCGGCGGAGTCGATTCCAATCCCACCGAAAAGCCAGAAATTGCCAATAGAATCGGTCCACACGACGGGTCCTTTTCGTGACCCCGGAAGGTTGGTAGATGCACCAACACCCAAAGTCCCGTATACTCCGGGCTCTGCAGCGATTTCCGATCCGCCGACCCAGATCCATTGGCCCGAGCCGATGTTGAATTTCCACAGATCGCTAAGAACTGCGGTATTGCCGGCAGAGTCGGGACCGAATCCGCCGAACAGCCACAGATTCCCCTGTTTGTCGGTCCAACTCGCCGAGAGGAATCGCGCCCCGGGCGCGTTGGACGAGGAAGCCAACGCCTGAGTTCCGTAAGTCCCGTTCACGCCAGCCACGTTCGACCCGCTCACCCAGGTCCAGGTCCACTGGCCCGCAGAGTTGTAACTACCCTTCCACAAATCATTGAGGTAGCCGACCGTGGAAGCGGAGTCGTAACCCAACCCGCCGAAGAGCCAGAAATTTCCTTTCTTATCGACCCAACTGATGGACGAATATCGCGATCCCGGGACGTTGCCCGCATCGGCGATCCCCTGAGTTCCGTAGATTCCCGATTGATTGACGACGTCCGCCCCGCTGACCCACGTCCATCCCGCGCTGGGATTGTACTCCCACAAATCGTTCAGATTCCCGGGCGATCTGGTGGAATCGTAACCATGGCCGCCAAAGAGCCAGAAATTCCCGGATGCGTCGGTCCAACTGACCGCCGAGTCTCGCGCACCCGGCATGTTGCTGAGGCCGGCGGAAGCGAGAGTCCCGTAGGTTCCACCAACGCCTGCCACCTTCGCACCGCCCATCGAAACCCACTGGCCCGTGCTCGGCATGTACTCCCACAAATCGTTCAAGTCAGCGACGGTTCCCAGCGAGTCGTAACCATAACCACCGAAGAGCCAGAAGTTTCCACTGGGGTCACCCGAACTGACACTCCAGTAGCGTGCTCCAGGAAGATTGCTGCTCGAGGCCAAGCCTAAAGTTCCATATTCGCCGATCTGGTCGACAACGTTTGGTCCGTTCTCCCAGGTCCACTCATTGAGGTTCGCGCAAGCTACGGCCACAGTCGTCAAATTCGCGCTGGAGGTTCCAGATGCACTGTTGACGGTGCAGTTTTGGATCGGATTCGAAGGTTGGGTCAGAACCGAGACGCTATACGCGGTGCCGTTCGTCAAGGCCGTCGCGAAAGTGAACGTCGCCTGGCTCGCATTGATCGTCAGGTTGTCGCCGTTGTTGTCTTGCAGGACAAGTCCCGATCCCGAGAGCCCCGAAATGGTGCCGCCCACGGTGTAATTGGTGGGGGTCGTGCTGCATGTGACGAGGACGCTGGTGACATTGGCGCTGGTCATTCCGCTTCCGCCGCTTACCACGCAATTTTGTGCGGGACTGGAAGGCTGGGTCATTACCGAAACGTTGTAAGCGCTGCCGCTGGTAACGGCGGTCGGAAAGGTAAACGCCGTCGCATTCGCGCTGACGGTCACACTGCTCGCCTTGTTGTTTTGCAGAACCAGGCCCGTCCCAGCCAGACCGGAAATGGAGCCGCCGACGGTGTAAGTAACTGGAGGGACTACATTTGCAGGGGCGCTGCCGCTGCCACCGCCGCAACCGGTCGAGAATAAGGCGGTGCCCAGCATCAAGACAAAGAGGTAAGACTTCATGGATGTCCTCAGGTTTCTGAATTGGATTTTTGAGGGAAGGGTCTTTAGGGGATGAAGGGGATGTGCAAATTCTATGTCGGGTTTTAATACCCGGCCATAGCACTTCCTGGTGATATCGATAGGGTAGAAAGACTCCTATACCAAAAGGCTCTTATCGGAGGATTCCTGACTGACGGCTTCCAGCCCGCGCGGCTTTCCAAGAACCTGAAGCGCGCCTGCTAGAATTTCATCTACTCAATCTGCATGCTGCCGAAGAGTTTGCGCCCGCTGCTGCCTTACCTGAAACGCTATCGCTGGGGATACACCGCCGGCATGCTCTGCGTTTTTCTGACCAACGGCATTCAGGTGATGGGACCGAAAGTGCTCGGCCTGGCTTCCGAGGCGCTGCTCAAGGGCGTGACTCGTCACAAGTTATTTTTTTATGCCGCGCTGCTGCTGGCCATCGCGGTGGCCAAGGGAATCTTTCAGTTTCTCACCCGCTGGATCGTGATTGGCGTCTCGCGCGATATTGAGTTCGACCTGCGCAACGATCTTTTCAGGCGCCTCGAAAGCCTCAGCTACTCGTATTACCAGCGCCATCGCACCGGCGACATCATGGCCCGCGCCACCAACGACCTGAGCGCGGTGCGCAATCTGCTTGGGCCCGCCATCATGTACACGGCTAACACGGTCGTATTGATGTCGGCGGCGCTGGCCTTCATGATTTCGATCAGTCCGCGGCTCACGCTTTATACCTTTCTGCCGCTGCCCGCGGCCAGCATTCTGATCCAGTATTTTGGACGCCGCATTCATGAGCGCTTCGAGCGCATCCAGGCGATGTTCTCTGACATCTCGGCGCGGGCGCAGGAGAATTTTTCCGGCGCACGGCTGATTCGCGCTTACGTGCAGGAAGACGCCGAGATTCGCGCCTTCGAAAAGGAGAACGAGGAATACATCCGCCGTAATCTGAAGTTGGTGAGGCTCATGGGCATGCTGTGGCCCACGCTGGAATTCATGCTGGGCTGCGCCGTGGTGCTCGTGCTGTGGCTCGGAGGACGCGAAGTGCTGAGCGGGCGCATCAACTTCGGGCAGTTTGTCGCGTTTAATGCGTACATGCTGCAATTGACCTGGCCGATCATTGCACTTGGCTACGTCATCAATCTTTTTCAGCGCGGCACGGCGTCTTTGGTGCGTCTGAACGAGATCATGCTGGAGGAACCGGAGATCAGAGATGCTCCGGGCGTCGCCAGTTCAGAGGTGAGTGCTGCGGCGAAGTCAGAGGAAGAGCATGAGATCGCCGGCGAGATCGAGTTCCGCGGACTGAACTTCAGTTATGACGGCAAGCGCGTGCTGCACAATGTGAACCTGCGGGTCCCAGCCGGAAGCAGCCTGGCCATTGTCGGCCCGACGGGATCGGGCAAGACCACGCTGGTCAGCCTGATTCCTCGCATCTACGATGCTGACGCAGGTACAGTGATGATCGATGGTCGGCCGATTCGCGAATATTCGCTGGCGTCGCTGCGGCGCAATATCGGATTCGTGCCCCAGGAAACTTTTCTGTTCAGCGAGCGCATCCGCGAGAACATCGCGCTGGGCATCGACTCGGCCAGCGATCAGCAGATTCAAAACGCCGCCGACGCGGCCAACATCGCCGCCGACATCGAGAGCTTCCCCGAAGGCTACGAAACGATGGTGGGCGAGCGCGGCATCACGCTCTCTGGAGGCCAGAAGCAGCGAACCGCGATTGCCCGCGCCCTGATTCGCAATCCGCGGATTCTGATTCTCGACGATGCGCTCTCCAGCGTCGACACCCACACCGAAGACAAGATTCTCAACCACCTGCGCGACGTGATGCGCGGCCGGACCACGATTTTTATTTCGCACCGCGTCTCCACTGTCCGCAATGCCGACCGCATCGCCGTGCTGGATGGCGGACGCATCGTCGAACTTGGCACCCACGACGAACTGCTGGCCTTGAACGGCTACTACAGCGACCTGTATAACAAGCAACTGCTGGAAGAAGAGCTGGCCGAAGTTTGAGGCTGAAGAAACTCAATTCCCGGCGCTCCCCCTGTTCTTTGCGGCCCGCTCTTTGCGATCCTTGCAGTCTAAGATTTCTGTGGCCGCCCGGCGAAAGCTCTTAACGCAGAGGCCAGGAAGAAAACCGCAAAGGCGCAAAGAAAATCAACCGAGTAGGTCTCCAGCGACATTTTCTTGACAAGGCTGAGTCCCCGGTCATCTACACTTGCCCTGAATGGGGAGATACTACCCTCGCGATGCAGCGCGTCAACACCGTCGAAATGCTCGATAGCGATGACTGTCCGCCCGGCGAAGTCGAAGCTTCGCTGCGCGACATGGGCCGCATCAACCGGTGGTTCGGTGGAGTCACCACGACGCGCAGGATGATCGAGCGTGTCGCCGCTACCACGGGAAGAAAACATTTCCGGATACTCGAAGTAGCCTCAGGATTGGGCGAAGTGCCAAAAGCCGCCAGCGATCAAGTGCGCCGCAAAGGGATTACTCTCGATGTTCTTTGCCTCGATCGCGTGCGCTCGCATCTGCAAAATGGGAACGGAACTCGAGAGTCGCATTGCCCCGTAGTTGCCGACGCACTTGCACTGCCCTTCCCGGACAATAGTTTCGATCTGGTCAGTTCCAGCCTGTTCGCGCATCATCTGGCCCCCCCCGAGCTGACGCAATTTGTGGCGGAGGCGCTGCGCGTGAGCCGCTACGCCGTGCTCATCAACGACCTAATCCGGCATCCCCTGCATGTCGCGCTGGTATATGCTGCGTTCCCGCTGATGCGCAGCTACGTCTCGCGCTTCGATGGAGTGGCGTCGGTGCGAAGAGCGTATGTTCCGGAAGAAATGGGGCGCATGCTTTCGTCGAGCGCGCAGGCTGCAAAGGTCGATATCTCCAGCCACTTTCTGTTTCGCATGGGAGTGATTGCGTGGAAGGCAATTATTGATGGATGATTATTGATTTTGATCGAAAACCGAGGCCTGCGGTCGGTGGGGGTGTGAATCAACAATCAAGAATCATCAATCAACAATGTCCCTTCACCGCACCACCAGCACTTCCCTGACATTATCGCGCGCCAGGAAGAACTTGATCGAGGCGAAGTCGCGGAACAGCGTTTCGATGTGGCGGTTGTTGAAGACGCGCTGGAGGCGGAAGCCGTCGTTGATTGCAGTGTGGACGGCGCCGGTGGGGCCGCGGCGCGCCTCGCGCTTCAGCACGATGCGCTGCATTTCGAGAACATCTTTGCCTACGATGTGAAAGCGGTAGCAGGGGGAATCGGGTCCGGCGTCTTTAGTGTGAAAAAACGCCAGCAGCATGCCGCCGGGTTTCAGCACCGACCACAACCTTCCCATCACGGGACGGACCAGGCTCTCATCCAAGTAGTCCGGCAAATTCCAGCACAGGACGACATCGAAATGCGCCGCGGGATAGGTCAGATTGTCGGCGAGAAATTTGCGGCTGTCGAGGATCACAGCCCCGGTTTCATCTTTGGTGATGAGGCTGGGATCGGTGGATGCGACCAGCAGATCTTCGCTGTAAATCTTGTGGCTGCGTTCGGTAAAGAAGCGGATATTCGACGGCGACGTGGAGCCGAGATCGAGCACGCATAGCGGCGCGTCGGAATCCCAGACACGAGAGAGCTCTCCGAGGCCGCTGGAACGGCGGGTCAGTTTTTGGCTGATCTGCGGAGTTACCGCCTCAGTTCCGCCCGATGAGCCGCGAAAGAGCTTCATGAAATTATTGGTGACCGATGCCATCAGACCTTACGCGCCGTCCTGTCAAAAACGATTCTCACGAGCCCAAACCAATCGATATCTAAACCAACACTTTAACTCACGGCGCGTACTAGCGAAAGTTACTTTCCTGCCGCCTTCTCCGCTTTGCCCTGAATATCGACCTTGCCCTTCAGGTAGGCGCCTTCCTCAATAGAAATTCGCTGCGTGGCGATGTCGCCCGTGACCACCGCGGACTTCCGCAAATCGACACGATCGCTCGCTTGCACGTTGCCTTCGAGCTTGCCCTGCACTACCACGCCCTTGGCTTCGACCGTGGCCTTGATCGCCCCGTTGGGTCCCACGGTCAGACTGTTGCCTTTCAGGGAGATGCTGCCTTCGACCTGGCCATCAACGTAGAGGTCTTCGCTGCCCGACAATTCGCCTTTGATGACTACGGACTTGCCAATCTGCGCCAAATCTGCCGACAACGGAGCACTCATCGATGTTCTCCTTAAGGAAGCGGGATACGAAACGGCCTGGATCTGCAATGTTAATGTTTACGATCTGTAAGTCAATCGATTGCTGGGAAGGCAGCCGCCGAGACGGCCGCGTCGCTGTTTCGACTATACCCAAGTCAGAGAGCGCGGGGCAAGCTGCGCTTTGAATGCTATCTGGCTGAGTCTGAAAATTCTTCCCTTCATCCCGAAGCGCACGGGTTTCAGAACGCGGGGTATCTCCCGTTGCGATGCTTTCTGCATGCAAGGTCCCTCGCTCCGCCCCGGGGAAGACACGGAGTAGCAGCCTGCCAACTCCCGCGTCTGCTTGCTACACTAAACCTATGCGTGGCGCGGGAAATTGGCGATTCGGGAGGCATCGGTCGAGAGTGGCTACGATCGTAATGATCCTGCTGTTCGGGAGCGTGTTCCTGGCCCAGGACTCCACGGTTCCGAATACAAATCCTCCAGACTCGCAGTCTAAAGAAAAGAGCGTCGAGGAATCGCCCGCCGATCTGGTTCGCGCCACAGTTGCGAATGAAGTCGCGGCCACCACGCATCCTAAAGCCCTGCACATGTTTCTTTCGCATCGAAAGAATGCGAAAGGCTCACAGACTCGCCTCTATGTAGAGACCAAAGACGCGCTGGCGGCGATGCTTATCGCCGTTAACGATCAACCGCTCACCGCGGAGCAACGGCAGGGCGAGATCAACCATCTGGCGTGGCTGGAGGGAAATCCCGAACAACTGCGCAAGAAGGCGGCGCGTGAAAAAGAAGACGAAGAGCGCACTCTGCGCATCGTTAAAGCTCTGCCCGACGCATTCCTCTACCAATATGCCGGCACCGAAAATGGCGAAGCTGGGCTGGGCGCGGCGGGCAGCCAGTTGGTGAAGGTGAAGTTCACGCCCAATCCGGCGTACCGGCCGCCCTCCCGCGTCGAGGAAGTGCTGGAGGGAATGCAAGGCGAACTGGTGATCGACAAATCCGCCGGGCGCATCGCCTTGATTGACGGCACGCTGTTTCGCGAAGTCACCTTCGGCTGGGGGATTATCGGCCATCTCAATAAAGGCGGACACTTCCGCGTGCAGCAGGGCAACCTTGGCCTCGGCGACGACGAATGGGGCATCAAGGAGATCAGCCTGAACGTGACCGGCCGACTCCTGTTATTTAAGTCCCTCAGCATGGTCTCGGATGAGGTTTTGAGCGACTTCCAGAAAATGCCGGAAAATCTGACATTTGCTCAAGGCGTGGAAATGTTGAAAACCGAGCAGGAAAAACTGGCGCGCGAGAGGGGCGCGGGCGACAACCATACGCCCTGACGCTCAGCCATTACGGCCGAGAAATAGTTTCCGCAGGCATGAACTTTCGACTCCCCGGCGCACTCGCATAGCGCTGGAAGCACTCGCGTAGCGCCGGACGCATTCGTCCGGCGGCCGTCAGTAAAGGCACAGCGAGGGACGGACCGGTCATCCCCGCCCCCAACTAACCCTGCCATCTGCAGCAAATCCCCTAGACTTCAGCCCTACACACAGCCATTCCCAAACCTTCTCCGCTGTAGGCGTCGCTTCGCTGCAACCTTCGGTAGCCAGCATGCGAACTAACTTACAAATGAGCCCTTTCGAGGCAATTCGCGCCGGATCTATGTCGCAGACCCCTGGTTGCAACAGCAGGGGTTTGCGGAGCATATTCGCGGTACTAACTATCCTTGCAGCCAGCATCCCCCTCTGGGCTCAAGCGCCGAACATACCTCCCAACGAATTGGTGCGCGCAGTGGTGGCGAACGAAGTAGCGGCAGCCAACAGTACGGCCATCAAATTCATGTTCCGGTCGCGCAAGCGAACCGCGAAAGGCACAGAGAGCAGAATTTATGTGGAAGCGAACGAGGCTCTGGCCACCATCGCGATCGGACAGAATGATCGGCCGCTTTCGCCGGAGAGGGAACGTGCGGAACTCGATCACGTCGCGTCGCTGGCCAACAGTCCCTCACAACTTCAAAAAAAAGAGGCTCACGAGAAAGAGGAAGCGCAACACACTCTGTGCATTGTGAAAGCTTTGCCCGATGCCTTTCGCTACGAATATGCCGGCACCGAGAACAGCACGGACGGACTGGGAAAGATAGGCGACCAATTGGTACGACTCAAGTTCAGCCCCAATCCTTCATACACTCCCCCTACGCGTGTGGAACAAGTGCTGGCGGGCATGCAAGGGTATGTACTGATTGATCCCAGAGCCAAGCGGCTGGCAAGCATCGACGGAACGTTGTTTGAAGATGTAACTTTCGGCTGGGGAATCTTCGGGCGTCTCAACCAGGGCGGACACTTCCGGGTTCAGCAAGCCGACGTGGGTGACGGATTCTGGGAGATCACCCACCTGAGCTTGAATTTGAACGGCAAGATTCTCCTGATCAAGAATCTGAGTATCGTCTCGGACGAAGTCTTCACTGACTTTCAAAGATTGCCGAACGATGTGCCGTTTGCGCGCGGCGTCGAAATATTGCAGAACGAAAAGGTGAAGTTGGCGCAGAACCTGGACGGGACCGAAAATGCGCGCGCGGGAAACGAAAGAAATACCGCGATAGAAAAGAGTACCCATCAGCGGGAGAATCCATGAGAACTTTAATCCGTTGGAATTGTTCTCGGTACTCGCTGCTCAATACTCGCTACTCATAGAGGAGAATGAGAATGTTTCCTTCCGGACGGTCAGCTTTTCGATCAAATCCGGCTTGACGCAGTAACCGGTTCCCGGCTTATCCGTAATCGCGATCATCCCCTGCGGCGAGACTTCAACTTCCGGTTCGATGATGTCTTCTTTCCAATAGCGTTTGGACGCGGAAACATCGCCAGGCAGGCTGAAGTTCTCGAGGGTGGAAAGCGCGATGTTTTGCGAGCGTCCAATGCCGGTTTCGAGCATTCCGCCGCACCAGATGGGAATATTGTGCGCCTGACAGAGGTCGTGAATCTTCAGCGCCTCAGAGAATCCGCCAACTCGCCCGACTTTAACATTAATGATGCGACAAGCGCTGGTCTCGACCGCAAAGGCGGCCCCGCGCACACTCACAATCGACTCGTCCAGGCAAATGGAAGTGCGCAATTCTTTCTGGAGCCGCGCGTGGTAGTAGATGTCGTCATTCCACAGCGGCTGCTCGATCATCAGAAGATTGAACTGATCGAACTTGCGCAGGTGCTCGACCTGGTCGAGCGTATAGGCGGAGTTCGCGTCGCAACTCAAAGTGATGTCAGCCCAGCGCGAACGGATCTTTTCCAGGACATTGATGTCCCATCCTGGCTTGACTTTGATTTTGATGCGGCGGTAGCCGGCGGCTAATTCCGTCTGAATCTTTTCCAGCAGTTGTTCCACGGAATCCTGAATGCCGATCGAGACGCCGCAGTGAATTTCGCGGCGCGTGCCACCCAGCAACTTCCAGAGCGGCAACTGCTTCTGCGCGGCTTCTGCATCCCAAATGGCATTTTCGAGCCCGGCCTTGGCCATGCGGTGAGCGCGGACTTTGGCAAATAGTGCCGGGCACTCGCGGGCAGAATCGATGCGCTGCCCCAGCAGCGCGGGAATCAGATACCGCGTTAGCGTCGGCCACGCGCTCTCGATCCATTCGCTGCTATAAAAGGGGTCTTCGCCGACCACGCACTCGCCCCAGCCGTCGACGCCCTCGCTATGGATCGTGACCAGCAAAATGCGGCGGCTATGGGTGCGGCCAAAGCTTGTCTCGAAAAAATGGACAAGCGGCATGCGGATTTCGCGCAGTGTAATGGCTTCAATTTTCATAGTTGGATTTGTAGCGCCGGCATCTTGCCGGCTGTTGCGAGGTCGTATCGCCCGCGCAAGTGGCGGCGAGACGCCGCCACGACAGCCGCCGGGACGGCGGCGCTACTTTTCAGCCTTCCGATGCGTATGACCACTTCTCGTCCCACCGTCCCAGCAAGAATTTGCCGTTTCCCTCGGCATCGCGCTCGTAACCCAGCACTGCGAGTCGCTGGGCAAACGCGCGAAGAAACTGTTCGCGGTTGCGCTCCTGTACCTGTTGTGCGTTCACGCGGGTCTCGGGTGCGGCTTTCCATTCATAGATTTGCGCCGGCACTGCGATGCTCGATTCCACGGCGGCCGCAGGATTTTTTCCCGTGGCCAGCAATGTCTCGACCCGCTTCGATTTCAGCCACCATTCGGCGATCAGGCGGTCGCTCGGCAGCCCTCCCTGTAAGGGCGACGACGTGATGCCGTATTGGTTGATGTTATAGCGCCGTGCGATCGCACCCAGCTTCTCAAGATTCAGATACGCATTCTTAATTTCCAGGGGATCGAACGTCCACTCGATCAGCTCAATTCCGCGCCCTAGCGCGTCCTCGCGTTGCAAGAGTTTCAACCGCCGCCCCAGGCCTCCGTTGCGATGATCTTTTCTCACCGCCAGCATATGCGAATGCAGATATACATGTCCGCTGCGCGTTCCCGGCACGGAGAGCGCAAAGCCCACCATCTCTCCGCCGACGTTTTCGTCAAACGCGCCCATCACCTGGCCGCCAACCTTATCGGCCACTACAAACATGCGCAGCGGCACCAGCTCCGCGTCGGTGAAATTCCACACTTCTCTTTGCAACGCAACGCAGGCGTGGAACTCCTCGATCCCATGGCAACGCCGAACTACGACTGACTCGGAGGTCACTCCGGCTTCTCCGATTTTTCGACCGCTTTGGCCCGCTGCCACAGCGACTCCAATTCGTCCATCGACGACTGCTCGGCCGAGCGCCCAGATTCATGCAGTTGCGCCTCCATCCACTGAAAGCGGCGCTTGAACTTTCGGTTGGTTTTCCGCAGTGCGGATTCGGGATCGACGGAGAGATAGCGCGCAAGATTCACTAGCACAAAGAACAGGTCGCCAACTTCTTCTTCCAGCCGAGATTGCAGGGCCTCTGAAATAATCGCGCGACCCGATCCCGCCACACCGCGACCCTGCGGCCTCGGTCCGGGCTCAGGAAACGCTTTAAGTTCGTTGCGAAGTTCGTCCGTCTCCTCAGTCAGCTTATCGAACAGGCCCTCGACATTGGGCCAGTCGAATCCTGCTTGCGCCGCCCGCGAATTGAGTTTGGAGGCCTCAAGCAGCGCCGGCATCGCCGAAGAAACGCCCGCGAGGATGGAGTTTTTCGCACCCTTTGCCGCCGCGACATCTCCTTCCATTGTATTCGTTTGCCGCGCCTTCCTCTCTTCCAGCTTGAGTGTTTCCCAATTGCGCCTGACGTCGGCGGAAGTCTCAGCCTTCACATCCCCGAATACATGAGGATGGCGGTTAATAAGTTTGGTCGACAAACGTTCGAGAACGTCATCAATCGAAAACGAACCCTGCTCTTTTGCCATCTCTGCGTAGAAGAGGACCTGCAAGAGCAGGTCGCCGAGTTCGCCGGCAAGTTCGGGCCAGTCACGATTGTCAATCGCTTCCAGCACTTCGTAAGTTTCTTCGAGCGTGTAGGGCTTGATGGAATCGAAAGTCTGTTCGCGGTCCCACGGGCAACCGCCGGGGGCGCGCAGACGATCCATGATGGCGACCGCCCGCTCGAAACGTTCTCCTGTCGTGGGCATGCGGAAACCAATGTAAATGACGGTCGAGGCCAGAGGCAATGCATGGAGGCGCGGGGCGCGTGGAGCGGGCACTCCTGCCCGCTCCTTTTGACTTCGATTTGGCTTGCAAGGATCGAATCCAAATCATGATCAAAAACGGCGAGCAGAATGCCCGCTCCACACAAGCCAACGCCAACCACTCATGATCGACCGGCATCCTAACTTGGCCTCCTTGTCTCTCTGCTCATCATGCAAGCGTCACATTCATCACCATTACTTACTTAAAGGAGAACACGAATGACAGCCGGTAATCTTCAGGGAAAGAAAGTGGCCATTCTAGTGACAGACGGTTTCGAGCAATCGGAGTTGCTGGAACCGAGGAAAGCTCTCGACGACGCCGGAGCGACTACCAAGGTCGTTTCGCCTGCAGGGAAAAAAGCCAAAGGATGGAATCACAAAGATTGGGGAAAGGAAGTAGATGTCGATGTCGCGCTGGACTCGGCAAATGCACAGGAGTTCGACGCTCTGCTGCTGCCCGGCGGCGTGATGAATCCCGACCAATTGCGGATGAATCCCAAGGCGGTTGCGTTTGTGAAACAGTTCACCGACGCCGGCAAACCCGTGGCCGCGATCTGCCACGGCCCCTGGACTCTGGTTGAAGCGGGGGCAGTTCGCGGGCGCACGCTCACCTCGTGGCCGTCGCTCAAAACGGATTTGAAGAACGCGGGCGCGACCTGGGTGGACAAGGAAGTAGTCAGCGATGCGGGCTTGGTCACCAGCCGCAAGCCGGACGACATCCCGGCCTTCAATCGCGAAATGATTCGCCTCTTCGCCGAGTCGGCCGAACCACTGCGGAAGACCGCATAGTGCAATCAGGGTCAGGGATTGGTGGGCAGTGATTAGTGGTTGGTGGCGTCTTCGTCAATATTGAGCCGGTTGAGCACTGACCGCTGATCCCCGATTCTTGTTACTTTTGTTACCGGCGCCCACCGGACTTCGACTGTCCTATCGTTACCTTCACTATCCTTGACTGGCGAGCGCACAATGAAAGTGCGTTAACGTGTTCGCGACGCCGCAGTTATTCCTGCCGCCGTTGCCTGCATCTAGCTTAAATGCATGAGCTTAGCCATCAAACCTCGACCCACTCTGGATGGCCAGAACTTCCACGCCGTGGTCATTGGCGGCGGCATCAACGGCGTGGCTGTAGCCCGCGAATGCGCCCGCGCCGGCAAACGTACCCTGCTAATCGAGCAGAATGACTTTGCCTCGGGCGTTACCAGCCGATCGACTCGCATCATTCACGGCGGCCTGCGCTATCTGGAGCATGGCGAAATCGATCTGGTGCGCGAGTCGGTGCGTGAGCGCGAGCGCCTGCTGCGCGAGCGATCGCACCTGGTGCATCCGGTGCACTTTCTGTTGTTGCTCAATGAGCAGAGCCAGCGCAGCGCCATGAAAGTACGGGCCGGCCTGTGGCTCTATCAGCGCCTTGCCAAAAAGAACTCCACCGGCCTGAGCGAAATGGAATTGAAGCGCGTGGAGCGCGCCCTCGATGCCGGCCACAAGTGGACGATCTATAACTACGAAGATGCGCAGTGCGAGTTCCCCGAGCGCCTGGTCGCCGAGTGGATGTTGGAAGCTGCCGAGGCGGGGGCGGTCGTCCGTAATCATTGTGAAGCCGTCGCGGTCGATGTGACGCACGGCCGGGCGCGCGGCGTGCTGCTGCGCGATCGCATCTCCGGTAAAGACGAGCGCGTCGAAGCCGGGTGGATCATCAATTGCAGCGGTCCGTGGGCCGACCGCGTCTGCCAGCGCTCCGCGGTGCGCACCGGCAAGCCGATGCTGGGGGGCGTGCGCGGATCGCACATCGTTCTTCCGCGCTTTCCCGGGGCTCCGAACGCGGCGCTCTATGCCGAAGCGGCCGATCGCCGTCCGATTTTTATTTTGCCGTGGAATGAACAGGTGCTGGTGGGCACGACAGAAGTTGCCGACACCGGCGATCCGTCGAAGGCCGCGCCCTCCAACGAAGAAATCGAATACCTGTTTCGCACGGTCGCCAAGCTTTTTCCACGAGCGAAAATTTCAGCACACGACATCAAATATGCCTTCGCCGGTGTACGGCCCCTGCCGAACTCGCCGGGGAACGCGGCTTCGGCGGTGACGAGACGACATTTCCTGCACGACCACACGCCGGATGGAGCTGCGCGGCTGATCTCAGTAATTGGCGGCAAGCTGACCACGGCCGCATCTCTGGCCCGCGAGTGCGCCCGCAAGATCGGGCTCTCCGTCGCAGAACCAAAAATGATTGCGATGGGAGCGGCCGCGTCGCTCGATCCCATGCTCGATCAGGAAGTCATCGACATCGCTCGCGCCGGATCGGTCAGCGAAGAAACCGCCCGCGGCCTGATGGAGTGGCACGGCCCGCGCGCCATGGACATTGCCCGCATGGCGTTAGTGAGCGCGGAACTGCGAGCGCCCATCTGTCCCCATACCTCGCACATCGTCGCCGAAGTGGTGGAAGGGTATCGCAATGAGTTCGCCGTAACTCTGGGCGACATTCTGCTGCGCCGAACCCCGGTCGCCCTGGGCGCTTGCTGGTCGGAATCCTGTAGCCGCGAGGCCGCCGCCCGCATCGGCGCCGTGCTGGGCTGGAACGAGCACGCCCTGGGAGAAAATCTGGAATCGTTTGAAATGGAGCGCACCGCGTTCCTGAAGAAGCCCTCGCGCGGCACGGCCACGCTGGAATTAGCGGCCGACTAGGATGGCTACCGTCCCAGGGCAAGCCCTTCTGTGTTGTCGTAGGGATCGCAGCTGGCGCAAACGTTACCAACGAAATTGAGGCTGTGTGTGGTGACGTCGATCTGAAAAGATGCCACCGCTCCCACGCAGGCGTCGAAAGCACAACTGTTCTGGCTCAGGTCCGAAACATATAGGAACGAGCCTGAAGGGTCCGCCAGGACCGCATAGGGATCAAAGATATATCCCTGCCCAAAGCTGCCGACAAGACTGAGCGATCCCTTCGAATTCACAGCAAAGAGGGTGACCACATTCTGTGTGTCTCCCTGAAAGAAATCCGTATTCGTAGTGAATACCAGGTTGTGCACCGGATCGGCGGCAATTCCCTGCTGATTGGGATTGGACCAGGGAGAGCCGGTTATGGCAGACAGGGCCCCCGTAGTTTCGTCCACGGTGAATCCGGAAATGGTCTGGTCGAAGTTCATCGCATAAAGATGCTGACGGGAGACTGCAAACAGCGAATTCGCTCCGGAAGGAAATGGCGAGCCGGGAATCGCAGTCAATTTTCCGCTGCTGAGGTCCAAAGCGTAGGCTGCGATCGAGTTCGCAAAGCCCACGTAGACGAACTTCCCAGTCGAATCGGTGATGAGGGGAGCTTTGGGTGCGGAGCCATTCGCAACCGTGTCTACCAACGTCAGGGCGCCACTGGTCTGGTCGATGCTATAGCTCAGCAAGTTGGAGGAAGTGTCGCTTACGAGCAGGTAGCGGCCGGTTGCATTCGCCGCAAGCTGATCGACGGTGACGGTCGGCATATTTGGGATGGCCATCAGGTGGCCGATATTTCGGGTCACGACATATCCCTGGAACGGGGCAGTCCCGCCGTAAAGATAGCGGCCATTCGGCGTGTTGACGATGTTGGGCCAGATGCTGCCTTGGTTTCCCTGGAAGCTGAGGAGTTTCAGCTTGCCGCTTTGTGGCTCAATCGCCAACTCGGGTATGTTGCCCTGTTGCTGGCTGGAGGCGTACAGGAAACCAGCTTGCCGAGGCACATTGGAGCTGGATGTCTGGGCAAAGGCAAAGAACCAGGAACCGAGGAACAGATAGACGCCGAACAACTTGCAAAGAAACACAGCAATCTCCTTTGCAGACTTACGATGACCGGAACAGCAGGAATGGTTGGAAACATTTCTCCCGTCGACGGTGTCTCAATGGATTATCCGGTCACAAAGCGTGAATGCTGGGCCGTTCAAGAGCAAACATTTAAAAGGAGGAGTGAAAATGATTCGACACGGGTTGATGGTAGCTACCATAGTTTGTTTTGTGGCAGTCTTCGCCATGTCGGCAACACAAGAGGCCGCTATCGACGGACGCTGGCAAGGAACAATGAACACGGCGAATGGGTCCGTCACCGTGACCTACACTTTCAAGGCGAATGGGCAAGTCCTGACGGGAACAGAGGAATCGCCCATGTTCTCGCGGTCAATCAGCGACGGTAAAGTGAACGCGGACAAGATTTCGTTCAAAACAACTGTCAACGGCAATTCGATCGAGCATGAGGGGACGGTCAGCGGCAATACGATTCAATTGAAAAATCACGGACCTTATGGCGAGTTTGGCATGACGATCGAGCGCGTATCCAGCGAGAAGAAATCCGCCCAGCAGTAACGATGCTGTGCTTACTGACATTCCACTCGATTGTCTTGCGAGGCGATGATCCGCCAGGTATCGCCCTGTTTGAGCCACGTATCGGTCCACACCTGGCAAACCTTTGCGTTCGGCTTTGACTTGTCTTTGCCTGTGGCATGTTCGTGGCCATAGACAACGGCAAGACTGTCTCCGAAGAAATGCACTTTGGCTTCATCAAGTCCGCAATCGTGCGCAGTGTGGTTGCTCTTTTCGTCTTTCAGTTCATCCGCCTTTGTGAAGCGCGCACCGGTAGTTGACGTCCCTTGGAAATCGTCGGCCAGCAGGCCTGCGACTACGCCGTTATTGACGCATACGCCCTCCGCCCACTTGCGTTCCATCTCGATGATATATTTTGCGGTCCGATCATCGGCCGATGCCCAGTAACTTTGCTTTGCGTGCGCTGGGACGAGTAACATCGCGGACAACAACATGGTTGCAGCCGCGACCACAGAGATTCGTAAGTGCATTTTGCCTCCGGTAGTTTGAGTTACGCGCTACGTCACGGCCTTCTTCTCAAACTGCCGCAGCCCCACCATCAGCAACAGAATGTCAAAGAAAACCAGCGCCAGGATCACCGCCGTAACCGGCAAATGCGAGAACTGCGGCGCCAGGGTCGCGCGCATCCCCTCGCTGGCGTACACCAGTGGATTAATGAGCACCGCCTTTTGCAGAATGGGGAATTTTTGCAGCGCGCTCCACGGATAATACGTGCAGCCAAAGAAAATCATCGGCGTCATGACCAGGCTGAACATCAGGCCGATGTGCTGCTGGTCCATGCTGCATCCCAGCGCCAAGCCACCGCAGGCGGAAAAGGCAGCAACCAGCGCGATGATCACGGCAAAAGTCAGCGGAGTTCCCATGCTGATCTCGACTCCCCGCCCCAGCACCAGCCACGCCAGCGGAATCACGACCAGCCCAGCCACCAGCGCCTGCAACATCCCGGCGATCACTTTCTCGATGGCAATCCAACCATTGCTGATGGGCGCGAGCAGGCGATCTTCGATTTCGCGCGTCCATTGAAATTCGGCGATCAGCGGCATGGCCACTGCCCAGACTCCCGTGAAGGTCATGCTGATGGCGATAATACCCGGCAGCAGCAGACTTTTATAAGCTTCCGGCATGTATCCGCTGCCCACCATCACTTTGCCAAAGATAAAAACGAACAACAGCGGTTGCAGGAAGGTTTGCATGAAAAGTTGAATGGCGTTGCGCCGCGCCACATGCGCGTCGCGCCCGAGCATGGCAAAAAATGTTTTCCAGTTCAATCGCGCAGGCTCCTTCCGGTATGGTGCAGAAAAAGATTTTCCAGGCTGGGCTCGGAAATGTGCACGTCGGACAATTCCGCTCCCGTGCTCGCCGCCAGATTCGCAATTTCGGAAATGAGCGACCCGCCGCGGTCGGCATAGATATCAACGCCGGTGTCATCGGCGGAGCGCACCTCGCGCACTCCCGCTAATGACTTCAGCCGCTCGAGCAACTCCGCCGACTGGTTCCCGAAGCGCAGCCGCAACAGAAATCCTCCAGGGATTGACGCCTTCAACTCCAATGGCGTGCCCTGGGCAATCACGTGGCCGTGGTCGACAATGGCCAGCCGCTGGCAGAGCGCATCTGCCTCCTCCATGTTGTGAGTGGTGAGCAGCACCGTCTTGCCTTCACTGTGATATTCGCGAATGATCTCCCACAACAGAATGCGAGTTTGCGGATCGAGGCCGGCGCTGGGCTCATCGAGAAATAAAACCTGCGGATCGTGCATCATGGCCCGCGCAATCGAGAGCCGCTGCATCATGCCGCCGGAAAATCCGCGCACCATCTGATTGCCGCGCTCGGTCAGCTTAAATTTTTCGAGCAGCGCATCGGCGCGGTCGTTTCTTGCTTTGGAGCCCAGTCCGAAGTAGGCGCCGTGAAAAACCAGAATCTCGCGCGCGGTCAAAGAAAAGTCCAGGTTCGGACGCTGCGGCACTACGCCAATCAGTCGCTTAACTTTCGCCTGCTCCTGCCAAACGTCGTGCTCGCCGATCCAGGCCTGGCCGGAAGTTGGCCGCACCCGCGTGGTCAGCACTCCGACCGTGGTCGACTTGCCTGCGCCGTTGGGTCCAAGTAGACAAAAAATCTCTCCCGGTTTGACCTCAAGCGATAACCCGTCGAGCGCAGGAATCTGCGCCTTAGGCTGCTTCGAGCCCTTGGCATCGGAGCGCATCGTAATGCCTCCGCCCGCGGCGAGCGGTGGAGATGAGCTGTAAACCTTGTGCAAATCCTGCGTGCGAACGCCAACAGCCATGCGGAAAATCCTCGGTGTAAAGCTGGGTGGTTTGGGAAGTATAGCGCAGCGATGCGGCTTCCGGCTCTCAGCGGCAGGCGTCGGGCGTCGGGCGTCGGACCTCAGACCTCGGACCTCAGTGCTCACCCGCAACTGGTTGCTTGTTATTCCGAGCAGTCGTAAGGAATCTGGATCTACGCTTACATTGTTTGTAGCCGGATCGGATGGCTGAAGTCCGACGTCTGAGGTCCGAGGTCTGACGTCCGACGCCCGCCTCTGGTTACTAAAGATTGGCCACGACCGCCCGTCATCTATAAATGAACTTCGCCCGAAACTACACTGCGCAGATGTGTCGGCGTTTGCGAAGAACGTAAGTGATGTTGATTCCTATCAAGCACGAAAACATGGCGGCCCGGCGGTGGCCCGTCGTTACTCTCGCATTCATCGCCATCAATACCGCGGTTTTTCTTTTCACCATGTCCGCCATCGACGATCAGTCGCCGCAGCTGGGCGAGGTCAAGTCGCACATTCTGATTCTCGCAGCTACGCATCCTGAATTGAAAATGCCTGCCGAATCGGAGCAACTGGTCGATGGCTTCAAACGAAGCCATCCCGAGCAGTGGAAGCACGTGCAGAACCCCTATCGCGACATCATCGACTCCTACGACGCCAAGATCAAAATGATGGAGGATACGTCGAAGCTTCAGGCTGAGATGGACTCGCTCAACACGCAACTTGTGAGCCTTGCGAAAGTATCGATCACCGAGCAGTACGCTTTCGTTCCGGCTCATCCGACAGCCATGAGTTACTTGACGGCGAATTTTCTGCATGGCGGCTGGCTGCACCTCATCGGCAACATGTGGTTCCTGTGGCTCGCCGGATTTGTTCTGGAAGATGTCTGGGGACGCTGGCTCTACTCGGTCTTCTATCTGCTGGCCGGAGCGGCCGCGCTTCAGTTCTATGCCTGGTCAAACCCGGGCAGTACCACGCCAACGCTGGGCGCATCCGGGGCGGTAGCGGCCTTAATGGGAGCATTTCTTGTGCGCTTCCCCAAGATGAAGATCGAGATGGCATGGCTGTTCATCTTCAAGCTCTATCGCTTCAAAGCCGCGGCTTATTGGCTGTTGCCGCTGTGGCTCTTCGTTGAAATCTTCTACGGCTCGCTGCTCGGCAACAACAGCGGCGTGGCCCACTGGGCGCATGTGGGCGGATTTCTATTTGGAGCGTTGGCGGCGCTGGCCATCCAGCATTCCGGACTCGAGCAGAAAGCGAACCAGGCCATCGAAGAACAAATCGGCTGGACGAATGATGCCGAGCTCGAACAGGCGACTTCCATGATGGAGCATGGCCAGCTCGCCGAAGCCTTGCCGCTCCTCACGAACTACGTCGCGGTGAAGCCCAACTCGCTCGACGCCTGGAACATGTTGCGCCAACTCCACACCCGGCAAGCTAACACCAAAGATTATCTCGAAGCGACGGTCAAAACCTGCTCCATCCATCTGCGGCAGCACGAAGTCGAAGCGGCGTTTCAGGACTATGCGGAGTTCATCGACACCGGCGGGACGAAAATGCCGGCTGCCACCTGGCTCGACCTCTGCAAAGGAGCGGAAGAACTCCAGGAGTTTGACCGCGCACTATCCGAGTACGAGCAACTCGCGCAAAGTTATCCCACCGACCGGCAGGCCCTGACTGCGCAGCTGAGCGCTGCCAGACTTTGTCTGAAGAAACTGAATCGCCCGCAGGACGCACTCGCACTTTACCAGGCTGCGGAGAAATCTCCGATTCCGCATCTCGATTGGGATACCCACATCCAGGCCGGCATCAAAGACGCGAAAGCCGCCATCTCCGTCGGAAGCGCGACCGCCGCCGGCGCGCGGTAAACATGACGTCGGGCTTCGGGCTTCCGGCTTCTGGCGGCAGGCCTTCTTTCAAATCGCTCCGCGTCAGATGCACCCAACGTATTGTCATCCCGCGCGCAAGCGAGGGATCTGGGTTTCGCTCGAAGCCAGCACAAACCAGATTCCTCGCGTTGCTCGGGGGAGGACAAACAAAAGAGCAGAGCGGTTAATGTCTGAGGTCTGAGGTCTGACGCCCGACGCCGGAATCCGGAAGCCGCTTCTACATCCGATGATGTTCCATATGCGATCCCGCGTGCGAATTCACGTACGAGCTGAAGAATAGGAAGAAGTTCGACGGAGCTTCGATGGCGCTGCCCGCGGCCAGTGCTGCCTGAATCGCGCCGAGCGACGTCAGGCCGCTGCTGCCATCTTTCGTCGGCCAATCGCTCTGGTTCAGCACCAGCACAGGAATGACCTGCCACCAGATCGGCTTCAGGTTAATATCCGCGTTGATCAGCACGTGGCTGTGATTCGGCGTGGGCACGAATATGTTGGCCTCAGGAGGTTGCACATACCCGAGCGCGAGCAGTGCCGGCCCCAGGTCCAGCCGCGAGGCGTGCATGGTGCAGGTGCCGGGAGCCGCGCCGGGTTCCGGACACTGCGTATAGACGAGCGGTCTGGCTTTGAAGGCTTCGGGTACTGCGCCAAACAGCGAGATCAGCGTTGTGCCCAGAGTGGATCCGCAGATTGTGCCCGTCACCACGTTGTCGCAGGAGATGGCGTCGTTCGGATTCTGATTGTTGTCCACCGAAAACATCGGCACGAGCACAAAAATCGGCTCGCTCGTAACCGCCGGATTCCCTTTCACTCCATTCGGGTTGATGGTGGGCTGAGTTCCAACCTGGCAAATCGGCGTTTGCATTTCCCCCGGATCGCTTTCCGCGAGAATGCCGTTAAAATTGAGATCGCTTCCCGGTTGGTCGATGCAGTCAAAGTTCTGGGTATAAGTAAACGTGAGAAGTTTGCCCTGGCCGTAACCCAGAGTCTGATTTGGCTGGGATTGTGCAGATGCGATAGTGGCTACTGCGGCGACGGCCAAAAACAGCGCTGGCCGGTAGATTGAAAATTTCATGCTTCCTCCACAGAAGGTTTGGGACCGTTCTGGGTGAAGTACGGAAGTACTGTGGAATCGGATTTGGGAGGGTGGAGAATTTATTTGTCCGACAATATTCGGGGCATCATTTCAAAGGTTCTTGCGGCAAAAGCCCGCCGGGACGGGATATAATCGACAATATGGATGACGATCTGAAGCAGTCTCTGGAGCGCATCGAAAAGGGCTTCGATGGGATCGACGAGCGCTTCAACGGGATTGACAAGCGCTTCGACGGGATCGACAAGCGCTTCGACGGGATCGACGAACGCTTCGACGGGATCGACAAACGCTTCGACGGGATTGACAAGCGCTTCGACCAGACCGACGAGCGCATTCACGACACCGAAACCCGTTTGCTATCGGCGTTCTACGGATGGGCCAGGCCAATCGAAATGCGGATCAAGCAGTAACCTGCCATCGACGACCGCCTCGGACTCCTCGAAGAGCGAATCAGCGCGCTGGAGCGCAAACTGCTCGAACGCGGCATGTAGCTGAGCAGGCCTGCCCTGGTTACCTTTTCATCTTCATCGGTGGCAAGTCGATCTAGAATCCAGGTATGCGATTTCCCGTTGAGGGCGTAACCAAAATTCGAAAACTTCATTTCGAACCTGATGAGTCCCCCAGGGTACGGTACAGCAGGTTCGTGTCGTCGGAGATGATACCGTCAACGCCGAATTCCGCTATACGCTGCATCTCGGCCGGATCGTTCACCGTCCAAACGATGACCTCCCTGCCCGCCCCCTTCATCTTGCGGATCAATTCTGGTTCGGCCAGGTCGTGATGCGGAATTACGTAGTCCACCGGAGTTTCGGTCCACAAGCGCAGTTGGGTCTTCGATTCGCAGATCAATCCAAGTGGAATCGTGGCGTCTGCCGCTCGCAGGGATTTCAACACTCCCGGAATAAACGATGAAACGACGAATTCCCTTCGAGGCTTATGTCTCAGAAATAAATCCAGCGTAAGTCGTTCCAACCCCTTGACCTTTAATTCGATGTCAAGAAACGAATCCCGATAGCGCTGGAGAACATCGCGTAGTCGCGGAAGTTGCGAGACCTGCTTCGCCGTGGAGCGGGCGACGTCGTACCCAGCGACTTTTTCGTCGTGAGCGACCACGGCCTCGCCGTCCGCAGTCAGGCGTACATCGAATTCAAAACCGTCGGCGCCGTCGGCCAGAGCGCGATCGAAAGAGGCGATGGTATTTTCCGGAATCGAATGCACCGCACGGGCGCCGCGATGGCCCAGTAGAAGTGGACGGCTCATAGTGGACAGATCAAGCTGGGTTGCGTGAAGCTTAGTTTTCAGGTGGCGTTGTCATGCTGAGCGTAGCCGTTCTTCAGGCGGAGCCAAGGATCTCTCGCTTAACTGCTCGGGCGCGTAAGCCCAACTGCATCACAGTCGGGAAAGCAATCGGGCAGCATCAATCAAGATCGAAATCCCGAATCGGCTTGCCTGTGTCGGGGCTCTCTTTCGCTTTCTTCACCGCCTCCTGAAACTTTTTCTCCAGCAGATCGGCGGCGTGCCTCTGCGCTTCCACAGATTGCTGAAAAATTGACTCCCGGCGGCTGTCCTGCTCACGCATCGCCTTGGCCGCAGCCTCCATGTCGCTGAAGGTTTTGGGCTTTACGGCGGCGGTGTGCGCGATCACGGCACGGGTCTCAACATCGATCTTGAGCACCGCGCTACAGCACGGACAAGTCACTTCGAAACTCGGGGGATTCTTGGCCATTGAGCGAATCATACCGCAAAACCGGCCCGGCCACGAGGTCGGGAGGCGGCTTGTACTTCAATGCCTTAGCCGAATCGGAAAGATGTGAAACAGATTCAGCATTTCCCATCCCAACAAGAAAATCGAAAGCAGCACAACCATCACCGCCATCAGCTCGCCAAAGCTCAGGCCCCGGCGCGTGGGCTCAAGACGCCGGGCTGCAAGGCTGATGATGTTGAGCGTCGCGAACCCGAACACGACCGCCCAGAGAATGTTGTAAACGTCCTGCCGCGATCCGCGATAGAAGACCGTCACCGCCACGCCGACGAGCGCAGCAGCATAAGTCCGGGCCGCCGCATAGGCGACTACAGCCGCCCGCGTACTGCGGCTGACGCTGGCAACGAACGAGACTGCGGAAGTGACCGGCATCGACGGAAATCAGGCCCCGAAAGCCTCTCGGCAGTCTGGCGGCGCATGCAGTGGATATTACATCTTTTTCGGAACCCGCGGGGCGGACGAGGCGCCCGCCCTGCCCTTCAGCAGTTATCATGAATCATGCCTAAGTTCCGCTCCATTTTCTTCGACGTAGGCAATACCTTGCTGTTTCCGAATCGGGCGCGCATGCTGGCGCCGCTGCCGGAGGAGCAGCATCCTACGCTCGAAGCCTGGCAGGCCCTGGAGCGCCGGACCAAGCATGAATTTGATTTAGGTCTCATGCAGGGCAAAGTGGATCACGGATTCTGGTGGACGTTCCACACTAATCTCCTGGAAGGATTAAAGGGCCAGGACGGGAGCGTTCGCGACACGCTCGTCGAGAATACGCAAAATTCCGCCAATTGGGACCAAGTTCTGCCCGGAACGCGCGAAGCCCTGGAACGCATTCGCCAGCAATACGCGACCGCAGTGATTTCGAATGCCGATGGCAGAATTGACGCGGTTTTGCGGCGCTGCGGAATCGTGGACTGCTTTGCCAGCATCACCGACTCCGGAAAAGTGGGGTACGAGAAACCGCATCCGATAATCTTCGATTTCGCCCTGCGCGAGATGAGAGCCGACGCGGCTGAGAGCCTCTACGTGGGCGACCTTTACTCGGTGGACTACCTCGGTGCGACCCAGGCAGGAATGCGGGCCGTTTTGTTCGACATAGCCGGCGCGTACCGGGATCGCGGCTTGCCGCGCGTGGAATCGCTGGTGGAACTGGAAGATTGGCTCAAACATTGAAGATTGGCTCAAACATTAAGGAGCGGCCACAACTGTGTTCAATCCGACTCGATTCGTTCTCTTCCTGACGGCAGCCCTGCTGCTGGCGATCGCGCCTGGCCCTGGAATGCTGTATGTGCTCGCGCGCAGCCTGGCGGGCGGAAAGCGTGAGGGCGCGCTCTCGGCGTTCGGAACGTTCCTCGGCGGCATGGTGCATGTCTTCGCCGCAGCGCTGGGAGTCTCAATCGTGCTGGCGAAATCGGCAGCCGCCTTTGCAACCGTCAAATATGCGGGCGCCGCGTATCTGTGCTTTCTCGGCGTGCGAATGATCTGGGACGCCTGGAAAGAAAAGGCCAACGCCGCAGAGTTGCCGCAGAATCTGAAGCCTGCACGCAACCCGCTATGGCAGGGCGTGGCGACCGAGGTTCTCAATCCCAAGACCGCTTTGTTTTTTCTCTCCTTCATCCCGCAGTTTGTGAATCGCGCCGAGGGGGACGTCTTTCTCCAATTCGTGGCCTTGGGCACAATTTCAGTCGCGCTTAACACGACCGCAGACTTGATCGTGATCGCGCTTGCCGGCCCGCTGGGAGAGCGCATTCGCTCCTCGCCAAAATTCAGGCGCTCCCAAAGAACCGTTACCGGCGCAATCATGATCGGGCTGGGATCTTATCTTGCGGCCAGTGACAGCCGGTAGAATTGCTTTGTCGCTTGAGCCGAGGCGGAGGAACACATTCCATGCTCGAATTCAAGAAACAATTGCTTCGATCATTTTGCTGCGTCGCGCTGCTTGCCGCGGTCGGGGCGCAGAGTTCTCAGCCCTTGCCGCGAATCAAAGGACAGAGTCTTGCTGGACATCAAGTCGTCTTGCCCGACGCTTGCGCAGGCAAAGTCGCGATTCTGATCTTCGGATTCACTAAGGCGTCCAAGAATCAGACGAGCGCGTGGGCCGCTGCAATCTCGAAAGATACCGCAGTCTCACATGCGGTTGAGCTCTATCAACTGCCCGTACTGGAAGATGTTCCGCGATTGATTCGGGGAATGGTGATTTCCAGCATGAAGAATGGCGTGCCGGAAAATGCGCGCGATCATTTTGTTCCTCTCGTCCAGAGTGAAGCCGAACTGAAGAAACTGGTCAATTACAACGAGCATGACGCCGCATATTTGATCGTGCTGGACCGGCAAGGCCAAATTATTCGGCAGATGCACGGTGCGGTAAACGAGGCAAGAATAGCAGAGCTACGAACCGTGATCGGATCGCTGGTGAGTCAGTCCAATTAAGCTGTTGGTCTCAACGCGCGGGCCCGAGGATGTCCCACGCGACAGCCGGCGAGGAAGCTGGCGGTAACGGCGGGCCCTACTTAATACTTACAACTCCAAAATTTGGTGATCGTGGCAATCGGGATGAATGACGGTCAGCAACTGAGCCAGAAACTCGCGGCCGTAGCGCGCAAGGAAATAGATGCCGCCGACGGTGCGCTCCTGCAACCCCTTCTCGGGATAGAGAATATAGCTCAGAATTTCGGCGTGGCGGGTCACCAGTTCGCTCTTGAGCGCTTCGGCGCGCGCCGCTTGCGCGTGCAATCGTTCCAGTTGGTATTCCACCTTCGAGCGGGCGGTCTCAGCGGCGTCCAGTAGAGTACGATCGAGCTTCGTCAACTTCTCTTTAATGTCCGACAGGTGCGAATCGAGAGATTTTCTTGCCTCGTCGAAAGCCGCTTGCAGGTCTTCGGGAAGTCCCTTCTCCGCCAGTTGCCGCCGCAGTGCCTCGGGACCGTTGAAAACGTCGAGCACTGTGATTCCGTGTCGTTCGAGCAGGCGCTGAATCTTCGGCTCGACAATGGTCGCTGAGAAGCGCGGAACGATCGGCGTCACGCGGCCCAGAAGAGCTTCAAAGACCACGCCCGCCTGCGCAAAGTAAGCGGTTTCAGCAGCGCCGCCGGTGTACGCCAACGTGGGCAGCAGATAATCCTCCACGGCGGGTCGTAACAAAACGTTCGGACTGAACAGGGCGGGACTTGCGTGAATGCGGGCAATGAGATCCGCCTGCGAGAGCTTCTCTGCCCCGGCTTCGGTGCCGACAACAAATTCTGCGTTCGCCCCGTCGCCCCGGCGATGGATTGCCGTTCGCACTCCGTGCTGCAAGGTGAACAGCAACACCGATGACGCCGTGACCTTCACCTGCTGGTGATAGCCTGCGGCTTCTAATGCTTCCCCACGCCCTAATAGTGCAGCCCCCAGTTCGCCTGCTCGCTCGATCGCAGCCGAATAAATCGGGGCGGCGATAGCGTCAAGTTCCGCGTCGGAGGCATCCAGTAGAATCACTCCACAGTCGGCAAATATCCGGGAATAGAAACGCGCGAAAGCCGTGCCCAGAGATTCGCCGGGACGGTAGGTCTCGCGCAGAAGCTGCGCCGCTTCGCCATCACCCAGCAGTTGCCCGGCCTCATCGACGACAGCACCAATCTCGTCATTCAGGCGAACGGCGCTCACAGGCGCTCCGGCAACGTCATGGCTCGGCGTGGTAAGCACCTGAAGCGCTCCTTCGGCGCCGGGGATGGAGACGTGGTTCACTTCGGCCAGATCGTGATCGTAGGTCGCCAACCAGAAAACCGGAACTGTATCGACTCCGGCGGTGGTCGCTTCCTCCGCAAGTTTTACGGCCGTCAGCGCTTTATAAATCGCGAACATCGGTCCCCCGAAAAGTCCAACCTGCTGGCCAGTCACGACCGCGGCCGCGCCGCGACGGAAGCGTGTAAGATTGGCCAGCGTTTTCGGCGAGGCGTCCCAGGACTTGTTCTGCCGCTCAAGAATGGCGGTCACACGCTCGCGCCGCGAGGGATCGTACGAGACCTTTTCAGATTCCTCGTTCAGCCACTCAGAAAAATTCGGAGATCGCGGATAGAACGGTTGCACTCGTGCGGAATATGCCAGAAAGTCTGTAAACAGGCGCGTCGCGTGCGGGACTTCGGTGAATGGAAGACAGTGCGCCTGCACTTAGAAATTCTCCTGACAACATCGGTGTCTTACTTGTGGCATAGGCGCTTGTTGGACCTGTGAGATCATTTCCAGTCAACCACAGTCGCGTCGTAGTAGATGCCCGAAATGAAGCTGCGATGCAACATATAATGCGAAATCACAAAGAGCAGTTCCGACGATCCAATGAATGACGATCCAATAAATGACGATCTACCGAATATTGTAATGCCAATAATGCTGGAAGGCTCGACAGTACGGCTGGAGCCGGTGCGCCGCGAGCACGCGCAAGCCTTCTGGGAGATCGCGCACACCGACCTGGAAGACGTTTTCCGCTGGATTCCCTACCCTGTGAAAACGCCCGAAGACTTTCAGTGGCTCATCGGCAAGGCGATTGAAGAGCAAGACCGCGGCGAGTCGGTGGTTTTCGCCACCATCGAACGGAGTTCCGGCCGTGCGATCGGCAGCACGCGCTTCATGAATATCGACCGCGTGAACCGCCGCGTCGAGATCGGCTCAACATGGATCGCGCCGCCCTGGCAGCGCACCGCGGTCAATACCGAAGCGAAATATCTGATGCTCCGCCATGCCTTTGAAGTGTGGAAATGTTTCCGCGTGGAACTCAAAACCGATGCGCTGAATCAGAAATCGCGCAACGCAATTCTGCGCATCGGCGCGAAGGAAGAAGGAACCTTGCGTCGTCATCTGGTGACCTGGACCGGCCGCGTGCGGGACACGGTTTACTTCAGCATCCTCGATAACGAGTGGCCGCGAGTAAAGGCGAAGCTGGAACATCGCTTGTCACAGCCAATTTGACTCGGAACCTGCGATTGGACTGGACAGTGCGAATTGACTGGACTGGACAGAGTGAATTAAGAACGCAGGATGGATCAGAAGCATTCACAAATACAGTCGGCCGGGCGGACAGCAAGACCTGTCCGCCCGATCTGTTCGACGATCAGAACCGGAACACGATTCCAGCCGTCGGTTCCGCTGTATGAGTCACTGTGTTGGTAGTGAGTGTGCTCAAGCCGAAGTCCGGAGCGCTGTACACCAGACCGCGGTACTCGGCACGTAGAGCGATGTGTCTAAGAATTGGAAAGTCGGCGCCGGCGCCATAGGCGAACACGCCGGTCGCCTGACGCTGTGCTCCGGCAACCGTCCCGAAAGCGTTGCCAGTGGGATCGAAGACGAGTGCTCCCCCCTCGGCCAGTACATAAGGGTTGAACCTGAATCTCCGGGACGTTGGCAGCCGAACTACAAATCCTCCAGTCGCCTGGTGAACATTGGCCTGAACCCTGGAAAACCCGCCGCTGCCAAAATAGTGCTGGGTGTTTCGGTCATAACCGTAGACCGCCTCGGCGGCGAGCCAGCGGTTAAGGTTATAGCGATAGCCGACGAGGAACCCGCCCGTGTTCGTCGACCGCTCCGTTGTGCCGTCGCCGGCAGTATCTTTGGTGAAAAATCCCGTTCCCTGCAAGCTGATTTCCGATCGAGACTCCTGCGCCACCGCTCCTCCCGCTAGCAGCAGCGCGACGCCTGCAATCATGATGGCTGTTCGTCGCATATGTGCACTCTCCCTCAAGAATTTTGCGGGGCTTTCAAATCGCGGCATCGTGCCCCAAAGGCTCCCGCATTCGTGATGATTCATGCACCGGATCTGCCAAAAATTCGAAACACCGCTTGACCCCGCCCATCCGCTTGATGCGACGCATCTTCAAAGGAATGTCGATAGGAGAGAACGAAATCATTGACGACTACTTCGACAGCATTTTCGACGAAAGTCGAATGTTCCGACATTTTGAGAACCTTTCTCCAAAGTCGCCGCATCAGATCGGGCATCAGGTCAGCTGTGCCCGACGTATGCCGATGGGTGTCGCCAGCACAGAGTGCGAATGTCGGTACAAGCCACTCTCGAATAGTCAGGCTCATGGTTACAGCACCCTCAATTTTTCCGAAGGTGGAAGAAGAGCGGTATCTGGCACTGTTGCGTGCGGCGAATGCCATTGCCACCTCCAGCGACTGCACCGCTGCCTCCGACACGCTGGCCAAGAAACTGCACGAGGTCACCCCGTTTGACTTCCTGCACCTCGTTGCGTTTGACAAGGAGACGAACTCTCCTTGCTGGAGTGTATTGGAGGTAAACGGCAGACAAGTCGACGAGGCTTCAGCGGATGCCCCCTCTCTCGATGGCTCTCCTATACAACAGGCGCATATATCCGGCCAGACTTTGGTGACCGACGACTGGGGCCGAGAAGCGCGATTTGGGAATTACGGGCTTTTCCTCGCCAAATTAGGCATTGCATCCACATGCACGCTGCCACTAACCAGGGGATCACGCCGGCTCGGAGCTCTCAGCTTCGGCCGCTTTTATCCGAATGCCTATGACGAAGAAGAAGTCCGTTTCCTCGGCCTCGCTAGCGATCAGATCGGCTTGGCAATTGACGCGGCTGTGAATTCCTTCTTGTCCCGGCGATCCGAGGAGCGCCTCAAACTCATTCTCGATCTGACCAATCAGGTAGTCTCCAGCCTGGAGTTTCACGATCTTCTTGTGAGTGCTTCCGCAAGCGTGCGTCGAGTGATGGGTTGTGATGCCGCAGCCGTGATGCTGGCGGATGCCGACGGTACCCATTTGCGTGTGCACGCGCTCGACTATCCCGATAGCCGCGGGATATTTGTGGAAGGCGACCGGGTCCCAATCGAGGGCACCATGCCTGGGAACTCGTTCAAAACCGGCAAGCCCATCGTTGTGAATCGTTTGAACCAAGCCGAGATGCCGTCGGAGATGTATGCCAAGGCGACTGGGGAAGGCCTGAATTCCTTCTGTGACCTGCCATTGATCAGCAAGAGTCGGTTGCTCGGAGTTCTGGCAGTCGCAAAGCGCGAAGAGAACGCGTTTGACGACGAGGAAGTCGCATTCCTGCTTCAGGTAGCGAATCAATTAGCAATCGGCGTGGAGAACGCGCTCAATTACAAACAAATCGCCGAGCTGACTGAAAAACTCGCCCAGGAAAAGTTATATCTCGAGGACGAGATTCGCGGTGAGATGGACTTCGAAGGAATTGTGGGCCAGAGTTCAGCCCTTCGCCATCTGTTGAATCTAGTAGAAACCGTCGCTCCCAGCGACTCCACCGTATTGTTGTTGGGCGAAACTGGCACGGGAAAAGAGCTGATCGCGCGGGCTATCCACGAGCGCAGCAAACGCAAAGATCGAACCTTTGTGAAGCTGAATTGTGCTGCGATCCCCACTGGACTTCTGGAAAGCGAACTCTTCGGACATGAACGAGGCGCGTTCACCGGTGCGATATCGCAGAAGGTCGGCCGCCTCGAACTGGCTGATCGTGGTTCTTTATTTCTGGACGAGGTGGGAGACATTCCGATTGAGATTCAGCCAAAACTATTGCGCGCTCTACAAGAGCAGGAGTTCGAACGACTGGGCAGCACTCATACCAAGAAGGTGAGTGTCCGGCTGGTCGCGGCAACCAACCGTGATCTGGAAAAGATGATCGCGAACCGCGAGTTTCGTGAAGACCTTTTTTATCGACTAAACGTCTTTCCCATTCGCATCCCGCCCCTGCGGGAACGGCCCGACGACATTCCGCTCCTGGTGCGCTATTTCACGCAGAAATATGCCCGACGTATGGAAAAGCAAATCGAGTCTATTCCCGCCGCTGCGATGAAAAGGCTTGCCGCGTGGCACTGGCCGGGAAATATTCGCGAACTGGAGAACTTCATCGAGCGTTCGGTAATTCTGACCCACGGCCCTGCCCTTCAGGCACCGATTGCCGAACTAGGCGGCAATGGCAAAGTCGCTGCTGTGCCCGGCACGCGTGACGCCGACGAGCGCAACGAAATTGTACGCATCCTCAAAGACACCAACGGCCGTGTCGCCGGTCCCCAGGGCGCCGCCGCTCGCATAGGCATCAAGCGGACGACCTTGATTTCCCGCATGAAGAAACTCGGAATCGACTCTCGCAGAATCTCCTAACCAAGTCAGCTCTGCTCTCGAGCCGCCCGAAACTCCTGGCGGACTTGCTCAACTGTCGCCGGGCTCGACAACTGTCGAAACCTGAGTCGACACTTTTCGACATTCCCACCCCGCCCATTTTTTCTTTCCGATCTTTTTCTGCTACTTACGCGAAACGCGGAACTGAACTCGTTTGGCACGCGCCTTGCATTTACCTGGAGCAGGACGAATCAGCCAATGTTCAGGATTTCCATCGTCGACACGCCAAGCCGTCGGACATTGGTTCTGGAAGGGACTCTTGTCCGTCCATGGACCACCGAGGTTGAAAGTGCCTGGAAACGTGCCGGGGCGGAGCTCGAGGGCCGGAAGCTGGCCATCGACCTTAAGAACGTGACGCTCATTGATCGGGACGGGGAAAACACACTCTTGCGGCTGATGGAAGATGGCGCCAAGTTTTTCTGCCGGGACGTCCTTACGAAACATGTGTTGAGACAGTTGGCCCGAAGATGCGGGTGCACGCCTTGAACCATCAAGGGTATCGATTTCCACGCTCCGGCGACTATCTACCAGACGACGAGATGATGGAGGTGCAAATGTTCGGCGCAAGCAAAATGAGAAACCAACAACCGTCGCCGTATGCAACCAGGGCAGACTTTTGCCAGGTTTTCCAGAAGGATATGAACCGCTTGTATCTATTGTCGTTGTTGCTGACGGCGGATGCCACGATGGCTGAGCAATGTTTCGTCGGTGGCCTGCACATCGCTCAGGAGGGAAATCCAGTTTTCAAAGAGTGGGCAGAATCCTGGGCACGGCGCGCCATCATCTTAAATGCGATTCGAATGGTCCGGCCAGGAACGATCCGCCCAGGAATGGCCGGCAAACAAGCGGCCTCAGGCGATACATCCCTCGCGGCTGGCAGCGGGGGCAGCGAAATGCTGGCCGCGCCTGCGGAAATCGCCCGCATCGTTGCACTTCCAGCGAGCGAGCGCTTTGTGTTCGTCATGTCCGTGCTCGAACACTACACGGATCAGGATTGCTCACTTCTGCTCGGCTGCACCCGCGGCGATGTGACCGCGGCGAGGACCAGGGCCTTGCAACAAATCCAGGAGTCGGCTGATGTCCACGCCGATCTCCACGGTAATGCTCGTCAAGAGTCGGCGAGGACGTACGAGGATTCCCGGCACGACGGCGCCAAATCGGCACCCCAACCGGACGCTATTCCACTCGGCGCTTCGGCGTAGCGTCAAGACTTTCTCACCATAAGGCTTTGCACCTAACGAGGATGAAAATGAAAACGATTCTGAAGGCTCACGTTATTTTTCGCGGTTGGTATCTGACGCTGGCGCCGGCAATCCTGGCTCTGTTGACGACGGCGGGCTGCGACCGAGGCAAAGTTCAGGCAGCGCCACCCGCTATGCAGGCGCCTCTGGTTACGGTAGTGAAGGCGACAGCGCAAGACGTCCCTCGTTACCTGGATGAGATTGGCAGGAACGCCGCTTTCGAATCGGTCACCGTCACACCGCAAGTGGGCGGACGCATCGTCGAGCGTCATTTTCAAGACGGCGACAATCTCAAGCGCGGGCAACTCTTGTTCGTGATCGATCCTCGCCCCTACAAGGCCCAGGTCGATGCTGCGCAAGCGACCCTTGCGCAGACGAAGGCCGCGCTTGATCTTGCCCGGATCCAATTCGCGCGCGACGAAGAGGTCATCGGCGAGCGGGCGATTTCTAAACAGGATTACGACACCAAGAAGAATGCCGTGGATGTCGATCAAGCCCAGGTGGAGGCTGCGCAGGCAGCTTTGGAAACCGCCCAGCTTAACTTTGAGTACTGCTACATTCACTCTCCGATCGACGGCCGGGCGGGAGCTCGCCTGGTCGATGTAGGAAACGTAGTGCAGGCGAACGCCTCATCGCTTCTGTCGATTCAACGCCTCGATCCGATTTACGCGAATTTCACCATTACCGAAGGAGATTTGCCGGCAGTTCAGAAACAGATGTCGCGCGGGACTTTGAACGCGGCAATTCGGCTCCCTTCGGATGTGGAAGTCACGGCTAGAAGCGGCCGGGTCGAATTCCTCGACAACGCCGTCCAGAACGGCAGTGGCACCGTTAATCTTCGCGCCACTCTGAGTAATTCCGACCATCATTTTTGGCCGGGCCAATTCGTCGACGTCAAGCTCGTGTTGTCCACAGAACGGGCAGCCGTGTTGATTCCCAATCAGGCCACACAAATAAGCCAGCGCGGACCATTCGTCTACGTGGTGAAGTCCGATGACACAGCCGAGCTTAGGCCGGTCAAGTTAGGGCAGCGCCAGGGCGACCAGGTTGTCGTTACCGAGGGCGTCGCCGCAAACGAAAGGGTCGTGCTCGCCGGGCAAATGTTGATTCGGCCAGGCGGTAAAGTCCATGTCGATGGCAGCGCTGCCGCGCCGGCTTCGAACGCCAGCGGAAAGACCAGCCAGAATCCGGGAGGCCAGTCGTGAATCTCTCAGAAGTTTTCATTCGTCGTCCAGTTATGACGGTTGCCTTGACCGTCTCGGTGATCTTATTTGGCGTGGCGGCTTACTTTCGCTTGCCCGTGAGCGATTTGCCGGCCATTGACTACCCCGTCATCCAAGTGCAGGTGAATTATCCCGGCGCCACGCCAGAGACGATGGCCAACAACGTCGCCACGCCCCTCGAGCGCCAGTTCATGCAGATTCCGGGCCTGGAACTAGTGACCTCGAATAATATCCAGGGACACTCCAGCTTCGTCCTGCAATTCGATTTGAATAAGAGCCTCGACGGCGCGGCAACCGACGTGCAAGCTGCCATCACGCGAGCGTCCGGTCAGCTTCCCATCGATCTGCCCGCCCCTCCCACTTTCACCAAAACCAACCCCAATGACCAGCCGATCATGTACATCGCGATGGTCAGCGATACCGCGACCGAGGGCCAGCTCTACGATTACGCCAACACTCAAGTCGGCGAGCGCATCAGCATTCTTCCCGGTGTAAGCCAGGTCGCAGTTTATGGCACCCAGTCGGCAGTAAGAATCAAGGCCGATCCCTCGAAGATGGCGGTGCGCAACATCACCCTCGAAGATCTGACCAACGCGGTTAAGAACGGCACGTCATATACCGGCGCTGGACAATTCGATGGACCGCAGCGCAGCTTCCTGTTACAGCCCCAGGGTCAACTCACTACCGCCGAACAATACGACGGACTCATCGTTGGACAAAGCAATGGCGCGCCGGTTTATCTGAAGGACGTAGCCGCCGCGAAGGACGGCTTGCAGGATGAACGCATCGACATGCGCTTCTGGGTGCGCGGATATCCCCAACCGGGCGCGACCGTTGTGGTTGCCGTGTTTCGCCGCGCGGGCGTAAATGCAGTCGAGGTCGCCAACTCCGTGCGCGGTCTGCTTCCAACCATTCAGTCACAACTTCCCAGTTCCGTTCTGATTGTTCCAGCTTACGACCGTTCACAAACCATCGTGGGCGGAATCAAAGACGTGCAGACCACGCTTTACATCGCTTTCGTGCTGGTGGTCATGGTGATCTTTATCTTTCTCGGGCGCGCCACCGACACGATGATTCCTGCCGTCGCATTGCCTTTGTCGCTGCTGTTGACCTTCGTTGCGATGAAAGTTCTTGGTTACAGTCTCGACAATCTTTCATTGATGGCGTTAACGTTGGCCATCGGCTTCCTGGTGGATGACGCCATCGTGTTTCTCGAAAACACTGTGCGCCTCATGGAAGAAGGCCGCAACGCCTTCGACGCTTCTCTCGAATCGGCCAAAGAGATCAGCTTCACCATCTTGGCCATGACCCTCTCTCTGGCTGCTGTCTTTATTCCGTTGGTGTTCATGAGCGGACTGATGGGGCGCATCTTCCGTGAGTTCTCAATCACCATCGTGATCTCGATCCTGGCCAGCGGCATCGTCTCCCTCACGCTCACCCCGTTGATGACCTCACGGCTGCTCGGCAATCGCGGCGCGAATGCCAAGAAAACCTGGATGGAGCGCGTCTTCGGCGCCTTCGAACACCGCGTGTTGGATGTCTACGGACGCTACCTTTGGTTCTTCCTGCGCAATCGCTGGATCTCAGCCGCTGCCTGGGTCATCTGTCTGGCGGGAACGGCCTACCTGTTTTACATCGTGCCCAAGGCCTTCCTTCCTGTAGGCGACAGCTCGTTCATCCGCGGCGTGCTGGTGGCGCAGGAAGGTTCCTCGCCAGAACAAATGCACGCCTACCAAACCGAGGCTGAAAAGATTATGAAAGCGAATCCCGCGGTGCGCAGCACTTTCACCATGAGCGGGAACGCGCAGTTCCTCGGATCAAACCAGGCCTTCCTGATTGCATTTCTGAAAGATCCATCACAGCGCGCCCCCATTGCTCAAGTTGCAGGACAGCTGATGGGTGGAATCAGCGGCTCAATTCCGGGCGTGGTGGCTTTTCTCCAGCCGAATCCGGCTCTGGAAATCAGCACCGGCGCCACCGCCAACGCGCAGGGTCAATTTGCGTACGCTCTCTCCGGAATCGATCCGAACGAAGTCTATGCCACCGCCGGCAAATTGATGGCGAAGCTGCACGAGTATCCTGGATTCCTATTCGTCAACTCCGATCTCTACAACCACACCCCGAACTTGCAGGTCGACATTCTCCGCGATCAGGCGAAGTTGTACGGTGTGTCGGAAACCCGAATTCTTACTCTTCTGCACGATGCTTATTCACAGAACTACAGCTACCTCATCAAGAAAGCCACCGATCAGTACCAGGTGATCCTGGAAGTTGCCGATAACCAACGGTCTGCCCCGGAGGACTTAAGCAAGCTCTATATCAAAAGCGACGACGGCCAGAGAATGATTCCTCTCAGCGCCGTCACCAGTTCGCATGCCGTCATCGGGCCGCAGGCCGTTAACCATATCAATCAATTCACTAGTGTGACCATGTTCTTCAACCTGAAGCCCGGCTATGCGATTGGCCCCGCAACTCAGTTTGTGGATCAGACCGCAAAACAGATTCTGCCTCCTGGCATTCAAGGAGCGCTTCAGGGCGAAGCTCTCATTTTCCAGAACACAGTCTCCAATCTGGCCGTCCTGATGTTGGTGGCGGTATTCGTGATGTATGTGATCCTGGCAATTCTCTACGAGAGCTACCTGCATCCCATCACCGTGCTGTCGTCGCTACCGGTAGCGTTGCTCGGTGGCCTTTTAACACTGTGGCTGTTTCACGAGGAAGCTTCTCTCTACGCCTACATCGGCATGTTCATGCTGATGGGCATCGTGAAAAAGAACGGTATTATGATCGTCGATTTTGCCGAACAGCGGGTTCGGCAGGGCATTGCCGCCAACCAGGCGATCCACGATGCCAGCATGGAGCGCTTCCGCCCGATCATGATGACCACTGCGGCAGCGCTGCTGGGCGCGCTGCCCATCGCACTCGGGTATGGTGCCGACGGTTCTTCCCGCCGCCCGCTCGGCCTGGTGGTGGTCGGCGGCCTGATCGTTTCGCAATTTATCACGCTGTTCGTGAGTCCGGCTATCTACCTTTATCTGGAAGAATTCCAGGAGAAGGTGCTGGATCGAGTGCCTTTTCTGCGCTCGACCCGCCAGCCCGCCGCAGTGGCGGTCCCGGGTTTCGCGCTACAGGAAGGAAGTGGAGATTAATCCCATGAGTCGAACTATGAGTCGAACTATGAAGCACTTCTACAGCATTCTTCTTGTTCTCGCGATGTCTGCGCTTATCGGTTGCGCGGTCGGACCGAATTACAAGCGGCCGACCGTCAACGTTCCCGTCACCTATCGGGCCGCAGCGACTGACTCAACGCAAGCTACGAATCAAGATACGCAGTCTGAGCCGGCGAAACCAAAGCAGACAGAGAGCGCATCTTCCGCGCCATCGCTCGGTGACGAGAAGTGGTGGCAGGTCTTCCAGGATCCTGAACTTCAAGGTTTGATCCGCACTGCCCTTAAGAACAACTACGACGTTCGTATTGCGGCCACGCGGGTTCTACAGGCGCAGGCGCAACTCGGAATCACGCGCGCCGATCAGCTTCCCTCGCTGAGCGCGGGCGGCAACATTACCAGTCAGCAGAGCCCCAAGCTCGGGCCAATTCCGGCTTATGAGCTCACGCAGGGAGAAGTCGTCGCATCGGCAGGATGGAACTTGGACTTCTGGGGGAAGTATCGTCGCGCCACTGAGGCCGCACGGGCCAATCTGCTGGCCAATGAGTGGGCTCAAAAAGAAGTCATCGCCACTCTGGTGGCCAACCTTGCGACTTCCTATTTTGAGCTGCGCCAACTCGACCTTGAGTTGGAGATCTCAAAGCGCACTTTGGGTTCACGGGGCGACTCCCTGAAGTTGACCCAAACCCTTGAGCAGCACGGAATCAATTCGCTCTTGGATGTGCGGCAATCTGAGCAGTTGGTCTACACGGCCGCTACCGAGGTCCCGGATTTCGAACGCCAGATTGCGCAACAGGAAAACGCTATCAGCATACTTCTGGGAAACAATCCTGGCGATGTTGCTCGCGGTCTCCGACTGACCGAGCAACCGCACTCTCCGGATGTGCCCGCCGGACTTCCATCTTCGTTGCTGGAGCGGCGACCGGACATCCGTGAAGCAGAGGCGAGTCTAATCGCCGCTAACGCCCAGATTGGCGTCGCGCGAGCAGCCTACTTCCCCCAGATCTCTCTTACCGGCAGCGCCGGTTATGAAAGTCCTGCGCTTACAAATCTCTTCACCAGCCCAGCCGGCGTGTGGAATCTCGCGGCTTCTTTGACTCAGCCGATCTTCGAGGGAGGCCGTCTCAAGTCCAACGTCAGGCTGGCTCAAGCGCAGCACGACCAGATGCTTTTGCAATATCAACAGACGATTCAAGGAGCCTTTCGCGATGTTTCCAATGCGCTGGTCGCGTATCAAAAGGATCGCGAATTCAGAATTCAGCAGGAACATCTGCTCGACTCGGCCCAGGATGCCGCGCGCTTATCGCAGGTCAGGTTCAAGGCCGGGACTACCGACTACCTGGAAGTGTTGACCAACGAGACTAATTCGTTCACGGCTGAACTGGGACTCGCTGAGGCGCAAGGCAACGAACTCGCCGCTCTCGTCCAAGTCTATCAAGCGCTTGGCGGAGGATGGCAACAATGATTGCACTGAGATTGCGGTGACTGAGCATCGGAATCCTGAGTGCAGGAAGTTGTTGCCTTAGACAACTCTCATGACACTTTATCGGCAATGTGTCAGACGGCCGCCTGCATAGGCTCATCTTTTTTCTGGTCATCGGTCGCGGCACTCTTGGCAACCGGGATCATCGCGAAAACGCGTGTTCCCAGCTCGCCCGATTCGATATCCAATGTGCCTTCGACTTGACGCAAGCGTTCCCGCATGCCTGTGACTCCTACACCCGAGCGTCCGGATTGAACTTCAGCCAAACGCTCGGCGGCCATACCCTTGCCTTGGTCCTGGATTTCCAGAGTGATCTGGTTCACGTCCTGGGTAAGTCTGATCGAAGCCGTCTTACTGCCGGAATGCCGGTGAATGTTCGTCAAGCACTCCTGCACCAGCCGAAAGATCACGAGTTCCACTTCACGCGGAAGCCGCCCAAACTTTTCTGAACAATCAAGGTGAACTTCCAGGCCGCTGCGTTCTTGAAGACCTTGTATATACCAACTGATTGCGGAATACAAACCGCTCTCGTCCAATAGCGGCGGGTGCAATAGATAAGACGTGGTCCTTATCTCGCGGTGCAACTGCTGCACTGTTTCCTGAATCTGCTCTGTCTCGATAGCAAGTTCGGGTGCATTGCGCCCGGCCTTCTGGGCAAGCTGCGCCAGGTTGATGCCAAGCACAGTTAACGTCTGACCAGCGCTGTCGTGCAACTCGCGGGCGATGTGCCGGCGTTCTTCATCCTGGGTTCTTAGCAAGCGCCAGGAGAGCTTCCGCACCTGGTTCGATTGTTCCTCCAGTTCCCGGGTTCTGGCACGCACCTCTGCATCCAGCGTCTGCACCAGCTTGCGATATTTTTCCTCCGCTTCTTTTCGGACGGTGACATCGCTGGCCGCACCGAACCATTCCATGATTGCACCATTCGCGTCAAGCAGCGGAACCGCCCTCGAGTACGTCCATCCCATCGTCCCGTCTTTTCGTCGGATACGGTGTTCAAGCTCGAACATACTTTTCGTACGCAGCGCCTCCCGAATGCTCTTCAACACCAGCGGCTGGTCCGCGACATCGATATATTCATCCAGCCAGTCTCTCCTCGGTTTGCCGGTATCGGCGATGAAGCCTTTGCCGTCGAGCTGGCGCATTTCGCTCCAGTCTGGGCTCATGTAATACACCACATCGGAACTGGCATTCACGAGTGCGCGGAATCTCTCTTCGCTCCGGCGCAGCAGCTCGTCCGCCTCTTTTTGATCGTGGATATCCAGACATCCGCCTACGTAACCCTCAAAGATGCCATCCGGCGTGTAACGTGGCACCCCACAGTCCAGAATCCACCGGTACTGCCCCGTACGATGTCTCAAGCGATAGTGCATCTCGAATGAACGACGAGCGTCAAAAGAGCTTACGTAAATTTGCAGACAACGATCAAAATCATCCGGGTGAACACCCTCTGCCCAACCGTTCCCGACCTCTTGTTCCAGCGTGCGCCCGACGAAGTCCAACCAGCCCTTGTTGAAGTAGAAGCAAGCTTTATCGAGGCCTGACATCCATACCATGATGGGCGTAGCCTCAGTGATGGTCCGGTAACGCTGTTCACTTTCCCGCAACGCCTGCTCCGCCTGCTTGCGTTGGGAAATGTCGCTGGTGACTGCAAGATGAATGATTGTCTCGTCCGAGTTGCGCAAAGGCGCGGCATGGGTTTCCATGTACCGCCGGTTGCCATCGAGCCCAACCATCGCGAACTGCAATGAACCCCGTTCGCCTCGGCAGATGCTTTCATTGAAAGATTTGTATCGCTCCCGATCCTCAGGCGCAACCAGATCGTAAACGCTTCTGCCGGCAACTTCGTCTCCCGAACGAGCGCCCACCATTTGCAACCCGGACAAATTCATATGCAACAGAGTACCGTCTGCCGCGAGCAGTTTCACGCACTCCGGCGTCGTTTCAACAATCGCGCGAAAGCGCTCCTCGCTTTCGCGTAATGCCTTCTCGGTCCGTTTTTGCTGCGTGATGTCGTTGTTGGTTTCGAGAACGCACCGCCGATCTCCACCGCCTCTCTGGTCGAGCGCCCACCGGCTGGCAACTATGATTTCCGTGCCGTCTTTCCTCACATGGACTAATTCGCCGCTCCAGCGCTCCTCACGATGCAGTTGTTCCTTGATCTCTTCCAGAGCCGCAGGGAATTGGGTACACAACAGATCGTGGGATACTTGGCCCAACGCTTCCTCACGTGTAAAGCCATACAGCTCAGTTGCAGCGCTGTTCCAATAAGTAACGCGATCGGCCGCGTCGCGAACGAAGATAGCATCGTTACTCAGGTCGAGCAGGCGAGCCTGTTCCGCTAGCGCTCGCTCCGCTCGCTTGCGGTCCGTGATGTCCCGGGCTACCTTCGATGCTCCGATCACCCGCCCTGCCGCATCGCGGATCGGTGAAATCGTGAGTGAAACATCTAAGGTAGTTCCGTCCTTCCGCTTGCGCACGGTTTCGAAATGATCAACGACCTCTCCTTGTGCCAAACGCCTGAGAATATCTTCTTCTTCCGAACGTCGTTCCCATGGGATGATGAGCGTAATGAGCTCTCCGATGGCTTCGCCGGCGCTATATCCGAACAATCGCTCTGCACTGTTGTTCCAACTGGTTATCGTGCCATCGAGTTTCTTACTGATGATCGCATCATCTGAGCAATCGACAATGGCAGCAAGCAGTGAAGTTGTCCGTTCTGCCTGTTTTCGCTCGGTAACGTCATGGAAGGTCAAAACGATCAGCGTATTTCGGTCTCGCCCCAACTCATGCGCGTCGAGTACAAATATCCTTCTTCCGATTACTGGGAGCTCACCTTCGATTTCGATCGTTTTAAATTGAGTGTGCCTGCCGAGAGACGCCTCCACGGACGCCCACGCTTCCGACGTTTCCCACTCGTGGTCTCCAAGCTTGCGAATCGAAATACCCTGAGTCTTATCCCGCGAAACGCCAAACAAAATATGAAATGCGCGGTTCGCGGTCTGTACATGCAATTTGTCGTCCAGAACAACCAACGGATCGATTACGGCATTGAGAATCGCCTTGGTGTATTCCCGCTCGTAAATGGCTTGGTCGATGCTTGCACGAAAAGCCGTGACATTCGTGAGTGTGACTACCGCGCCCAGAATCTGGCGATCGCTTCCACGGTAGGGGGCTACTCGAAGGAGAAAGCATCTATCGCCGTCGCGGGCTTCGGTCCGGTGTGGCGCTCCGTCGGCGATCACTCGCGCACAGAGCCTGCCGAGATTCTCCACGCTGCGCAGAGAATCGTCGATGCTACGCCCGATGTCGGTTAGCTTCACACCGAGCACCGTTATGGCCGCCCGGTTGATGCGGACAATGCTGCGATCGCGGCTGATTACAATGATCGGAAGATCGACAGCCTCGAGCAGGCCGATATCATTGCCGATTATTCCGTCAAGAATAGCGTCGCCTGATACGGTGCCGTCTCCCGCAAACTCGTCGTGCTTGGCCATCGAAACTTTCTACCTTTCTAACCAGCAGCCCGATACAGGGCTCGACTCCGTCGCAGCACATCATCGGCTACGACTGGCAGGGTCTGTCGCAATGCCAAAAGCAACGCCTGAGAACGCGGCATTTGTAACGGCGCCGCAAAGCGCGAGAGCAGTTCCCCTTCCAGCACACGGTACTCATCCGGACCCACGGCATCTTGAAGTGCCTCCGATACTGCTCGCTCAAGCCGAGAATAATCTTCCACCGGAATAAGATGGGAGTGATTCTCACCGAGCCTTGGCAGCATACGGGCGTGCACGTCTCCGTCGAAGTTATCCATCAAGAACGAGCAGAAAATCGCAATATCTTGCTCATGCGCGAGCTGGTCGAATTGATCTTCGAGTTGCATGCTGGCGGCGACGTCGCCTCGCTCCCAAAGAATGTTAACCATCTCGCCCCACCACCGGATCTTCGGATAGCGACCGTCTCCCCGGGCCTGGGAAACAACGTTTTGGGCTAAACCCAGGAAAACCGGTGAGTCCGGCATTCCGTCGCGCATGAACGTGGGCAGCAGATTGTCCGCGTCTACGATGGTCAGTTGGCCCCGTTTCTCCGCGGCTTTCACATCGACGCCCTCGCTCTCCAAGCGAGGACGAAAAGCGTCCCAGTGAGCGACCGTCGGGACTAGTATTACCCCCTCGCCATTTGCGATCGCCGCAGCCGCAAAGCGACAGACCGCCCGATTGAGAAACTGCTGATCTTGATAGAGTTGTACGATGTGATCGCGCGGTGCCGCGCTGTTGAGAAGACCGCACCAGGGCTCGCTCTGGCTTGCCAGGTCTTTTGTGCTGCCTAAGCTACCGCTATTTTCCATCTTCCCTCCTCGCATTATCGCAAGTAGATCTCGGGTCACATTGCCGGGCTGAAATTCAAGAAACGATCGAACTGTGCGCCGAAACGCTCGTGCCATCGCCGACCAAGACTGCGACTGAGTTCATCAGTATCCTCGGGGCAGAAGACATTTATTCCCTCCGCGTCCTTGGATCGACGCGAACGGCGGATCGACGCGAACGGCCACAAGCTCCGACGATAAATCATGCAGGAAGGTGACCGATCCAAACCATACAGTATTTTCGGTATTGACACCGGCCTGGCAGATTCTGCCACGACTGCGACGGTCCGGATAGGCAAACGCTCACCCGTCTGAAAGCGGTCAAGCAGTCTAGGGGAAATCTCGTGTCCACCGAACCAGGGTGGTTAAGTGGTTGATTCAGCGCGGTCCAAATTCTGGAACACCGAACGCGGCCCTCAGCTTGAACCTTACTTATAGTTGATGTCGTCTAGTTGATGTCGTCCGAAGGGCAGGAAATAGCGGGAGTAACCCGGGAACATGGAATCAGCACCTTTGCCGACTCTATTGTACGTTTATTGTTGTACCTATTGTCTATAACTACACTACGATCAGGCATTGTCATGGTGGAGGCGGCGGGAGTCGAACCCGCGTCCGAAAATGTTACTGGTCAAGAGAACTACATGCTTAGTCGTGTTCATGCCCCAGGCGTTTGTCGCCATCGCTGGCGATTCCCCCGAGACGTTCGCGGCGCGCGCTCAGAACCGACAAGAAACGCGATCCGCTAGCCTGTGATCTTAGCCTCTCGCCCCAGACGTAGACGAGAAGAGCGGCCCGCTGTGTGACGTCCTTCGGAGGCCCGCGGGCGAAGCCTCTTGGGACGGCTGCCTAAACTAGTTAGGCTGCGTATGCCATTTGTTGATTGGCAATTATCATTTTCCACGCGATTACGGGTGTGTGGACCCCGGCATGCCTCTTGGCCGCAAGCATCTCCGTCGAAGCCGTGACGCCCCCACTGGTGGGTTTGGCCTGATTCAAAGAACTACTTCCAAACTAGGTTCCCCCGGTGAGGAAGTCAATCCCCTTAGATGTTCCGTCCCAACCTATGGACGCACTTTTGCCGACAGGATACGCGGGCCACTAAGTACGCATGCCTGCCTGCGTGCTTAAGAATGCTTGACGTGCTATGCGGGCAGTGCCATAATCATTTCCGAGCAAGTGAAGGAGGCAGTCTTATGCCAGTCAGCACGGGTTCAACTTCCGACCACGTCCGGGAACAAGCCAGCCGCAACTATGTGGAGGCCGCACGTCGTCAGGGAATGGACAGGTTTTCTATCAATGTGGGCGAAGTGCAGAAGGAATCGAAGCTGCGCAATCGGGTTTCTCTCGTCTGCAGCGCTCTAAAGTCCAAGAAATTCTTACAGGCGAATGGATTGCGCTTCGTCTCCGAGAGTGGCCCCCCCTCAGGGATGAGCACCACTGTTACATATACTTATGAGTTCGTCGATGGCGAGAACTCAGGAAAGTCAGAAACTTCCGCTGGCCCCGGTGGCAGCACGCCGCAATCCCGACAAGCCGCATGGGAGAAGCTCCGTGGCGCATTGAAAGACGTTTTTGCTGAATACGGCGGAGGCGAAGCTTATCTACGCGCCGAACGCGCCACATTCCGCGACGCGGATGAACCCAAATGAGCCGTATTTATTGGGACTCCATGCTGTTTATTTACTGGCTGGATGACAATCCGCATTTTGCCAAGCGGGTTGCGTCCATTCATGCTCGCATGAGCGATCGCAAGGATCAACTCATTACCAGTGCTGTCACGGTGGGTGAGGTTCTGGCCGGCGTATATCGCAAGGGGCCAACGTCGCGGGTAGACGAGGTCCGCAATGCGTTGCTAGGTCTCTTATCCGAAGTCGTACCCTTTACCGCCGACACCGCCGATCATTACGCGAGAATTCGCGGCAGCATGAAAATCGCTTCGCCCGACGCCATTCACCTTGCGTGTGCTGCCTCGGCAAACACCGATCTTTTCTTAACCAACGACAAAAATCTTGTCGGCACAGCCATTCCTGGCATTCAGTTCGTCGCCGCGCTGGATACGAATATTCTTTAAGACATTCCCTTCCGTCGCTTTGTTTTCTTAGGCCTGGCTGTCATCACAGCAGCGTACACCCTCTTCCGTGATGACGTTATGTTCCTGCAGGAACATTTGTGCGGGCAGACGGAACGTCCCCCCACGGCCGCAGAAAAGCGGGCGCTGCCGGCGGCATCGTCTCTCACCCGACTACGAAATTTTACCAAGTCTCGCTAATTCTTTACTTTACGGAGATACGGGTTATGGTTCCATGGAAAAAGGTACGAGAGTATGCGCAAACCGATACGGCAAACCCTGCATCTGAGACCAAGCGCGTCGGACGGCTTTTAATAGCCGGCCGTTGCTTCGGGCGTCGTCCGGATGTTTTCAGATGAGCAAGATTGATCGACGAAGAAAACTGAATGGAAAACAAGTCTGCCGCCCCAATCACTGGTTCGCTCATTACTGCCCCAATCACTGACCCGCAGCATCAGTTGCCCCCTGCAAGTCACTCCGAAAAACCCAAGTGGCGTCGTCTTCTGGTATGGATCGTCGTGTTGGCCGCGCTGGGCTTGATTCTTTTTCTGATCGTGCACCATAAGGACGAAAGCAAGTCGGCCGCGCCCTCTGGACGAAGAGGAGTTAGTGGGCCGGTACCGACCGTGGTCGCCACCGCGCAAAAGGGAAATATTGGCGTGTACCTTGAGGCGATCGGCACGGTTACGCCGGTCTACACGGCGTCGATTACCAGCGAAGTTATGGGACTGGTGAAGCAGGTGCACTATCAGGAAGGTCAGTCGGTGCGTAAGGGGCAGCCGTTGATCGACATCGATCCCCGGCCTTATGAGGCCCAACTCTTACAGGCGCAGGGCGCTCTGGAGCGCGACACGAATGTGCTGGCCGAAGCCAAGATGGATCTGGAGCGATACCAGCAGGCGTGGGCCAAAAATTCGATTCCCAAGCAGACGCTCGACGATCAGGAAAAAATCACGCTACAGGATGAAGGCACGGTCAAAAACGATCAGGGCGTGGTGCAGTATGACCAGGTTCAGGTCGCCTTCTGTCACATCACGTCGCCGATCGAGGGGCGCGTGGGACTTCGTTTGGTGGACCCGGGAAACGTGGTTCAATCGAGCGGCGGCACGATCTTAGCGGTGGTCACGCAGGTGCAACCGATCACCGTGATTTTTACGGTCGCGGAAGACAGCCTGGGCCAGGTGCAACAGCAACTCAGCCATGGAAAACATCTTTCGGTGGACGCCTACGACCGAGCCCTGAAAACCAAGCTGGCAACGGGCCGACTGTTGACGTTCGACAATCAGATCGACACCACGACCGGCACGGTCAAGATGCGCGCGCTTTTCGACAACAAGAACGGCGCGCTTTTCCCCAATCAGTTCGTCAATACCAGGCTGTTGGTAACGACCGAACAGGGAGTCACCCTAATTCCGTCGTCGGCGATCCAGCACAATGGCGAGAGCGCATTCGTTTATGTCATTCAGAACGATACCGCGCAGATCCGCAATGTGCAGACCGGAGTGGCCGACGCGGGCAATACGGCGGTGACCGGCATCAACCCCGGCGATGTTGTCGCCAACAGCAGTTTCGACAAACTGCAAAACAACTCGAAGATTGTGGTCTCGAAGCAGCCTGCGCCCGGTACTTCGACCGAGAGCCAAGCCCCGTGAGTCCGTCACGTCCATTCATCATGAGGCCGGTAGCGACGTCGCTGCTGATGGCCGCCATCCTTTTGGCGGGCATTGTCGCTTATCTGCAACTGCCGGTTTCAGCGCTGCCTGAGGTCGATTACCCGACGATTCAGGTGCTTACCTTTTACCCGGGAGCCGGCCCTTATGTGATGGCAACCACGGTGACCGCTCCGCTGGAGAGGCAGTTCGGAGAACTGCAAGGTTTGAGTCAGATGACCTCAACCAGTTCCGGCGGCACGTCGGTGATCGTGCTGCAATTTACTTTGAGCCTGAATATCGATGTCGCCGAAGAAGAAGTACAGTCGGCGATCAATGCGTCGCAAAGCTATCTGCCTTCGAATTTGCCGACGCCGCCGGTGTACAGCAAGACGAATCCGGCCGACGCTCCGGTGCTGACTCTCGCCATCACGTCAGACTCGGTTCCGCTGTCGCAAGTGGAAGATCTGGTGGACACGCGTCTGGCTCCGAAGCTGTCGCAGTTGAATGGTGTTGGCCTGGTGAGCATCAGCGGCGGGCAGAAGCCGGCGGTGCGTATTCGCGCCAATCCGGTCGCACTTTCTTCGTACGGCTTGAACCTGGAGGATTTGCGTACGTCGCTGACCGCGGCGAGCGTGAATGCCGCTAAAGGCAATTTCGATGGGCCGCGCCAGGATTATCAGATCGATTCCAACGACCAACTGGTCAGCAGCGCCGACTATCGCAGCATCGTAGTGAGCTACCGGAATGGCGCGCCCGTCATGCTGACCGACGTCGCCGATGTGGTCGATGGCGTGGAGAATAATAATCAAGCCGCGTGGATGAACCTGACGCCGGCGGTAATTCTCAACATTCAGCGCCAGCCGGGCGCCAATACGATCAGCGTCGTCAAGAGCGTGAAGAAGTTATTGCCCCAGCTCGAAACGAATCTGCCGGCTTCGATTCGAGTCACCACGCTGACCGACCTGACGACAGCGATCGAGGCCTCGGTATCGGACGTGGAATTCGAATTGATGCTGACGATCGGGCTGGTGGTGATGGTCATCTTTTTATTCTTGCGCAGCCTCTATGCGACCATCATCCCGAGCGTAGCCGTGCCGCTCTCGCTGGTGGGAACTTTCGCGGCTATGTATGGGCTCGGCTTCAGCCTCGACAACCTCTCGCTGATGGCCTTGACCATCTCCACCGGATTTGTGGTGGACGACGCCATCGTAATGATTGAAAACATTTCGCGATTCATCGAGATGGGAGATCCGCCGATGGAAGCGGCGCTCAAGGGCGCCGAGCAGATTGGATTCACGATTGTCTCGTTGACCGTCTCGCTGATCGCCGTTCTCATTCCGCTGTTATTCATGGGGGACGTGGTGGGACGGTTGTTCCGGGAATTTGCCGTCACGCTTGCGGTCACGATCGTTATTTCGGCGGTGGTTTCCCTGACTCTGACACCGATGATGTCGGCGCGCATCTTGCGCCATGAGGGCAAGGAAAAACAGGGACGAGTCTATCAATGGTCCGAACGCGTGTTCGAGAGAATGATTGGCTTCTATGGGAGAACCCTGAAGTTTGTGCTGCGCTATCAGACGATCACTTTGCTCGTGGCGCTCGGCACGCTGGTATTGACCATCATTCTTTATGTTGCGATTCCCAAGGGCTTCTTTCCCGTGCAGGATACGGGCGTGATTCAGGGCATCTCGCAGGCGCCGGCGACAATTTCTTTTGCGGCCATGGCGCAGCAGCAGCAGGAACTCGCCAAGGTGATCCTTGCCGATCCGGCGGTGGAAAGTCTTTCTTCTTTCATTGGAGCGGACGGGACGAATACGACGCTCAATAGCGGACGGATGTCGATCAATCTCAAACCGCTGTCGGATCGCCACATCAGCGCGGCCGATTTGGTGCGCCGACTGCAAAGCGAGTTGCAGAACGTGCAAGGCATCACGCTTTATATGCAGCCGGTGCAGAACATCACCGTGGACGATCGCGTGAGTCGCACCCAATATCAATATACGCTGGAAGATCCGGACCCCAACGAATTGAACGATTGGGCGAATCGCTTTGTGGCCAAGCTGCAAAGTTTGCCGGAGTTGGAGGATGTCGCCACGGATCAGCAAACCGGGGGACTTGCGGTTTCACTGCTCATCGACCGGGTGACAGCTTCGCGGCTCGGCATCGCGCCATCCACTATCGACAATACGTTGTACGACGCTTTCGGCCAGCGCCAGATCAATACGATGTACACGCAGCTCAACCAATATCACGTGATACTGGAAACCGAGCCCAGCTTCCAGCAGAACCCCAACACACTCGCAAATCTTTACATCCAGGCAAACGCCTCGTCGGGGACATCGGGCCCGGGAGCGGCAAACTCATTCTCATCTTCGGGATCGGCGGCCGCGGGATCGAACGCTACTACCACCTCGCTGACCTATACGCCCTCGGCGGGCGTGCTCACTCCGCCAAGCAATGCGCTCACGGCCAGTTCGAATGCGACGCTATCGGGGACGGGCTCATCCGCCAATAGCAGCGTCACGACTGCGATGAGCAATGCGGTTCCGCTGGGAGCGTTTACTCGATTCGAGCATGCGTTAGAGCCGCTCTCGATCACGCATCAAGGACAGTTTCCTGCGGTTACCGTGTCGTTCAATCTTGCCCCGAATGCGGCTCTGGGAAGCGCGATCACGGCCATCGATAAAGTGCAGGAGGATATGCACATGCCGGCTAGTTTGCAGGCGGATTTCCAGGGCACGGCGGCATCGTTCAGGAATTCTTTGTCGAATGAGGCGCTGTTGATTCTGGCCGCTCTGGTGACGGTCTATATCGTTCTCGGAGTGCTGTATGAAAGCTTCATTCATCCGGTGACAATTCTGTCGACATTGCCTTCGGCGGGAGTGGGCGCTTTGCTCGCACTCATGCTGTTCCGCCAAGACCTGAGTGTTGTAGCCATTATCGGCATCATCCTGCTGATCGGAATTGTGAAGAAGAACGGAATCATGATGGTGGACTTCGCGCTGGAGGCGGAACGGGAGCATGGGAAGAACTCGACCGACGCCATCTATGAAGCGAGTTTGCTCCGTTTTCGTCCGATCATGATGACGACCATGGCGGCGCTGCTGGGAGGACTGCCGCTGGCTTTGGGAACTGGAATCGGCTCCGAAATTCGCCGTCCGCTCGGGATTGCCATGGTCGGCGGGTTGTTATTGAGCCAGGCGCTCACACTTTATACGACGCCGGTGATTTACATCTTCTTTGACAATCTGGGCCATCGCTTTTCACGCTCGCGGCGTGGCGAGGCGCAATCCGGCGCGGGAGAACCATCGGCACAGCCATGAATCCTTCAGAACTATTTATCCGGAGACCCGTGGCGACGACGCTGTTAACTCTCGCGATCGCCATTGCCGGCGCGATTGCCTTCACTGTGTTACCGGTTTCACCCCTGCCCCAGGTTGATTTTCCGACGATCTCGGTGTCGGCATCGTTGCCAGGAGCCAGCGCACAGATCATGGCCTCATCGGTTGCGACGCCGCTCGAGCGCCAGTTCGGACACATTGCGGGCGTCTCCGAAATGACTTCCGCCAGTTCGCTCGGAAGCACGTCGATCACAATTCAGTTTGACCTGAGCCGCAATATCGATGGCGCGGCGCGCGACGTGGAGGCCGCCATCGCCGCCGCCCGGACTTATTTGCCGGCCAATCTTCCGGCCAATCCGACCTATCGCAAAGTGAATCCGGCCGACGCCCCCATCATGATCATCGGGCTGACTTCTTCCAAGTTCGATACCGGCAAACTTTACGACGAAGCTTCGACGATCATGGAACAGAAGTTGTCGCAGATTCAGGGCGTGGGGCAGGTAGTGGTGGGAGGCGCTTCGCTGCCATCGGTTCGTGTCGATGTCGACCCCAGCCAACTGAATAGTTACGGCTTGTCTCTTTCGAATCTTCAATCCGTTCTTAGTACGCAAAATGCGGACATCGCGAAAGGTCAAGTCACATACGGCGGGGTTACCGCCGACATTATCGCCAACGATCAGATCTCGAAGGCAGAAGACTACAAGCCGATCATTGTTGGCTCTCACAATGGCACGGCAGTTCGACTTGCGGATGTGGCGAAGGTTACCGACTCGGTGCAAAACGTTCGTTCGGCGGGATACCTCAACGGAATTCCTTCCGTAACGGTGATCATTTTCCGCCAGCCCGGCGCGAACATCATTCAGACCGTCAATAACATCCGCAACCAGTTGCCGTTTCTGAAGGCCTCGATTCCGCAGGGCATCGACACCACCATCGTTCTGGATCGCACGACGACGATTCGGGCCTCGGTGAGCGATGTCGAGCGGACGCTTGTGATCTCAGTCTGCCTGGTGGTTTTGGTGGTGTTCGTTTTTCTGCGGAATGGACGCGCCACGATTATTCCAAGTATCGCCGTTCCTGTATCTCTAATCGGCACGTTTGCGGTGATGTTTCTGTTCGGCTTCAGCATCGACAATCTCTCGCTGATGGCGCTGACGATTTCCACGGGATTCGTCGTTGACGATGCGATTGTGGTCATGGAGAACATTTCCCGCCATCTCGAGCAGGGCATGGAACCTTTCAAGGCCGCTTTGCTGGGAGCGCGCGAGATTGGATTCACGGTGTTTTCCATCAGCGTGTCTCTGATTGCGGTCTTCATTCCGATCCTGATGATGGGCGGGATCGTGGGACGACTGTTTCGAGAGTTCGCCATTACGCTCTCCACGGCGATCGTAGTTTCGATGGTGGTTTCGTTGACCACGACGCCTACCATGTGCGCGCATCTGCTGAAACATGAAAATCCGGCGGATCGCGGCAGGATGTATCGCGCCAGCGAAAAGTTCTTCTCCTGGATGCTGGAAAGCTATCGCCGCACTCTGCTGTGGGCGCTGGATAATTCGGCATTGATGCTGGTGGTCTTGCTGTTCACGATCGGACTGAATGTGATTCTGATCTACAAAATTCCGAAAGGTTTCTTTCCGCAACAGGATACCGGCGCCATTGTAGGGGGCGTGCAGGGCCCGCAGGATTCCTCATTTCCAGCGATGGATGATTCGGTCCGGCGTTTGGTGGGAGTGATCAAAAGCGATCCAGCGGTGGCAAACGTAAACGCCTATACGGGAGGCAACGGCTCCACCAATCGAGGGTTCATCTACATCGCGCTTAAACCGTTGAACGAACGAAAGGTGGGCGCGCCTGAGATCATCAATCGCTTACGGCCCAAATTAAATCACATGCCGGTTGCCTCCGCCTTCCTGCAGGCTTCGCAGGACTTGCGTATCGGCGGGCGATCGAGCAACGCGCTCTATCAGTACACGATTCAGTCGGATAACGTTCAGGACCTTTCCAAGTGGGGTCCGATTCTTCTGGAGGAAATGAAGAAGCTTCCCGGACTTCAGGATGTGAACTCAGACCAGCAGGATGGCGGGTTGGAAGAGTTACTTACGTATGACCGGGCCAGCGCCGCGCGGCTTGGACTGACTGCGCAAGCGCTCGATTCCTCGCTGTGCGCAGCGTTTTGCCAATCGGAAGTTTCCATTATCTACACTCAGCTTAATCAATATTACGTAGTGCTGGAAGTTGCTCCGGAATATTGGCAGACTCCACAGGGGATGAACTATATCTATTTGCGAAGCGCTGCCAGCGGCAGCTCGGCAACCAGTTCGAGCACGTCAAATAGCGGCAATGTACCGGGCAAAGCGATTGTTCCTCTCAGCGCCGTCACGGCTGCGCAGGCGGGCACAACGCCTCTGGCGGTAAATCATACCGGCTTGTTCCCTTCGGTCACAGTATCGTTCAACCTTGCGCCGGGAGTTTCCTTGAGCGATGCCACGCAGCGCATCACGGAAATGGAGCAGAGACTGGGAACTCCGGCTACCGTCCGGGGATTTTTCGCCGGAACGGCAGAGGCTTACCAGCAATCGCTGGGCACCGAGCCCATGCTGGTGGCAACGGCACTGCTGGCCGTTTACATTGTGCTGGGAGTTCTCTATGAAAGTCTGGTGCATCCCCTCACTATTATTTCGACGCTGCCCTCCGCAAGCGTAGGAGCCATGCTGGCCCTAATGCTGTTTAAGATCGACCTGAGCGTGATCTCCATCATCGGCATCGTATTGCTGATTGGCATCGTGAAAAAGAACGCCATCATGATGATCGATTTCGCGTTGGTGGCAGAGAGGCAGGAGGGCAAGAGCACGACCGACGCCATCTTTGAAGCCTGCATGCTGCGCTTCCGTCCGATCTTGATGACCACGATGGCGGCGCTGTTTGGCGCATTGCCACTGGCCTTCGGAACCGGCACAGGGTCGGAGCTACGAAGACCTCTTGGCATCACCATCGTGGGCGGGTTGATTGTGAGCCAGATGCTGACGCTCTACACCACGCCGGTGGTGTATCTCTTTCTGGATCGCCTGCGACTCAGGTTTCAGAAAAAAACTGAAAGCGGGCGGGCGCTTCCGGCGGCAGGCGATTGAAGAGATGAGCGAAATCAAGACCAATTCGACGGGTGGATGAGATCGAAAAGCGTATGACCTTCCGAAACAAACTCGAAGTTCGTGCAATTGCTTCTTGTGTTGCAGTGCTTTGCCTGCTTTCGTCCGCGTGCGTGGTCGGGCCGAAGTATCATGCGCCTGCGCCGCAAGCGCCCGCGGCGTCGTTCAAGGAATCGCCGACTCAGTTTCAGGATAGTGGCGGCTGGTCGGTGGCGCAGCCCGCCGACGCGAAGTTGCATGGCAAGTGGTGGGAGTTGTTCAACGACGCCGAACTCAACGGGCTCGAAGAACAATTGGACATCGACAACCAGAACATCAAACAGTTTTTCGAAAACTTCATGGAAGCACGCGCCGTGGTCCGCGAAGCGAGGTCGCAATACTTTCCCACGCTTTCAGCCGCACCTTCCGTCAACCACTCTCAAACCTCGGCGAACCTTCACGGGCTCACAACCGTGAACACCACGGGAGGTTCTACGGGCAGCGGAACCACAACCCAATTGGGAAACACACTTTACACGCTCCCGCTGGAGGCGTCATGGGCTCCGGATCTATGGGGGAAAGTTCGGAACACCGTGCGGCAGGCGCAGTACACGGCGCAGGTCAGCGCTGCCGATCTGGAGAATGAGAGGCTCACGGAACAGGCCGCCCTGGCTGAGTTCTTCTTCGAAATACGTGGCCAGGACGAACTGCAAAGGCTTTTCGACGCTACGGTCGCGGCGGATCAGAAAGAGTTGGATCTGACCCGTTCTCTTTATGAAACCGGCATGACCACGGAGATTTCGGTGGTGCAGGCGGAAAGCGCGCTGCAAAGCGCACAGGCGGGCGCGACCAATGTGGCCATCGCGCGAGCGCAATATGAACATGCCATTGCCATGCTGGTGGGAAAGTCGGCGACCGGCTTCTCAGTTCCGGTGAAGCCGCTTACTTTTGTCCCTCCACCGATTCCGATTGGCGTGCCCTCTGAATTGCTGCAACGGAGACCCGATGTGGCGGCGGCGGAGCGTACTATGGCTGCGGCCAACGCTCAGATCGGCATCGCCCATGCCGCCTACTACCCGACGTTGAGTTTGACCGCGGAGGGCGGCTTTGAAAGCTCGGCGATTGGCAACTGGCTTTCCTGGCCGAGCCGCTTCTGGTCGGTGGGAGCGTCCTTGTCGGAAACGATCTTCGACGCGGGTCTGCGGCGAGCTACAGTGCAGCAATACGTCGCTGCTTACAATGCGAATCTCGCTGGTTATCGCCAGACTGTTCTCACGGCATTTCAGCAGGTAGAAGATTCTCTGGCAGAGGTGCGCATCCTTTCGAAAGAAATATCACAGCAGCAGCAAGCGGTGAATTCTGCCCAGACATACCTGAAGCTGGCAGAATCGCGATATGAAACCGGCATCGACCCTTATGTTAACGTGCTGATTGCGCAAACCACGCTGCTAGGGGACTTGCAGACTCTGAATAATCTCCACGTGCAGCAGATGACTTCTGCGGTAGCGCTGATTCAAGCTTTGGGCGGCGGCTGGGATGCTTCGCAGTTGCCGGGGCCTTCACAGGTTTCAGAGAGGCCGCCGGCGAGCGAGACGAGGATTCAGCAGTAACGGTTGAGGTTGTAGAGTCGCGGGTAGGGATCGGCTTACGCGCCGCGGCGGTTGAGCGGGAGATCCCTCTCTTCGCCTGAAAAACGGCTCCGCTCGGGATGACCAGGGCCGTTTGGAAAGCGGCGATGCGAAAGCCGCGATCACGCGATGAGGAACAAACGAGTCGCAGAAAGATTACCGGCGGAATGAATCTCTACCGAGTGTTACGGTTCGTAGTCATCATCGCCATACTGGCCGAACTGTTCTATCTCGGGGACTGGGCCGTGTTGCGGATTCGGGTTGCGCATGGGACAGGATACGGCAGCGTGCAGGTGCATCAATTCCTGGCGACATCGCTCAAGGGCAGCAAGACGGAATACGACTTGACTGGAACGGTGCAACAGACATGCAACCATTCTATTTTTTCCCACAGCGGCAACCAGCCCTGCTGGTGGCTCCAGCGGCACAGTTCGCAGTGGCAGTAGGCGCTTCGCCGCCGAATGGCGCAACATCCTGCTCGCGCTTACGTTCGTCAAAAGATATAGCACGCACGTCCCGACTCGTCCGTTAGGCAGCGCTAGAAGCTGAATCGAGCGCCTAGGGTGACGACCCGGCCGGCAAGACCTCCGCTCTGCTGGTTGTTGGCGGTCGTAATCGTGCCGAAGTTTGCGGCGCTGATGTTATTCACGATGCCGAGTGGGTTGAAGTTCAGGTTGTTGAAGACATTGAAAGCGTCCATACGAATCTCAAACCTCGCGCCTTCTCCCAGAATTCGATTGTTGGGCAGACCGAATCCTTTCGTGAGGGTTAAATCGAGATCCCTGTATCCCGGACCATTGAATGAATTGCGGCGCAGCCCGATTTGGGGAAGCGCATTTCCAAAAGCCGAGCCGCTATAGGCGGTATAGCTTGGCGAGGTAAAGTAGGCGGCCGCGCCGTTGGGAAAGTTCGAATGAGCCACCGTCTTGAAAGCATCATTGCTGGTGTTGCTTCCTGCACCGCCGAGATAGACCGCGGGCAGTGCGCCGTAACCGCACGTGCCGCAATAAAGGCTGCCGCCGTTGACACTGACGTAGGGCGTCCAGGGGAATCCTGAGTGAATGTTGAAAATGCCGCTGAGCGACCAGCCGCCGGCGATCTTTTCGATCCAGTCATGTTCACCGTGGAAGAAGACCGGCTGCCACATGCCAAAGAGCTTGAACGCCTTGCCGACGTTGTAATCGGATCGCCCATAGTTCAGGTCGGGGTTATAGGGAAAGAATGGCAAGTTGCCCGGCGCCACTCCGGCGTCGAAGGGCGAAGAGGCCGTGTCGAGGCTCTTAGCCCAGGTGAACTGCGCATCTGCCATGAACTGGCGCGAGAAGTTGTGTTTCAATTCGGCCAGCAGGGCATTGTAGTTGGCGTGCCCGAGAAGACTCCAGTAATCTCCGCCGCCGATCTGCGGATTGAGCGTCAGTCCCTCGGCCGCTGGTGCCGCGTTGGTATTCTCGTGGAAAAAAATGTTGTGCGAGATGCTGCCTTGATATCCCACAGAGGCAACAAAGTTGTGGCCGAGGTCATACTGCACATCCGTCGAGTAGTGGTGGACCCGCGTGGTCGGAAGAGTGCCGGGGAAGACCGTCACTCCCACGGGGCATGAAACCGGACATCCTGGCGTTCCGGGCACGGGTAGTCCGTTCGGACCGAGCGGCGAGATGGTATTTTTGTTAGGCGGATAGCTGGTGAGCGAGTGGACGTCTGTTCCCACCGCATAAATGATCCCGGGATTCGGGGACCCAGGCGTTGGGATGGTGAATGTCGGAAAAATCACCAGGCCCGGATTGTTAACGACTCCCGAAGAAATCGAAATTTCCTCCTGGTTGTAGTTCAAGCCGTAGCCGCCGCGGAGAACGAATCTGTCATGCAGAATCCCTGGGCTCCAGGCAAAGCCAATTTGCGGCCCGAAGTTATCTTTTTGGGCATTCCACGCATTGCTCTGTCTTGTGACGTTGAGCCCGGTCAGGTAGGCCGCCCCTGCGCCCGGATGGGCCACGAAGAGATTGTTTTCCTTGGAGCGAAGCGGGCCGAAGTAGGACCAGCGAAGTCCGGCATTGATGGTCAAGTTTTTGCGCAGCTTGTAATCGTCCTGCACAAAAATTCCCCAAATACCCTCGCGATCGTCCTGGCGCTGTGTGGTAAGACTCCCTGTGGTTGGATTGAAGCTGCCAGTTTCTTTCTGCGGCGCATCGTTCAGGAAATCCCAAAGATTAAAGAAATTGTAGCTGGGCACGCCGCCGCAATACGTGCAATCTTGCAGGTAAAAGAGCCGAGTCCACTCTCCGCCAACCTTGATGGCGTGGGGACCCACGATCTTCGTCGCAATATCCTTCATGGTGTAGGTCCACTGGTCAAGGATGCTGCCAACGCTTGGTCCAAACTGTTCGAGAGCGACGCCGGCGCCCCCGATGGTGTCGATGTTGTCCACGGGCAGACCGACTGGAGATTGCGGATTCGAGGAAATTTCGTTCCAATGCCATCCGGCGGCGTTCATACGGAACTCGTTGAGCAGAGTCGGCGAGAAAGTATGGTTCCAGATTGCGGAGTAGGCCTCGTTGATCTGGTTGTGATGGAAAATGTCATAACCGCGAGCGCCATTATTGAAAGTGGTATTTTGCGGAACCCAGTAGATGGCAAAACCGATACGATCTTTGCCGGTAACATTCCAATCGAGCCGGCCGTTGTACTGGTTCTTCGAAAAGGTGCTGGTGCTTGCCGTAATGTAATTCGCGATATCGGGAGTGGTGCCGAGATTTTCGGGTCCGCCGCTGCCATCGCCGCCGGTGCCGGGATTAGTTGCGCTGGTCCAGCCGGGGTCCATTGTGCCCAGGCCGGTTGTTAAGGGAGTTCCGAGATTCAGGCCTCCCGTGACTGTGCGGCAATTGACTCCCTCAGTCAGACCGAAATCGGCGCAAGTGGCGGCGGTATTGATTCCTCGGTTGAGAATGCCGTTTCCGGGGAAGTTCAAATACGTGGAAGCGATGCTGCCGCTCGGCGCTAAAGCGGCAAACGCGGCGGTCTCACCCCATTGATTACCGATGTTCGTTTGGGCTTGCGGACTACGAACCGTCTCCCACGCGAAAAAAGCGAAGACCTTGTTCTTAAGAATGGGGCCGCTGATACTGCCACCGAACTGATCGAAGAAGCTGTTATCCCGCAAGGCCTTTACATCGTTGCCGGCATATGGCTGATAAGCATCCAGGCCGGGGCGGTGCACGGTAAAGAAGGCGCTGCCGTGGAAGTGGTTGGTGCCGCTTTTGGACGTGACCTGAATCTGGGCGCCGCTGAAACGCCCATTCTCGGCGTCATAGCCGTTGGAGACGACTTTAATGTTATCGACGGAATCTTCGGTAGGCGTAATGATGGTAGTTCCGCCCCACACCGCGCTGGCCGTGCTGATTCCGTCAATGCTGATGCCGTTGTTTTCGTACTGCTGCCCGGCCGCGACCGCCGCGGGTCCGTTCTCAGTCTGGAAAATACCTTGCGAGCCGCCGGTAGGTCCCGGGCCTTGCATCCCCGGAATGGGTTCCGCGCCGCCTCCTGCGCCCTGCGCTCCGTCTCCAAAAACTCCGGGTGCGAGCTGAATCAACTGGAAGACGTCGCGACCAAACGACGGCATATGCTGCACCTGATTGTCGGTGACGACGCCATTGATGGAAGCCGTCTCGGTGTCCAGTAAGGGCGTGGTCTCGGCGTTAACGGTAACAGTTTGCGTTGCCGCGCCGACTTCAAGTTGGACGTTGACGGCGTTGGGCTGCTCTGGAATGAGTTGCAGATTGTCGATGACTTTCTTCTGGAAGCCGGTTTTGTCCGCCTCCAGGCGGAAGCGGGCCGCGGCCAGGGCATTGAAGTTGAACACGCCCGCGTTATCGCTGACCCTGACCTGCTTCTCGCCTGTTTCCGGATTGGTCAACGTGAGGTTGGCGCCGGGAACTACCGCACCCGTAGTATCGGTGACTACGCCCTGAATGGAAGTTCGATACTGGGCTTGCGCTAGTACGGCTGAAAGCATCATCGACGCAACGAGCGATAAAACCCTTACGGACCGGCTCATGGGCTCCCTCTTGAATCCTGAAGACTTCTCTGTATTGAGTTTCGCGGAAAGCTTGGTTGCCCGGCGTTAGGATTTGGTTGGCTGATATCGCTGAAACCGGAAACCTGAGGCAGGCTCGGTGTGCTTGATTCTCAATAACAGAAACCTTTTTGGTAGATTCTGCCAACTAACGACATTCAATTGCAGATGGTTCAACTGTTTGGGTAACCCACGCTGGCGGCGGCCGCCAAGACTACGCATCGGGGAGAATATCCATTGAAGCGGCGCGGTTACGACTCCTCAATGACAGGAGGGAAGAGACGACGGCTCTGGCTTTTCGCCATGCTTTGTGTTTTCTGGGGCAGCGCGGGAGCGAATACTGAATATTATCGACACGTCGTTTTCGACAATAGTCTTACCCCGGACACTTACTTCTACAGTAGTGGGAAGGCAAGCGGCCCTAGTTTTCTAGAGCAGACAAATTCCCGTCTTCCGGTCGATACCAATATTTTCCTGACGCCACCCAACGCGCTCCGCCTGCAATGGCAGTCTGAGCCGGGGGGAGGGTGGGAAGCCGAAATCCGCGTGATTAATTTCCGCAACCGGCCGCCCGAATTCGCAGGACGCAATCTTTATTTCTGGTGTTTCACCACGCGAGCCATCGCGGCGGCTGATCTGCCGTCGCTGGTGCTGGCCGCCCGGTTCCCGGAATCCTTTACAGATCCTTTGCCTATGGGCAAGTTCGCCGGCGATCTCCCGGCTGGGCGATGGGTTCAGGTGCGTATCCCGTTCAGAGAATTCCACGTAGCCGCCATACACGAGTTTCACCCACAGTATCTACAGACCATCGTGTTCCATCAGGGACGCGCCGACAGAGTTCGCCATACGCTGATCGTCGACGAACTGCGCATTGACGATGATGCAGCGGGCGACGCGGGCGCGAAACTGCCTGCGCCAGACGGCGTGCGCGCCGTCGGCTTCGACCGGCATGTGGACGTGACCTGGAATCCGGTCAATGATTCTGCGCTCGGCCGTTATGTCATTTATCGGTCATTGGGACACAACCCGAAGCAAGGCAATACGACGGAGGAAGGCAAGAACTTCGAGCCGATCGGCATCCAGGTGCCGGGAATCAATCGCTATACGGATTTTCTGGGCAAATCAGGAGTCACGGCTACTTATAAAGTTGCGGCGTCCGACGGACAATACCGCCAATCGGCTCTTTCGAATGGAGCGAGCGCGTCGACTCGAGAGTTCAGCGATGACGAACTTCTTTCCATGTTGCAGGAGGCCTGCTTTCACTACTATTGGGAGGGTGCCGATCCTGCTTCGGGTATGACTCTGGAAAACATTCCGGGGGATGACCGTGTGGTTGCCACTGGGGCCAGCGGCTTTGGCATCGCCGCGCTGGTGGTCGGCGTGGACCGCGGGTTCATTACTCGTGCGCAGGGGATTGAACGTTTGGCAAAAATCGTTGGCTTTCTTGAACGCGCGCCGCGCTATCACGGCGCCTGGTCGCATTTCATGGACGGCAGCACCGGGAAGACTCTGCCGGTGTTTGGCATGTTCGACAACGGCGGCGATCTGGTGGAGACTTCGTTTCTGGTGGAAGGGCTTCTGGTCGCCCGCCGGTATTTTCACGGCAGCTCTGCTACCGAGCAGGATCTCGACCGTCGCATCACTCATCTCTGGGAGACAGTGGAATGGGATTGGTTCCGCGGCGATCCGAACCGCGATTTCATTTACTGGCACTGGTCTCCGGAATGGGCGCAGCACATTCACCATCCGTTGGTCGGCTTCAATGAAGTGATGATCACGTATCTGCTGGCGATGTCGTCGCCGACACACGGCGTGCCCGTCGAGATGTACTACTCCGGCTGGGCGGGGCAATCGCAAGAGGCGGTCGCCGACCGTGGCGGCTGGCCCAACCCTGTGCCTGGCGATCACTATTTCAATGGGCACACGTACTATGGAATCAAACTGGACGTTGGAATCGGTACGGGCGGCCCGTTGTTTTTCACCCATTATTCTTATTTGGGTTTCGATCCGCAGCGCTTGCACGACCGCTATACGTCTTCGTACTTCGATAATTTCCGCAACATGGCCCTCATCAACCGCGCCTATTCGATTGCCAATCCAAAACATTTTTCCGGCTACGGTGCCGACGCATGGGGCCTGACGGCGAGCGACGGGCCGGACGGCTATGTCCCCCATGCGCCGGATGAGGCGGATGATGACGGCACTCTCACTCTCACCGGCGCACTCGCATCTTTTCCCTACACGCCCGAACCATCGATGGCCGCCCTCAAGCATTACTATCGCGACTTGGGCGCTGAGCTTTGGGATATCTATGGTCCGAGAGATGCCTTCGACCCAGGGCGAAATTGGGTCTCACCGATCTATATGGGATTGAATCAAGCCCCGATCGTCGTGATGATTGAGAACTACAGAACCGGGCTGATCTGGAAAAGCTTCATGGCGAATCCGGAGATTCCTGAGATGCTGCGCAAACTGGAAAAGCTCAGTCCGGCAGGAGAAGCGGAACACACTTTTCGACGCAATGCACATTGACGCCCACCAGCATTTTTGGATCTACAGCCCGGCAGAGTATGCCTGGATTGACGATTCGATGTCCGCGTTGCGCAAGGATTTTCTGCCCGAAGACCTGAAGCCTGAATTAGAAAGCAATGGCTTTCAGGGATCGATTGCAGTTCAGGCGCGCCAAACGTTGGAAGAGACTCGCTGGCTTCTTGAGTTAGCGGCTCGGCATAGGCCGATTGTCGGAGTCGTGGGCTGGGCGGATCTGCGTTCGGCTGGGATACGGTCGCAGCTCAAGAGCCTGACTTCGAATCGGAAACTGGCGGGCGTCCGTCACGTCGTGCAGAGCGAACCCGACGACCGTTTTTTGTTGCAGCCGGAGTTTTTGCGGGGCGTGGCGGCACTCGAAGATTTCGGGCTTGCGTACGATATTCTGATCTACACGAAACATCTTCCGGTGGCCGCCGAGTTTGTCGGGCGCTTCCCGCGCCAGCGCTTTGTTCTCGATCACCTGGCCAAGCCGCCGATCAAGAGTGGCCAGGTGGAAGTATGGGCAGACGGAATCAAGCGCCTGGCTGAATTTCCGAATGTGTTTTGTAAATTGTCCGGGCTCGTCACTGAAGCGGACTGGAAGAGCTGGCGTCCCGAACAGATCGCGCCTTTTCTCGATGTCGCCTTTGCGTCGTTTGGTGCGGATCGGTTGATGATTGGCTCCGACTGGCCGGTGTGCCTGGTGGCGGCAACGTACACGCAAGCGATACGGGCGGTGAATGCTTATCTTCTGGAGAAAACTCCCGCGATTCAGGAGGGTGTGCTCGGCGGCAATGCACGCCGCTTCTATCGGCTCGCCGATACTCCGATCGATGTGTGAGAGGCCGAGTACTTTTCCCGCCGCATGTTTTACAATGACCGCACGCAACCACGATGCCTCGATCTCTTCTCCAACTTGACTCCAGCGATAACGTCTTGATCGCGCTAGAGGATCTGAAAGCCGGCGAACGGGTTGAGTTCGGAGAGCATACTTATGCCCTCGTCCGAAACGTTCCCGCCAAGCATAAATTTGCAATGCGACATTTCGACGAGGGAGACAGCGTCGTCATGTATGGCGTTCTGGTGGGAAAAGCCGTTAAGCCGATTCCGGCCGGAGAACTGTTAACTACGGTTAACATCCAACACCAGGCTTCGGCCTTCCACGAGCAGTCGGGCGAATACAGGTGGACGCCTCCCGATATTTCGCGGCGGAAGCAGCAAACTTTTCTGGGATATCGCCGCTCCGATGGGCAGGTGGGCACGCGAAACTATTGGCTCGTAGTTCCGCTCGTTTTTTGCGAGAACAAGAACATACAGGTTCTGAAGCAGGCTCTCGAAGAGGAGCTTGGCTTCGCTGCGCCGCAACTTTACCGGCATCAGGTCGCAGAACTGGCACGACTGTATCGCGAAGGACGAATCAACAATGAGGGGCATGCGGCGCCGGTGGCAGCCGCTCCAGCCCAACGCCGTCGACTCTTCGAAAACGTCGATGGCATCCGCTTTCTGGTGCACGAGGGCGGGTGCGGCGGCACACGCGAAGATTCCAACAACCTCTGCGGGCTTATAGCCGGCTACATTCACCACCCGAATGTCGCCGGCGCGACTGTGCTGAGCTTGGGCTGTCAGCACGCGCAGATCGGCATTCTGCGCGAAGAAATTCGCAAGCGCAATCGCACATTCGATAAGCCATTGTTCATCCTCGAGCAGCAGCGCAGCGGATCCGAAGCTGCGATGGTGTCGGATGCCATCCAGCAGACGTTTCACGGGCTGGTTGAAGCCAACAAGGCGCAACGCACTCCGGCGTCGCTCGCCGATTTATGCGTGGGCTTGAAGTGTGGAGGGTCGGATGGTTTTTCCGGCATCTCGGCGAATCCTGCAATCGGCCATACCGCTGACTTGTTGACCGCTCTGGGCGGGCGAACGATTCTTTCGGAATTTCCGGAATTGTGTGGAGTGGAACAGGAACTGATCAATCGCGCGGCGAGTAAGGAAGTTGGCAATCGTTTCATTCAACTCATGCGTGATTATGCGGCACGCGCCGCGGCCGTCGGCTCCGGTTTCGACATGAATCCTTCGCCGGGCAATATGCGCGACGGACTTTTGACGGACGCCATGAAATCCGCCGGCGCGGCGAAGAAGGGTGGGACATCGCCGGTGACCGCAGTGCTTGACTATCCCGAATACTCGACCGAACAAGGATTGAATCTGCAATGCACTCCCGGCAACGACGTGGAGTGCGTCACCGCGCAAGTGGGCGCCGGCGCAAACGTCGTGCTGTTCACCACCGGCCTCGGTACTCCGACCGGCAACCCGGTTGCGCCGGTGATAAAGCTTTCCACTAATTCCGCTCTGGCGCAACGCATGCACGACATCATCGACATCGACACTGGAGCCGTGGTCGCCGGCGAGAAAACGATCGCGCAGATGGGCGAGACGATTCTGGATCTCGTAATCGAGGTGGCGAGCGGTGAAGTACGGACGAAAGCCGAGCAGAAAGCTCAGGAAGATTTCATTCCCTGGAAACGAGGCGTATCGCTCTGAATCAAGGTCCGAAAAAGGCGAACAGCGGCGTGGGAGATTTTCGCCTCGATGGTAAGGTCGCGGTTGTAACCGGCGGCGGTAGCGGGATCGGGCGCGCGATCGCGCTGAGATTCGCCGGCAATGGTGCTGTGATTCGCATCTTGGATGTAGACGAGGCTGCCGCGGCTGCGACTTGCGATGAGATTATCGCTGCCGGCGGCATGGCTACTCCCCATCTTTGCGATGTGACCAGTCAGGCTTTTGTGGAAGCCAGATTGGAGAAGCTGTTCAGCGTGGAGCGCGTTCACATCCTGGTCAACAATGCCGGGGTTTCGCACATCGGCAATGTTGAGAGTACGACCAACGAAGACTTCGACCATGTTTTCCGCATAAACGTCAAAGGATTTTATAACTGCATGCACGCCATGGTCGGCCACATGAAGAATTCGGGCGGAGGCGTGATCTTGAATATGGCGTCGATTGCCGGATCGGCGGGTCTGCCCGATCGATTCGCGTATGCCATGAGCAAAGGTGCGGTCATCGCGATGACCTATTCCGTGGCGCGAGATTATCTGGCATATAACATTCGCTGCAATTGCATTTCGCCCGCCAGAGTTCACACGCCATTCGTCGACCATTATTTGCAGAAGGACTATCCGGGGCGCGAACAGGAAATGTTTGACCAGCTGGCCAGAGCGCAACCGATCGGAAGGATGGGAGAGCCTGAAGAGATTGCATCTCTTGCGCTGTTCTTATGTTCGGATGAAGCCGCGTTTATCACCGGCGTTGACTACCCAATCGATGGTGGATTTATGAATTTGCGCGGCTAGCGCATCGACTCATCCCTATGGATTTGCAACTGAAAGACAAGGTGGCGATTGTAACCGGCGGCGCCAAAGGAATTGGCGCTGCGATTGTTCGGGCCTGTGCCGCCGAGGGCGCGATTCCGGTAATTGTCGACCGCGATGAAGAAGCCGGCAAACAACTGCGAAGCGACCTGCAAAACAGCGGCCATTCCTGTGAAGTCATCACCGCCGAACTCGCCGCTGCCGAGAACTGCGCGAAAGCTATCGAGCAGATCGTTAAAACTTTTGGCCAGATTCATGCGCTCGTGAACAATGCCGGCCTCAACGACAAGGTCGGCCTCGAAAACGGAACCCCCGCCGAATATGCCGCTTCGCTCAACCGAAACCTGGTGCACTACTACAGCATGGCGCACTATGCACTGCCTTACCTGAAACTTTCGCGCGGAGCCATCGTGAATATCGGCTCCAAGACCGCCGTCACCGGGCAGGGCGGCACGTCAGGTTATGCGTCGTCGAAAGGAGCGGTCATGGCGCTAACCCGCGAGTGGGCAGTCGAACTTTTGTCCTACGGCATTCGGGTTAACACCGTGATGCCAGCAGAGGTGATGACGCCGCTTTATCGCAGTTGGCTCGACACGTTTTCAAATCCCGAAGAGAAGTTGAAGATCATCCTCTCCAAGATTCCTCTGGATCGGCGAATGACCACTGCGGAAGAGATTGCCTCAACCGTCATTTTTCTGATCTCCGCCAAGTCCAGTCACACCACCGGCCAGCATTTATTCGTCGATGGCGGATACGTTCACCTGGATCGCGCCCTCACATGAAGGGGACCGCACGTTTCGCCGCTGTCACCGAGGCCCCATGAAACGACGCTTTTGCCTGACTCTGGACCTGAAAGGCGATCCCAAGTTGATTGCCGAGTACAAACGCTATCACGAAAAGATATGGCCCGAAATTACGGGGAGTATCAAAGACTCCGGCATCGAAGACATGGAAATCTATCTGCTGGGAACGCGCATGTTTATGATCATGGAAGTGAATGAATCGTTTTCGTTCGAGGCCAAGGCGCAGGCCGATCGACTCGACCCCAAGGTGCAAGAGTGGGAGACGCTGATGTCGACATTTCAGAAGTTGTTGCCGCAAGCGCAACCAGGCGAAAAATGGCTATTGATGGAAAGAGTGTTCAAATTGGAAGAATAAACGCGTTGCATTACTGCGGCCGAGCGTGGTCTGGATAATGGGTGCTTTACTTTTTCCGCGGTACTTCTTACTTTAGTCGTGATGCCGGCTTATTTCACCGCTGAGCTGTTTCAGTTTCTTACTCGTCTCAAGCGCAACAACAAGCGCGAATGGTTCCAGGCCCATCAGGAAGAATGGGAAAGCCATGTGCGGCAGCCGGCCCTGCGTTTTATTACCGACTTCGCAGCACCCTTGGCAGAAATCTCTCCCCACCTTATCGCCGATCCTCGCCCGTCGCGCGGCTCCCTGTTTCGCATTTACCGCGACACACGCTTCTCGCACGACAAGAAGCCCTACAAGACGCATATTGCCATGCGCTTTTCTCATGTGGGCAAAGATGTGCACTCTCCCGGTTTCTACCTGCATCTCCAACCTGGAGGCTGTTTCGCAGCGTCGGGCTTGTGGCATCCTGAGGCGCCGATTCTCTTGAAGGTACGAAACGCCATGGTTTCGCGGCCCGAGGAGTGGCGACCGGTCCGCAAACTTCTTAACTGGGACGACGCCAGCAGACTGAGTCGGCCGCCCCGCGGCTTCCCTGGCGATCACGAATTCGTGGACGACCTGAAGCTGCGCGATCTGGGCAGCGCGTTGAACTTCACCGATTGGCAGGTATGCAGCCCGCGGTTCATGACGATCTTCGTTACGGCGTGCCGCAAAATGTCGCCTGTTGCCGCGTTCTTGAGCAGCGCTGTCGGACTAAAGTTCTAAGAGGAATCTCTTGCGCAAAGGTAGGCAGCCTCTTCGCACACCTTGAGTCGTTTTGCAACTTCGCATCAAAGTCGTTTTTCGATGCCTGCAATTCCGTTTCGGACGATACCTATGGTCCCGGTTTAACCTCTGTCGCTTTGCCATTCTGGTAGACGACGACGACCGGCTTGCCGCCGTTGGGATAGCGCAAGGTCTTGTCCGAAGAACTGCTTCCGCCGTCGGGTATGCCGATGCCGATCGCAAAGTCTGCCTGCATTTCGTTCATCCCGGGCCTCACCTCGTGTTGGGCCACGGCCTGCCACACATCTGGCGACCAATGTTTGTACAGGTCGTGCGGATCCTCCACGAAAAACATTTCGTCAGAATAGATTTTGTATTGTTCATCCGCTTCGTACCCGATCGGCACGGCGTAGGTCTTCCCATCTTTTTCGAACACAGCCATCACTTGGCTGCGCTCGCCCTTGCCCACGGGCATGGCAGTTACTACGTCTTTTATCTGCAATTTTTCGATGGGAAGAAGCAGCCCGGCGCTGTGCGCGAAATCGACTTTACGGCTGACAGGGTCATAGCTGTTGTAGGTGTAGCGATAGCCTTCCTTTACCCACACGGGTTGCTGAGTCAATTGCTTCGCACTCTTCAGATCGTAAGGATGAAGCTTTTTCGGATTCACGTAGTAATCAGGATTGGAATAACCGACGTTGAGCGCCTGTTTCTGCCTTTCATCCGCGACCTGATCTTCATGGCGTTGATAGAGAACGTAGCCCGCCCGCAATCCCGCGACCACCATTGCCAGCAGCAGAGCCAGTTGTAGTTTTTGCCTCGCCTCGGGAGTCATGGGCAAACTTTACCAGATCGGCCGCTCTCGAGGCAGACACGCCGGGATCTGTGACGTTGTAAACTGGAAGAAGAGGTTCAACTATGCCGACGATCACGGAGCAAGACGTTTTGAGCGCGCTGAGGAGTTGCTACGATCCCGAGATTCCGGTCAACATCGTCGACCTCGGTCTGATCTACAAGGTGGATTTTGCGCCCGTGCCCGCCGAGAGTTCCGCAGACCCTAGCCAGGATGTCACTGTCGAGATGACCCTGACCGCGCAAGGCTGCCCAGAACATGTCAACATCAGCGCGCAGGTCAAATCGCGCATCGAACAGTTAGCCGGGGTGAGCAACTGCACCGTGAATGTTGTCTGGACTCCGCCGTGGACTCCGGAGCGCCTTAGTCCGGACGCGAGAAAACAACTCGGCATCGAGTAAGGCGGGCGGGCCTCCGACTTGAAGAGCCATGACGTCCGAGGTCCGCTTTTCATCCACCAATTTCTTCCCACGCTTCCATTGCGCTCCGGCCGGCAACCTCGCTGATCCGCTTGCCAGCTTGGCCAGCCATCTCCAGCACGCGCATGCCGCGCTCAAAATAATCGGGCAGCGCGCGGCGCACTTCGTCGAACTTCTCGGGATACTCCGATGCCAGCACCGCGAGACCGACCCCGGTAGCCAACACTCCCGCGGGAAATCGCTTCTTGACAAAGAGAATGCCTGCGGTGCCCATTGCAGCGAGAACGACTGCTTTCTTCCAGCTATCCATAACTCTCCTCTAAAGCACGAAACTTAGTTGGGGATAGTACGCCGCCGCTGAACCCTCTCAAGAAGCGTACCAGACATGGCATCCCGCATCGCTTGGATGCACTTTATACTTCGTCGTGTTGGAGGGCCCATGTTCATTTCGCGATTCCGTTGGACCGCAGTCATGGTGACGATCATTCTAGCCGCTAACGCCGCCGCGCAGTCCAAGCCGCGAGCCCGCGACCTTGGCGTCCCTTTCGATGGCACGCCGGGGCCAAATAACGCAATCACGGATGTGCGGGGGGTTGAGGTTGGCAATACGACGCTCATCTCCGGCGAAGGCAAGCTTGAAGTCGGCAAGGGACCGGTTCGCACCGGCGTCACCGCCATTCATCCCCGAGGCAAAGGCAGCAACGATGCCGTTTTCGCCGCCTGGTTCACCTTAAACGGCAACGGCGAAATGACTGGCACCACGTGGGTCGAGGATTCCGGGTTTCTCAACGGGCCGGTGATGATCACGAACACGCACAGCGTCGGAGTCGTGCGCGACGCCGTCATCGCCTGGAAAGTCAGGCACGGCACACCGGACATGGAGGGTTACTGGTGGTCGCTACCGGTAGTCGCCGAAACCTGGGATGGCGATCTCAATGACATCAACGGATTTCATGTTAAGCCTGAAGATGCGTTTCATGCGCTCGACACCGCCCACTCCGGCCCTGTTGAGGAAGGCAACGTCGGCGGCGGGACAGGCATGATCTGCAATGAGTTCAAAGGCGGCATCGGCACTTCCTCTCGCATTCTCGATGGCAAATCGGGTGGTTACACTGTTGGCGTACTGGTGCAGTGCAACTACGGAGCGCGCGAGCAGCTTCGGATCGCGGGAGTGAACGTGGGCCGCGAGATTCCCGAGCATGCCGGCCGACAGCAGGATATTGGTTCCATCATTGTGGTCGTCGCCACCGATGCGCCGCTCATCCCGACTCAACTGAAGCGGATAGCAAGGAAAGTCTCGCTCGGCCTCGGCCGCGACGGCAGTTACTCGGGCGACGGATCGGGGGACATCTTCATTGCTTTCTCTACTGCGAATCCTGGCGCGGTCGGCACCAAGGGACTCAGGCAGCTCACGATGCTTCCCAACGATTCGCTTAACCCGATTTTCCTGGCGACAGTGCAGGCCACTGAAGAAGCGGTCGTCAACGCGATGGTGGCCGCCGAAACTATGACCGGCATCAATAATCACACGGTAGTCGCACTGCCCCACGATCGGCTTCGCGAGGTGTTGAAAAAATACAACCGCCTAAGCAAGTAGAGCGAACGCGCTGTGCCTGCGCCAGCAGACAGCAGATTCCTCGGGTTTGCGCGGAATGACAAATTACGAACTAAACTGCGAGCAAAGTTCTAGGAAGGCCCAAACGTACCCGCGCCATTGCGGTAGTCCTGCACTTCGATTCCGAAGCGCTTGATCATCGATTGCAGGGTCGTGCGTTTAATGCCAAGCCGGCGGGCTGCGCCTTCGGTTCCCGATAGCACGCCGTTGGTCTGCCGTAAAATTCGAATAATGTGCTCACGTTCCATTTCCGTGAGATTGTCGTCGTTGAATTCCGACGGAATTTCCAATTCCACGGGCGGCGCAGCCAGCACCCGCCCTTTGCTTAAGATCACCATGCGTTCGATCATGTTTTCGAGTTCACGGATATTACCCGGCCAGTTCCACTTCTGGAGGATTGCCATGGTCTCGTCAGGAATTTCCTCAATATGCTTTCCCATGCGCATGGAATGTTTACTGACAAAGTGATTCACCAGGATGGGAATATCGCCGCGGCGATCGCGCAAAGCGGGTAATTGAATTGGGAAAACATTGAGCCGATAAAACAGGTCCTCGCGAAAACCCCGGTCGGCGACGTCCTGATGTAAATCGCGGTTCGTGGCGGAAATGATGCGGACATCAACGTGTAAAGTGCGCACGCCACCGAGCCTCTCGAACTCGCGATCTTGCAACACCCGTAATAGCTTGGGCTGTAATTCGAGTGGCAGTTCGCCGATCTCATCCAGGAACAGCGTCCCTTTATCCGCCAGTTCAATGCGTCCGACCTTCTGACTGACGGCTCCGGTAAAGGCTCCGCGCTCATGGCCGAAAAGTTCGCTCTCCAACAATCCCGAAGGCACAGCCGCGCAGTTGAGTTTGACGAAGGTCTGGTCGTGCCGGGCACTCAACGCATGCACCGAGCGGGCAACTAATTCCTTCCCAGTGCCGGTTTCACCGAGCAACAGCACGGTTGAGTCGGTGGGCGCCACTACGCGAACGTTTTTCAATACCTGGCGCAATGCAGGACTCTGTCCGATGATCTGTTCAAAACCAAGTTCGGTTTGAATCTCGCTTTCTAAGTACGATTTTTCCTGCGCCAACTTATCCCGCGCATCTTGCAGTCGATCGGCCATCTCCCGGAATCTTGCGATGTCCATGCAAGCGCCGGTAATCCCGGTCACACCGCCGTCAGCTCCGATCAGCGGCTCGATTGTGACATCCAGAGCATATTTCCTGCCTTCATGCGAAATCACGACGTCCTCTCGCGCGGCTACTCCGGTTTCCAAGACGCGGCGCTTCAGCTCCATCAGATTCGCCGCTTTCTTCGTCCCGATAATGTCCGCATCGGTCTTGCCCATGGCATCGTGCTGCCAGTAGAGCTGCGGGTTGTAAATCCAGGTGTAGCGCAGCTCGCAGTCCTGGTTGAAAACTGTGATCGGAGAATCCTTCAGCGCTACGCGGAAGCGCTCTTCACTGGCCGCCAGCGATCGTTCCGCCTTCTGCCGTCCTTCTTCCGCTTTCACCCGTTCTGTGACATCGCGCTGGATGCCCCAGGTGCGCACTAACTTCCCTTCCTCCACAACTCCAATCATGCTGTTGAGAAACACTTTGGGATTGCCGTGGCGATCGATTTCATGGGATTGGCGCTCCACAACGCGAAAGCCAGAGCGGACGTACTCCCGCATGAGATCCCGATTTCCCGGATCATCCGGCACCAGCATGTCGGCCAGCCGTTTCCCGATCATTTCGTGCGAGGATGCAAATCCGTACATCTTCACTAAAGCGTCGTTGCACTCCGACACGTAAGAGTCGCGTCGAATGCGTGCCACCAGCTTGTCTTCGGGCAGATCAATGGGGACGGGGACGGTCAGATCCTCGCGAAAGATTCCTTCCGAACTTTGCGCCACGAAGCTCCGGTAATCTTCTTCGCGGCTTTGCAGGGCCAGTTCGGCACGTCTTCGTTCCGTAATGTCATGCGCCATCCCCCGTACCACAGGGAAGTCAACGCCCTCGGTGCGAAGAGTGTTGTTGTATTCCCAGGTCCGGCGTTCTCCGGTGCGGGACAGGACAATCATGAGCCCTCGGTCCGCGCCATGTGCCCTTAACCGGCCCAGGTACCCATCGAACAATTCACGATATTCGGGCGCAATAAGATCGCGCATCGGAATGGCCAGCATTTCATCGACCTCATATCCCAGAAGTCGCGCCGGGGCCGGATTCACCGAGAGCAGGTTCCCGTTCAAATCGTGGGTACAAACGAGATCCTCGCTGTGTTCGACCAGATCGCGGCATCGGTCTTCACTCTCGCGAAGTTTATTTTCCGCGTGCTTTCGATCGCTGATGTCCCGGGAAACCGCGACGACATAATTGCTCTCCAGTTGGACCAACCTCATGCTGGTCTCTACCGGAAAGGTCGATCCATCCTTTCGCCGGTGAATCCCCTCGATCACCACAAAACCAGATTCACGGAGCTTTTTCAGCATTATCGTCCGCGTCGATTCGTCCAGGTTAGGATTGACATCGAAAATCGTCATCGCCAGCAGTTCTTCCCGGCTGTAGCCCAGGTCCTGGCAGGCCTTCTCATTGACATCCAGGAAGCAAAACGTTTCCGGATCAACCACCTTGACAGCATCGTTGGACTGATCGATTAGAGTGCGGAACAGGCGCAGCGAGCGCTCGGCTCGCGTGCGTTCACTTTCGATTGCGTGAACGCTATCCCGGCGCCGCCGGTACAGATTGGTAAGAACGCTGAGAGCTAATCCGACGACCAGAAACAACATTACGCCATTTCCATTGATGGGAAGACCGAACCTTGATGGGACGGCCATTCCGGAGAACAAAAAGCTTGCTGACGCCGCCGACAAAATGACGGCGAAGACTCCGGGGCCGAGCCCCGCAGTCCATGCCACTAGCCAAATCAGCGGGTAGAACAGCACGAAAGGCGCGTTTGCGCCCAATATTTTATTTAAGGCGTAACGTGACAGGGTTGCGACGAATACAGAAATCAGGGCGAGGCCATATCGTCGCGGCCAGGTGTCAAGCGTGTATACAGAACTGGCGATGGTTCCCTTTCGATCGGCAAAACTCATAGCCAACCTTTCATACTGGGATTTCCCTGGGTCAAGAACCGTGCTCGTGCACCATTCCCTTTCAGGGAAATGGCAATAAAGCGCAACAACAGCGTCTGGCAACGCTTCTTCCGCACGGAAGCGCTCTTATCGCGCCACGGTTCGTCTCGTGGCATGGCTTTCGTCGGCCTTGGGGAAGACCGCGAAACAGTTGTTCGGGATCATAACAGGAGAATTCGGGGAAGTGACAAAAAATGACAAATCAAGGAGATTCCCAAAACGGGAATCCTTGCGCTCGTTCCACATTTAGCAGGAATTGGTGAGGACTAGAGCGGCTCCAACTTGAATCGGCTCGGGACCGGGCCTGAGGGCAGCCCGGCGATCGATCGCGCCATAGTTTGTTTCAACAGTTGCGTGATTTCGAGGTCCAACATGTGGCGCTCTTCCGCCCAGAGTCGAGTGAACCGGAAGGGTTGCAAATAACCGTGAGCTCCGCACATCTTCACACACATCGGAAAAAGCATTTGGGCCTGCGGCCGCACAATACTCAAACCCACCGCAATCGTCAGGTCAACCTTACATCTTTCGTCCAGGTAGGCAGGGAGTTCCAGCAATCCTCCGGTGACCGAGAGTTGATGAAGCTTGGCCTGCACTTGCCGGCCATTTTCGAGCTGAATGATTGCGGAAATGCGCCCCCGAAGATTTACGCGGGGAGCGCGTGTGGAGAGCTGCGGTTGAGGGAAGTGGGGCATTCTATATTCAATTATTTCGCCGACGAACTCACGAATGGTGGGCTCCGAACACGGGAACGGATATTGCGTTGCGATCCAGTGGAACACTAGTAGCCAACAACCGACTCGTCCGCTGCATCCTGGCCCAGTCGTACTCGTAGGCTATCCCGCAGGCGAGACATCGCTGATAGTGGCGTCCCTGCTGGTCAATGCGCGGCCACGCGAAACGATGGGTACAGCCACGTCCCAGAATCTGCTTCAGAAAATTCAATGGCTCACCCTTGGGTTTCGGCTCTTCCAGTGATCGAGCCAGCGGGAGAAGAAGGGCTTGCGATGGTCACCCAATAAATCCTGCAAGCTCGAGAGCAGAATGTTGGGTGGCTGCGATTTGGACACAAACGAATCTACCGAATTCAGTTTGTGGGCGGGCAAAGGGCCATAGGCCGATAGAAGCATGATTGGGACGTGGGCATTGATCCGTTTTATCTTCGCGGCCACAACATCTCCGTTCATCCCCGGCATTTGGTAGTCCACAACCACCGCATCTACGGCATGGGTGCGGAACAGCTTCAATCCTTCATCGCCGCCGGTCGCCTCCAAGACTTCGTAACCGCTCTCTTCCAGCAGCATTTTTCGTCCAATGAGCCCATTCCAATGGTCGTCAATGCAGAGAATTCTTGCCTTTGCGCGAGACACGACTCACGTTCCGATCCGGCCAGGAGTTGGTTGGGTTGAGCGCCGCCGTTCTCATTCGTCCCTATACAAGAACAAGACGTGAGCCGGCCAGCTATGAACTGCGTGGCAACTTAATTCTGCTGGCTGCACCGCTGTTCCGCAAATTACGAATGGACAATCCATCGGTAGTTACTCCCCCCGGACCTTTGCCGCCACCCTGAGCGTGGACCAAGAAAAAAGGCGAGTCGTCTGGACTCGCCCTCTCGTTGCGGCTCAACAGCTTTCAGTGTTGCGTCGAACCCATAAGATCGTTTCTCATCAGGCTGACTTCGACTCGCCCTCCGCTGCTACGCTTCGCCGTATCGCTGCCGCCGGCCGGCGCGTTGCCCATGCTCAACACATAAATGCGGTACACCGGAATCTGGTGACTGAGAACCAGATAACGCACTACCGAATCCGCCATCTTCTGGGAACTCGCAATGGCCGCCTGCCCCCTGCCGGGAGCATATCCGCTCACTTCGATGATGTAGCTGCGTTGGTCCTTGAGCGGAGTTGCCATTGCGTCCAGTGCATCTTTAGCGGCCTTGCTCAACATGGTCTGACCCGTGCGAAAGCGAATTTCGGTTTGGCCGGTTCCCTTGTACTGATCGAGGTTGCCCACCATCTGCTCGGTCGATGCAACGCGTGCAGATGCCTGGGTTGCAGCCGTCTGCGCAAGTTGCGCCTTGTTGCCGGCATCGTTCGCATGTTGATCCGCCAAACTGGATTTTTCCGACGCCAGCTGAATACCCTGCTGAGCGCGCATATCCACATCCTTGATTGCCTTGCCATTTTCCGAGGTCAGCTCATCCAGTTCATTGATCCGGTCCCGGATGGGAGCCACATGCCGCTGCACATATTTTTTGCTGGCAAATGGATGCGTCACCAGATTCACCACATTCGGATCGTCGCCATCCCAGAAATTCTGCGGAGTATCGGCCTTGATTGGCTCTCGGTCATCGGAACTCGCGGTCTGAGAGGAGGTCGCAGCAGCGCCCTGAGCGGGAGCTGTGGAAGAAGATTGCTGTGCGAACGCCGGATGTGGCAACGTGACGGACATTACCGTGCATACGAGCAACCAAGGCAGCATGGACTTCAGCGCGGAGATCGACATCTTTGTTTCCATTTTCTTTGTTTTCATTTTCGGACCTTCGTTTTCCGAGTGGTAGATCGGGAGACTCCACCCTGGGCAGATAGAAGTCTTACATTGTGCTCTTGGCGGGCCAAACGTGCAAGCTCTTCCTTTTGGCGATTTTGTTGGGCTGGCGGCTCAAATCCAGCGCCCTGCAAGGACTTTCGCCAACGTTAACGGTCGATTTTGGAAGAGAAAAGTCAGAAGGCCTGCGGCGGATAATGCGTGTTCTTGCGCTCCGTCTTCAACATCTTATTTTGCGCCTTCCGTTGCGCCTTGGCGTACTTCTTCGTCGCCTTCTGCTGCTTTTTCTCCGCCTTGCGGGAGGCGCGACTGTGCGACCAGGCGCTGCTCTGTGTCTGCGCAAAGCCCTGCATCGGGCACGCCACGCACAAGACACCGAACAGAATAAGAGCCGCAAGTACTTTCACTAAACCCTCGCGCGCTACCGTTGGCGCGTTCCACCAAGAACAATTCTACATCAGAGCTGTAGATCATTCCGCGGGGGATGGAAGTCCAAGGTCCCGGGTCTGACGCCCAGCGCCCTGATGCCCAACTTTAATCCTTTACTGCTCTATCGGTAATCTCCAGCCCCTTATCGATAATGGCGAATGCCTCTCGGAGTTGCGCTTCATTGATGCAGAGCGGAGGGTTGGTGTAGAACGAGTTCCAGCGCACGATCGTGTACAGTCCCTGCTCCCGGAAGAAACGGCCCAGCGCTCCCATCTCCTCCGAAGTTCCGTTGAACGGAGCCATCGGCTGCCGCGTCTTCCGGCTGCGCACCAGCTCTACGATCCCAAACAAGCCAATTGAGCGCACCGCGCCAACCGAAGGATGCTTGGCCTGCAACTCGGCTCCGAGGTCTTTCATAATCGCGCCCATCTTCCGCGAATTTTCGATGAGCTTATCCTCCTCGTACACGCGAATCGTCGCCAGCGCCGCCGCGCATCCCATAGGATGCGAGTTGTAAGTCAGCCCGCCGTAGAACACCTTGTCCTGAAAATGTTGCGCGATGTGGTGCCGCATGCCCACGGCTCCCAATGGGAGATAACTCGCAGTCAGTCCTTTCGCCATGCAGATCAGGTCCGGAACCACCTTCCAGTGATCGATGGCGAACCATTCGCCTGTGCGCCCAAACCCAGCCATAACTTCATCGGCAATCATCAGGATGCCATATTTGTCGCAAAGCGTGCGCACGCCTTGCATGTAGCCGTCGGGCGGAATGAGTATGCCGTTCGTGCCGACGACTGTTTCGAGTATGAAAGCCGCAATCGTCTGCGGGCCTTCGAGTTGCATGGTCTCCTCAATCATCGTGAGCGAAGTTTCAGCCGACTCCCAGCCGCGCTCGATGCCGTGATAAGGATCCAGCACGCGCACCACTCCCGGAATCCCCGGTTCAGCGGGCCATCGACGCGGATCGCCGGTGAGCGAAATGGCTCCCGCCGTTGCCCCATGATAAGAACGATAGCGGGCCATAATCTTGTGCCGGCCGGTGAAAAAGCGCGCGAGCTTGATGGCATTCTCGTTGGCCTCAGCGCCGCCATTCGTGAAGAAAAAAGTGTCGATGTCGCCCGGAGTGATTTCCGCGAGCTTCGCACCCAGGCGCGCCCGCGGCTCGGTCGCCATAAACGGATTCGCGTAAGCGAGCGTTTGTGCCTGCTCATGAATCGCCGCGATCACACGTTCATCGCCGTGTCCAATGTTCACCGACATCAACTGACTGTTGAAGTCGATGAAGCGCTTGCCTTCGGGCGTCCAGAAATAAATGCCCTTCGCCTTGGCCACAGGAATGGGATCGACCTTCGATTGCGCCGACCACTCAAACAGCGTGTGCTTCTTGGTGAGATCAATGATTTCCTGGCCGGACATGGCGGGATTCACGGTTGCTGTAGTCATTTTTTCTCATTTCACGAATTGAGTAATTGGGAAATTTTGTAATTGAATAATTGTCGGCCGCAGGCGTTTTCAATTACCCAATTTCTCAATTTCGCAATTACTCAATTCCCTAGAATTTCCTCGAATGCTCTTTCGCCCAACGCTCCACCACAACTTTCTTGTCGGTGTAGAACTCGATAGCGTCGCGCCCCTGCCCATGCAGATCGCCGAAGAAACTATTCTTCCATCCGCTGAATGGGAAGTAGGCCATGGGCGCGGCGACTCCAATGTTGATGCCGATATTTCCCGCCGGCGCCTCGTAACGAAAACGCCGCGCCGCCGATCCGCTCGACGTAAACAGCGATGCCTGATTCCCATAAGCGCTTCGTTCGAGAAATGCCAGAGCTTCGTCCATGTTATCGGCGTGGACCAGGCTCAACACCGGACCAAAGATTTCCGTGTCCGCGAGATCGCTCGTCGCCGGGACGTCATCGAGAATCGTCGGCTTCACAAAATTTCCGGATTCGTATTTCGGAATTTTCGAGCCGCGCCCGTCGATCAGAACCTTCGCGCCCTGTTTTTCCCCGACACCGATCAGCGACTCCACGCGCTCTTTGCTCTGCGGCGTAATTACCGGACCCATCTGCACGCCCTCTTCAAGACCATTGCCCACGCGCAGTTTCGAAGCAGCATCCGCAATCGAGTCGCGAAAAGTCTTCTGCGCTTCGCCAATCGTGACCGCTACCGACACCGCGAGACAACGCTGCCCGGCGCAGCCGAAAGCGCTGTCGCTGATGATCTGCGTCGCCATCGGCATGTCGGCATCCGGAAGCACGACCACGTGATTCTTCGCGCCGCCTTGGCATTGACAGCGTTTCCCTTGCTCGCCCGATCGCGCATAAATGTAGCGCGCTACCGGGGTTGATCCGACGAAACTGATCGCTCGTACCTTGGGATGATCAATCAGTGCATCCACGACCGCTTTGCCGCCATTCACCAGGCTGACCACGCCCTTCGGCAGGCCAGTCTTCGCCAGCAACTCGTACACATAACGCATCGTGAGCGGGACGCGCTCGCTCGGCTTGAGAATGAATGTATTCCCTGTGGCGATGGCGTAAGGCAAGTACCAGAACGCGATCATGCCTGGAAAATTGAATGGCACAATCGCAGCGGTCACGCCGATCGGTTGCCGGATCATCATCTCGTCGATGCCGCGAGCCACATCTTCCAGGTTGTAGCCCTGCATCATCATCGGAATGCCGCAGGCCACTTCGACATTCTCGATGGCGCGCCGCATCTCAGCTTTCGCCTCAGTGAAAGTCTTGCCATTCTCCGTCGTGATAATGCGCGCGATGTCGTCGATGTGCTCTTCCAGCAGCATCTTCAGCTTGAACAGCGGTTGAATGCGGTCTTCCGGTGGCGTGCGCCGCCATTCGGGAAACGCTGCCGCCGCGGCTTCGACCGCAATGTTCACCTCTGCCGCCTCCGCCATGGGGACGGTGGCCAGTATCTCGCCCGTTGCCGGATTCACGACGTCGCGCCATTCCGATGCGCGCGACTCGGTCCATTGGCCGTTGATGTAGTTGGTGAGCCTGGTGGTGGGGGGTGCGGCTACGCTCATGGGATACCTCTGCTATCGCGAAGAATGAGTTGCCGAGTGCCGTGGAACCGCGCCGGCAATTTTGGTGGTGGTTTGGCCTTCTTATCTAGCGTTGTCATCCTGAGCGTAGCCGTTTTTCAGGCGTAGCGAAGGATCTCCCGCTTAACCAAGTCGGCGCGTCAGCCAAACTTCGTCACCGGCACTCTTTTCAGTATATAGCGGCAAACTCCGCCGCCCAAGAGACTGAGAACTGTTTTACACCAACTGTGCAGCCGCGCCTTTGCGGTCGAGCACGCTCGCGATGGCGGCTTCGAGCACGGCGAGCCCTTCGTCCATTTGTTCGTCGGTTACCACCAGCGGCACCAGCACCCGAATCACGTTGGAGTACGAGCCGGCGGTGATTGTGATCAGACCATGCTCGTAGCAGTACTGCGCGATCTTTTTTGTCTCCTCGGCTGCTGGCGCTTTAGTCTTTTCCGATTGCACGAGTTCGATCGCCTGCATTGCGCCCAGGCCGCGCACGTCGCCAATCATCGGCCACTGGCTCTGCCATTCGCGGGCGCGCCTCTGGAAGCGATCGCCGAGGTCGTTCGCGCGCTCCAGTAAATCCTCCCGCTCGAACAAATCGAGCACCGCCAGCGCGGCCGCGCACGAGAGCGGATTGCCGGCGAACGTGCCGCCCAGCCCCCCGGGGCCGGGAGCATCCATGATTTCCGCGCGTCCGGTGACCGCGGCCAACGGCAATCCCCCGCCCAGAGATTTCGCGGTCACGAGAAGATCCGGTTCGATGCCGTAACGCTCGCTGGCAAAAAGCGCGCCCGTGCGTCCGAAGCCTGACTGGACTTCGTCGGCAATAAAAAGAATGCCGTACTTGTGACAGAGTTCAATTAGTACCTGAAAATAGTCCGGCGGTGGCGCGATGAATCCGCCTTCTCCCAGCACCGGCTCGGCGATCACCGCCGCGACTTCCTCATTCGCAACTACGCGCTTGAATGTGTCTTCCAGATGCCGCGCGCAGTAAAGATCGCACGACGGATACTTCAGGTTGTAAGAACAGCGGTAGCAATAGGCAAATGGCACACGGTAAACATCACTCGGAAACGGCGCGAAACCTGCCTTATAGGGATGAGTTTTGCTGGTCAGCGCCAGCGTCATCATGGTGCGCCCATGAAAGGCGTCTTCGAAGGCGATGATGCCGGGCCGCTTGGTGTAAGCCCGCGCAATCTTCACCGCATTCTCGACCGCCTCGGCGCCGCTGTTCACGAAAATCGTTTTCTTCGGAAACTTTCCCGGCGTCACCTCGTTCATGCGCTCCGCGAGCCGCACGTAGCTCTCGTAGGGCGTCACCTGCACGCAGGTATGCAGGAAGCGATCAAGTTGATCCTTGACGGCAGCGACGACTGCTGGCTGGCGATGTCCTACATTTAAACAGCCGATGCCGCCGGCAAAATCCAGATAGCGGTTGCCGTCGACGTCTTCGAGCCAGGCGCCCTCGGCCTTGGCCACGTAGATCGGCGTACCGTGAGAAAGTCCGCGCGGTACAGCTTTTGCTCGCCGCTCGGAAAGAGCCTTGGACTTCGGCCCCGGAATGGAAGTACGGAGTTGAATAGTGGACATCGGTTCTCGCCGTTAGTCGTTAGCCGTTAGTCGTTAATCGCGCGTCATTAGGAAGACTTCCTTCGCTCGGTACTCGATACTCGCAAGTCGGTGCTTGTTCAGTACCAGCCAATCGGCGCTTCGTTCAAATTAATATGTACCTGTTTGGTCTCGAGATACTCTTCGATCCCGCCAGGGCCTAACTCGCGGCCGAACCCGGATTGTTTGTAGCCGCCCCACGGCGCTTCCACGTAGGTGGGCTGCATGTGGTTGACCCATACAATCCCCGTACGCAGCGCTTTCACGGCGCGCATGGCCTTGAAAATATCGCGCGTCCAGACCGCGGCAGCGAGGCCATAGGGAGAATCGTTGGCAATTTTCATCGCGTCCTTTTCGTCTTCGAACGAAATCACGGTCGCGACCGGACCAAAGATTTCCTCGCGGGCGATGCGGGCACTGTTGGTTACATCGTAGAAAATCGTCGGCTGTATGTAGTAGCCTTTGGCAAACTTTTCGGGGCGTCCGCCGCCCGAGGCAAGCTTGGCTTCTTTCTTGCCGATTTCGAGATAGGAATTCACGCGGTCGTATTGCTCTTTGCTGACCAGCGGCCCCATCTTGGTTTCGCGCTCCAGCGGCGGACCAAGCTTGATCTTCTTCGCCTTCTCGGTCATGGCTTCGACGAAATTCTTGTAAATGGATTTCTGCACAAGGATTCGGCTGCCCGCCGAGCAAACTTCTCCTTGATTGATAAAGACACCGAAAAGCGCGCCGTCGATCGCAGCTTCAAAATCGGCATCGGCAAAAAATATGTTCGGCGACTTGCCGCCAAGTTCCAGAGTTACGCGCTTCACAGTATCCGCAGCCTGCTTCACAATAATTTTTCCCACAGCCGCGCTGCCAGTGAATGCGATCTTATTGACGTCGGGATGCTGAACCAGCGGCGCGCCGCAAGTCTCACCAAATCCCGTAACAATATTGACCACGCCCGGCGGCAGCCCGCAGTCCGCGAAGTGTTTTGCGAATTCCAGAGCAGTCAGTGGAGTCTGCTCCGCCGGCTTCAGTACGCACGTACAGCCAGCCGCCAATGCCGGCGCCAGCTTCCACGCCGCCATTAGCATGGGATAATTCCACGGAATAATTTGTCCGCAGACGCCAACCGGCTCTTTGAGCGTCAGGCTCATGGCGTTGTCGGGCACGGGATTCACCGAGCCGACCACTTTAGTGGCGAGCCCACCGTAGTACTCGAAGCAGGTTGCGACATCGGCAAGATCGTATTCAGCTTCGACGATGGGCTTGCCCGTGTTTCGGCACTCCAACTCGGCAAGCGCTGAAAGATTCTGACGCACTTTGTCGGCGAGCCGGAATAAAACGCGCCCTCGCTCCTGGGCCGTCGTCGAAGCCCACGGACCGTCTTCGAAAGCGGCCTTGGCTGCGGCGACCGCGCGGTTCACATCGTCAGCCCCAGCCTCCGGCACTTGCGCAATGATCTCTTCGGTCGACGGATCGTAAACGGGGAAGGTCTTCGCGGACTTGCTCGACATCCATTCCCCGTTGATGAACATCTGATACGTTTTCACTTCGGTCTGAACTCCGCTGGGCATAAGACTGGCCTCCAATTTACTGGTGAGCTTCGCTCACCACCGCCGGGGCGGGCGCTATGATGATTTTCGATCCCCTGCGCCGGCCATAGACAAAAAAGAAAAACGCGGCCAAGCCGACAAAAAACAGAGTTCCCCCGACCATCCAAATCTCGTAGGGCCACAACGAAGTAATCTGCTGGGCGGGGAAAAATACCAAGGCAATGCCGAGAATGGTGGTTAGCAATCCACTCGTACCGGCGAGAAACAATGTGATCCGGCTGTACTGGCCTTTCGGTCGCGATTCCGTAAACGCAAATCGCACCAGCGCACCGAACATATACACGAACGGCACCAATTGCAGAACGACGGCGAGCGAAAGAAGCTTTTGAAATACTTCGCCCGCGCCTGCCGGACTCAAATATAAACCGCGAGACAAGCCGAACAATCCGGCGAGATGGTTCCAAATCCACCAGCCATAGAAATTTCCCAACACGAGAAGGGCCGACACGATTACCTGCACGATCAGCGCTGCATAGGGCGTGGCATAGCGCGGATGTACCCGGCCCAGCCAGGAGGGCATGTAGGAATCAAGTCCGGCGACGAACGGGATGCGCGCGCAGCCACCCATCCACGCGGAGCCAATGCCGGCGATGGAGAGGCTGAGCATAAGAGCAAAGGGGACTGTGATCCATCCCAAGCCAATGTCGCCGGCCATATGGCTGACCGCTTGCACGATGCCCTGAAGCACGTTGACGTTTTTGCCGACGGCAATCAGCAGGGTCAGAGTCGCTCCCACATAGAGCGCTCCGGAGAGCAAGCCGCCCCAGGCGACAGCTCCGGGTAGCGTGCGGCGCGGATCCTGAATCTCATCGCCCATAACTGAGGCGAGTTCGAGACCGACCAGACCGAAGCAGATGACGCCGAAAGAATTCAGGACGAAGCGAGGATCGGCGGGAATCTTAAAGTCAGCAGCCGTAATCGTGGTGCCGAAGCGCGACCAGACGATTACGCCCAGACCAATCAGCACCGCGGCTGCGATGAACGTTCCGATGGCGCCAAAGTTGTTGATCCACTTGCCGACACCGAGGCCGAGAATGTTGAGCCAGGTCAGCACCCCGAGCAGCGATAGAGAGGCAACGCAGGCAAATATTCGATTGTCGGCCAATCCCAAGTGACCCGGGCCAAGCGCGTACACCGACACGCCGACAAAATAAAGCATGACCGTCGGCACGTAGAGCATGTTGTTGGTCCAGTAGCACCAGCCGGAGAGGAATCCATGAAAATCGCCGAATACTTCCTTGGCCCACAGATACACGCCGCCTTCGCCGGGATAGCGATGGGCGAGTTCAATGACCGCGATCCCCTGCGGCCAGAAGAAAAGAAGCAGCGAGATGATCCACAGCCAGATGGTGACGCCACCGTTAGCGGCGATCGAAGGAACCACATTCAGATTGAATACCGCAACCACGAAGAGCAGCACGAGATCGCGCCGCCCGAGGGCGCGGATCAGGTTTGGAGCATCGGCGGATTGGGCGGTGGTGGACAAGTTGTCAATTGTCGATTTTCAGTCGTCGGTCGTCGGTCGTCGGCTTACACGGTTCTGCGATGGCGGACGACCGAAGACCAACGACGGTTTCTTAATGCGCGACCGCGACCGGCGCAGCGCGCTCCTGCTGCGCCTTCGCCAGCGAACCCGCAATGTCATCGAACGCCGCCAGATGCTTGTCGATGTCCGCCTCAGTGTGCTGCACCGAAATCGTCCATTGCTCGTCCCACCAGTAAGGCTGCGCCATGACGCCGCGATTGACCATGCCGAACCAATAGTGACGCCACAGGTCGATGTCGATCGCTTCCCAGTCGCGATAATTCACAATCTCCTTCGGATACAGCATAAGCGCGCCATTCGCTCCAGCTTGCGCGATGTAGGCCTGCAATCCTACTTTCGCGATCGTTGCGCGATAGCCATCCGCCAGTTTCTTGCCGAGTTTGTCGACCTTGGCGTAGTTCTCGCGAGTCAGCACTTCGCGAAACGTTGCCAAGCCCGCGGCCATCGATACCGGGTTTGTGTTGTAGGTGCCGCCGTGAAAAACTTTGTGCTGCGAGATCAGGTCCATCACCGACTTGCTCGCGCCGAATGCGGCCAGGGGCAAGCCGCCGCCGATCGATTTCGCCAGACAGATCATGTCAGGACGAACGCCGAAATATTCGCTCGCGCCGCCCCAGCCCAGTTTCGCGCCGGTCTTCACTTCGTCGAAAATCAGCAGCGCGCTGTTTTTGTCGCAAATCTCGCGCAGGCCTTTCAGAAAGCCGGGCCGCGGAATGCACAGGCCGACATTCATCAGAATGGGCTCGAGAATGATCGCCGCAATCTCGCCCGGATTCTCCTTGAACCTCCGCTCGACAGTTGCCAGATCGTTAAAGGTTGCGATGAGCACGTTGGCGAGCGCCGACTTTGGAACGCCAAGACCACCGGAAACTTGCGTAGGATTGTGGATGTCGCCGTAGTCGGGAGCATGGGGCTTCACGCTGACCAGCGCGCTGTCGTGCAGGCCATGATAGGCGCCTTCAAATTTCACAATCTTGTCGCGGCCCGTGGCTGCGCGGGCCAGCCGAATCGCGTGCATGGTGGCTTCGGTCCCACTATTGCCGAAGCGACACATTTCGACCGGAAACCGGTTGCAGATCTCTTCCGCCAGTTCCCACTCCATATCGTGCGGCATGCCGAACATGGTGCCGGTGGTCAGGCGCTTCTCCACCGCCTTCATCACCGCAGGATGGCAATGTCCAGCCATGAGCGCGCCAAAGGTCAGGTTGTGATCGATATATTCGTTGCCGTCAAGATCGCGGAACTTGCTGCCGCTGGCCTCTTTCACAAAAATCGGCCAGGGATCATATGCGCGATAGTTGCTGGCGACGCCCAGTGGAATTCGTTTGAGATTCTTTTTGTGGGCTTCGGCGGACTTGGGCGTTCGCCGCTCGAAGGTGGCGAGTTCTTTCTGTAGATCGGGATACATCGAATTGCTCCGGGATAGACTCAGGCCAGCCGCGTTCCGGCAGGAATATTCCGGAAGACGAGCGGGCCATTAGATTGCCCAGACGGTTAGAGCCGCCCGGGATGCGACTGTTCTACTCTACTCTCTTTGCTAGAAGTAATACTTCAGCGCAAACTGCACGTCGCGGGCCTCACGCGCCGATTGTATTTGTCCGAACGTCGTGTCGCTGAAATTGCCGTCCGGATTCACGAATTGCGTTTTGTTAAACAAGTTGAAGATGTCGGCGCGGAACTGGAAATACTTCGTTTCGCTGACGGCGATGCGCTTGGAGAAAGTCATATCCCACTGATTTTCGCCCGGGCCGCAGCAGATGGAGCGGGGAGTGGTTGAGAACGTCCCCAGCGTCGGTTCGCTAAATTGACCCGCGTTCAGATAAGCGTTGTTAGGAGCTGTCTTTGGATTCAGAATTTGGAGCGGCCCGGTCAATTGCGGCGCCCCCGTACCCAGGAAGAACAGGCTGCTGATCAGTTCGTAGTCGTCGGGATCGGAGAGACGGATGGGGAAACCGCTCTGCAACTGCACAATGCCCGACACAGCCCAGTCGTTTAGCGCCTTGCCGGCAAATCCATTGTACTTTCGAACCGGAAGCTCCCAGTAGAAGTTCACTACGAACCGCTGCTTCGAGTTAAACAGCGAGAGCGCGCGGCTCGCTTTGTAGTTAAAGGGATTCACCGTTTCTTCGAAACTGGAAGCCCAGTCGAGCGATTTGCTGAACGTATAGGACGCCTGCAGTTGGAGGCCGTGCGAGAACCGTTTCTCCAGCATCGTCTGGAGCGAGTTATAGGCCGAAGCTGCGATGGTGTCCTCGGCGAATATATTGGTGAAGATCGGCACGCCGTCCAGCGGGCAGCCTTGTCCTATATTCGCGCCGGTGGCAACGCAGTTTGGCGAAGAGAAGGGCCGGAGCCCAACCAACTGTACCGGAGTCCCGCCGGTAGCCCCGGTGACGGTCGATCCGTTGGGGAGGTGGAAATTGAAACCTTGCGGAACCGTAAGGCTGTACGGGCTATCTTCCGCGAATGGTCCGCACGCTCCCGGTCCCTGGATGGTGATGATGTCCAGACAAGTCTGCGGGTTCGATGCATTGATGTCATGCGACGCCAGCAGGCGGTGCCCTTGCGAACCAACATAGTTGATCTGCCACAGCAGGCCATTGGCAATCTCGCGCTGAACGCTGAAGTTGTACTGCGCAGTGTATTGCGTCCGCATGTGCGGCTGAAAGTCCCCGTACAGCAGAATCGGACGAAAACTAGCCCAATCCTGAGGTTGGCCCGGCGTTGGACTCAGAATCCCCTTGAAGGGATTCGGGTTGACCAGGCCGTTTTGCTGGACGAAGGGCGTATTGAAGAACGTGCCCGGCAAGTACGTGCTGCCCCCAAACGGCGGTTCGGCGCCGAACTGCTCAAGAACGAGCTGTTCCATGGGGTTGTAGAAGAGTCCCCAGCCGGTGCGAATGCTGGTCTTACCGTTGCTGCCAAACAGCTTGCCTAGAAAGCCGTCGTTAAAGTTAGGACTGTAGGCCAAGCCGACGCGGGGAGCGAAAGCCTTGTAGTACGTCTGAGTCAGACCGTTGGGGACGCCGGGATCACCCGGGAACACCAGGCCAGTAGGTTGTACGCCTGCCTCGGCGCAGGTGGAAACTCCGAAATTCGTCTGTTCGGCAGCCGTCAACGTGCACGGATACACGGTTGAGTTCTGTCCTGGTCGGTACGTCTGTACATGGTGCAGCGCATCGGTCAGTGGCGTATCCAGCTCCCAGCGAAGTCCGTAATTCAACGTCACATTCGGTTTGATCTTCCAACTATCCTGAGCAAACAGATACACGCCAGTGTTGCGCACGTCTTCTCGCTGCGCCGAACCTTGGGAGTAGCTGTCAGCCAGTCCCAGTAGATAGTTAGGATAGGAGTCGGTGCTGCCATTTGGTAGCGTGTACTGCACCGAATCCGTGGTGGTGCTGTTAAAGGTAAAGTTTCCGCTGACATTGTAGTAGAGCGTTTGATCAAAGCGGGAGCGGCGAACGTCCGCGCCAAACTTCATCGCATGTGTGCCTTTTACCCAAGTCAAACTGTCGGCCCACTGAAACGTGTTGCCGACTTGAGGAAGCTCGCCCTCCCATCCATTTCCGATCGCGAAACCACCGGCTACGCCCACGAAAGGAACTCCCGTACGGTTGCTGGGCAGGCCCGTGGTAATTCCAGCCTGCGACGCAGGGTAACCAGAATTGGCGATGATCGTATTAATGGCGCTGGAATCCGACGTCCCCGTGAAACAGTAGTTTGCGACTGCCGAAGTGCAGGAGTCCGTCACCGGGTTGGTGGTTTGCGGATGCTGAAAGGTGAGCTGGCCTTCCCGCATATAGGTGAAGCGGGCCTCATTGATCAGTGAATTGGAGATCGTCCACGTGTGGCTTGGATTGAACTGCTGATAGCGGGAGCCTACGTTGGCGCCAAAGCCGGGAATATTCGCGCCCGAGGCCTGGAAATTATAGAACGGCTGAAAATTGCTGTCGTTCGTGAAGTAGTAATAAAAGCTGAAATTCTGATGATCGTTGATGTGGTGATCCAAGCGCAAAGTGAACTGATTCTGGGTGTCGGCGCTGACCGGCACCGCCTGGTAATAGCCGCCGTTGGCATTCGAGCGATTGGCCGCCGGAACGAAACGCAGCAGATCCGTCGCCACTGGGTCCATACACGCGATCGGAATCTGGTTCTCTAGCCCGGTCGCGGTGGTGAACACTCCGGGATGCGATACATTGGAACTATCCATATATGTCGAGTAACCGACTCCCGCTTCCGGCACGCTCCCCCCTTGATTCTGAATGGCCTGGGTGCAGCCGGGTCGTCCGTTGAGAGCGTCCGCTACAGTCTGATCTGAGATGACATTTCCGAACGGCATTCCGGCCGAGAAGTCGCCAGACCTCTCTGCGGGAGTGGGCACGATGACCGTTTGTCCCGAGATGCCCTGACGAACCCGTCGTCCTTCATACGAGACAAAGAAAAATGTGCGATCTTTCACAATCGGCCCACCGAATGTCCCGCCAAACTGATTTTGATTCTCCTGCGGCTTGACCGTATTGAAATAACCTTGCGCATTCAAAATCGTATTGCGGAAATATTCGTACAGGTCACCATGCCATTGATTGGTCCCGGACTTGGTGACAACGTTCACCACTGCACCAGAGTTGCGTCCGTATTCCGCGTCGAAAGTGTTGCTGATCACGCGAAACTCTTCGATAGCGTCCGGAGTCGGCTGGATGGTCGGCAAGTTGACGAACTGGTCGTTGGCGTCGCCGCCGTTGACGCTGAAATTGTTGGCGCGGCTGCGGCCCCCGTTCACCGAAACTGCTCCCGCGTCGTCGCTGCCATAGAAGGTTCCGCCACTCGACCCTAGCTGGGACTGCACCCCAGGCTGCAACTGTAGAAATTGATAGGTGTCGCGGGCGTTCAGCGGCAGTTCGTTTACCGAACGATTGTTCACGACCGCACCCAACTGTGTGCTGGTGGTGTCGACCAGCGGAGCTTCCGAGGTCACATCGACTACTTCTTTATTCTCTCCCAACTGCAAAGTCATGTTCAGCGTGATGACCTGGTTCACGTCGAGCGAGATGCCGTGGCGCACCGCCTTCTTGAAGCCGGTCAGATCGAAGCTGACGGTGTAGTTCCCAACCGCGAGATTGGGAAACACGAAATCGCCGCTGTCGTTGCTGACGGTATCGGAGCCGATGCCGGTCGCATCATTCGTGGCCGCAACTTTCACTCCGCTCAACACCGCTCCGCTAGGGTCGGAAACCCGTCCCAGGACCCGGCCTCCAGTACCCTGGGCGAGGACCAACGTAGGCATCAGCAGGCAAACAGCAGCCGCCACGCAAACCATTTTCAGAGACGTCAACGAGAGGCACAACTCACACCAGCGGGCTCGCAGCGACGGCATGGAACCTCCAAGACATCTTCGGGAAAGTTTTTTGCTCTGGAACGACAGCTTGTGCCCAGCCACAACCTTGCTATAATCCCGCAAGGTTAGAGAACAGGTGCGCAAACTGTCAAGGACAAAAAAACGCGTGCTCCCCATAAGAAATTTCAATGAGAACTTCACGCCCGCCGGCGCACGACAGGAACGGCATGGCTGAAACTTATTTGAAGATCGGCGATGTGGCGAAAAAAGTCGGCGTTTCGCCCTCGGTGATCCGCTCCTGGGAGAGCCTTGGCCTGACGCGTCCGCGGCGCACCGAGAGTAAGTATCGGCTCTATTCTTCCGATGATGTGAAGCTGCTGAAGCGTGCGCGCTTCCTGCGCAAAGTTCGCGGACTTAACGCTGCCGCTATCATGCAACTGCTCAAACGCGAAGGCAAAGCGCGTCCGGCAGCAGATGGGAACGCCGGAGCGATCGGCTCTCACTTGCGCCAGCTGCGGGCACAACGGAAGCTTTCCCTGGCGCAGGTGGCGCAGGCCGTCGGCATTTCGGTCGGATTTCTCAGCGCGCTCGAACGTTCGCAAACGAGCGGCTCGGTTGGAACCCTGCGGAAACTCGCCCGCTATTACAAAACCAACATCCTCGATTTCTTCGACGCCAACGGCGCAGCCAGTCGCCAGGTCAAGCCCCGAGAACGCAAAGTACTCGAAGCGGGCGTGGGGGTTCGCATGGAGTTGCTGGCATGGGGCGACACGGTCATGGAGCCGCATTTGTTTCGCATCGCACCGGAAGCCGGCAGTGGCGATCCTTACACGCACGAGGGCGAGGAATTCATTTACGTGTTACGTGGAGATCTTGAGATCGCGGTGAACGGCAAAGAGTATCGACTGAAACCCGGCGACAGCTTCTATTTTGAGAGCGCGACTCCGCACCGGTGGAAGAATCCCGGCCGCAAGGAAACTTGCGTTCTGTGGATCAATACGCCGCCAACATTTTAGGAGGCCAGAATGAATTGGCATCGCCCCCGCAGGTCGAACCCGCATTGGCCGAAAATATCGCATTTGCTGGCGATGGTGGCGGCGATTTTGTGCGTGGGCTCGTGCTCGAAACCAGCCCCGACGCTCAATCTTCTGGTTTGGGAAGGTTATGCCGATCCCTCGTTCATCAAGACGTTCGAAAAGCAAAATCATTGCAAAGTTACGGCGTCGTACATGGGATCGAGCGACGAATTGATGGCCAAACTTCATGGCGGCAGCTCGGGCAATTACGACGTGATTTCGCCCTCGAGCGACGTGGCGGCATCTGTCGTAAGTGCAGGATTGGCCGCTCCGCTCGATCTCACAAAAATTCCCAGCTACAGCCAGCTCTCTCCGCAGTTGACTTTGCTGCCCCTGGTTCGCGGCAAGGGTCAGGTTTACGGCGTGCCCTTCATGTGGGGGCCCGATCCCATCATCTACGACACCACCGCTTTTGCGCAGCCTCCGGATTCCTGGAATGTCTTTTGGGATCCGAAATACAAAGGCAAGGTTTCGGTGTGGGACGATCTTTCCACGGTGTATATGGCAGCGCAGGTTCTCGGCTATGACAGGCCCGATCCGTCGCGTCTCTATAACTTGAGCGACCAGCAACTCGAAGCCGTTAAGAAAAAATTGCTGGAGCTGAAACCGAATGTGCGCAAAATGTGGTCGACTGGCGGAGAGCTGACGAACCTGTTCGAGAGCCACGAAATTGTGATCGCCATGGGCTGGCCGCTCAATACCGCCGATCTGAAGAAAGCGGGTTTCCCTGTCGGCGAAACCATTCCCAAGGAAAACACCACCGGGTGGATCGACCATCTGATGATCACGGCGGGCAGCGAGAATAAGGAACTTGCGCACAAGTTTCTCGAATACATGATTCAGGCGCAGACGCAGAAACTCGTGACCGACAAAACGCATTATGTTCCGGCCAATCCGCAGGCAGGTCGTCTGATGACGCCGGACGAAGTGAAGACGCTGCACCTCGACGATGTGGAGAATTATCAGAAACGCCTTTACTTTTGGCAGAGCGTCCCGCGCCGCGCGAAGTATACGGAAATTTGGAACGACGTAAAGGCCGCGCAATAGTCAGGATTCATGCCCTCTTCCACAACGACCGGCAGCGGGGCGACAACGGCCGGGCAATCCACGGCCAAGCCCACTCTTCTGAGCATCCGCGATGTGGCCAAGATCTTCGGCCGCAACGTGGTGCTGCGCAATGTTTCACTCGAGATCGCTGAGGGAGAATTTCTTACCATCCTCGGCGAGAGCGGTTCGGGAAAGACCACGCTTTTGCGGATCATTGCCGGCTTCGAAGCCGCAACCTCCGGCGAGATCTGGATGGGCTGCGAGCGACTCGATCACCAACCGCCCTACCGTCGCCGCGTAAACACAGTGTTTCAGAGCTACGCCCTCTTCCCGCATCTCACGGTTGAGGAAAACGTTGGCTACGGTTTGAGCGTCGCCAGGCTTCCCGCCGCAGAAATAAAGCAACGCGTCGCCGAAGCTCTCGACAAAGTGAGGATGACGGCTCATGCCAAATCGAAACCCTCAAAGATCAGCGGCGGCCAGCAGCAGCGGGTTGCGCTCGCACGCGCCCTGGTGAACCGTCCACGCCTGCTATTACTCGATGAGCCGCTGTCAGCCCTGGACGCCAACCTCCGCCGCCAGATGCAGGTCGAACTGAAATCGTTGCAGCGCGAAGTCGGCATCGCGTTCGTCTTCGTCACACACGATCAAGAAGAAGCGATGGTCATGTCCGACCGTATTGCCCTGCTGCGTTCCGGCGAACTGGAGCAGGTGGCGACGCCGCGCGAAATTTACACGCGTCCCGCCACGGCGTATGTGGCGCAGTTTATTGGCCATACGAATCTGCTGAGAAGCGAAGTGCGGGGAGGCGTGGCACACTGCGCATCACTGTCGTGGACCACCTCCCTTCCCGACGGACCGGCGATTTTTTCTTTACGTCCCGAGCATATTCGGCTGTCTCAAAAAAAAGCAGATCCAACCCGTGATGCAGTGCACACCGGTGGCCGAGTCCTGCATCAGGCATTTCATGGCGCAACCGAACTGATTCGCGTGGAGTGCGCCGGCGGACTTGTGCTGACAATCCGCACTGCCAGCGGGATTGGCGCGCAGAATGAAATCGACCTTGAATTTTCGCCCGGCGATGCGGTCTTGGTGAAAGACTCTCCGGAAAGAAATTGACGAAAGGATTTTGGAGAAACATGTTCTCCCGAGCCTATAAGACGGCCGTAACCGTCCCGCCGCTGTTGTGGGTGACGGCATTTCTGCTCCTGCCCTACGCGTTGATGTTCTGCTACAGCTTCTGGTCGGTTTCGCCCGAGCAGGCCATCGTGCACTCCTGGAATTTTCAAAACTATAAGGAGCTCTTCCAGAAAGCGGTCTATTGGCAAACTCTGCTGCGCTCCATGTGGATTGCCGCCCGCGTGATGTTATTTTCTCTGCTGCTGGGATACCCGCTCGCCTATTTTCTTTCCTTCTACGCGGGCAAGCGCAAAGATCTTTTCTATCAGTTGGTCATCATTCCTCTTTGGGTTAGCTACCTGGTCCGCGCGTATGCATGGAAGACAATCCTCGGATCCGGCGGCGTGCTCAATACGCTGCTTCAGTATGCCCACCTGACCACCCATCCCCTCGATTTTTTGCTCTATAGCCCTTTCGCTGTGGTGCTGACACTCACGCACATCTACACGCCGTTCGCGATTCTGCCGATTTATGCTGCCCTGGAGCATATCCCGCGCAATCTGGTCGAAGCCTCGCATGACCTGGGTGCGACACCCGCGCAAACGTTTTGGAAAGTAATCTTCCCGCTGTCGATTCCCGGCGTCGTTGCCGGCGCAACTTTCGCCTTCGTTCTAAGCCTTGGCGATTTCCTCGCTCCACTTTTGCTGGGCGGGCCTAGCGGCATCATGATTTCGAATATTGTCGTCAGCCTGTTCGGAGCGGCTTACAACTGGCCACTTGGTGCAGCCATCTCACTCGCCATGCTCGTGATCGTGGCCAGCCTGCTTTTCTTTTCTGAGCGCCTCGAAAAGAAATGGAGCTTTTCGTGACCGGGCAGCCGAGCAGCGAAACCAACATCCCTCGCTCAGGCTGGCTGCAAGTCCACGCAGCCGCGGTCTTTGCATTTCTCTATCTGCCGATCGCAGTGCTGATCCTTTATTCGTTCAACGGCCAAGGCGTCGGCGGATTTCCTCCACATCACCTCACACTCGATTGGTATCGAATTCTCTTCGCCGACAGCGCCATCTGGGATTCGGTGCTCAACAGCCTGCAAGTGGCAATCGCGGCGATCGCCATCTCGCTCACCTTCGGCATACCGGCAGCCTTGGCTCTGGACCGCGCCCAATTTCCCGGCAAGGCGCTGTTTCGTCGTCTGGTGCTGCTCCCGCTGATCTTGCCCGGCATCATCACCGGCCTTTCACTGCTCATGCTCTTCAACGTGGCGGGAGCAAAGCTGAGCCTGATGACGATCATCCTGGGCCACGGCACCGCGTTGATTTCGGTCGCGACCACCGAAGTTTTCGCCGGCCTGCAAAAGCTCGACCGCGCCCAGGAAGAAGCTTCCCTCGACCTGGGTGCAAACTATTGGCAGACCTTTTGGCGGATCACGGTGCCGAATCTGAAGCTGCCGATCATCGGCGCAGCGCTTTTGATTTTCACGCTGTCGATGGACGAGATCGCCGTCAGCTTTTTCCTCATCGGCCGCGACAACACGCTTCCGCTCGAAATCTGGGGCCGACTTCGCCGCGGAATCACCCCGGAGATCAACGCCATCTCGACCATCATTTTTGTGTTTTCGCTGCTGACGATTGTGGTCTGGTACCGCCTGAGAATCCGGAGCGAAGGCCCCGCCGAAGTAGGCATGGAATTACTGGAACCCGCTGAGGTCAAGGCCAAGTGAAAGCGTCAGTCTTGATCGCGGTCTATAACGGGGTGCGTGAACTGGAACTCGTGCTAACCGGCTTCTCCCGTCAATCCTGTAAGGACTTCGAGGTCGTCATCGCCGACGACGGCTCCGGACCGGAGATGCGGGCTTTCGTCGAATCTTTTTCGCAGCGCTCGCCCTTCCCAATCAAATATGTCAGCCAAGCCGACGAAGGATTTCGCAAGTGCAAAATTCTGAATCAGGCGATTCTAGCCTCCTCCGCGCCCTATCTCATCTTCATTGACGCCGATTGCATTCCTCATCCCCGTTTCGTTCAGGCACACCTTGATCATCAGGAGCATGACCACCAGAAGGCTTGTACCGTGCTCTGTGGACGCCGGGTAAACCTGAGCCCAGAGATGTCGCGGAGGCTGACGCCGCAACAGATTCTTGCGGGCGAACTCGATCACCCGACGCCCAGGTTAACCCTTGATGCCCTGTTGGGACGAGCCAGCCATTTGGAGGAAAGCCTCGAAATTCGAAATCGAATTCTACGCAAATGGCTTCATCGGGCCGAACCCGTGCTATTCGGCTGCAACTTTTCCCTCAGCCGCTCTCTGCTCGAAGAAGTCAACGGTTTCAACGAAGACTTCGTCGACTATTGGGGCGAGGACACCGAACTCGGCTATCGCCTGCGCGCCGCCGGTGCGCATCTGGAGTGGGTACGCCACCGCGCCATTCAATACCATCTCCATCACCCGCAACGTTCGAAAGCTGAAAACAGCTGCGCCCTTCTGGAGAGCGCCCGCGTTGAGCGCAGTCCCGTATGCAGCAACGGATTGCGAAAGCTGTGAGTCCAAGAAATCTAATTTAGCAACGTCGTCGCGTGACCTCAGTTCCGCCGGAATCCAGGCATCTTTGCACTTCTCCATCCATAAATTCACCGTCGCATAGTAAAGTAGTAATACGCCGACAATCGGGGCAGGCCGTCCGTTCATATACTCAGGGCAAAGATCAGGAAGGATCCTTTTTGAGTTCAGGCATTCGCAACATCGCCATCATCGCGCACGTCGACCACGGCAAAACGACGTTGGTCGACGCTATGCTGCAACAGAGCGGGACATTTCGCAGCAACGAGCATCATGTCGAACGGGTCATGGACTCGAACGAACTGGAGCGCGAGCGCGGCATCACCATCCTCGCCAAGAACACCGCCATTTTTTATCACGACGTAAAAATCAACATCGTCGATACGCCCGGCCACAGCGACTTCGGCGGCGAGGTCGAGCGTGCTCTCAAAATGGTCGACGGCGTCATGCTCCTCGTTGATGCCAGCGAAGGCCCGCTGCCGCAAACACGCTACGTTCTGAGTAAAGCGCTCGAAGCCAAACTGCCGCCGATTGTCGTCATCAATAAGATCGATCGCGCAGACGCACGACCGCAGGAAGTGCTCAACGAAATCTACGATCTGTTCATCGACCTCGACGCCAAAGAAGAGCAGATCGATTTTCCCGTACTCTACACCAATGCGAAGATCGGCACGGCGACCACCGAAATTAAAGGTGGCGGCGAAGACCTGCGGCCACTTTTCGACGCGATCGTGAAAACTATCCCGGTGCCCAAAGGCGATCCCACCGGTCCTCTGCAAATCCTGGTAGCGAACCTCGATTACAGCGACTACCTCGGCCGCCTCGCCATTGCGCGGGTGTTCAACGGGACCATGCGCACCGGCGAAGAAGTCGGCATCGCCCGCCTCGACGGTACGCTCCACAAAACCAAAATCACGAAACTGTTTTCTTTCTCTGGGCTGAAGCGCACCGACATCACGGAAACCGAATTGGGCGACATTATCGCCGTCGCCGGCGTCGAAGGCATCACGATTGGCGAGACCATCACCAACGCTGAGAACCCCGCGCCCCTGCCGCATATCGCGATCGACGAGCCAACCATCGCGATGGTTTTCACCGTGAACAACTCCCCCTTCGCGGGCAAAGAAGGAACCTACGTGACCTCGCGCAATTTGCGCGAACGCCTGGAAAAAGAACTCCTCACCAACGTTTCTCTGCGCGTCGAAGATATGGGCACCACCGATTCCTTCAAAGTGCTGGGCCGGGGCGAACTGCAACTTTCCATCCTGATTGAAATGATGAGGCGCGAAGGCTACGAGCTCATGGTCGGCAAACCGGAGATTGTCACCAAGAGAATCGACGGCAAGCTGATGGAGCCGGTTGAACATCTCACAGTTGACGTTCCCGAAGATTTCGTTGGCGTAGTCATGGAGCAACTCGGCTCGCGCAAAGGCGAAGTCACCAACATGCACAATCACGGCTACGGCCGCGTGCGCATCGAGTTTCGCGTGCCCAGCCGCGGCCTGATCGGCCTGCGCAGCCAGCTGCTCACCGACACGCGCGGCACCATCGTCATGAACGCACTCTTCGACGGCTACACCGAATGGCAGGGCGAAATTCCTCATCGCCTCACCGGCGCGCTCATCGCCGATCGCGGCGGCGTTTCCACCGCCTACGCTCTCTGGGGATTGCAAGAACGCGGCGAACTTTTCGTCGGACCTGGCGTGGATCTCTACGAGGGAATGCTCATCGGCGAGAACGCCAAAGACACCGACTTGGACGTAAATGCAGTGCGGGAAAAGAAACTCACCAACATGCGCGCATCGACTGCCGACGAGGCCATTCGCCTCGTTCCCTTCCGGCCGTTGAATCTGGAGCAGGCCATCGAATTCATCGCCGACGACGAATTCGTCGAAATCACTCCGAAATCGCTGCGTCTTCGCAAGAAAACATTGCAGTCGAACAAACGCAAGCGAAGTTCGTTTGCAACTGTCGAAGAAGCGTGACGCCGCAACGCAAATCCGGGACGAGCGGCAAGTCCGAAAAGAAGTCTTCTGAAGAGAGGAAGAGCACTCTGCCGCTGCGCATGTTCCTCATTCCTTGCAGTTGCGGGCGGACATTTGCCGTGGCGGAAAATTACGATCGTCAGGGCACAGCGTGGGGCCGCTATCTGGTCTGTCCCGGCTGCGGCAAGCGCCACGATCCCAAGAACCGCCTGCTGCAAATGGGTTTTCACGCCGAAGGATACTGGAAGGTCGACGAGTGTTAACTCTGTGCTCTGACGAACATATTGTCTTCACAGTGATTTAACAAGCCCGTCGGGGAAAACCTGCTATACTGCTCGGCGCATTCGACTGTTCGCCAGCTCCGGTATCGATTTTCAGGAAAGGCCCTCCCGACCTGCCAAGTCCGCCGAATTGCTCGCACTTCCGACAGCTCAATGCAGAGGCAAGACGTGAAGAATATTTTCGTAGGAAATTTGAGCTTCAATACCAACGAGGACGAACTGCGTCAGCTGTTTGAGCCCTTCGGGCAAGTGGACCGCGTAAGCATCATGACCGACCGTGACACGGGACGATCTCGTGGTTTCGGATTCGTAGAAATGACCAGTAACGATGACGGCGAGAAGGCCATCACGGCGTTGAATGGCTCCTCAGTCGGCGGTCGCACCGTGAACGTAAACGAAGCGCGGCCCAAGACCGAGCGCAGCGGCGGAGGCGGCGGTGGTGGCGGCCGCGACCGCGGAGATCGCGGCGGTGGCGGCCGGCGTGACGGCGGCGGCGGCCGGCGCGACCGCTATTAGAAAACAAGAGGACACTTTCCCTGGAAAATCAGACTCAACCGCAGCCGCACGGCTACGATTGATGTGACGCCCGCGGCATCGAAAGCGGGTGATTACGGTCGCCGCGTGTTTGCGAGAGGACCACCGCACAAGCTTAGAGATTTTGGCGATTCGATAGTCGGGGCCCGTCGCCATTGATGCACTTTCATCTATCCATGTAGACTGTATTAGGTCCGTGCGCGCCCGTAGCTCAGCTGGATAGAGCGGTTGCCTCCGGAGCAACAGGTCGGGAGTTCGAATCTCTCCGGGCGCACCATCCCCCAAGTAAACAGCACGCCGCAAAGCCCCAATAAGCCGGCACCACTCTCACTAGTCGGCTGTGCGAAAGCCCCGGAGCCCAGGAGCAAATGCCCAGGAGCAAAATGTCGAAGCCCAATCAATGGCTGAAGCGCGCAGTCCGAGTTCTGCTTACACTCGCATTCGCCGCTTTTCCGATATTCTGCTCGGCTGCCGATGATCCCGCAGCGAGCCTGCATGGGCCCGCTGCGGGCCTCTACCTGAAAGTGCAGCTCGCCTCTCCCTTAAAAATGTCGAGGCTGAAGCCCGGCGACGTGGTGGAAGGCGGTCTATCCAGAGATGTCTATGCGGCTGATCGTAAACTGTTCGCCGCCGGAAGCCGCGTGGGGCTGACGGTCGACCACATGGAAAAGAGAAAGCGCATTCCCAATGACCACTGGCCGTGGGTGGTCAACGCTTTCACGCCTCGCCACGAAAACTATCCCATCTTTCATACCGCTAGCGTGCTCGACGGCGGTCATGAGAGTCCGCTGCAAGTCTCGCTGATTGCGGTGAGTCGCCTGCGTGAAGTTCACGCCAAAACGAAGAAAAATTCAGGCGCCGAAAATGGCGCAGTCGATCTGCTCCCGCCGACCCAGAAGAAATCGCCCGCGCCCACTCTGGTGCTGGAAGCTTTCGGCGTCGAGAACTCTACCGCTTCGGCAAACTTCTCGGCAAGCGCTTCGGAAACCGCGACGGCTGAAGAATCATCTCGACAAGAAGAGTCAAAGATCGCCACTCTCCCCGCCGGCACTCGTTGCAAGATTCTTCTTTTAGGCAGCATTAGCGCCTCGAAGAGCTTGCCCGGAGACGTCGTGCAAGGTCGCCTGCTTGAGCCCGTCCTTCTGAATCAGAAGCTCGTTCTACCGGCCGATAGCCTGTTTGAAGGCAAAGTCATCAAGAAAACCAAGCCCCGCATGTTGAGCCGCGCCGGCTCGCTCTACCTGATCTTCACCCAACTCACTCTGCCCGGCGGAAATCGAATTCCCATCGCGGCGTCCCTCGCCGGAGCAGAATTGGATCGGCGCTCCCACACCCGCATCGACGCGGAAGGTGGCCTGCACGGCGAACGCCCCGGCAACCCGTGGATGGCCATCAACCTCGGCATGAGCGCCGGCCTCGCCAAAGAAGTCGACGACGGGGTTCAAATCGCTATTGAAGCCCTCGTCTCGACCGCCACCGACGCTTCCACCGCAGGCTCTGCGCGCATCGTGTCGACCTGCGTTTCCGGCATCTACCTGGCGACGCGTCATGGCCGCGACGTAGTTCTTCCGCGCTTCACCGAAATGGAAATTTCCCTCGACCGCCCACTCTCGCTGAACCCCACCGCCCCGATCGAAACCCCCACAGCAGTCCTAGGCGCAAAATAGCACACCGATCCCCCTACCTAAGCTGCCGCCGCCGACCTTCGAACTTCCATGAGCCAACGGGTAGCTCGGAATAACGAGAGGGGCGTGTGGACGCGGGCAACACCCGCAAATGACCACGAAAAACCGTTCAAATTGAGTTATTTGGGAACATTCTTGAGACGAGAGCTACGATTTGTATTGCTATAAGATACATCGTACGATATATTGTGAAACATGATTAAACACAACCATTTCAAAGACTCTTCAACATCAGCACGTTTCGATTGCGGCTACAGCCGCGAACACGGTCCCGAACGCGACCAAGAACATGACCGAGGACACGGACGAGAACACGACCGCGAACGCAGCCGAGAACACGCCCGAGGGCACGGCCGTCATCACGGACGCCGCGGATTCCGTCGTGGAGGCCCTGGATTTGTGAGCGACTTCGCCGGCGGCGATTTTCCCGGCGGTCGCAAGCTCGACGCGATCGACATTCAATTGGTGATTCTGGCGTTGCTCGCCGAACAACCAGCGCACGGCTATGAACTGATCAAGACCCTCGAAGAGCGTTCGGGCGGATTCTATACGCCCAGCCCGGGCGTGATTTATCCCGCGCTGACTTACCTGCATGAGATCGGTTACACCAGCGTGGAACAGCAGGGTACGCGGAAGCTTTACAGCATTACACCTGAGGGCAAGGCCCATCTGGAAGCAAATCGCGCGAACGCCGAAGCGATTCTCGAAGCTCTGGCGCGAATTGGTGGACGAATGGAGCAGGTACGCGAAGCGTTCGCTGGCGTGGGCGATTCTGACGGAGGCGCTTCCGACGAAGTGCATCGCGCGCGCCACGCTCTGAAGCACGCGCTGCGCCGTAAACACGGGTGCGATCCCGAGGAAGCGAAGCGGATCGCCAATATTCTCGATCGAGCTGCGACGGAAATACTGGGAAAGTAGGGGGGCCGCAGGCGCTACATCAACACTGAAAGACAGACCAACAGAAAGAGCGATTCATGCCAAATACTTTGCTAAATGAAACCTTCAAGAGCGTAATTCAGGATGAACGCGTCCGCGCGGTAATCGAGCGACTGGAGGCAGAACGTCGCGGCGCGCGGGCCGGCAGTCCGAACGATGACGGTCAAAGCCGGGATCCGTATGACTATGCGGACCGGGGATTCTCAATTCGCCCCGACCAGGGCGACCTGATCTATCTTTTATGCCGCGGAATGCGTGCTACGCGCGTGGTCGAGTTCGCGACTTCGGTCGGAATGTCGACCCTTTATTTCGCGGCAGCTATGCGCGACAACGGCGGCGGTCGCGTGATCGGCTCAGAACTCGTCCCGGCGAAAGTCGCGACCGCGAGGCGTAATCTCAGCGAGGCAAGCCTCGCCGACTATGCAGAAATACGCGAGGGCGATGCGCGGCAAACACTTCGCGATCTGGGAGGTTTGGTGGATTTTGCTTTGATCGACGGCTGGCCGCGCGATGCAGAGCCCTCGCTGGCGCGTGAGGTGATTGAGATCGTCTCTCCACAACTTCGCCTTGGCGGGTACGTGATGAACGACAATGCAGAGCCGGATTTTCTGGAGTTTATTCGCGATCCGGGCAATGGGTTTATTTCGGTGACGCTGCCGCTCAAGAAAGGAACCGAGCTTTCGGTGAAGGTGGCGTAATTCACCGAAGGGCTCCTACCGACGCTTGACGCAGAAGGTAAACCCAATCCCGAAACAACTGTTCATCCAAAAACGGCGTTAGGGAAATTGGCAGCCCCTCGGCCCACAGCCAGAGTCAGGCCATGGTGGCCTGATGGCCCTCCTTGCGGCGCTCTTCGCGCAAGGGTGGGGGGTGGCGGGCAGTTCGACGACCGAGGTTCTCTACAGCCCCTCGGGTGTCAAGCAAAATCGATTCCTTCCTCGCTAACTCATTCTCCCGAAAGCCATTACACTTCCACCTCGCCGCAACAATCCCCTCCGATCCTGTTAAGATAGAAGGAGTCGTGTTCAGCCGCAGCGAGTGTCAATCCCTCAATCCGGACGCACCTTCCAGTATAGCTGCTAACCCCTTATTCCGGAATATTTTGCGTGTAAGTGCTTACCGCTCAATACTTTGCGGACGCGATATCCATATCAAATCGACGCAACTCATTCAGAATCAGTATTTTAACGAAAAATCTTTTCTTTTTTTTTCGGGATATGAATCCGCCCTCGAGCCAACTGAATGAACTACGACGCAATTTTGGTTGTCGCGTTCGGCGGACCGGAATCCACCGAAGACGTGATTCCGTTTCTCGAAAATGTGCTGCGCGGCAGAAATGTTCCGCGCGAGCGCATGCTCTCAGTCGCCGAGCACTATTATCGCTTCGGCGGAAAAAGTCCTATCAACCAGCAGACCCGCGAACTGATTGCCGCGCTTGAGAACGAACTAGCGCAGCACGGCCCGAAATTGCGCGTCTATTGGGGAAACCGCAACTGGCATCCTATGCTGGCGGAAACTCTGCGGCAGATGAAGCAAGATGGCATTCGCCGCGCCCTCGCCTTCGTGACTTCAGCATACAGCTCGTATTCCGGATGCCGACAGTATCGCGAAAATATCATACGGGCCCAAGATGAAGTCGGCGCGCCAGCGCCTGAGATCGAAAAGTTACGCGTGTTCTTCAATCATCCTGGATTCCTCGAGGCCACGGAGGATCGTGTGCGCGATGCGTTCAGGGAAGTACCCGCAGATGCCAGCCAGAACGCTCAGATCGTTTACGTCGCGCACAGCATACCAATGTCGATGGCCAACACTTGTGACTATGTCCGCCAGTTGGAAGAGGTACGCAAGCTGGTCTCCGCGCGGCTGGGCATCGCGAATGACGCTCTTATCTATCAAAGCCGCAGCGGCGCACCCGGCCAGCCATGGCTTGAGCCCGACATTCTCGATTACTTGCGCGAAGTCAAAGCTCGCAACCTGGCGAGCGCCGTCGTCATCGCGCCGATCGGTTTTATTTCCGATCACATGGAGGTGGTGTATGACCTCGACATTGAAGCACGCCAACTGGGCGATTCGCTCGCGCTGCCGATGGCACGCGCAAGAACGGTAGGATTGCATCCCAAGTTCATCGCCATGATTCGTGAACTGATTCTGGAGCGCACCAACCCGGAAACGGAGCGGAGGGCTCTCGGCTCGCTGGGCCCGCGAGCAGACGTTTGCCCGCAGAACTGCTGTCCCGCGCCAGAACGATCGGCGCGTTCGCAAGTCGAGCAAGTAAGATCTGAAAGCGCGACGTAGCGGAGATGCCGTGAATACGTGGATGAGAGAAGTCTTACTTCGACGTCGCCGGAACGGCGGGATGCTCGTAATCGGTCGCTTTCGGACGGCCCTCAACCAGATGCATGGTATCGAGAATAGTCCGGACCACAGGTTCATTCCCTACCGCCGTATTGAGCATGACGTGATAAAGCGAGCGCGTAGGCCAGTCCGCATTGAAATAGTGTTTCACATAGGCGATGCGTTCGCGGTCGACGGAATCAACCAGATCCACAGCCTCTTCTTCGCTGTGCCCCTCCGCCATGATGCGCCGCAGTTTCTCGGCGCGTGGAGCGTAGAGAAAAACGTGGAAGGCGTCGGGATTCTCACGCAGCAGATAGGGCGCGCCCCGGCCTACGATAATCGAATTGCCTTCCCGCGCGATCTTATTCATGACTTCTGACATCATCGACATCATGCGATCAGTATCGAAAACCTGACTCCCCAGGGCCGCGGAATTGCGCTCATAACTGCCGCGCCAGAAGGATTTCGCGAGGCGGTGCAAGCGGCTGTCCCGGCGCTCGTCGCACCGCATCACCGCAGAGGGATCCACATTGGCAACGCGGGCAATTTCTTCGGTCAAACACTGGTCCCACAGCTTCCATCCCAGCTGTTCGGCGAGTTGGGTGGAGATCGCCGCGGCCCCGCAACCAAACTCGCGCTCGATGGTAACGATGCGAAACATGGCCGGTATGGTACGTACTTCCGGTAGTACGTACTTAGTGTACTGCGATTCCGCCGCCGGGCCTCGATTTTTTCATCAGGAACACCATGGGGATCATAGCTGCAATGGCCACGGCGAGAAACATGAAGCAGTCGAGATAGGACAGCATGGAAGCCTGACGGGCAACGGCATTCTGAATAATCGCGTAGGGCACGGAGGAAGATCCAGGAGGCCCACCCCCACGGGACTGGAGCATGATACCGAGCGCGTTCAGTCGTGCTCGAAGCTGCGCATTGCTCGAACTTAAGTGGCTCGACAAGTAAGTGAGATGCGCCTGCGAACGCCGGTCGAGCATGGTGGTAACGATGGAAATGCCCACGCTGCCGCCGATGTTGCGCGCCAGATTCATCAAGCCGGACGCAGCGTTATTCTTGTCGCGTGGCAGGAAGGCGTAGGCCGCCGTGTTGATCGGAACAAAGAGGAACGCCATTCCCGCAGCCTGAATTACACGGGCCATCGCCACTGTCTTAAAGTCAATATCGAGATCGAATCCGGTCATGTGAAACAGTGAGAACGACAACATGACGAGCCCGAACAAGAGCAGCCAGCGCGGGCTATAGCGCGAGAGCAGAAATCCCACCAACGGCAGCAAAATAATGATGGTGAATCCGCCGGGCATAAGAGAAAGACCGGCCTCTTCCGCGGTGTACCCAAGCAGCGTCTGCGAAAACAGGGGCAGCAACAAAGTACTGCCAAGCAGGGCAAAGCCCAGCATGAACATCAACAGATTCGAGACTCCAAAGGTTCGATCCCGGAACAGGTGCAAGTCGATGATGGGATCTTTGTGCCTCCATTCCCAGATGGCGACGAAGATCAACGCGGAGACCGCGATGATCGTAAGCGTAAGAATGAAGTGGGACTCGAACCAGTCATCGCGCTGGCCCTTGTCGAGGACGATCTGCAAAGCGCCCAGGCCTAGAGCAACGAAGCCCAGGCCGACGTAGTCAATCTTGGTCTCGCTGATCTTGCGGCGCCTGAAGTAGGGAGGATCTTGAATCAACCTGGAGGTCAGGAGGATGGAAATGATTCCTACCGGAATGTTGATGAAGAAAATCCAGCGCCAGGTGAAGTTGTCGGTAATCCAGCCGCCGAGAGTGGGACCAATCGCAGGCGCGGTGACGACCGCCATGCCATAGACCGCGAAAGCCATGCCGCGCTTGGCGGGCGGGAAGGTGTCGGCCAGAATCGCCTGTTCGCTGGGCTGGAGACCGCCGCCACCGGCGCCTTGCAGAACGCGGCAAATAATCAGCGTCGCCAGGTTCGGCGCGAGACCACACATAAACGAACTCACGGTAAACAGCGCGACACAGCCCATGTAGAAATTCTTGCGGCCCATGATGGATGACAGCCATCCGCTCAGTGGAAGCACGATCGCGTTCGAAACGAGGTAGGAGGTGAGGACCCAGGTGCTCTCATCCTGTCCGGCGGAGAGACTGCCTGCGATGTGGGGCAGGGCGACGTTAGCGATGGAAGTGTCAAGCACTTCCATGAATGTAGCCAGCGTAACCGTGATGGCGATAATCCACGGATTGACCGCCGGACGCCAGGCGTCGGCCGCCTGATCCGTGCTGACGGTACCCGCCGCTGCACTCATTGGCGAATCCAGACCTTGGGCGTCACCGACATGCCGGGACGCAATTGGTGATCGTTGTTGGCTCCGGGATCAAGCACAATCTTGACCGGAATGCGCTGCACTACTTTCACGTAGTTTCCGGTAGCGTTTTCGGGCGGCAGCAGACTGAAGCGCGCGCCGCTGGCTCCGGCAATGCTATCGACTTTACCGCTGTAGGATCGTCCGTTTGCGTCGACCTCGATAGTCACGCGCTGACCGACTTTCATGTTGCGCAGCTGGGTTTCTTTGAGGTTGGCGGTGATCCAGATGTCGTCGAGATTGATGATCTTCATCAATTCCTGTCCGGGAGCGACGTTCTGCCCGACTTCCACGGTGCGGTCACTCACAACCCCATTCACGGGCGCGGCAATCTTGGTGTACTCCAGATTCAATCGGGCCTGTTCGAGATCGGCTTTTTTGCGCTGCGCTTCGGCTAGGGCGGAGGCGGCTTTGGCCCGCGTTACTTCCATCTGCCGGGGTGCGGTATTGGCGGTACTCCAGTTCGCCTGGGCCTGCACGAGCTTGCCCTGAGCCTGCGTGACCTGCTGTTGGGCCGCGTCGGCACTGGCGCGCGCGGCTTCTACGGTTGCCGCACTGGCCGTGGCCGCGGCGGTGGCCTGATCGTACTGCTGCTGGGAAATCTCCTGTTTCTCGACTAACTGTTTGTAGCGGCCAAGGTCGTTTTGCGCTTTCACATTATTGGCTTCGGCTTCCTGCAATTGCGCTTTGGCGGCTTCGAACTGCTGTTTTGCGACTTGAATCCCAGCGCGGGCGCTATTCACGTCGGCTTCCGTCGCTGAGACCTGGCTCGTTGTGTTGACGGAAGTAATTGGAATGGTCACACCGGCCGCCACGGCAGCGGCCTGAGCATCCTCAAAATCCGCTTTGGCGCGGTCATAGGCAACCTGATAGTCCGCCGGGTCGATCTCTACGAGCACGGTCCCCGCCGCGACGTATTGATTGTCCTGCACGTTAAGCTTGATCACGTGGCCCGAGATGCGAGCGCTTACGGAGTTGACATGGCCGTCGATCTGGGCATCGTCGGTGGATTCGTAGCTGGAAAAATAACGATAGGCAAAGAATCCGGCGACCACGAGAACAATGAGGGCGATCAAGACAGCGATACGAAAACCGGAACTTTGCGTGCGCGAAGGCCTACGGTAATCCTGCTCGCTGGAGGGCAATGGTTTGGTCGTGCTCGCCGGCTGGGCCGTGCTTGCCGGGGCGGACCCAGGGGTTTCGCCTTTATTTCCGACGTCGGGAGTTTGTGTGGTTCCCATAGGCTAATGATTGCCTTTCAAAAATCGTTTGACGCCCTCTTCTGCATCGCCGATGGCATGCGCCAGTTCGACTTTTGAGAGATTGTGGGCATAGAGGCTCTCAATATAACTCTCATGAGCGCTGGCCACCGACTCCTGGGCCTGCACGACCTCCAGATTATCAGCCACTCCGGCGGTAAAGCGGTCTTGCGATTGGGCGAGCGCCTGCTCGGCGAGGTCGACCGAGCTTCGCGCGACTTCGACTTGCTCGGCGGCGGCGTTCAGATCGAGCAGCGCGGTGCGGACTTCGTAGTCGATGCGGCCGCGGAGATCGCCGAGTTGAGCCCGCGCCTGTTTGAGTTGCGCGTCGGCCTGAAGCACATCGGCGTGAGCCCGATTGCCTTCAAAGATCGGAATCGTGATGCCTCCAGCAACCTGCCAGGTGCCGTTCGACTGGCTGGGATTCACCCCAATATCGCCGTAATTGGCGTTGACGTCGAGGCTGGGATATCGTCCCGCCGCAGCCGCGCGCCGCGACAACTCGGCGGCACGCACCTGAGCCAATTGTGCCTGGTAGTCCGCGCGCGCTGCATAAGCCTTCTGAAGATAAGTCTCGAGCGTAAGCGCGGTTAATGCTTGATACGGCGCTTTCTCGGTAAGAACAAACTGCTGCCCCGGCGGCAGTCCAATGATGCGGGCGATGCTCAATTTCTGTTTGGCCAGATCGTTACGAGCGACGATCAGCTGCTGCTGCCGGGTTTGCAGTTCGACCTGCGAGCGCAAGGCATCGATCGCGGGGGTGAGACCGGCTTTCAATTGATCGGAGGCCTTGTCGTTCAGAGCCTGAGCGCTCTTGACCTGGGCCTCGGACGTTTCCACACGGGCAGCGCCTGCGATGGCTTGCAGATAAGCGTTGCCTACGGCGAGCACCACCATTTCACGAGCGTCTTTGTAACTGAACTGCGCCGCCTTAACGCTCTCCGAGGCGGATCGTTCGCTCTCCAGTTGCTTGAAATTAAAAACGGACTGGCTCAGCGAGGCCCGCGCATCAAAATAATTAAAAGCGGGCGTCACGCGCGGGAGAGCAGCCGGACTGGAACCGGGAGGACTGAGTAATGGAAAGAGTTTGTTAAAGCCCAGGGCCGCCAGACTCAAATTCTGGGCATTCTCCATGACACGGCCGCTGAGGTTGGGAAGCAGGTCGCTCAGTTCTTTCCAGCGTTCGCCGCGAGCTATTTGAGTCTGGTCGCTGGCCAGCAATAAGCCCAGATTGTTGCGCAGGCCGCGGTCGATGGCGTCGCTGTAGTCGATCTGTAGAACTTCGGCGGTTGCTTCTCCTTCGGGAGCGCTCCCAAGAAATGGATTTTGCGGGCCGGGTAGCGAGACACTCGGGGCAGACGAGGAAGGCTCACTCGCGGACTGAGACACCAAACTCGGGCTGGAAACCATACCAACAATGAGACTGAAAAATGCGAATCGGGAAGCTGTGACTATGGATGGATAGCGCATTCTTGATTTTGGAAGCGTTCGGCGCTCGATGACACGACCGTAACGCCCTTCCTCGTGTCCAGAATAACTCGCACCATAACTAGCACGCTTTGATTCGTTTGCGGACCCTGAAGATGCAAACGATTCCGCTGTCGCGTGGAAATGCCCTTGCGTCCTTCGGTCAGGACTGGGACGCGGACGGCGCGGAATGGCAACGTCGGCCACAACTTTCCCTTCAGGCCACTAACTTTGGTACTTTGCGCCAGCGCACTCCTCTAAATTAATCTGGGTGGCATACAGGAATCTATGTAGATCATGAAGATAAGGACTTCACTGACATCGCTTGTGCTCATCGGACTGACGGCGAGCATCGTGATCGCCCAGAATAACGTCGAGTCCAAGACCGAAAGTAAGACCGAAAGAAGGATCGCTTCGCGGGTTGCGCCAAATTATCCCGAATTGGCCAAGAAGATGCATATCCACGGCACAGTTCGAGTGGAAGCCGTAGTGCGCCCGAATGGGTCGGTTAAGTCCACGCGAGTGCTAGGGGGGAATCCGGTGCTGGTGGAAGCCGCTATGGATGCGGTCGCTAAGTGGAAGTTTGAACCGGGACAAAGTGAGAGCACGGAAGTGGTTCAATTGGCTTTCGAGGGCCAGTGATTATCCGCCGATTTTTCGGGCGTATCTCCTCTCGATCGCGTCGCCCTTTCTACGGCCCGACGAATAATCAGCAAGCGGTACTGGTCATTTTCCAAGGCGCATTTTGCGATTTGAGTATCGGAGAAACGCCACGGAGTGACTAAGGTCATCTTGAACGGCGGTGACTGCGGGTTCAATCTGGTGGAGCGACAAATTGTTAAAGAAAGATGTGTGTCATCGATGAGTGCAGCGACGGGAACAGACTGGACACAAATATTGGCCGACCCGGACCTTGTCCGGCATGTCGGGAAGCTGCTGCAAGCCTATCGGGAAGCCCCGGTTGACCGGCGTGAGGAAGCGTTGTTGTCGGCGATGCGTGAGATCAAGGCGAGCGCCGCTCCTGCCGGAAAAGCTCGTGGCACTTCGGCGGCACAGCCGCAGGCCGTCCCCACTCCGGCTTCGGCGACGCCTCCGTTTGAACCCGATCTGTTCAGCACGAGTTGGGCAAGCGATCGGCGACGGCATCCCCGAATCAAATGCTTCGTCGCGGTTGAGTTGCGGGTCGACGAATTTCCCGTTCCCATCTGGGGCAATCTTTCGAATACTGGCGCGGGCGGATGTCTGGTGGAAACGGCAACGCCCGTTAAGCCCGGATCGAAGGTGGAAATCGGCTTGTGGGTGCCCAACGGAAAGATCTGGGTTAAAGGCTTTGCGCTGAGTGGCGTGGTATCCCGCAGTGGCCCCGCAAACGGCGTTCGCGTCCATTTCGAAGGGCTGGCGGCGGCGGAACGCGACAATCTGAAGCAGTTTCTGAAGTTCGTCCAGGAAACAACCCGCGGATCGAAACTTGAGAACGGCTACTTCGACCTTCTGAAATAAGTAATCCCTCATTTCTTGTGTTTTTTCACCCTAGGTCAATCCACGTCTACGCGGAAATTGATACACTTTCTGCGTATTGAACCCTTTCTGTAATCGGGACGCTCTAATTTAGTAGGACCGGTAACGTTTAGTTAAGGACCGGTCACCCCACGGTGAAAATCCCGGCTGGAGTTCGGAGTGAAGAGGAGTGGAATCGCATGGTAGCCAGTGAACAGGTGTTAGCAACAGGTCAGCAACTGGAGACGCTGAGCATCAACACGATTCGAACTCTAGCCATCGATGCGGTGCAGCAGGCGAACTCCGGCCATCCGGGCGCGCCCATGGGTCTGGCGCCGGTCACGTATTGCCTGTGGCAGCAGTTTCTGCGCTACGATCCCGCCGATCCGACATGGCTGAACCGCGACCGATTCGTGCTGTCAAACGGTCACGCCTCGATGTTGCTGTACGCGATGTTGCATCTGGCGGAAGTGCGTCAAGTCGACGAGCATGGGCGCGTCACGAAAGAGCTCGCGATGCCGATAGAGCAGATCAAGCGCTTTCGGCAACTGGGAAGCAAAACACCGGGACATCCGGAGTCGCACATCACTTCTGGAGTGGAAACGACGACGGGGCCCCTGGGTCAGGGCGTGGGAAATAGTGTTGGCATGGCCATTGCCGGCAAGTGGCAGGCGGCGAACTTCAATCGCCCGGGATTGGAAATTTTCGAGTACAACATCTACGCGATGTGCTCGGATGGCGATCTGATGGAGGGCATTGGGGGCGAAGCCGCATCGCTCGCCGGACACTTGAAGCTCTCGAATCTCTGCTGGATCTATGACCACAATTCGGTCACGCTCGACGGTCCCGCTAACTGGTCATTCAGTGAAGATGTGGCGACTCGCTTTATCGGCTACGAATGGAACGTGACCCGAGTGGCCGACGCCAACGACCTGGAAATGCTGGCGCGGGCATTTGAGACTTTCCACAAGACCACCGACCGGCCAACCCTGATTATTGTCGATAGCCATATTGGTTACGGGTCTCCGCACAAGCAGGATACGAACGCGGCTCACGGCGAGCCGCTCGGCGAAGACGAAGTAAAGCTGGTCAAGAAGTTTTATGGCTGGCCTGAAGATGCGAAATTCCTGGTGCCAGAGGAAGTGCGGGAGAATTTTCGCGAGGGTATCGGCAGGCGCGGGCGTGACTTGCACACGCAGTGGGCTAAGACATTCGCGGAATATTCCCAGAAGTTCCCCGATATGGCGGAGCGGTTGCGCTGTATGCAACACGACGAACTGCCTGCAGGATGGGATAAGAATCTGCCGACGTTTCCCCCTGACGCCAAAGGCGTGGCGACGCGCGAAAGCTCAGGCAAAGTGCTCAATGTAGTAGCGCAGAATATTCCATGGCTGATTGGCGGATCCGCGGACCTCGCGACATCGAACAAGACCACGCTCAAATTTGAGGGTGCGGGAGATTTCAAGGCGGGAAATTATGCGGGGCGCAATTTGCACTTCGGCGTGCGCGAGCATGTGATGGGCGCGAGCGTGAACGGGCTGACAAAGTCGGGAGTGCGCGCGTTCGGCGCGACATTTTTTAATTTCAGCGACTATATGCGGGCCAGCATCCGGCTGGCGGCGCTGATGGAGTGCCCGTCAATTTTCATCTTCACGCACGATTCGATCGGCGTGGGCGAGGATGGGCCGACGCATCAGCCGATCGAGCAACTGGCATCGCTGCGCGCCATGCCGAATCTGATCGTGCTGCGTCCGGGCGATGCGAATGAGGTCACCGAAGCGTGGAAGATTATTGCGCAATTACGCCATTCGCCCGTGGCACTGGTGTTGACGCGACAGAATCTGCCGACGCTGGATCGGACGAAGTATGCTGCTGCATCCGGAGTGGCCAAGGGAGCTTACGTGCTGGCCGACGCGCCGGCGGGAAAGCCCGAAGTGATTCTGTTGGGTACGGGCAGCGAATTGTCGCTGTGCGTGGACGCGTACGAAAAATTGAAGGCCGAAGGAGTGAAGGCGCGCGTGGTCAGCATGCCTTCGTGGGAAATTTTTGAACAGCAGAATGCGGCGTACAAAGAGAGCGTGCTGCCAATGGTCGTGACGGCGCGGGTTTCGGTAGAGATGGCGGCGACATTCGGCTGGGCTCGCTATACCGGCCTCAAGGGGCGGAATATTGGGATGCATCGTTTTGGCGCGTCGGCGCCGTTGAAAGATCTGTTGAAGTTCTTTGGGTTTACGGTCGACAAAGTAGTGGAGGAAGCGCGCGCAGCGATGTCGGAGAAATGACATCGGTAAAATGAATTCGTAGACGTGGAGGTTACTATGCAACCAACTGGAGTTCTGGACTCGAAAGCGACTAAGAATCCGCTGAAGGAATTGCTCGACTACGGCCAGTCGATGTGGCTCGATTACATTCGGCGCGATCTGTTCACCAGTGGCAAACTCAAGCAGATGATTGCCGACGATGGGCTGCGAGGCATGACCTCGAATCCCGCGATCTTCGAGAAAGCAATCGCCGACAGTTCGCTCTATGACGATGTGTTGAAGTCGCTGGCCTCGCGTAAGGATCTCGATGCCACGGGCCGCTTTGAGCAGATCGCCATTCGCGACATTCAGGATGCAGCCGACGCGCTGCGGCCGGTGTACGACGAATCGAAAGCTCGCGACGGCTACGTCAGCCTGGAAGTTTCTCCGTACCTGGCGCGCAAAACGACAGAAACGATCGACGAGGCCCGCCGCCTGTGGAAAGCGGTGCAGCGCGAGAATGTCATGATCAAAGTGCCGGGAACAACCGAGGGAATTCCGGCGTTCCAGCAGTTGATCGGCGAAGGCATCAATATCAACGTCACTTTGCTGTTCGCGCAGGATGTGTACGAAAAAGTTGCCGAGGCTTATATCTTAGGACTCGAAGAGCTGGCGGGCCGCGGGGGCAACTTGAAAAAAATGGCCAGCGTGGCCAGTTTCTTCATCAGCCGCATCGACACGCTGATCGATTCCATAATCGATGAAAAGCTGAAGACAACGACCGATGCGAGCCGGCAAGCTCTGCTGAAAAGTCTGCTGGGCAAAGTGGCGATCGCCAACGGCAAGCTCACCTACCAGAGTTATGAGCGTATCTTCAGCGGACCTCGCTGGCAGGCGCTGGCATCCAAGGGGGCGCAGACACAGCGCGTGCTGTGGGCGAGCACCAGCACGAAGAATCCGCATTATCGCGACGTGATTTATGTTGAGGAGTTGATCGGGAAAGATACGGTCAATACCATGCCGCCGGCAACGATCGACGCCTTCCGCGATCATGGACGGCTGCGCAACAGCTTGACCGAGGATGTAGCGAGCGCGGCCAAGACCATGCAGGATCTCGCGCGCGCCGGTATTTCCATGAAGGAAGTCACTGACAAGCTGACCGATGATGGCGTAAAGCTGTTCGCCGACGCGTTCGACAAGTTGCTGGCCGCGGTGGAGAAGAGCACGCAAGCAAAAGGATAGATTAGAACCAGAAGATAGATCAGAAAAAGGAAAGACCGGTGAGCCGACTGAAGACCTCCCTGCCCGATTCGCTGGCTACGGCCGTAAAGACGACGATCGCCGACTGGCAAGCACGCGGAAGCATGCAGCGCCTGTGGAACCGTGATGCGGGCCTCTGGACCGGAAGCGACGAGGGCAACTGGCTGGGCTGGCTCGACATTGTCGAGGAGCAGGTCGCGCAGCACGACCAACTGGTGAAGGTTGCTAAAGAAGTTCAGGTGCGAGGCTTTCAGCATGTGCTGCTGCTGGGCATGGGCGGATCGAGTCTCTGCCCGGAAGTCCTGCGCATGACTTTTGGCCGCATCACGCACTTCCCTACCCTTCATGTGCTCGACTCCACCGATCCTTCGCAGGTGAAAGCGTGCGAGAAATCGATCGACATTCCGAAGACACTATTCATCGTTTCGAGCAAGTCTGGAAGCACGCTCGAGCCTAATATTTTCAAACAATATTTCTTCGAACGCACGAAGCAGGCGGTGGGAGCGGCGAAAGTTGGCAGCCAGTTCGTCGCGATCACCGATCCGGGGTCGAAGATGCAGCAGGTGGCGGAAGCCGATCACTTTCTGCATGTGTTCTTTGGGCGCCCTTCGATCGGCGGACGGTATTCCGCTTTGTCGAACTTTGGAATGGTCCCGGCCGCAGCAATGGGGATTGATACCAGGAAATTTCTCGATCGCGCGGCTGAGATGGTTCATGCCTGTCGGTCGGGTGTTGCCGCCGAACAAAATCCCGGCGCGGTGTTAGGGATCATTCTCGGAACCGCCGCCAATGCGGGCCGCGATAAGGTCACGATGATTACCTCTCCGGGAATCTCGGATCTGGGGGCGTGGCTCGAGCAACTGCTCGCCGAATCGACGGGTAAAGTGGGTAAAGGCATCATCCCAGTAGACCGCGAGAGCTTGGGCTCTCCGGAGGTCTACGGCAGCGACCGGGTGTTTGTTTATGTGCGGCTGGAATCGGCCCCGGACGCGACTCAGGACGAGCACGTGGCTGCCATCGAAAAGGCTGGGCATCCTGTAGTTCGCATTTCCATGCCCGACATCTACGACCTGGGCGCAGAATTTTTCCGCTGGGAGATTGCTACGGCCGTGGCCGGATCGATCATCGGGATCAATGCTTTCAACCAGCCCGATGTTGAAGCCAGCAAAGTTGCGACGCGTTCTTTGACGACTGAGTACGAGAAGAATGGTTCCCTGCCCGCGGAAAGTCCGGTCGTTGAAGATGCCGGAATTAAATTGTTCACCGACGAAAAAAACGCGGCGGAACTTGCGAAAGCGGCGCGCGGCGATAATTCGCTGGCGGGATATCTCAAGGCGCACCTGGCTCGCATCCAAGCGGGCGATTACTTCGCGGTGCTGGGATATATCCAGATGAATGCGGAGCACGAAACTGCCCTGCAAGCGATCCGGCATCTGGTGCGGGATAAGAAACGTGTTGCGACAGTTCTTGGCTTTGGGCCCCGATTCCTGCATTCGACCGGGCAGGCGTATAAAGGCGGGCCGAACTCGGGAGTGTTTCTGCAAATCACTTGCGATGATTCCGTGGAGCTACCCGTGCCGGGCCAGAAATATACGTTTGGAGTGGTGAAGGCGGCGCAGGCGCGTGGAGATTTCCAGGTGCTGGCGGATCGCGGAAGGCGCGCGATGCGGGTGCATTTGGGCAGCAATTTGAAGGCGGGGCTGGCCGCGCTGCAGGCTGCGGTGGCAAAAGCACTCTAGAGTTTTGTGATGCATGAGTGCGAGCGCAGGATGCGCTCGCGACAGCCGGCGGGACGCCGGCGCTACTAGGCGTTACGGTTAGGAGTTTCAGCATGCAGATGGGGATGGTGGGTCTCGGGCGCATGGGCGCCAACATGACGCGGCGGTTGATGCGCGGCGGACATCAGCTTTTTGTTTCCGATCTCAGCGCCGATGCCGTGAAGGGATTGGCCGGCGAGGGAGCGACAGGATCTTCGTCGCTCGAAGATCTGATTGGCAAGATGGCGGCGCCGCGCGCAGTTTGGATCATGGTCCCCGCAGGCGGTCCGACCGAAGCGACCGTGCAGAAGTTGGCGCAGCACATGCAGGCGGGCGATGCCATCATCGACGGCGGAAATTCTTTTTTCAAAGATGACGTGCGCCGCGCCAAGGATCTCAAGGGCAAAGGCATTCATTATGTCGACGTCGGCACCAGCGGCGGCGTCTGGGGCCTGGAGCGGGGCTACTGCATGATGATTGGCGGGCCCAAAGAAGCGGTGCAGCGGCTCGATCCAATTTTCAGGACACTGGCGCCAGGAAAGGGCGATATCCCGCGCACGCCAGGGCGGGAAAAGCTCGGCGGTACCGCCGAAGAAGGCTACCTTCACTGCGGCCCCTCTGGCTCCGGTCACTTCGTCAAGATGGTTCACAACGGCATCGAATACGGCATCATGCAGGCTTACGCGGAAGGGTTCGATATTTTTAAGAACGCGACCAGCAAAGATTTGCCCGAAGACATTCGATACGACTTGAACTTGCCAGACATAGCGGAAGTGTGGCGGCGCGGAAGCGTAGTCAGTTCCTGGCTGCTCGACCTGACGGCGATGGCGCTTGCGGAAAATCCGACGCTCTCGGAATACGAAGGCTACGTGCAGGACTCCGGTGAGGGACGCTGGACGATTCAGGCAGCGCTCGACGAAGCGGTCCCAGCGGATGTGCTAACGGCGGCGCTGTACGTGCGCTTCCGGTCGCGGCAACAGCACACATTTGCGGAAAAGATGCTTTCCGCCATGCGGCAGAAGTTTGGCGGACACGTGGAAGCTGGGGCGAAAAAATAGGGTCGTTGGCAGTTTGTCGTTGGCCGCCCGCTTACACTGGCTCGCAAGCGACAGACGACCACGGGCTAACGACCGACTTAAAAGGACTTATCATGGCTGAGTTAGCGGAACAACTTACGGCGGCGCCTCCTAAAATCGGCAAGCAGGGCGATCCCTGTGTCATGGTGATTTTTGGCGCAGCCGGCGATCTGACCGGGCGCATGTTGATTCCGGCGCTCTATAACCTGGCGCGCGCCGGATTGCTGTCGAAAGAGTTCGCCGTAGTGGGGGTTGCGCGCACGCAGATGTCAAACGACGATTTTCGCAAGCGCGTGCATGACGATGTGAAGGCTTACTGCGGCGAGTGCATCCAAGACGAACTGTGGGACTCGTTCATGCGCCGCTTCTATTATTTCGCCGCCGATTTCGGCGATGACAACCTTTACCCGCGGCTCAAGGATTTCCTCGGCAAGATCGATCAGGATCACTTGACCCACCAGAATTTTTTCTACTACATGGCGGTGGCGCCGAACTTTTTCGGACCGATTGTGCAGAAGCTCTCCGCCAACGGGTTGATGGAACAGAACAATAGCCACTGGCGCCGCGTGGTGATCGAGAAACCGTTCGGGCACGATCTGGAATCGGCCAAGGCGCTGAACGCCGAACTCCTCAAAGTCGCCGATGAGAAGCAGATCTACCGCATCGATCATTATCTGGGCAAAGAAACCGTGCAGAACATCATGGCGTTCCGTTTTGCCAACGGAATTTTTGAACCGGTGTGGAATCGCCGCTATATCGACCACGTGCAGATCTCGGTCGCGGAAACCGTTGGCGTCGAGGGCCGGGGAAGTTATTTCGATCATGCCGGCTCGCTGCGCGATATGGTTCCGAACCACATCATGCAACTGATCAGCCTGACGGCGATGGAGCCGCCGATTTCGTTCGATGCCAATGCGGTGCGGGACGAGCAGGCCAAGATTCTGCACGCCATTCAGCCCATGGGCGACGAAGATGTATTGAGCCGAAGCGTGCGCGGGCAATATGGAGACGGGACCGAAGACGGCAAGCGGGTCACGGCTTACCGCTCGGAACCCGACGTCGCACCCGATTCGCGGACCGAGACTTTCGTGGCCATGAAGCTGAACATCGACAACTGGCGGTGGGCGGATGTGCCGTTCTACCTGCGTACGGGCAAGCGCATGCCGGTGCGCAATACCCATATCGTGATACAGTTTCGACGGGCGCCATTCGTGCTGTTTCGCGACACGCCGGTCGAACATCTTATGCCGAATCAGCTGGTTTTGCACATCCAACCCGAGGAAGGAATCTCGCTGCAATTCGCGGCCAAGGTGCCCGGGCCGGTCATGCGACTGGGTACGGTCGATATGAATTTCGAGTATCAGGAATATTTTGGCAAGCAGCCCAGCACCGGTTATGAACGGCTGCTGCATGACTGCATGATCGGCGATCAGACGCTGTTTCAGCGCGCCGACATGGTGGAGGCTGGCTGGTCCGTGGTCAACCCCGTGCTCGATTTGTGGAAGGCACTGCCGCCGCGGAATTTCCCCAATTACGCGTCCGGTACCTGGGGACCGAAGGAAGCGGATGAACTGCTGGAACGCGACGGCCGCCGCTGGAGGAACTTCGAGAAATGATTCTGGCCGGCGACATTGGCGGTACCAACGCTAGGCTGGCTTATTTTCAACCCCAGAACGGGCATCTGCGCCTGATTTCGGAGCGAACCTTTCCCAGCCGTGAGCACAGCGAACTCGGCGAGATTGTCAGCGAATTTTTGAACGATTCCGGCGCCCGCCCCGACGCGGCGTGTTTCGGCATCGCTGGCCCGGTGCGCAACGGACGCGTCGAAACCTCGAACCTCCCCTGGGTGATCGAACAGGCGCGGTTGGCCAAGCAAATTCATCTTCCTGCCACGCTTCTCATTAACGATCTGGAAGCCAGCGCGTGGGGCATCGGCGCACTGAGCGACTCGGATCTGGTTCCGTTGCACCGGGTGACGGGCCCAGCTACAGGCAATCAGGCTGTAATCGCGCCGGGGACTGGACTGGGTGAGGCCGGGCTTTTCTGGGATGGCACGCGCCATCACGTTTTCGCCTGCGAGGGCGGACATACCGACTTTGGGCCCCAGGGAGACTTGCAGATCGAATTATTGCGGTTTCTACAGGCGCGATTTGGACATGTGAGCTACGAACGGATTTTGTCGGGGCCCGGTCTCGTGAATGTGTACGAATTCCTGCGCGAGAGTGGATGCGCCAAGGAGTCTGCCGAGTTTGCCGCTGGGCTTGAGTCGGGCGATCCGGCCGCGGCGATTTCTAAAGCGGCGCTCGACGGAACCGAACCTCTGGCAGTCCAGGCACTGGACCTGTGGATTGCCGTATACGGCGCAGAGGCCGGCAATCTGGCGCTCAAAGCGATGTCCACCGGCGGCTTGTTCCTGGCCGGCGGCATCTCTCCGAAAATTATTGCCAAACTGAAGGGGTCGCTCTTTATTGAGGCGTTCCTCGCGAAAGGCCGCCTGAGGCCCCTGGTGGAAGCGATTCCGGTCGAGGTCGTCACCAACGAAAAGGCTGGGCTGCTAGGGGCGGCGCGTTGTGCTGCCGTGCTGGGAAAGAGCTAAAGCCTACGGGAGTAAGGTCGAGTGAGTTCCTCCGCTGAAGTTCGAGTGCTAACCACTCCGCAGGAGTTGTTCGAAGCGGCGGCCGAAGAGGTCATACACCGCGCCAAGGAAGCGGTAGCCCAGCGCGGCCGCTTCACCATCGCTCTGTCGGGCGGGTCGACTCCCAAAAATCTCTTTAATTTGTTGGCCACCAATGCCAAGAGCGTTCTGCCCTGGGATCGCACGTTTTTCTTCTGGGGCGATGAGCGCCACGTGCCTCCGACCGATCCCGACAGCAACTACCGCATGGCGGACGAAACCATGCTCTCGAAGATTCCCGTCGCAGCCGGGAATGTGTTCCCGATTCCTGCGGAAAACCGTGACGCCGCAGCCGCGGCTGAGGCTTATGAGCAGACTGTGCGAAAATTCTTTCAACTGAAGGCGGGAGAGTTTCCGAGCTTTGATTTAATTCTCCTCGGCATGGGTCCGGATGGCCACACCGCGTCGCTCTTTCCAGGCACTGCCGGATTGGAGGAGAAATCGCGGCTCGTGATCGCCAACTGGGTCGAGAAGCTGAAGACCAACCGCCTTACGCTCACTCTTCCCGTTCTGAATGCCGCCCGCTGCGTACTGTTTCTGGTCAGCGGAACAGATAAGGCGAACGTCCTCAAGATTGTGTTGGAGGAAGATGCGCCCGGCGAACAGTATCCTTCAAAGCTGGTGCAGCCGAGCAATGGAAAGCTGATCTGGCTGGTGGACCGGGCGGCGGCGAGCGCGCTGACCTCGCCCCCGAAATAAACTAAAATGAAAAACCGCAGAGGACGCGGGCGCGGAGTATTTACGATTCCACTGACGCCGGCAAAAGGAATGCTCAATAACTCCTCTGCGTAGCCCGCGTCCTCTGCGGTTGTAATTTCCCTGCCTTAATCCTTAGCCGCGCCAGTCGCCGATTTCCTTCAGGCCTTTGCCGCGCGCATGTTCGAACAGTCGAACCCGATGGCGCGAATGTTCAAACTCGTGGATGTCGGCCCACACTTCAGCCTGCCAGCCCTTCTCATGCGCGGCCGATTCGCCACAGGTAGCACAACGAGTATGGAGGGTTACCGGAATGCTTTCGACACCGGCCGGGGCTGCCCCCGGCAGCTCTACGAAAATGCAGCGAACTTCCTGGATTTCTTCATTCTCACCGAGAATGTGCTCGTAACGCAGCAGGTAGCCAAATCCAAGCTTCTTGGCCTCAGACTCAGCCTGGTCGCGGGTATGAAAGGGTCCGTACTCCGCCCTTAGTTGTTCGGTGGAGTCACATGCCATCCAGAAAATCTCTTTATAAGCCATCGCGGTTTCGCCCCGGGTTGCGAAGCCGGCTCGTGGCTGCTATTGAGCCCGCTCGTGCAGATCAGTTGGCTTCTCGCAATTCCCATGCCGTTATCGAGCTAGTTGCAATTGACTGTGAGATATAAACTTAAGGGTCCGCCGATGCTCCAAATCGAACTGTGGTCGTGAAACGTTTTGCAGAAATTGGAACCCGATCGGGAGATTGCTGTCCCCTGTTACCGTTTTCCGCGGCCGCGAAGATACCGAACGGGCAATCTACCAACGTGATCGTGGCTCAGTCAGCTCCAATGGCTTCGCCATAGGATGCGTCAGTGCGCTCCGCCTCAGGGGGCCAGTTCTTTCCGCCGTGAGCGGCCACATACATCGCCAATTCCAGCCGACTCCAGACGCCGACCTTGTCAAAGGTGCTTCGCAGATGGTTTTTAATTACCTGCTCACTGGTGCCGATAATCTTGCCGATTTCGCGATTGGTCAGGCCCTCCCAGACCAGAATGGCGATCTGAATTTCCTTTGGGGTGAGGCGCTCGCAGGGGGTCATGATTGTGCATTCTCCTTGCTGAACATGGCGATGGCCAGCTTCACACGTTTTCGGCCTTCGCGGATTCCGGCGCGCAGGAACAGGGTGCGCAAATGTTGTTTTACCGTGCGGGGACTGATGTTGAGCTGTCCCGCAATCTCTTTGTTGCTGCATCCCTGAACGAGCAGGTTCAAGACCTGCCGGTCGCGGGGAGTGACTTTGACTTGCTCCAGATCGATCATGTTAATTTTCTCCTCCTGGTGGTTCGGCGATCGAACTCGTATTGGCCTAATGCACGGGCTTCGCCAATTGTTCGCGCAGTCCGCCAGGACATGAGCTAACTACCTTAGGGCGTAGCACTTTAAGCGATAACCCATGGTTTTCATGTGGTTTTCAGACGGGCCGTGATAGCCTTACGAGTTCCAAATTGGCGCAACAGGTGCCCCATGAAAAGCGTGGCAGATCACATTTTTCTTCCTTCGCGGGTCTGGCCGACGTCGGTTATCGCTTACAAGAGGCGGAGTTTCGCCTGCACGCTCGTCCCGAGCCATACCTTTGGCATTAAAGGCCTTTCATCAAGGTCCGACTGCGCTGCTTTTCATCGCTGTGACCTCGTGGCGGCCCAACCGACTGGCGGAGTTCCGACAAGGACGGCGTCGTCCCATAGCGGGCGCGGTTCGCAATGCTGGTTTTTCATTTTGGTGCTGCTGGCACTTCGGCTCCCTAGTTTTGCACAGGTAACAATATCGGCCGAGGCCACGAGTGCAACTTCGGCATCCGCACCCGCCGGTGGGGCTCCAATCACGATTACGCTTCAGGACGCGATTCAGCGGGCTCGCCTGAACGATCCCCAATACCGCTCGGCGATCACGGATTTCGGCGTGGCTCGCGAAGATCGAGTGCAGACTCGCGCTGGACTTCTGCCGAACCTGAATTACAACAATTCATTTATCTATACCCAAGGCACGGGAGCGCTTCCCGCGAACTGCGTGGCGAGACCCCAGGGATGTCCGAATTCCAGGTTCATCGCCAACAATGGGGTGCACGAATATATTAGCCAGGCGGATGTGCATCAAGCTCTGTCGCTCACCAATTTTGCCGACTATCGCCGCTCATCTGCGGCCCTGGCGCAGACGCGCGCCAAAGCAGAGATCGCCGCCCGGGGACTGGTCGTAACTGTGACCGGGGCATATTACGGACTAGTGGTAGCGCAACGAAAGTACGCAACGGCGCAACGCGCGGACGCCGAGGCCGCCCACTTTCTCGACATCAGCCAGAAGCTCGAGCATGGCGGTGAAGTGGCGCGCGCCGACGTAATCAAGGCACGCATTCAGGCCCAGCAGCAGCAGCGCAACCTGGAGGAGGCTCAACTTGGCATGGAGAAGAGCAGGCTCGATCTGGCGGTGCTGCTTTTCCGGGATTTCAATCAGGATTTTGCCGTCGTCGATGACTTGCAGACTCCGGAGCCGCTGCCCACTTTCGCGGAAGTAGAAGCCTCGGGCAAGAAAAATAACCCCGACCTGCGCGCCGCTCTGGCGAGCTTTGAAATTGCGAATCATGAAGTGGCGGCAGCATGGGGTGGACTTCTGCCGTCGCTAGGCATTGATTATTTTTACGGCATCGACTCGAACCAGTTTGCGATCCGGACGGATGGCGTGCGCAATGTTGGCTATTCGGCGGTGGCGACCTTGCAGATTCCCATATTCAGTTGGGGCTCGGATCGCAGCAAACTGAAACAGGCCGAATTGCGGCGGGATCAGGCGCAGGTCGAGTTGACTTACGCGCAGCGGCAACTGCTGAGCCATCTGCGCCAGTACTACGGTGAGGCCGAGACCGCGCGGCTGGAACTGGAGTCGCTGGCCAGTTCCGCCGAACTGGCGGCCGACGGCCTGCGTCTCACGACCTTGCGTTATCAAGCGGGGGAAGCAACCGTGCTCGAAGTGGTGGATGCGCAAAATACTCTGACGCAGGCGCGCGATTCCTACGACGATGGCCAGGCGCGATTCCGGGTCGCGGTGGCGAATTTACAGACGGTGACGGGGAACTTCTAGCCGCATGAACTGCAAAAACACGAGAACCGCACGCTTGGAAACCGGAACCCTGTGGCGCGGCATGTACACGTTGAGTCCGTTGCGGGGCTCGACGCTTTCCATTGCGGTTCTGGTGGCTGCCATTGGCGGAGCCATGATGACGGGATGCTCGTCCGAGACAGGCGACAAAGAGCCCACGGTCACCGTGCAGGTGGCCGCCGTCGAAAAAACCACGATTCAACGCACCATCAAGGCGGAGGCGATTCTGTTTCCGCGGCAGCAGGCCGCGATCGTGCCGAAGATCAGCGCCCCGGTACAGAAGTTTCTGGTGAAGCGCGGCAGTCCGGTTCATCAGGGCGAACTGCTGGCGGTGCTGGAGAACCGTGATCTGAGCGCCGCGGCACAGGACACCAAAGGCTCATACGAGCAGGCGGAAGCAACTTACGAAACCACTACCGCTGCCAGCCTGCCAGAGGAGATCAGGAAGGCCGAAGCTGAGGCACAGCAATCGCAGCAGGCTCTCGACGCGCAGGAAAAGGTCTTCGAGAGCCGCCAGCAACTGTTCGCGCAAGGAGCATTGCCACGGAAAGAACTGGATCAATCGCGCGTCGACATTACCGCGGCGCGCAACCAGCAGGCAATCGCCAAGCAGCATCTGGACAAGCTCCTGGCCATCGGCAAGCAACAGGAACTGAAGTCGGCCGCGGGACAACTGGCCTCGGCCAAAGGAAAGTACCTGGGAGCGGAGGCGCAGCTAAGCTACTCGGAAATTCGCAGTCCGATAGACGGTGTCGTGACCGATCGTCCGCTCTACCCCGGCGAAATGGCAGCGGCAAGCACTCCCCTGTTGACGGTGATGGATATTTCGTCGGTCATCGCCAAGGCGCATATCCCACAGAGCGATGCGGCCGCCTTGAAAGTGGGCGATGAAGGCACGATGACCGTACCTGGCCTCGACGAACCTGTCGAAGGCAAGGTGACGGTGGTGAGTCCGGCGCTGGACCCCAACAGCACGACCGTCGAAGTCTGGGTGGAAGCGAAGAATCCCAAGCACGCGCTGAAACCGGGAACCAGCGTGCAGCTGTCACTGACCGCGAAGACCATAAAAGACGCTCTCGTCGTCCCTGCAAGTTCGGTAATCACTGCGCCGGATGGAACCACTGCGGTAATGCTGGCAGGCTCCGATGGCCTGGCTCACCAGAAGGCCGTAAAACTCGGCATCCGTAACGGAGACGACGTTCAGGTTCTTGAAGGCGTCACCGCCAGCGACAAAGTAATCGCCACCGGCGCGTATGGGCTGCCCGACAAGACCAAGATCAAAATCGCGCCAGCCGAAGCTCCCGCTCCCGCAGAAGGATCATCGGAAGAATCGAAGCCCGCATCGAAGGCTCCCAGCGAGGGATCGAGTGAAAAGTAACTGCTGCGGAGCCTCCGCATGAACTCTCCGAACCCCGGCGGTTCGCCTGAGCAACCCTCCAGCCAGCATTGGATTGCCCAGCACTCGCGGCCCGTTATATTCGTGATTCTGACGTTGGGTTTGCTGGGAGCATATCTCGCGTTCACGATTCCGGTATCGGTGTTCCCTTCGACAGATTTCCCCCGCGTGCTGATCGCGGTCGATAACGGCGTTATGCCCATCGATCAGATGACGGTGACGGTCACGCGCCCGATCGAAGAAGCCGTCAACAGCGTACCTGGCCTGTTGACCGTGCGCTCCATTACCAGCCGGGGATCGGCGGAGATCGATCTGTTTTTTCGCTGGGACATCGACATGTTCCAGACCCTGCAGTATGTAAATGCGGCGATTTCACGCGTACAACCGGAACTTCCCTCCACCGCGAAGATCGAAGCTCATCGCCTGACCTTTGCGGCGTTCCCGATCATTGGGTATAGCGTGACTTCCGACAGCATGCCCCAAACCAAGCTGTGGGAGATGGCCACCTATGAAATGAAGCCACGGCTGAACCGGCTGGAAGGCGTTTCCACCGTAATTGTCCAGGGAGGACAAGAGCCGGAGTTTCACATCACGCCCGATCCGGCGAAGCTTCTGACCGCCGGGATCACCGTGGCAGACATTCTCGAGGCGGTGCGGCGCACGAACCTTATCGACTCCCCCGGACTGATCGAGCGCAATCATCAACTCTATCTCGGCCTCGTCAGCGGCCAGGTGCGCACACCGGAAGAAATTGGGAACGCGGTGGTGAAGAGCACGCCCGCGGGAATTCCGGTGCGCATCGGCGATATCGCGAGCGTCGCTCCCGGTGTAAAGCCGGTCTATACCGTGGTTACGGCCAACGGAAAGCCCGCCGTACTGCTGAACATCAATCGCCAGCCGGATGGAAACACGGTGCAGGTGGCGCAGGAAGTTCACGACGAAATCGAGCGCCTGCGCAAAACCATTCCGCCCGGAGTTCAGGTCCAGCCATTTTACGATCAGTCGATCATCGTCAACGAATCCATCAAGAGTGTGCGCGATGCCATTCTGCTCGGACTGCTTCTGGCCTCGATCATTCTCGTGGTATTCCTGCGCGATTGGGGAACGTCGCTGGTGGCGGGCCTCGTAATTCCAGTGACCGTGATGGTCACATTCATCGCCCTCAAAGTGATGGGCCAGACTTTTAATTTGATGACGCTCGGCGGCCTGGCGGCAGCCGTGGGACTGGTCATCGACGATGCCATCGTCGTGGTGGAAAACATCGTGCTGCATCGCGACGCGGGACAAGGGCGACTGGAAGCCATCCGCAGCGCGCTGAAGGAAATCACCGTGCCGCTGATCGGATCGACGATCACGCCGGTGGTCGTCTTTATTCCACTGATCGTCATCGCCGGGGTCACTGGAGTTTTCTTCCGCGCGCTGGCGGTGACTATGACCGTGTCGCTGCTAACTTCGCTCGCGCTGGCTGTGACCTGGACGCCGACGTTGAGCCAGTTCTTCGTCAAAGGAAGACACGCGAAGAATGGAGTAGAGGCCGAGGCTTCCGGCAATTCGTCGCAAGATAACGGAAAAGGAGCCGCTGAAAATGGAGACGACGCTGCGAGATTGCTCGCGGCCGAGGAGAAGCACCTGAGCGGCTTCTTCCTGCGCGTGGTGAACTTTCACGAACGCTGGCTGCGGCGTGCGCTGGAGCGGCCGCGATTGCTGATCGTCTTCAGCGCCGCGCTGATTGTCGCCTCTTATTTGTGCTACACCTTTTCCGGTTCCGACCTCTTGCCCGAGATGGATGAAGGTGGATTCGTGATCGACTACATCATGCCCGCCGGCAGTTCGCTGGCAGAAACCAACCGCGTGGTGGGGCACGTCGAGCAGATGCTGCGCGAAGTTCCGGAAGTGGAGAGCACGTCGCGGCGCACCGGCTTGCAGCTAGGCCTGGCTTCGGTCACGGAAGCCAATACCGGGGACATTCTGGTGAAGTTGAAAGCCAAACGCAGCCGGGATATCGAAGACATCATTGCCGACGTGCGTGCCGACATCAAGCAGCAGGAGCCTGCGCTCGACATCGAGTTCGTGCAGGTTCTTCAGGACATGATCGGCGATCTCACGTCGGCGCCGGAACCGATTCAGATCAAATTGTTCTCGCAGGATCCGAAGCAACTGGAAGAGTGGGCGCCCAGGGTGGCTGAGTCCATCGGAAAAATCAAAGGCGTGGTCGACATTCTGAATGGAATCGAAAATACCATCAGCGGTCCGGCGGTGACGTTTCAGGTTGATCCCAGCGTAGCCGCCCGGTCCGGGTTCAGCGCCGAAGAAATCGCGCTGGATGCCTCGGCCATTCTCGAAGGCGAGCCGGCACCCACTCCGGTCGTGGCGAACGACCGTGCCTACACACTGCGCGTGCGCTTCCCTGCCGCGAACCGCGCCTCGCTCGAAGCCATGCGCGATACCCTACTGATCAGCGGCACTGGCCATACCGCGACGCTGGGCGCACTGTCGGCTATTGTGGAGAATCCGGGCCAAACGGAAGTCAGGCGCGAAAATCTGCAACGCGACGTGGCTGTGACTGCCCGTCTGGAAGGCCGCAGCCTGGGCAGCGGCATGGCCGACGTGCAAAAAGCTGTGACCAATTTACACATCCCGTCGAGTATTCGCGTGGAATATGGCGGAACCTACCAGGAACAGCGGCAGTCATTCCATGACCTGATGATCGTACTCACGCTTGCGATATTGTTGTTGTTCATCGTGCTGCTGTTTGAATTTGGAACGTTCGCCGCACCGGTGGCAATTCTCTCGTCGGCGCTTTTGTCGACGTCGGGAGTTTTTATAGCGCTCCTGATTACACGCACGACCTTTAACATTTCGTCATTCATGGGGATGATCATGGTGATCGGCATCGTCGCCAAGAACGGCATCCTGCTGCTCGACGCCGATCAGAAGATGAGCTCCTTGGGAATGACCGCCGAACAGGCCATGCTTCAGGCCGCTCGCCGCCGGTTGCGACCCATCGTAATGACGGCGCTGGCGACTGTAGCCGGCATGTTGCCGCTGGCCTTTGCCATCGGCGCCGGGTCGCAGATGCTGCAACCTCTGGCGATCGCGGTCATTGGCGGCGTGCTTATTTCCATGGTTCTGTCGCTCATCATCACGCCGGCAGTGCACTTCTTTCTCAGCCAAAAGGGTGACTCGAGGGTGGTTACCGAAGAGTGATAACCTGGCGCCCTCGTGCCCGGCTCTCGCGCCAGAAGAGCACTCGCCAGTTGACGCGTCTGGCGGTAAACTATTGGCAGATTCGTGGGCCCTGCCTGGCCGAAGGAGCCCCAAGGTACGATCTTCCTGAAGGTTCTCCCCCGCGTGACCACCTTGGCGCTCTTTAATTGGCGCATGATTCGCTTAGGAATTGCACTAGAATAGGCGCATTCCAGTGAAATGCGGGTTGCGCGCCGGGACGGTTTCCTGCGGTGGAAAAACAAAAAGAGATCGGTTCCGAAGAGAAAGATAAACCAGTTCTGGACGAGCAGACGCTCGGAAAGCTGCTGGAAGCGGCGTATGTGCTGCAAGAGCACAACCGCGAATTGCAAGAGATGGAACTGGGGCTCTCGCTCAGGCGAGAACAGATCGAAGCGGAAGAGCGAGCTTCGCCTTTCCCGCCACGGGCCGCGGCGCGCCCGCCGGACGACGAATCAGGGGCCAACGCCGATTACACCACCACGTTGGCGCAAATCGTTGAGACTCAGCACCAGATTCAAGTCCGTCACCTGGAATTGGAAAATGCGATGTCGCTGGTCGCTGAGCGCCTCACTCAGATCGCCCGGGCCAGGGGTGCCGCAATTGGCATCCTCGACGACGAGAAGTTTCTCTACCGGGCGGCCAGCGGGCTGCTGACGTTGCCTGCGGGAACCGAAGTTCCCATGGATAAGTCGTTGTGCGTCGCCTGCCTCCGCACCGGGCAGGTGTTCCGCTGCAACGACGTAAATCCCGAATTCCTTCTCGACACGGAAGAGTGCCGACGGCGCGGCATTCAGTCGATGATTGCGGTTCCTATTTTCCACGAGGGCGTCGTCGCCGGCGGTGTGGAGCTTTATTATCCGATCACACATGCGTTCACCGAGCAGGACGTTCACACCTGCCAGCTCATGGCCGGGCTGGTGACCGAGGCGCTGGTGCGGGAGGAGGAAGCCGGCTGGAAAAAATCGCTCGCAACCGAACGTGCAGTCATGCTGGAGGCTCTAGAAAAGTTGAAGCCCAACCTTGAGGCCTTGGTGGACAAATCGACGGCGGGCAAAGGGGCCGCTAAAGATTCGACGGCCACAACTGCCAGTCCCGCTGCCAGCGCGTTCCCCGTAATCCCACCCGCGTCCATGTTCGTTTGCCGCAAGTGCGGGCACAAGATCATGGGGGAAGAACAGTTTTGCGGTAACTGCGGAATGCCGCGCAGCAGCAATGAAGTTCCCAGCATGCAGAGCAAGGTAGCATCGATTTGGAATATGCAGGAGTCGGTAAAGAAGACGCCTCCTGCGGATCCGGGGCACAGCATCCCAATAGCCGGCCGTGGCGAAAATCCTGATAAGGCTCATTCCGAGAACGCGCTGGCCGACTCGCTGGAAGAGCAAATGCCCGAGCTCTTTGCGTCGACCGATATGCTGGCTAACGCCGACAAGGCGGTTGATTGCGACACCGCGCCGATCAGAGCAGAGTTCGAGGACTCCGTACTTTCCGATCTCGAAATTCCTCTCGGTTCGAACTCGCAGAATGCGGGTCGAGGCGACACCCAAGCCGCGGGATCAACCGCGTTGGCGAAACCGGAGCGCCCTACGGCCTGGAGTTCAGCGGCAACTGCGCGCGACTTCCTGGAGCAACTGGCGGAAGCTGACAGACCGAGTACACTGGCTCGCTTCTGGATGGCCCGCCGAGGCGATGTCTACCTGGGCATCGCCGTGCTTCTTGTGGCCTGCGTGATTCGCTGGGGAATTTTGTCTAATCATTCTGTGGGCGCCAGCGGGAGTCAACCGGCAGAGGCAGCAGCCCATCACAAATCTGCCACCGATCTTTCGTTGTTCGACCGGATGCTGATCGGTCTGGGGCTGGCCGAGGCCCCACCGGCTCCGATCGACAACGGCAATCCCGACGCGCAGGTTTGGGTCGATCTTCACACGGCCTTATACTACTGCCCCGGCGCCGAGCTCTACGGCAAAACTCCAAAAGGAAAGTTTACTTCGCAGCGCGACGCGCAATTAGACCAGTTTGAGCCCGCCTATCGCAAACCCTGCGATTAAAAATCCCTTGCGTGCCAATGGTTTAGCCTTTCTGCATCGTTTCATTTGACAACCCTCGACCGCCGGAGTGCAATCATAGATATAGGTAATTAGGTTGCGTTCACGATTCGCAGACTTTCTTTGATCGGAGATTCGAATTTGGCCCGTGAAGTCAAACAGTCTGAAGAGTCCAGTGCATTGCCGACGCCCGAGTTGAATCCGTTGCTCAATCCGGTCCTGGGCCAGAACATGGGACGATGGGCTGAAGTCTACTTCACGGCTCCTCCCGAGAAACGCGAGGAGGCGGTGCTCGAGCTGTTGCGCGAACTACAAGGGAAATCCGATGTGACGGTGGGGCAGCCTTCGGTAGCGGCGGCGCAAAATGAAGCCTCAAGACCCGCCGAATTCGACGTTCGGCGGATGAGTTCTACCACCGCTGCCGAAAGTCGTGCCACGAAAATTGAGGAAGCTTCGCCTGCGACGCTGCGCTGTCCCTCGTGTGGACGGGAGAATCCTGCAAATCACAAGTTTTGCGGGAGGTGTGGGAAACCTATAGAAGCGGTGTCGGTGGCCGATCTTTACATTGCGGATATGCAAGTCGCGGAGTCGGAGAGCGCGGAGGGGCATTTCGACCACTCTTATTTCGAGCGCCCGGTAGTCGAAGATGTGGCTCAGCGGGAGGCTGGTCCGCGCGCCGCACAAGCAAACAAATCACGCTTTGTTACTTATGGAGATCGGGTTCACGAAACGCAGCCGAGCAATGACGATGAGGAACCGCCATATCGCGGCAGCGATGCCGGCAACGATTTCGAGATGTTCCGCTATCTGCCAGCGTCGAGCTCTCCTCACCCTTATCTAAGGGTCGCCCTGACGGTGGTAGCGGTCGCAATCGCATATCTGGCGTGGCATAACCGGCAGGCTTTACGGAGCGCATATGTCAAATTGGAGGCTCCGCCAGCAGTTGCCACGCCTCCCACTGCTCCAGAGCCCGCGACCAGTTCGTCGAAACAAGGCTGGTCGGAAACAGATATTCCTAAGGCTCCGGCGCCGGATCAGCCCCAGGTAAACCAGCCTCCAGCGAACCAGCAGCCATCACCCCAGCCAGTGGACAACGGATTACGTGCCAATCGGCAGAGCGAATCCGCAAGTGTAGACATCCACCGACGCAAAACTTTTAGGCCCGGAGCGGCCGAGGTTGCAACTAGCACGAAGAATTTGCCAGCCGATATTGCGTTGGGAAACGGTAACGAAGAACTTATTACTGCGCAACGATATTTAAATGGAACCGATGGCCAGACTTTGAACCGTACCGAAGCCGCCAAATGGCTATGGAAGGCGGTCGGGAAGCACAACCCCGACGCCACCCTCCTGCTCGCCGACTTATATCTGAAGGGACAAGGAGTGGGAAAGAATTGCGATCAGGCTCGGGTGCTCCTTGATGCTGCCGCGCGCCAAGGGATCAAAGGCGCGGGCGATCAATTGCGACATCTTCCCGCTTTTGGCTGTCAATAGCTGTGAAGGCGACCTAGTAATCTCACCGGGCGACGCCCGCCTCAGCGCGGCTCCAGACGAGTATCCATCTTCAGAAAAATATTTTATTGAGTGAGCAGTATGGATGGAATCCGCCGCGACTCATACCACAGGGCAAGTTCGACGCGATTCCAAAGTCCAAGCTTGTCGTAGATCACACGGAGGTAATTCTTCACGACGTGCTCGGTGGTCCCGATAGCTTCCGCGACTTCTTTGTTCTTTAAGCCTTCGGCAACAAGTTGGATGACTCTCTGTTCACGTTCACTGGGGACACGGGTCCCATAGCGTCCAGTTGCAGACATGCTTGCCTCCGATATAGCAGGGTCGCGAGTTTTACTCGCTTGATGCCGCCGTTGATTCCAAAGCGAAGAAACAGGCGGTTGAAATGAGCCTTCACCGTGCGCCGCGCCATTTTTAGCTGAGCGGCAATCTCGGCATTGTCACAGCCTTGCAAAAGCAGTTCGACGATCTGCTGTTCGCGGGGACCCAACCGAACAGTCTGCTCCTTCATCCCATCTCCCCCTTGTGGTTGACATCGCCTCCACCCGACGTTAGATACAGGGGCGGAACCTTTCAATTTTCATAGCACCCACATTGCCACTTTGAGCCGAAAATCCGGATTTATGCCGAAAAGCCTATTTCCACAGGGAGTTGCGGGAAATTGACCGCCTCCCCGGAAATTGTAGGCCTGTTTTCGAAAACCGTTAGGCCCCTCTTTACTGCATTTCGCCGAGTATTTGGCTGGCAAAATCGGACGAACTGAGGGTCCACGACAGTCGCCCACTGATTAACTACGCCGCCTTCTCATTGCCTGCATTGCAAGTGCCGCACGGTAAAGGGCTGGATTTCTGAGTTCAGATGCGGTGCGAAACCGTGGCAATCGGGTAAATGCCTTAGACGAAACTTCCCGTCACCCGGGAACTTTTTGGCACAAATTACACGATCGGTGACATACGCCGAAGGCTGACAGGCTCTGAAGAATGATTGGACCGACATCTAATCAGACGTGAGACTACACAACGGCGTCGTTCCAGCAATTCGGATTTCCATATTGAAAATCCGCGCGTGGTTCGAACCGAACGCTTTATTCGTGGATCTTCAATGCAGCAATCACGACGGAAGCTCCATTTGATAATCGTCGAAGTGCCGACACATCAATCATTTCAGCGGCTGGCCATTGGCCGTCAACTGATTAAGCAGTGCTTGCCCCTGTTTCTTAACAGTTTCCGGGAGTTTGGCATACGACAATTCTTCGGCGGAATCTTGACCCGAGGAAAGTGCGAAGGCAATGAAGTCTTTGACTGTCTCCTGCTGGGCCACATCCGTGCGGTCTTTCGGTATGAGGATGAAAGTCAGCCCCGATATTGGATAAGCATCGGCGGCAGCCGTGGGCGGATCGACAATCGGCGTACGTACATCCTTCGCCAGGGCGTCGCTGGAAGCGGCGATTGCCGCGGCGGCGCTGGCAGACGACGGTTGCACAAAATGGCCAGCCTGGTTCTGAATGGAAGCGACCGGTGCGCCATCGTGCTTTGCGTAACTCAACTCTATATAACCGATGGTTCCAGGCGTTTGCCTGACCATGGCTAGCAACGCTTTGCTTCCTTCTGTGCCCAAACCAATTGGCCAGCTCACCGACAATCCTTGTCCCACCCTCCATTGCCAATAGTGATTAACTTTGGAAAGGTATGAAGTGAAAATGTTCGTCGTACCGCTGCCGTCGGAGCGATGTACAACAATGATCGCGCCTTTTGGTAATTTAACTCCCGGATTGTCTTTCGCAATCTCTGGATCCTCCCAATTGATGACGTTCCCCAGATAAATATCGCTCAAACTCTTGGCGCTGAGTTTGAGTGGAACGCTCAGACTGGAGAGGTTGTAAACGATGCAAACGGGCCCGGCACTGGCGGGAACCTGGATAATCGGGCGGCGCAGGTCCTTGATTTGATCGTCGCTCAAAGGTGCGTCACTAGCGCCAAAGCTGAGATACCCTTGCTTCATCTCTTCGATTCCGCCCCCGCTGCCAATTGGGCGATAATTGATCTCGACCTTAGGGTGAGTCTGATGGTAAGCAGCGGCCCACTTGTCCATGAGCGGGGCGATGAAAGTGCTTCCTGAGGCGCCCAGGACACTCGTCGGCGCATCGGCGGACGCAGTGATCGTGTATTCAGAGTTAGGTTTCGACTCGCAGGCCAGTGAGAGCAACAGGCAGAGCGCTACCAGTGAGGCGAAGAAAACGACTGCGAGCGACGTCCGATTGCGCTTCATGGTCGATGCCTCCTGTACTTCGAAACACACTTCTGTAAGTTCACCGGCGTCATCCCAGGCCCGAGAACGTCAAAGATTTCGCTATCTCGGTTAGCCGAACCGGCCGGTAATGTAGTCTTCGGTTTGTTTGCTCGCTGGGTTCTCAAAAATGACGTTGGACCGATTGAACTCGACCAACTTACCCATAAGGAAAAAGCCGGTGAAATCTCCGACTCGTGCCGCTTGCTGCATGTTGTGGGTCACAATCACCATGGCGCAGCTGTCTTTGAGGCTGAAGATCAACTCTTCGATCTTTGCGGTGGAAATCGGATCCAGTGCCGAACAAGGCTCGTCGAGCAGCAGGATTTCAGGATTGAGGGCCAAGGCTCTCGCGATGCAGAGACGCTGTTGCTGTCCACCCGAGAGGGCCATAGCCGAACGACGAAGCTTATCTTTGACTTCGTCCCAAAGAGCAGCTCGTTTCAGGCTATGTTCCACGAGGTCGGGGATGGATGCGCGCGAAAACTCGCCTGAGATCCTGGCGCCGTAGGCGACATTATCAAAAATGCTCTTTGGGAAAGGATTTGGACTTTGAAAGACCATACCCACGCGCCGCCGCAGGATCGAGGCCTCAAGCGAAAGCAGATCCTCGCCGCGAAGCAAGATCTCCCCCGTCAGACGCGCGTTCGGCACGACCTCATACATGCGATTTAGGGTCCGCAGAAACGTTGATTTGCCGCATCCCGAGGGCCCGATTAGTGCAGTAACAACCTTATCTGCGATGACAATCGAGATGTCGTGCAGGGCCTGATGAGCCCCATAGTAAAAGTTCAAATTGTTAACAGAGAACGGCGGCTGCAAAGCCGACTTTCCCCCATCGAAAGTTAGAGTGGGGCCTCCGCCCGCTTCATTCATGTCTGGGAACCTTGTAAGCGCGTTCATCGCTGACACGTCAAAACCTATCCCTTTGCATCGTAAGAAAAATCAAAAATCGTATGCATCACCTTATCCAGAACGCCAGTTCTCCGACATCTTTAAGTGGCCGCATAACGGTCTCGTGTGGTTATGCGCAATAGCAGACTCCCAATGGCGACGCCAAGAACCAGCAGCAAGGCAGCTCCATACGCCTGCTGGTGCCAAACGTCGTACGGTCCGCGCGCATACTTCAGAATCCTCAGCGTGATTTCGTCAATCGGCCTAAAAAGGCCCGAAGGATAATATTCATTGCCGAGCGCGGTCAAGATCAGCGGCGCCGTCTCTCCCGCAACCCGAGCAACCGCTAATACGCCGCCGGTGATAACTCCAGCTCGTGCCGCCGGCAGCACTAAATCGAAGGTAACCCGCCATTTCGGTGCTCCAAGGGCGAGCCCGCCTTCACGAACGCTGTTGGGAACCAACCGCAAAACATCTTCCGTAGTTCGTGCCATGATGGGGATCATGATGATCCCTAGCGCCAACCCTCCGGCCACCGCCGAAAACGTGTTGGTTGGTTTGACCAGAATGAAATAAACGAAAATTCCGACGACGATCGACGGCACACCAATGAATGTGTTGATTGCCGTACGAGTGATTCGGGCGAATGGCGTGTCGCCAGCAATTTCCGAGAGGTATATGCCGACACCGACACCAAGAGGCACGCCGATGATCATTGAGATTGCAACCAGAATTCCAGTCCCTAATAAGGAAGGTGCGATGCCGCCGCCTGGCTCCCCAACAGCGGCGGGCTCTTTTACGAGAAAGTTCCAGTTAATTGCGCCAATGCCATTGAATACCAAATACCCGAGGATCGAAAATAATGCTCCCAGGCACAGCAAGGTTGCAAGGCCCGTAAACGCAAAGCCCAGAGTTCCGCGCCATCGTCGCCAATTGCTCTCGGTGTGTCCCAAGAATGAGGCCTTATACTTTGAATCCATGGAGCCCTGACAACCTCCGCACAATGAAATACGCCAAGATGTTGACGACAACCGTGATCACAAGCAGGATCAAACCGCAGTAGATGAGTGCGGATAGATACATATCCGAGCTAACTTCATTGAATTCGTTGGCAATAACGCTCGCCAGGGTGTAGCCCTGATCCATTACGGTTCTCGGAAGGCTGAACCCACCCCCGATCGTCATCGCGACCGCGATGGTTTCGCCCAGCGCGCGGCCCAGCGATAAAACGAATGCCCCGACAATTCCGTTTTTTGCATACGGGACAGTGATTCTCCAAACCACATCCCAGTGACTCACGCCAAGCGCGTACCCACCCTCTTTAATGCCTCTGGGAACGAGGATGAGAGCTTCCCTGGCGAGGGTCACAATTAGCGGTAGAAGCATGATTGCCAGAATGAGTATGGCGCTTAGATACCCGACTCCATACGGTGCACCGTTGAAGATCGAAAGTCGTGTTCCAAGATGCTCCATAAGCCAAATTTCGACCGTACTTTGCAGCAATGGAGCCAAAACGAGCAGACCGAATAGACCGTAAACCACGCTTGGAATGAACGCGAGTAATTCGATGAGGTACGTAACAGGTCCCTGCGACCACCGTGGCAGAAGCTCGGTGATGCAGACTGCGGTCATCAGACCTACCCCTCCCGCCAGGATCATCGCTCCAAGCGCCACCAGGATCGTGCCAACGATAAACGGTAGCGCTCCAAAGGATAGATGCACCGGGTCCCAGCCGGTGCGGACCATGAAGCCCGGACCAAAACGCTTCATCGCCGGCCAGGCTCCCGTGATCACGACGACGACGACGCCAGTGAAGATCGCAAGCACCACACCCACCACACTCTTTACTACGGCGTGGTATATGCGATCTCCGCGACCCGCCCGCCGGGCTTTTTCCTTTGGTTGCATCACTAGACGGTCAGCTACGGCAGTCGCCATACGTCTCCTGGATTCCCTCTCCGAGTCGTCTGAGAAGTGAGAACGGGGAAAAGTGTACAATTCCTACTTTTGCAAACAGGGTTTTCCACCACAAGTAATGGAATGAAGAGCGGCCTGCGATTTCTGGACCAGGTTCTTCGCCAGCACCGCATAGTCCAGTTCATTGGCGTACTTTTGGCCGTCAGTGATGGCCCACTCCACGAAATCGACGACAAGCTTACCCTGGTTCGCATCCTGTTGGTTCTTGTAAAGGAGAACCCATGTCGATCCCGCGATCGGATACGCTTGCGGGCCCGGTTGGTCGGTGATCGAAAAGCGCAAGTCCGCAGGGATTTCTTTTAGTGAATCAGCGGCGTTCGTTACATTTTTGGGATCTGGATCAATGTAGTTCCCGGCTTGGTTCTTGACCAGGCCGTAGGAAATCTTGTTCTGCCGCGCGTAGGCGAGTTCGATATAGCCAACTCCGCCTTGAGTATTCCTCACTTGGTTTGCCACACCCTCATTTCCTTGTCCACCGATGCCGACTGGCCATTGCACGGATGTTCCATGGCCCACCTTCGACTTCCACTTCCCACTGACCTTGGTCAAGTAGTCCGTAAAAATATCCGTTGTCCCAGAACCATCTGAGCGGTGAACCACCAACACCGGTTTCGCCGGCAAAGATACTCCCGGATTATCGGCGGCGATCTTCGGATCGTTCCACAACTTGATCTCGCCAAGGTATATTCCGGCGATGCTATCGGGACTGAACCGCAGTTGCTTCGACACTCCAGCCACGTTGTAGGCGATCACAACGGCACCCTGTGTGACCGGAATATGAACCACGTTCGCCGTGCCACCAGCTTGCGCAAGCTGCTCATCGGTCAGGGGAGCATCGCTCGCCCCGAAGGCAACCGTTTTTGCCAAAAACTGCTGACGACCGCCGCCCGATCCGATGGATTGGTAGTTGATTTCGACATTGGGGTGAAGCGTGTGATACTCCTTAGACCACTTTGACATCAGCGGGTTGACGAACGTGGAACCCGCACCGGTCAGAGCACCAGACTGGGCGAAAATACCCAGAGAAGCAAACAAGATCAGGGTGAAGACTGCAACGGCTGAACCACAACGACTAAAAAGTCTCATTTTTGATTTTCTCCTTGGCGACCACCGGCTTACCACTTGCAATCCCCTGTGGAGTTTGGACTACTTGAGATGAAGCAGTAATCCTATACGTCTATTGTTACAACTGTGTTAAACACGTCGCGGGGTAGTGTCTGAAATGTGCGTTTACCTTGCGGCGGGATCCTTGGTATGCGTCGGCACCAGGACCCAGGAAAGCTGGAAAATAGGTAGGGCATTCTTGCCCTCAGCGTTGCTGATCGAAACCCGGAAATCGCCTGGAACCCGATCGCAATCCGACACCTTCCATTATTGTTCCGCAACAATCACCGAAGGATGCAGGTTCAACGGCGATTCGTCGATGTAGAAGACGACGTTGCCATTGGTCACTGATGCCGTCTCGCTGCCGAACGAGCCCGTGCCGTCCGCGTTTACCGTATATGAAGAACTCGAGAAAGTTTCCTCAGGCAACAAGATCAGGCAGTCGCTCTGCAAGCAGTAACTGCCGTTGGCATAGCTCGTATTTTGACTTCTGCTGACAAGGTTGTTGGTGTCGCTGGACAAGCTGCCGTCGATATTCGTCGTTGCGGCATCCAGACTCTCTGCGTTGCCGTAGAGATAGTCTCCGGCAATGAATTGCTTGCCAAACGGGGGAGGCGGGGCGATTGTGGGGGTTTGGAACTCCAGGATACCGTCCTGGGCAGTACCGTCGATACCCACGAGAAATCCGGTGACGCAACTCGCCGGCGTACTACAGTTGGCGCGCGTCAGAGTGGAGGGCGGCCCAGTCAGGTAAGCGACGAATGGATGCGGTCCCAGGGTCTGGTTAATCGTAGGGGCCGAGAATGTGGTCCGCCCGGTATTGCTATCCATTGAATAAACACCTGACAGGCTCGTTGTCCCGAGCGTTGCAGCCTGGTCTTGATAAGCGGTACCGGTCAAACTGCCGAAACCGTCGAAGTTTAAGACGCCAACGCTGACATCCGGACCGCTTGGGCCCAGCCCCCCGATGTGGAACATGTGACTGTTCTGTAGGGTTGCGAAATTGAAGGGGCCAGATGCCTTAATAGCTTCTCCGGAGACAATGGGATGGCTCGAGCTCAAGGGATCGGTCGTGATCGCGATGGCCTCGCCGCTGCTGACCATATACAAGGCAAGGTCCAGAGTCGTCGGGCCAAGTGTCAGGGTCGCGGTTCCTCTCCCATTTGCGCCGATATTGTAAGTCCCGCTGCCACCAGTCAGGTTAGAGCTGAGAGTGCCTGCATCGTCGATGTCGGCGGCCGCTGAACTCAAGTTGCCGGAACTCGCCTGGGTCGAGCCCGCCAGGGCGTAGTGACCACCGCTGGAGTCCTGACCAGCGAGTCCGAAGGCGTAAAGCCCGCTGAATCCGCTGTTCGAAAAACTGGAGGAGTCTTGCAACCTTAGAATTCCTGCCCCCCGAGTGCCCGTGCCCGTAATGTCGTCGAACTCAATGATTCGTCCCGTCGAATAAGTGCCGGCGGCGACGTTCTGCCCCTGGCCGTTCAGCATCATCCCGCACGCGTTATCGTGCGTCGTAATTGCGCCGCCTTCTGTATAACTGTTGGAACATCCCCCTAGACTAAAAGCAAATGTGGTTGAGGTTCCTCCCGAATTTGCCAGCGTCATGCAGCCCCGATTGTAAACAGCAGACGGACCGCCCAACGCTGAGACTCTGAGAGATCCGCCAAGCGAGTAGGAACTTCCTGCCGAAAGGATCGTCAGACTCTGAGAACCGGCGCTTCGCGTAATGTCCTCAGCTCCTCCCGTAATGCCTCCGTTGCCGTCGGTGACTACGCTGCCCGCAATCGCGACGGGACCGTTCGCATCAAAGCCACGGACTAAGAACGCAAACGATCCTTGCAGGTACGCGTTCGCCGGGACCGAACCGGCTCCGGTCGTCCCGCCGTTGAGTGTGCTTGGTTGGATGTCCGGCGCTGAAGGGCAAGAAGTCTGTAGCGGGTAAACCGTCGAAGTGAGATTGGGAAGCGCCACCGCCGGGTAGGGTTGCTGGCTGTCGCTGATCTGCAACTGCACCGTGAAAGGTCCGCCAGTGTTCTGTTCAGTTCCGAGATTACTGGCCAGTGGCGTTCCCCAGACAAAACCAACGCTCGAGCTCGCGGGAGGAGCGCTACTCGTACAACCGGAAGGCACATTGCTGGTGGAACTACTCAGGCAAAGTCCGGCGGGAAAGTCAGGAACTCCGCCGGGCGTTGAATTGTATGCCCAGGTATAGGGCGTTAGACCTCCGGATACAGAAATGGCGGTCGGAGGATACGGAACGCCAACGTTTGTGGACGTATTCACGTACGAGTCAGGGTAGCTTGGTACCTGGACCTTCAGAGCAGGTGGGATCACTACGAACGCGATTGGCTCGCTGGCAGTAGCTCCAGTCGCGTCTGTGATCTGTAGAGTGGCCACTGAGCAGCCGGACGAGGCTGGAGTGCCCTGAATATTCACCGTAGAACCGTCGGCAGAAGGTAAGAGGGTGAGCCCACTGGGCAGTAAGCCAGAAGCCAGGGACCAGGTAAACGGGGCCACGCCGAACGGAGCATGGCTCTGACTGCCACCGTCGTTAATGGTGAACAGTGCGAAGACACCAGCCTGGAAAAGCGGAGCAATTTGAATCGAAGTTGGCAGAATAATCGTCCCCGACGGAGGGCAAACCGTAGCGACGTTACTGGCCACAACTATGCAAGGCTGAGCCTGCGTAATGGTTACAACAATGGATACAGATTGGGTGGAGTCTGCCGTAGATGTCGCCACCACCGTTGCTTGTAGTGGCGGGGGAGGCGCGCTGCCACCACAGAAAGGTGGATTCACCGTCGGCGCCACGTACGTTACTGAAGTTGGGGTTTGGTTGGTTAGCTGACCGATAGGTTTCCCAAACCCGCTGCCGTTTTGCCACGTCCATGTAACCGGCTCATTGACTGTAAGGCTGACGCTCTGAGCGGATTCGATCGTCGGACCCGTCAAGGGAGCGGTGAACTGCAAGCCGCTACTGCTGGTCTTCGAACCGCTGCTGCTGCAACCTGCAGTCAGCAGGCAGAGTACTATGCAGGAGAACAGTAACCTGGAATCGGCACCTTTGCGCACACAAATCCTTCTGGAGAACAAGGCTCCTGGGCCCCACACACTTTGCCGGAGCCCATCTATGTAGATTTCTAATCGCTAAGAGCTAACAAAATTGAATCGCTGATTCCTGCATGCACTTCTCATCGGCGCATGCAGAATCCCGGCTCAAAAAATCTACTGCTTCAGGGGTGTACAGTCGAACTCGGGTCGGAACCAGTTTCCACCGCAATGGATTTCTTCGCATCGTTGCCCTCGGCCGGCTTGCCCGAATCCTGCACCTTTTCCTTGATCCACCAAAACAGCGCGCCGCCGCCCTCCCGGCTCGACAGTTCGCCCAGTCCTTCGAACCGGGACAGTTCCGCCTGCTTGGGCAGCGCCGCCTTAATTGCGTCTTTGGTCTCCATCGGTACCGCGAGGTAGTGTTGTACCTGCTGCACACGAATCGGCACCTTCAAAGTGGGAAGCCATTTCACCGGATCCAGCGGCGCCACTTTCTTCAGAAATTCCGGTTTGCTGTAGTCCTCCCGCTTGGGATCGGCGGACACGATTGGGGATTGAACCAGAAAGTCCGGCCAGTCTCCCCAAGGTTCGAGGGTATCGATGACCTTGATGCGCGAGTCCGCGGCTGCCGACAGGATGGCAATGGCGCCGCCCGAGCCCTGCCCGAACATTCCCACTCGCGTCATGTCCAGATCGCCCCGCGATTCGAGGTAGTCGAGAATGAACTTAACATCATGGACCGTGCTTCCCAGCGACTCCTGCAATTCGCTCACGAACCACTGCTTCAGAGGCCGATCCCGGAAGCGATCCGTGCTCAGAGCCGATAGGAATCCCACGGCGGCAAATCCCCCGCTGGTCACGCGCTCACACCAGACTTTACTGCGAAACTTTTCGGGATCTTCAATGTAGTCGTAAAGGTAAAGAACCACGGGCGGCTTTTTCACGCCTTTTGGTTGCACGATCCACAAGTCAACGGGATCGCCTGGCCGCCACTGTAAGCGCACCAGCGTGCGGGTAAATTTGGTCTCGTCGGCAACCTCACCCACCAAGGGTGGCTGCACCACCAGATTGCTCGTCGTCACCTGTAGGGAACTCCAGTCTTCCTGAATCGTCTCATAGAGCGGCTTGCCGCTGGGATCGAGGTGCGGTTCCTGTTTCAACTCAGGCATGACCGGAGTTGCCTCCGGCTTCGACTGCCCGGCGGGCGCCGGAGCATCAGTCTTTGGGGTCGACGGCGCAGATGGAGGTGCAGAGGTTGCCGCGCCTGGAGCGCCTGCGAGAGAAGTGGAATCGGGCTTCGTCGCCGGACTCTGCTGCGCAAAAGCGGCGGCCACGGCTGCGAGGAGGAACAAGGCGATACAACGAAGAATAAGCGTTATCAAAGATTTCAACTGCATGGAACTCCTTTTTGCTTGGCCGAAAGAACTGAAAGTTTGAACGGATATGTACCGAAATGCAAGCCTGTTTCAACAAAAATTGCCATTGCCTTAAAAACAAGATCGCCGGAGGAAGGAGGCGGGCAACTGGCCCGCCTCCTTATCTCCAGCGCAATACATACTGTACTCAGGCATTCCGACTACTGACGCAGGTCGTAGATTTCGTACGCCCCAGAGAGGAACAGGGAGCCGAAGTCTACGTTGAAGTCAACATCGGACTGCACCGTCAGCACCGAACCACCGGCGTCGGCGCCGGCATCGATCAGGCACTTGTTGCTGCTGCCCTTGGTTGAGCCGGTGATGTCGACGTTGGTGAAGACACCCGCGCAAGCGGCGTGGCCATTGTTCGGAGAGTTGGTTTCCTTGTAGTGCGAGCGGAACACGCCCACATTCAAGTCGCCAGTCGGCGGGTTGTTGGTGGTGTTGATGTTCTTGTAGACGGGCACGAAGTCCGAAAGATTCAGGGTCGGGCTAGCCACCTGGATTTGGGCATTCGCGACCAGACTGAGCACCGACAAAGGCGTGAACAGGGTTTGGCCGGTTCCACTTCCCACGTTCTGGAACGTAACCAACGTGTTGATGGACCACAGCGGATAGGTTCCGTCATAAACATGGGTGAACGGAAGCTGGATGCAGGGCAGGGCGCTTGATGTGAGGTTGCACTGCGGCAGGTTAAACGCACCAGCCGGGTTATTCACGCCGCCGTAGGCAGCATCGTTCTCGCCACCAGGAGTAATGAACAGCGGATCGACGCTGTCCACGGTCAGGTAGTGGCCTGTGGGAGTGCAAGAGGCGTTGTAGGCGGTCTGGCTGGTGAGAGCCGTGTTGCAGCTAGTAACCGCAGGTGCGAAGTTGCCATAGCTCCAGAAGGCGTACCCGATGCCGTCCGTCACTACGCTCCCGCCCTTGTTCTTCTGGCCGAGAGCAGCGGGAACTTCCTGGCCGGTGCCGATCGTGCGCAAGCGCAGACCGGTGCCGCAGGTCTTGCCGGCTTCGCCGGTGATGATGAAGAGCGGGTCGCCGCAGCTAACCGTTCCGTCAGGAGCAGTCGACAGTCCGGCATTGAGCGCCACCGTACCGCCGCAATGGGAGGAGCTGAAGTTGGTCGTGGGATCATTGCCGTACTCCTGGCCGCTGTCAGCATCGCTGACCCAAGCCGTACTGGAAGCCTTAGCAACGAAGGGATTGCCGCTGCCGCCCAAAGTGCGCACACCAGTGTACTCGAAAGCGGTGTAGGTTCCGGACAGCATTTCGCGCTGAACGACTTGGATCGGCTTGCCCGCACCCGGAGGCGGACCTGCGATCCAACCCTGGTCGTAGATGTTGTTGTTCGCAACCGGCGTGCCCGGAAGCAGGTCGCCCGTGCAATGCAGCGTACCGTCGTAGATTAAGCTAAGGACTTTCTTGTTGATATTGGTGAAGGCGTAGTGGCTGTGGCTGTTAGCGTCGGTATACTTCCCTCCGAAGCCCAGTGCGGCCGTGTCTCCGTTGTTCACGAACGCGAGAATCGGGACCGCTCCGACACGCAAACTCGTATACGCGGGAATGGTGCCGGACGTGATTGGATCCGTACCTGACAGTTTGAAAGTCAGGACGTTGAAATAGTTGCTTCCGCCAAAGGAGTCAACAATGGGGCACCCCTGTTGGGCGGCGGTACCGTCGGTTCCAGCGAGGCAGCCGCCGTTGTTATAGCCCAACCCAGTCAGTCCGCCTGCGGCTGGAATCGAACTCAGCGCGCGGGTGACCATAAACAAGTTGTCTTCCGGGCGCTCATCGGAGAAGCCGAAGTTGAACTTGCACCAGGTTCCAGCTTTCGCCGATCCGCCGGACTGGTAACCGCAATAGGCCAGGCCGTGCAGGAACGGGGTATCGGTCTGGCTGGAAGGAACTGGCGGAGTGTTAAGGGCGTTGAAAATCGTGGTCGGCAATGCGCTCAAACCCTGTAGATTGTCCGGCAAGCCACCAACTTTGTTCGCGGAAGAGAAAGTACCAGTGAAAGCAGGGTACACGGCCGCTACGCTGAATGTCGCCGTGCCGACCGTAACTTTTTTCCATGCAAAATAGTCTTTGATGCCGATCCCAGAGTCGACGCTGAAGTAGGCCCAGACGTTGCAGTTGTTGCTGCCGTCATTGTTACTCCAGACGACCGTGATCGTCGGCGTGTCGTTGAGCGAAGTGCTGAAGCGGCTGTCGGTGAGCAGCAGGTTGCCAGCCTTGTTGGAGATCATGCTGTACGACGAAGTGTTGAAGCTGTTGTTGCTGACGATCGAGACCATGGCGTAGGACATCGCGTTGTACATGCCCGACGATCCCACCCCAATCGCCTGAATGGTCGGTGTGCCGGAACAGTCATTGACCGCTGCGAATGCATTGGAAGCGAACACTGTCGCCATCAGCAACAGAGCCGCTCCAAGTACTTTCTTCTTCATGGTGTATCTCCTTGAAAGTTGTACAGGGTTGTGGGGGATAGCCCCGCGCAGCTATGCCCTAAGCTTCCGGACACGCCAAGATAGTTGAGAAAAACGATTTCGTACGGGCGCGCAACCGAATACTGCCTGTTGTGCGCCCCAACTATCGCGGAAGCCTGTTACTGCAGAATGACGGAAAGATGAACGGAATATGAATTTCTCGCGTAGACAGGGTTAAACTGTGCGAAAAAATGCACCTCGTTCGCAATTCTCTTGCAACGTTTGGGGCGCTCCGGTGCGGCGCTCGACAGTTGTGCGAGGCGCTGTGGAAAAAAGGGTTGCTCACGGCCGCCACATCGGAGCCGCCGCAATGGACACAAATCCGACGCGACCTGTTCGAATAAAACGGCATGACAAGCGGACGAAATTGGTTGGCGATGTCATGTGAAATTAACCTCTTCTTCACAGCACTGTAACAATCGGTCGCTACCCTTGCCGTTCACTTTCGCGTGGTTGCCCACGAACAGATCAGTGTGTCTGGCGGCTTTCGTGATCTCTCCTGGAGGATCGGCTTGAGACTTCCTCGTCGTTTTGTATTGTTGTTGACCGTGCTGGCTGCTGCCAGCGCCTGCGTCGCCAGTGCACGGATTGCCTCGGCTGTTTCACCGCCGCAGAATGGAAACGCATCGCTGCACGGCACGGTTATCGCTCTGACGGGAGGGCCGGTCGTGAATGCCCGGGTCGTGGCGCAGGGCGCCAGCGGGGAGGCTACAACCAACGAGCGCGGCGAATACCGGCTTACCGGAATTACGCCTGGCGTTTATAAACTGACTATCAGCGCGCCGGGGTACGACGATTTTGAGATCCAGATAAAAGTCGCCGCCACCGGAGTGACCGAGGCGGACGCGGTCATGACCATGACCCCGCATCCTTCCCAGCCGGCTGCATCCGCGCCGGCTTCACCCGAACCTGGCGCATCCGCGTCTGGACAGGAAAATCCGGCGACCGCTGCCCCGGCCCAAACTCCCGTGGCTGCACCTTCCATTCAGACCGTTGCGGCGCCGCAGAACATCCACGTCAAACCTGAGCGAGGGCGCTCCGCACTCTACGGCGTCACCACCGACCAGACCGGAGCGGTGATTTCGGGCGGTACCGCGACCGTTGCGTTCCCGGGCCTAAAGCCGATCGTGGCGACTGCGAATGCGCAAGGGCTGTATGTGCTGAATGGATTGGCGCCAGGCCAATATCACCTGAAGGTTGAGGCGCCGGGGTTCGCCCCTTTCGAGACGGATGTTACGCTGGCCGCGGATCAGGCTCTTCAAATCGACGCGTCACTCGTGCCACCCAGTGAAGTACAGAAAGTGGAAGTAACCGAGAACGTAACGGGAGTAAAAACCGCAGAGTCCCATATCGAAGGTACGATCACCGAAAAGGAAGTCTTGAAGACCGGCTTAAACGGCCGCAACTTTACCCAACTCATTGCTCTCGCGCCGGGCGTCAGCAACCAGACGGGACAGGACGAAGCCTTGGTGGGCGTGAAAGGCAGCGTGAAGTACAGCGTCAACGGCGGACGAGTGGAGTACAACAACTTCGACGTCGACGGCAGCGACGTTCTGAACGCCGGGCTCAACGGGGCTGAGAGCACGTTGATGGTCTATCCCAGTCTGGATGCTATTCAGGAAGTGAAGGTGCTCACTTCCAACTACGGGGCGATGTATGGGCGTAGCGCATCGGGCACTGTGCTGGTGAGCACGAAGTCTGGCACGCCCAAGTTTCACGGCGGACTATACGACTTTGTTCGTAACGAATTTTTCAACGCCCGCAACTACTTCGACCAGACGACGAAGGCGCCGCTCTATCGCAGGCAGGACTTCGGGGGCACAATCGGCGGCCCGCTCTATATTCCGGGGGTGTTCAACACCAAGAAAGACAAGACGTATTTCTTCTGGTCGGAAGAATTCCGGCTGGAGAAAACTCCGCAGGAATTCAACCAGGCCGTGCCCTCGGCCGCCGAGCGTGGCGTTGGAGTTTCCAACTGCCCTGCCGGCCCCGGAAGTTGCGCCGACTTCAGCGACGTATGCCCTCTGGCCAGTGCCGGCGGTTCGTCGCCGCTTCCTCGAGCCCAGTATCCCGACTGCCCGAGCCCGGACGGGGTAAACACGTTCCCGGGAGACCTTGTGCCCATCGACACTACCAGCGCGGCAATTGTCAACACCGGGATGATTCCGATGCCCAACTCTCCCACCGGCTGTAACTCGAGCCTGGCGAATACGATTAACCAGAGCACGGGCCAGCCCAACATACCGTGCTATGCCGCCGTAATCTCTCCCTCGACGTATTGGCGGGAGGAACTGGGTCGGGTTGACCACAATTTCACCGAAAAGATGCGCCTTTCGTTCCGTTATATTCACGACTCCTGGGACACGACTCTTGCCACCCCGCTGTGGGGTGCCGTGCAAAACAACTTCCCGACCGTGCAGAGCCGGCTGAACGGCCCTGGGATCAGTATGGTTGCGCGGCTGACCAATACGATTTCCCCGACCCTGCTGAACGAATTTGTGGCCAGCTACGTCGATGCCCACATCACCCTGCGCGGGCAGAATGGCCCGGGGGCGAATCTTCAGCCGATTACGAATTGCGCTGTGAACGCCGTTCCGGGTTGCATGAGCTTCATTTTCAACAATGGCGCGGGTGGGAAACCGCCCGGCCTCGTCATTGCGGGGACAAACGCCGTCTACGGCGGCTTCGGTTTTGCAGTCGATCCTTCCTACCAGCCTTGGGATCACACCAATCCGACGTACGGCTTGGGGGACAACATCAGCAAGGCTTGGCACGGCCACACTCTACAGTTCGGAATTCAGTTACTCGATGCGCGGAGAAGCGAGACCAACGGAGCCATTGGCGCCGCCACGGGCGATCTACAGGGCATTCTCACTTCGAGCAACCAGAACAGTGGAGGTGCTCTGAACACCGGGAATGCCTGGTCCAATTTTCTGTCGGGGCCGGGGGCGCCTTATTGTGTCGAGAGCACTTGCACATTCAATGGAATCAAGAGTTTTCAGCAAGACAGCGCCCAACTCAAGTATTACAACGACTATTGGGTTGCCGAACCCTACATTCAAGATGACTGGACCGTAAACCGCCACTTGACTGTGAACTTGGGGGTCCGTCTAAGTTATTTTGGGGATTTCCACGAGAAAAATTTGAACGCCTACAACTGGGATCCCAGCGCGTTTAGCTCGACGGTTGCATCGACTGTGTCCGTCGCTGAGCGGAGTGCAGGGACGTTTGGCGGATTCCTCCAAGTAAACAATCAGCCGGTCATTCTGGATCCGGATAATCCGTCAGCCAGCTTGAATCCAGCGGTGATCAATGGATTGGTTCAGTGCGGGAAAAATGGGGTGCCGGCAAGTTGCATGAAAAGCCATCTTTTCAACCCCGCTCCCAGAATCGGGTTTGCCTGGGATCCAAAAGGCGACGGCAAGACTTCGATTCGCGGAGGGTATGGAATCTTCTTTGAGCATGGCACCGCAAAGGATGCCAATACCGGTTCACTGGAGGGCAGTTCGCCGTTGGTGCTCAGCATGACCGATCCGTTTCCGCAGATTTACTCTTCGATCGGCTATAACGTGATTGGGGCCAGCCGGGTAGCCTTTCCGCTCGACGTCACGTCCATTCCGACCAAAGCAACCTGGCCTGACGTGCAGCAGTGGAGCTTGAGCGTGCAGCACCAGCTCCCCAGGGCCATGGTGGCTACTGTGGCTTACGTTGGGAGCAAGGGAACTCATCTTCCGGCAGAGCTTCAACTGAACCAACTGACGCCGCCTCCGACCGGGGCGGACAACGGAATTTTTCCCAGCGGCAATCCTTATGCCCCCGGTCAACCGCTCATTACCCAGGCTTTTCCTGGTTCATTCGCTCCCGGGGATTGTACTTTCAACAACAATAGTTTCATAGGACCGAACGGCACTGGCATCAATGGCGTCATCATAACTCCGGCACAGCCCGCATGGGAAAATATGGTGGCTGCCTGTTACGGGTACACTGGGGTGCCGAGTCCAAATTCGCTTCGCAAGTACATTGGCTTCCAGCGTATTTTGGGACTACAGAATATCGCCGACTCCCAGTATGACGCTCTCCAGGCGACGATGCGACGAACCAGCGGCCCGCTCACTGTGGGCGTATCTTATACGTTCAGCCACTCGTTCGACGATTCTTCCGATCGATCGGATGCGTCGTTTGTGAATTCGGCCAATATCAAGTCGAACTGGGCCAGTTCAAATTTCGATCAGCGGCATTTGCTGAACTTCAATTACATCTACGATCTGCCGAAGTTCAGCCGAGCTTTTGAAGGATTGGTAGTCCATGAATCGGATGACCCTGCTCCGCAAGCCGCTAAGCCGTCGGAGGCCGGGTCCCGGTTGCTGCACACTTTGCTGGACGGCTGGCAGGTTTCTGGAATCACGGTCTTTCAATCCGGAACTCCTTTCAGCGTAATCAATGGAGGCAGCAATTTAGGGATTTCAGTGGTGGATAATGCCGGCGTGGCCAATGGGGCCGGCACTGGCTCTTACCCGGACGTCGTCGGCAATCCCCGTTCCGCCCTGCCGACCGGCATCAGCCGCATTAACCCGCAGAGCATTGGCCCGCTGTTGTATAACCCGGCAGCGTTCGCCGCCCCCCAAGGGCTCACTTTCGGAGATGCGGGCCGTAATTTCCTCAATAATCCGCATCGGTTGAATTTCGACCTGTCCTTGCTGAAGAACTTCAAGGTCACCGAGGCCAGCAATCTGGAGTTCCGGTTTGAAGCTTTCAACGTTTTCAACCACACTCAGTTTCGAATCTTTAATCCCAACATCGGAAATACTGCCAACAACACCGTGAGTTGCTACGGTGGGGCGCTCTCTAACTTTTCGGCAGCGGGCGGGCTGATTGCGGCGAATGGGGGTCAACCGGTTCCGGTAGACTGCACGACTGGAAGTTCTTTTCTGCGGCCAGTCGATGCCCACCGTCCGCGGACAATCCAATTGGGATTGAAATACAGTTTCTAGATCTACGTGTAAATCTTGGTATGGTGCGAAAAATCGGAAATTTCGGTCGGGGGGAATGCCCGCAAGGCGGCTATATCTTGCTGACGTTGACCCTTTTCATGGCCCTTCTTGTAATCGCCGCGGCCATCGTTGCGCCAACCATAGCCTTCGAAATCAGACGGGACCGCGAGGAGGAGATGATTCACCGCGGCGTTCAGTATTCCCGGGCCATCCGCAGGTTTGCTCAGAAAACCGGCCGCTATCCCGTAACTCTTGACCAACTTCAGAACACCACTGGAGTCCGGTACATTCGCAAGCTCTATAAGGATCCAATTACCGGGGGGGATTTCCGGCTTCTTCATATGGGGGACGTTCAGCCTCCTGCCGGTGTGCCCAACCTCAACGGCGCACAAGTCAGCGGCAACGGAACCGGTGATAATTCCGACACTCCGACTTCTTCCGGTGACTCCCCTTCGCCTGCATCTGACAGCACATCTCTAGCGCCTGCGCCCGGATCTACAGTGCCGTCTCCCGGAGCGCCTACTGCCCCCGGATCAGCGGTGAATTCTCAGTCGAACGCAGGAAGCCCGCAGTCGGGCTTTGCCCCCAACGACAGTCGCGTCAATCTTGTAGGACAGGTGATTTTCGGTGTGGCCAGCAAGAGCAAGGCTCGTACGATTCGGGAGTTCGACCACAAGAATCACTACAAGGACTGGTTGTTTTTTTACGATCCCACCCGCGATCGAGGAATGGAAATAAAAGGTCCTACCTCGCTGTCGCCAGTTGCCCTGCTTCCGTCGGGAGCAGGGACTTCAAATCCGGCACAACCACCTAACCAGGGACAGCCGCCTCAGACACAACCGCCCCAGGCACAGCAAGAACAGTGACGAGCGCCTAGCGACCTGGTTCAGTGCCCAGACTACTCAAAGCGCTCTTCGCCTCCAATAACGTAGGATTCAATTTAAGAGCAAGCTCATAAGAGGTGCGCGCTTCAGAAAGCTCGCCGGCGGCTTGCTGTACCTGCCCAAGTTGCAAATAAGATTCGGGCGATGGGTGGGCTGCTGCTCCGGCAGCGAGCTGATCGATTCTCTCCTCCATGGCCAACTTGCCAAGGTTCATGAAAATGACCTGGCTGCCTGGATCCAGCTGCATGGCCTGGAGGTAGCACTCCCGGGATTTCTTATACTCCTTCATCTCTCGATAAGCGGCGCCCAAGTCCATCAGCGCTTTCGACGCGATCTGGGGATCCTGGGTTAACTGAAGGGCTGCCATGTATTGCGAAACTGCTTCCTGCAGGTGTCCGTGTTCGTGGAGATCGGCCCCCAGATTGAGTCGGCTCATGGCGTCTCGGGGATTGAGCCGGACAGCGTTTCTGAAATGAACTGCGGCCTCCTCGGAGTAGCGCTGCCCCGTCGATTGAAAACTGGTCAGCAGGATTGCTTCCCCGAGATAATTCTCGGCAGCATAATTGTCTTTCGTGACCTCGACCGCGCGCGTCCATAGCGCGTAGCTGCTCTTCCAGGTCCCGATCTGCCGCCATGTGAGCACAGCCAACACGGCGAGAACGATCCCTGCCGCGGAGCTTCGCCATCGAGAATCGACCTGGCGGCTCCGAGCCCACTCGTCTCCCCACCAAACGAGCATCACAAAGATTCCGATTAGAGGAAGATACGCGTAACGATCCGCCATTCCCTGATCCCCGACCTGCACCAGCCCGATCATCGGGACCAGTGTTCCCAGGAACCAGAGCCAGCCAACGACGAGATATGGACGGGAACGGGCATGCCAGATCAAGAAGCTGATTCCAGCCAAAACGAGCCCGCAAAGCAATCCCACCCAACCGGAAAGGCGGTAGCCCTCGTAGGGATACAAGACTGCCAAATGGAGCGGCCAGAATGTCCTGACGAGGTACATCACATACGAATAGACAGCATTGGTGAACCGCACCATCAGCGGGACTCCTCTTTCCATGGCACCATGTTGCACGGTCATGGTGATAATGCTGCTGGTCGCTGCAAGCGCGATTAGGGGCACTTTCTCCAGCGCCAGCTTCCAGAATCCGGCTTGTGATACAGGAAAGCTAGCTGAGGGCGAACTCCATCCCGAAGCGCGGCGCAGCGGCCAGAAGTCGAGGAGTAAGAGAACAAAAGGCAGGGTCACAATCATCGGCTTGGACGCGAGTCCAAGAGCAAACAGCACTGCCATTGCCGAGTAACGCGCGACGTTTGGCTTCCGAACGTACCAGCCGTAAGCGCCCAGAGTCAGCAGGAAAAACAGCATGGAAAGGACGTTCTTCCTCTCCGCAATCCAAGCCACGCTCTCGACGTTCATGGGATGGAGGGCGAACAGCGCGGCCACGAATAGACTCCGTCCGGTCGCCCCCGTGGCCCGCCACAGTATCAAGAAGAGCAGGACGGTATTCATCACGTGCAGCAGAGCGTTGGTCAAATGATGGCCGGCGGGAATCAAGCCGAACAGTTGGCAATCCAGCGCGTGCGATAGCCAGGTCAGCGGATGCCAATTGGCTTCTTCCGTCGTTGTAAATGCCCACCGCAACGTATCCCGATTCAACCCCTGTTGGACGTGGCGGTTCTCGCTTACGTAGCGGGGATCATCGAAGTTTACAAACGAATTTCTGGCAGTCCGGGAATAGACCGCAAAAGTCGCAATTGCGAGCATGACGATCAGGGCAACGTCGATCTTAGAAAGCACGGGATTGCCAGGAACTTCGGCTTGCCAGGTCGGACCGTCTATTATCTTGGCCCGAACTGGCCCTGGACGAGGCTTGGAGCTTGCTATTGAGAGCTTCTTTTTCGTGGGCGTCTTTTTCGTGGGCATCTTTTTCGTGGGCATCTTGGGAATTACCAAATGGCGAGTAATAAACTTACCGAAGAATTGGGGCCTGGGAATAGAGCGCCTCGCCCTTGTTGCAGGAATTTAACCTGACTGTAACCGCAACGTAACAATTTCGAAAACTTCAGGAAAACTGCCGGACTTTCCCGCTGCCGACGCAGTGTATATTCCTACTTTGGACTCTCAGGAATCGGGATCTCCACGCCCTGATCCTCCTGAAAATCGGCTCTCACGAGGCGCCGCTCCGGGTTGCCGAGTTCAAGCGAAGATGACCAGAATTGGAGTAACAAAGGAACGGCAGCGAGGTGTACGCGGATCGGCCAAACGCCGGCGCGCCGCACAACTTGGTTCGAGCAACTGGTGGTCCGGGAACCTTTTCCCGTGTCTCTGCTTAGTTGTAGGCACTCTGGCCCTCTATGGGCAAGTCGTCAGCCACGGCTTCATCAGGCTGGACGACGAAGGTTATGTCACCCAGAATCCGCATGTAAAGGCAGGCCTCACCTGGCAGACCATCCGCTGGTCTTTTACGTCGACCGAACAGGCCAACTGGCATCCGCTGACATGGCTGTCGCACGCCCTGGACTATCAGCTTTTTGGCCTTGCGGCTGGCGGCCACCACATGACCAGCGTACTGTTCCACGTGCTCAACGCGGTCTTGTTGTTTCTCTTGCTGCGACGTGCGACCGGAGCCGCAGGACGCAGTTTCGTGGTGGCTGCGCTGTTTGCCTGGCATCCCTTCAATGTGGAATCGGTAGCCTGGGTGGCAGAGCGAAAGAATGTGCTAAGCACGTTCTTCTTTCTGCTGGCTATCGGCGCATACGGTTGGTACGCGCAACGACCCCATTGGAAGCGTTACATCGCCGTGGCGGCGCTGTTCGTCCTTGGACTCGCAGCCAAACCGATGATCGTAACCCTGCCGTTCGTCCTTCTGCTTCTCGACTTCTGGCCGCTGAAACGGGTGCGTTCCTGGCTTCCGCCATCGCAAGCATTCCCGCTTCCCCAACAGTCCCCCTGGCATTTAGCGCTGGAAAAGCTGCCGCTGCTCGTGCTCTCGGCGGTCAGCAGCCGGGTGACGATGATCGCACAACGGGGCACGATCGCTACAACCGAGAATCTCCCTTTTACTCTGCGCCTGGCTAATGCGCTTTACTCATATTTCATGTATGCGTGGAAAATGCTTTGGCCTTCGGGATTTGCACTTTACTACCCGCATCCTTTTGCTCCGATTGTGAACCACGCGCCCGAGGCCAGCGTGTATGCCGTGGTGGCGCTCGGCGCATTGTTGCTGGTCGGTGCGAGCCTGGCCGTTTGGCAACAGCGCTTCCGTCACCCCTATCTCGTGACCGGATGGCTATGCTACGTGGGAATGTTGGTTCCGGTAATTGGGATCGTCCAGGTTGGGATGCAGGCTATGGCGGACCGCTACGCATACGTGCCGCTGATCGGGTTATTCGTGATTGTGGTTTGGGGGTTCGCCGATTTAGCAAACGGCCTGAGCATGAGTCCGGCTTCGAGCCGCTTGATTGCGGCCCTCGTGCTGGCGGCGCTGTGGATTCTCACATATCGTCAAGTTGGCTACTGGCGAAGCGGTTCTGAGATTTGGGGGCACACGCTGGAGGTTACGCAAGATAATTTTGTCGCCGACGACAACATGGCCGATGCACTAATGTCGCTTGGGCGTCCAGAGTCGATCCAGTACTTTCAGGAAGCGGCGAGAATTGCTCCCAAGGACAGCGTCAGCCACGGCGCCGTTGCGGCCTATCTCGAAGATCAAGGACGATTGCAGGAGGCTATTCCGGAGTATGAAGTGGTCCTGCAGAACCCTCCCACCGCCGAGTTTCTAGCCTTCGCCTATGCGAACCTGGGCATTATTTATACCGAACTGGGGGATTTTGCGAAGGCAGGCGCCGAGTTTCAACAGGCGCTGTCCACTGACCGGCGGGCTATGGATAAAATGATTGACCAATTTTCCCGGGCGGCGGCGGCCCGTCCCGGAGACGAAGTTTACGTGCGATTAGGCTTGCTGCTGGAGCAAGAGGGGCGGAGTCCGGAAGCCCGCGCGGCCTATCTTCAGGCGTTGAAGCTAAACCCCAAGCGGATGGAAGTCCAGCGCTACGTCGATCATCTCGGAGCATCCCCGAGCTAGCGCTACACCCACCAGCAGGAATTAAGATAACGTTGGTGGCAGACCATAAGGTCTCTCTCGCCCGGTTTCAGCTTCACCGTTTTCGTCCTTCGCATTCAGGGTTGGGCCCCACCCTCCGTCGGCGGCAACCCGACTTTAGGATCAAGTCGCTGCGCAAATGCAAAAGCCTGCTGGGCCTCGGAAGGGTGACCGGTGAGCGCCAAAAAAAGGCCAAACCGGAGATAGCCCTCGGCGGTCGGGCGTGTGGCAAGGGATTGGTCGAGTTGATTCATCATGCCTTCGACCGCTTGCCGATCGGAACCGAGAGCGTTCTTCATTTGTTCACGAGCGTGCTCAACCTCTCCCAGTTGAGCGTAGATCACAGCCATGTTGGCATAGGTCACGGCTAACGTCGTACTGTCTAAGGCCCGGACACCGGATGCGATCACAACTCGTTCGCTTCGAATAGCGGCCTCATATTCTTTAATGGCTGCGGAAAGTTGTCCGTGATCCTGAAAATCGGCGGCCACGCGTGCATGCGCCGCCGGGTCCAGGGGTTCCAGCCGCGAGTAGTTGCGATAATGCACCATTCCTTCCTGATATCGCCCCAGCGAGAAGTAAGCATTCGAGATGTTTTGCTCGGCAATCGAGTTGTTTGTGGTTACGGCCAGCGCGTGCGTCCACACGTCGATCGTGCTGCGCCAGTAGCCAATCTGGCGCCATGTCACAAACGCCAGTAGTCCCAGGAGCAGGAACCCGACCGCGATACGCGGCACAAACGAAACCTGAAGGCGATCCGCCCCATCCCCGGCCGCCCAAACGAGAATCAGGAAGACTCCGATTAACGGCAAATAAGCGTAGCGATCCGCGATCACCTGAACCCCAACCTGGATGATCCCGATCACAGGGACCGCAGTTCCAAGAAACCACAGCAGGCCCACGGCGAGATAGGGACGAGTGGACCGCTGCCGCCACGCTATCCAGCCAATCGACGCCAATGTCAGCGCGGCGAGCGTGGGCTGCCATGCGGGCAGCGTGCGACCGGGATGAGGATAGATCAGCGCCAGATGCGCCGGCCATATCGCCTTCCAGAGATACATGCCGTAGGCGTAGACAGCATTCTCCAGACGCACCGTGACTGGGAGCACGAGAGTCGATATGACGGTTTCTCTTTGCGCAATGAGCGTGATGACCGCGCTGCCCGCGGAAAAAAGCAGCAGGGGCAGCTTTTCCAGGACCAGGCGTGGAAACGGCTCTTGAGGCACCGGAAAGGTCGGCGACGTATCGCTCCAATTCTCGATCCGCTGCAGCGGCCAAAAATCAACCAGCAGGAGCACGAAAGGCAGGGTGATGACCATCGGCTTGGCGGCCAGGCCAAGGACGAAGAGCAGAGCGACAAGTCCGTAACGTCGAACGCTCGGTTTTCGCGCGTACCAGCCATAAGCACCCAAGGCCAGCAGCAGGAACAATGTGCTCAATACATTCTTCCGCTCGGCCACCCAAGCCACAGATTCCACATTCAGCGGGTGAAAGGCGAAAAGAGCCGCAACGAAAAAACTTCGCCACCTGGCGCCGGTCGCTCGCTGCAACAGAAGAAATAGCAGCACAACGTTTAGCGCGTGGATCACCACGCTGGTCCAATGGTGACCTCCAGCATTCAGTCCAAAGAGTTGGCAATCCAAGGCATGCGACATCCATGTCAGCGGATGCCAGTTGGCCTCTTCTGTCGCGGTCAAAGACCAGGTCAGCGTGTCCCAGGTCACCCCTTCTTTGACATGAGCGTTGTCGAAAACGTAATCCCGATCGTCATAGTCAATGAAGGGATGGCTTCCCACCTTACAGTAGAGGAGCAGCGTGCCCACAGCGAGTAGGACGGCGACTACCAAGGTATGCTTCAGGCGCAAGGGCGGAAGATTCACCGCGACTTTGCCAGAAACTTCCCGCTTGGGGGCCGTCCTTTGTCGGGCTTTGGACGAGATAGGGTTTCGTTCGATTAACTTTGCTTTATTGGACATCTTTAAAAGACCGCCAGCGGAAGTTACTAGAGTACCGAAAAAGCCTCCTCCAAGCAGCCGCAGGGGACAACTATGCGGCCAAAATTAACCTGAACGTAACCTGACCCTGAGATCGCGGTAGCTGATGAAAGTTCGTTCGACGGTCGGACGATGGCACAATCCGGGTGCACCGCTCTATTGGGGAACGCGATCGAGCGCGGCCAAGGCCTGTCGTGCTTCGTCCGGATCCGGACTCAAGGTCAAGGCCTCCGCATAGGCCAGACGAGCCTCGGGCACGAGTCCATCCTGCTGAAACATCCGTCCCAGTTGCAGGAATCCCAAGCCAGACGGATGTTGCACGACTGATCGCGACAGCGTCCGCGCCGCTTCCGTTCCCAACTCACCCAACCCGGCAAATACGCTCAATAAACCGGGATTGGCTTTTAGTGCCAGAAGGAAGTTCTCGCGGGCTTGCGCGCGCTCACCCATCTGTAGATAGGCGGCGCCAAGATTCTGGTAAGCATCTGCCTGAAGTCGAGCGTCGGTGGTCTCCTTGATCGTAACCTCGTAATGCGGAATCGCGTCCTGGAGCCGGCCATGCCAGTGAAGATCGGCTCCGAGACTGAAATTACTGAGCGGATCCAGCGGATTCAGGCGTGCGGCATTGGCAAAATGGGTGATCGCGTCCTGCTGGCGACCCATCGCCTGCAATGCCACCCCAAGCTTGTCTTCAGCAATCAGATTGTTTTCGGTTACGGCCAGTGTGTGAGACCAGAGGTCGTAGTCGCTTTTCCAATACCCAATTTGGCGCCACGTTACTACGAACAGCGGCACAAGTACAATAGCGCCGGCTGCCGCTTGCGCCGCCACATGGGCGGGTAGTTTCACGCCCCAAACTACGGCCACGAATATCCCGATCAAAGGAATGTACGCGTATCGATCGGCCATTCCTTGGGCTCCAACTTGGACAATGCCCAGCACTGGAACCAGAGTGCCCAGAAACCACAGCCAGCCCACAAGTAGATAGGGGCGGCTCGATGCTTGCCTCCAGACAAGCGCTGAGACGGCGACAAGAAACAAAGTCGCGCCGATCCATTGCCATGCCGGCAAAGAATTGGCCGGATGGGGATAATACAATGCGAGCCGCATTGGCCAGAACGCTTTCGCCAGATACATCCAGTAGGAATAAGCGGCATTTTCCAGGCGCATGGCGAAAGAGAACTGTTCCGAGGGCGCCAGATTGGTACGCTGCGCCATGACCGTGACGACTGCACTGCCGGCAGACAATGCCATCAGAGGCAGCTTCTCTACCACCAACCGGGAAAAACTCTCCTGCACCGAGGGAAATTGCGATGGCGGACTCCAGCCCTGAATGCGGCACAACGGCCAATAATCCATGAGCAGCAGCACAAATGGCAAGGTCACAAGCATCGGCTTGGCCGCCAGCCCTAACACGAACAATCCCGCCACCAGGCTGTAGCGTTTCAGGCCAACCTGCATGGCGTAGTAACCGTAGGCCCCCAGCGTTAATAGGAAAAACAGCGTGCTCAGAACGGTCTTGCGCTCCGCGACCCAAGCCACAGACTCCACGTTAAGCGGGTGAAAGGCGAATAGCGCCGCGACCAGAAAACTTCGAAAGGTGGCGCCTGTTATCCGCTGCAACAGCAGAAACAGAAGCACAACATTGAGAGCATGAATCGCCACACTGGTCCAATGGTGGCCGGACGCATCCAGCCCAAAAAACTGACAGTCCAGCGCATGCGAGAACCAAGTGAGTGGGTGCCAGTTGCCCTGTTCGGTGGTGGTTAGAGCCCAATTCAGCGTTTCCCAGGTCACACCCTTTTTCACGTGCGAGTTCTCGAGAACATAGCCGGGATCGTCATAATTTGTGAAAGGATGGCTGCCCGTAGAGGAATAGAGAATAAGAGTGGCCACCGCCAAGGCCAAGGCCGCCGAAACTCGATGCAACCTCGCGGGCGGAGCACTCACGTTGCCGGAGGCAGCATCGGCCCTTCTGGATGCGGCTTTTCGCGAGCGCCGAATATTCGCCCGTTTTGCAGTGGTGGTGGACATTTCTGTGTTGGACGGAGTTGGAATCTATCAGCTCATCGAGAACGCTTCATACCTCGCAGCAGTCCGCTGCTCCCTGCTCTGGATCGCAGGAAGCCGGTCGGCCTCAAAGTGCCGTGGAGTCCCTATACCTACGGCATAGAGAGAGTCCCAACATAGTTGGGTTGCGCCGAACTGGTCCCGTTCACGAGGTATAGCGACCTGGCGTTGCCCACAATCTCGGCGTATCCGTTGTAGGTGAGCGTTTGGCCTTGGAATGTTCCCTGAACGATAAAGGCATTGCCCGTGACTGGACCCGTCAGTGTAAAGCTGGTGTTGTCGGTTCCGGTGAGCGCTAATGTAAGAGTGAGAACACTGGAGCTCTCGCTGAGCGTGGCGGTCGCATTGTCCGTGAAGTCCTGTGAAGATTGGCAGGAACTGCTGGAAGGGGGACACATTGTCCCCGTGTAGCTTCCCGTAAGCTTGGTTAATACCGTACCTGTGATCGTGCCTCCCGGATCGGTGCAGGGGTTCCCCGCCTGCGCGGTGTATGTCCCATTGAAAATGCTGCTTCCGTCCCCGCTCAGGGTGCCCGTCACGTTGAACACGTTGCCGTTCTGAGTAAAGGTGAAATTGATCGGCGCGCCCAGAGCGGTGACCGAGCCGGGGCCGAGGCTGTTCGTGGAAGTGACCGGCAGACAGTTGATACCTCCGAAGCCGGTGGCGTCGGAAGTCGCGGGATCCAGCGAGACAAAGGTAATCTGGGCGCTGCTAGCGGAAATCTGGCCGTTCGGTTCCTCCAGTCCGCTGACCAGAACCTGGCCCTCCACCAATGCCACATCGATCCCCGTCACATAACCGCCGGTGGAATAGGCTACGAACTCCCATGGGCCTTGGATATTCGCGATCGGCACGCTCGAAGAGGATCCGTGGCCGCTACCGCAACCGATAAGAAGGGCGCTTACGAGCAATAACGCGATCCAAGCGATCAGCCTGGGTTTTAACAGCCTCAGCATTTTCAATGTCTCCAGCGGCGTGCGGTGGAAGGATAACGAGTTCCTTCGGGACAAACTTGACCGAAAAAATAGCGAGCAGAAATTATGGCATCGCCCACCGAGTCGCGTGTTAATAGTGCGTTAATTTTCGGCCTGATCGCGAATTAGGGTCAACCAACACGTCCGCCCTGGCTTCTCCCTCAAAGGATTTCTTGCCCGTAGGGCCGTGCTCCCGACAAAGCCTAAAGAAAAATGACGCAGCACCGGTAGAAGACACGTCGCGAAAAGTGCCTTCCAACAGTGCTGCGCCTAGCTATACGCACCGGGCTCAGATGTAAAGCCTTCAGATCTGTTGTTCCGAAGCAACCCATCTGATGTGCCGGCATCCTTCCGAGCTCGACCCGGCAAGATAATGCTTTTCGGCTCATTCAGAAACAAGTGCACGCCCCAGCGAGGGAGTCCTACCACTGACAAGCCGCAGTCGCACCATCTAAATGGGACCTAGTCTTGCTTCCTTAGAGCCGGACCTTGCGCCGTACTACAAAACCCAGACCGAGCAGTCCGGCACCCATGAAGCCCAACGAATTGGGTTCGGGGGTGGTGACTGCCGTCGTTCCGCCCATGTCCTGAATATTGCCGCCGTTGTAGTTGCCGCAGCCGCTGCAGACAGGTGCGCCCTTAAAGGTGAACAGAAGCTGGGTGGTTTCGCCGACAACCTTCGTTCCATTCGCCCAAGTACCTGTGATCGCTCCTGTTAGGTCGTAGTGGCAAACCGTCTTCGCACCCGAGCCGGTACAGCCATTATCGATCCACGAAACCGCTCCCGAGAACTGCCCCATGAAAATGGTCCCTGTGTAGCCGTTCCACGATCCATTGATCGTGAAGCTATTCGGACCGCCTGGATTCCAGCTTGCAATCTGTCCCCCACCGGCATAGGAGCCGTAAAGGTCCCCGGAGATGAGGGATCCAGTTGAAAACGACATCGTTGAACCTGGCGCCTGAGTGAAAATCCCAATGCTGAGTACCCCTGAGTTCGTTAGAGTGAACGGTCCAGTGACGCCCGAAGCGGACGTTCCTGCGGCGCCGCCGCCGTTGAAGGTAACGATGGTATCGCTACTAGCATGAGCCATGATGGGAACAAACAGCAAGGCCAATACTGTAGCGGCTAAGAAGCGTTGAACAACACGAGTGGACGCGCGAGTTTTAGTGGGCATTAGACATCCCTCCTAGTATCGTACTTTGAGGGCTAAGGTAAATCCTGTAATCCCCCAAATAGGGTATTCTCACCAGAGGGTGGCTTTGGCGGGGAGCTAGGCGATAGCGGAAGGAGCATAACCCCCAAGAAGACCGAACGAAGGAACAGCTTAGCGGAGCGAGCCAAAGGGCGATGAACAATTCTTAGGTTTCGCTGCTCGGCGTCCCCCAAAGAAATACAGCGCTGGTAGAAGACACGCACGCGAGACGTGCCTTCCAACAGCGCTGAGTTCGATCACGCGTATCCGGCCCCAAAGGAAAGCCATTATTCCCAAGCTTGTCCAAGCGACAAAACCAAATTGGCTGGCATGTGCTCGAGCACTTAATCCCCCGACGACGGCTTCCTTTCGCCTTGTCACCGCAACAAGGTAACGACGCCAACCTTAGAAGTAGCCGAGGTTGGCCACCTCAATCAGCCAAAATTCAGAATTCGACTACTGTCCTACTTGTCCCTTTGCCTTGCGCTTCACCACAAATCCCAAGCCGAGCAATCCTGCGCCCATCAATCCCAACGAATTGGGCTCGGGAGTGGTGACCGACGACGTTCCGCCCAAGTCTTTAATGTTACCGCCGTTGTAGTTGCCGCAACCGGTGCACATAGCTTTTCCAGTGTACGAGAACAAAATCTGGGTCGTCTCACCATTTACGTGGGTTCCGTTGGCCCAAGTTCCGGAGATTGGTCCCGACAGTACGTAATGGCAGGTTTCGTTCGAAGCCGGACCAGTACACCCATTATCGATCCACGAAACGACTCCCGAGAACGCGCCGGTGAAGATAGTTCCGTTATAGCCGTTCCAGTTTCCAGTAAGGGTGAAACTGTTCGGCCCGCCACCGTTGAAAGTTGCAATTTGCCCCCCCCCAGCGTAGGTGCCATACAGGTTTCCGCCGATCATAGATCCGGTCGAGAACGACATGTAGGAGCCCGCTCCCTGGGCAAAAACGCCAATGTAGGTTAATTGTGACCCCGACACGGAAAACGGTCCGGAGAATCCAGCAGTGGTCGTTCCGGCATTCCCGTCGAGATTGAAGATAGTAATTGAGCTGTCCGCCCGAGCCATGATAGGCACAAATAAAGCCAACACAGCAACGGCCAACCAGCGTTGAACGACAAGTGCTCCTGCGCGATTTTTTCCTGACATTAGACATCCCTCCTAATAGCGTACTTTGAGGGATGGGGTAAATTCTGTAATCCCCCATATAGGGTATTCTTGGCGGGAGTCGAGACCGCATTGCGCTGAAGAGTCCGTCGAACCTTTATCTGTTATCTGTCTGCCCTTGTTTGTCTGTCCTTGCGCATTGCGCGTTCGTTCACATTTCCTTAATACAGGATTAACAATAGAGACGTATGCTGGCGACGCCCAGATCGTTCGCTGCGGGATCAAACCACATGAAAGAGTCAAAAGGCACAGAAGCGTGGGAGCAAATTGCCTTCACGATGCGCTGTCCGTACTGTGCCGAGGACTATCAGTTCCGACCCATGGTGGGATTGACAGGCAGTAAGGACGGGATTTTTTTCTGTAGTAAGTGCCACCATTTAGCTCGTTCCACGGATCCGGCCTTCCAGTGCCACTGCGCACATTGTCGAGACCTTAATCGTTCCAAACAACAAAGTGCCTAAGTGGGAAATCGGCGCTTCTGGGTAGCAGCTCACCTAATACGTGCCGAATTGAATAGGAATTGGTTTTTCCCTTCAGCGTCCTCCGCCTGCGATTAAAAACCTCAACCATCCAAGTGCTAAGTAGAATCCCGTACTTCGTAGAATCCCGAGCAAAAGAGAAAAGGCAGACCTTTTGCGATCTGCCTTTTCAATCCGCTTCTGGCTTCAGGCTACGATTCTAGATCCCAATAAAGCGCCGCACCTTGAACGAAAGAACGGTCAGCCCCGTCCCAACCAGGAAAAGCGAGGACGGCTCGGGAATCGCTGTGGTGGTCGATCCCAAGGTGATTTGCGCCAACCCCAACTCGTCGGCCGCACCAGTGAAGGTCACCGAATGAGCCGGACCGATAAAAGCGGCGCCCACAGCGCTCCAGTTACAGTACGCTGGCGCTTTGCAGCCGCTATCGTTACCGGACAACGAAATGGTCGCCAGCAGGTTGCCGGTTCCGTTCAAACCGCTCCAGATCTGTACCAGTGCCGTCTGACCAGGCTGGAATCCTGCCGTAAAAAAGAAATTGATCCCATTCGAGAAGCCATTGGTAACATTCATCGTACCGGTTACCGACGAGCCCATGGTTCCGTTCATGAAGATCGCAGTCGTGTTGGGCACGGTACCGGTTCCGGGAATTGTTAATGGCGCGAAATTGCCCGAACCGGTGGTGCCGTTGGGCCGGGAAAAGTAGATCGATTGCAGACCGAAGAAGTTCGATGAGAATGTTATGCCGTAATTCGGGGTGCTGGCGAGACCGCTGCCGCTATAAAACCCGCCGACGGTTTGCAGGTCTCCGAGCCCCTGGAAATTCAACAGTTCCCCAGAACCCGCGAACGCTGAAGAACTCCAGAACAGAATGGAAGTGGCAAGTGCAAGACACGAGAATACCGAGCGACGCATGGACCTTCTCCTTAGCTGATACCGACCAGCGAGTACGGCGGATGGCGAAACGTGCGAGAACAGTATCGCCAGAAGGGTATTACGAACAGATCACGCGAATGTTAACAGTGTGTTAATTATTGCGGAAGGCGAGTGGGGGCTTGTGGAAATCTGAGCTGCTCCGCCCGCCCATCCGCCGGCGAAACCCCCAGGACTCCGAATTCCACAATTCAGGCCTACGTACGAATTGGAAGGTTTTTGTTTTCCACAACCCAAGAGCTTGCTGGCGAAAAATTAACGTCAGCGTAACGCGGGCGTCATTATCCCGCAACAAGCTAAGGCGATACTCTCCCCGCTTAAGTTCTGAGCAAAATTAAGGAGTCTGTCAGGCGAATCAATGGCGATCACCCCCCGCGCCACGGGCAATAAAGATCGGGCCAAGTTCTGGGACCTGCCGAATTCGAGTTCCGCTGACAAACCTCGGGACAGCTTTGTCGGCAGTCCAGAGTCTTCCGATCCACGTCAGTGCAACGACCCAGTCGCGCAAGCGGCGGACGACGCGCGACCTGAGGTTGAGTATTCCGCCGGCTTCACCGGCGAAAGCTCCGAACCGTCGGGTTCGGAACCGCCGAGGAGCGACGGCCTCGCCACTCCGCGTGACGTTCTGCGCGCGCTCCAGTATGGGCTCGACCTGGTACAGCATGGAGCAGCGCTGGTCGCGGGCCCTGGCCATCTTCGGCTGGCGAATCGGATGGCCAGCACAATTCTGGCCAAGAAAGATGGCATAGCGATCTCTGCAAATGGACTCGTTGCCGATCGCGCCGCGGATACTCGAGTGCTCCACAAACTCCTGCAAGACGCCATCAACTCTCCCGAAGGTGGCGAACCGGTCGAATCGCCGCTCACGCTCCAACGCAAGAAGGCGCGGCATGCCCTCATCGTGCGGGTGGTTCCTGGACCGGGATTGGATTGCTGGCCACATGCCGAAAGCCGCCCCGCGTTGCTGAAGCTCTACGATCAGGACTTAGGACTCGTTGTAGACGAACGCGCTCTCATTTCCCTGTACGGTCTGACAAAGGGAGAAGCCGTGCTGGCGGCGCGACTGGCCCAAGGCAAATCGATCGAGGAGGCCGCCGACGAGCTGTTCATCAGCGCACATACGGCGCGCACGCACCTCAAACGCATTTTTATGAAGACCGACACTCATCGTCAAACCGAGCTGGTAGTGCGCATGCTGCTGACGGTTTTGTAATAGCCGCGCCACGTCATGATCCAACTACTTTTTGGGTCGCAGCAGCACTACCCGGTCTTCACCTTCCTGTGACCCGATCCCGACGATTTCTCCCCGGCTGTTGATGGCGAGAGCCTGAATCACTTCCCATCCGGCGCCAGGCTCCAGGAACTGGTTGAGATCGTAGAGTTTCTGGTTGTGACAGATGAACCCATGAAAGTTTTCGTCGCCATCGGTGAGAGAACCCCCGACTACATCGCCGCGGTTATTAATGCCGCGGGCGATGCTGAACGAACCGCCCAACGTCCCCAGCATCGTGCGCTTTCCCTGTTCCTGACGAAAGGCTTCAATCCGGCCCGATCCCGGATTCAAAGACACTCCCGCGCACTGCCCGTGATCGTTCAAGGCGAGCACATCGTTCCGATTGTTGTCGAAGGGGCCTAAGTCAACCACTTCAAAGGACCCCTGGTTTTCCAGGGTTCCGTCGGTGGCGGGATCAACCGCCCGCAGTTTCACAGATGGTTTCATAAGGATGCTACTCCCTTGTGACTGACCCTCCTTGATTTGAGAGAAATAAAAAATGGGCGCGGACCGTGTCAAGCGCCTCCGCAAGGTCACCCGCCACGCCGTCAAACAAGTGTTCGCCAGACCGGGAGCGCCAGAGGGAGTAGCTGTAAAAACTATGGTCGCGCCGCGAACTCTGTTCGATGTTGCCCCGATAGTCGTTCTGTTGAATAAGATAGCCTTCCATTTTCGTAACCTCGCCTGATTACATCTTTTCAGTTCGGCCGAGGAGTGTAATCCCCCAAATGAGGTATTTGCGGCGCGGCCCGCGAAAATACCTTGTTTGGGGGATTACGCCGCCTCTCGGATGAGCGAGTATGCAAATGCGAGATGTTCCAGGATTACCGGCGACTCGGGTGGCTCCGTAGCGACTCAGTTCTCCGATAACATTCTGCTTTTGCACAGGTTATGAATGTTTAGTGAATCCTGCTGACAATCTCTTGATATGAACTAGGCATTGCGCTACGATACTTCACGCCTTCGAAAACGTGTCTGAGCGACAGCGCAAACCTATTAGTCCTGACTTTCGAAGGAGACATAGCAATGAAACAGCCCGCGCCCTTAGTCGATAGGAGCTGTGCGCCAGTCTTCGTAGTTGGAAGCGCCCGTTCTGGGACGACTCTTCTCTATGATACCTTGCTCTCGGCGGGCGGCTTTGCCGTTTATCTCGGTGAATCCAATATCTTCAACCTCCTGGCGCCGCGATTCGGTGATCTCAGCGTGCGCAAGAACCGAGAGAAGATGTTGAATGTCTGGCTGGGCAGCCGGCTCTTTCGGGTCTCGGGTCTGGAACGCTCTCAAATTGAAGATAAGGTGGAACATTGCCGGAATGCCGGCGACTTTCTCAGTGCGGTGATGGGTGAGCTGGCGAGGCAGCAGAATGTCCGCCGTTGGGCCGCAAATGCGCCAGAAGAGATTCTCCACCTGGAGCATATTAAGGACACTATTCCTAATGCACTGATTATCCACGCCATCCGTGACGGTCGAGATGTGAGCGTGTCTTTATCGGAAAAACGCTACATCCAGCCGTTCCCGTGGAAAGACCGCGAAACTCCCGAGGGCGCTGCTCTCTACTGGGAGTGGATTGTGAAGAAAGGGAGAGCGGCCGGAGCCAAATTCGGGGGGGACTACACCGAGGTCCGGTTCGAGGAGTTGGTTCACGACCCTCGCATGGTTCTCCGGCGATTGAGCGGGTTCCTGCACCACGATCTCGACTACGATCGCATCCAGAAGACCGCGATTGGAACCGTAGCTCGCCCTAACACATCTTTCTCGGCGCAGCGGCAGCAGGGCTTCAATCCGGTTGCGCGTTGGAAAAAGCAGCTGACTCCGCAGCAACTGACCAGAATTGAAGGCTTGGTCGGCGGAACTCTGTCGGATCTGGGCTACGAGTTGGCGACATCAGGCCAAAGCGCGTGCAACAAGGCTCAGTTGGCCTGGAATCGTCTTCTGTACCGCCAGTTTTTCGAACTCAAATATCAGTCGAAGAAAAACCGTTTTCTTCGCGCTCTGCGGCCAGCGCTCACCTCGCAGTACGTGGATCAGATCGTTATAGTAGATGATCGGGTGTCGGCCAGCACGGGTAAGATCCAGAGTGGTTTTTTGACGCATGGGCCGCTCGGCGAAGTTTCCCCCGTACAGGCGATGGTCCAGCACTAATAACTAAAGAAGGGTTGCCATGAAGTTTTTCGAGATAGCAGCGGCTGCGCTCCTCTTGGCAGCTTCGATACAGTCCGGGGCGCAGTCCGCAGGCCAATACCACCATTCCGAGCGGATACCTCACTACGATCCACTTAAGACCAGTGGCAACAACCATTTGCCACGTTCCACGGCGATTCCCGCCAACCTCGGAAAATCGACGAGCCATACCTCGGAGCTTGACCGTTTGGAACACAATAATTCGACTCAACTTCTGTCTGAGTCGAAACGGAGTGCAAAATCGGGGACGTCATCGGGGCACCCGATCGAGTCGAAGGCCTCCGACCGCGGAACCCCAATTAGCTTCTCGTATCGCCCTCCTCAGACCGGTCAGATGTACAGAACGTCAGCCCCGGGAAGCCGCCGGCACTAAGCGGTTCGGCCCAATGTTCGCCCCCCGCCATCCGGCTTTAGTCGCCTCTTCCCAGACCATTCCTCTGCGGAGCGTATCGCCAGTTCTCGACGAATCGCTCTTGATCATCACTAGCGGTTACAAAAGTTATCTGCAATGTTTCAGGTATTGAAACATGCCTGAAATGATGGCAGCGTAAAATGTTGCAATGGGAATTGCTTCCGACTCAGAGCGGATTTGGTCTCGTCTGAAGGCATTTCTAGTTTTGCGCATTGGGTTTTCTCTTCGATGAATATCGGCAGATGAAGGTCAGCATAAGAGTGAATGTAGGGGACTGCGGTGAGCCGGGAGATTATGTCGTTCCCGAACTTGAGTCTGACGTGGTGCAGGTGTGGACTCGCTCGCTGCAAGTTGCCCCGCACCTGGAGTTGGCCTGCTACGAATTGCTCTCGTCCGAGGAACGTGAGCGCGCGGCCCGATATCGTGTTGGGGGGCCACGCTCAGATTTTGTCCTGACTCGAGGAACGCTTCGTTGGCTCGCTGCGAGTTATCTGGCGACAACGCCGCAGGAGTTGTCGTTCCGCTATTCCTCGTACGGCAAGCCGTTCCTCGATGGAGCGTCCGAGCTGCGCTTTAACGTTTCGCACACCGATGGTTTGGCTCTGATGGCTTTCGTTAAGGCTCGCGAGGTTGGGATCGACGTGGAAAAAATCAGGCCGGTGCCGGAACTGAGGCAACTCACGGAACGATTTTTTTCCGTCCATGAGCGGCAGAGTCTGCATCCTCTCTGCGGCGAAGAGCTATGCTCGGCGTTCTTTCGTTGCTGGACTCGCAAAGAAGCCTATGTCAAGGCGAGGGGAGAGGGATTGTCATTGCCGCTGCATCAATTCGACGTTTCCATCGCGGCCAGCTCATCTAAAGCCCTGTTGGCCACCCGCCCAGACTCGTCCGAAGCGGAGCGCTGGATGCTGAGCGACCTGACCGCGCAGCCCGCGTATGCGGCGGCCTTGGCGGTGGCGAATACCGCGAACGCCACCCCCATCGAATACCGTGATCGTAATCTCGGGGCCGTGAAATGACCCTTAAGGCGGCGGAACAAATCGCACGGTCCTCGACGAAGGAAAGCCCGCTCTCTCCTGCTCAAGAACGCCTTTGGGTGTTGGACCAACTGCATCCTCGCAATCCTGCTCAGAACATCGCCGGTGGTATGCGCTTTACCGAAGGGGTGGATCGGAGTGCGCTGGAGTCTGCGCTCCGGCTCGTGGTGCAGCGGCACGAAATTCTAAGGACGGTGTTCCGATCTGTCGATGGAGAGCCCCGGCAAATGGTCCTTCCGACGAGCCCCGTACAATTAAGAGTTGTTGACTTGCGATCCTCGCCTGCGCCGGAACGACCTGTGCATCTTCTTCACTTGGCGCAAGAGGAAGTTCGCGATCCGTTTGATCTGGCGGAAGAGATTCCCTGGCGTGCAACCTTGTTTGGAGTGTCGGACAACGAACACGTGCTTCTAGTGGTCACCCATCGCATCGTCTGCGATGAGATTTCGATGGATTTGTTACGCCGCGAAATAGCCTTGCTCTACCTGGCGCAAGCGGATGGAAAAACGCCGCAGCAATCCAGCATTTCGCCGCAGTGCAACGAGATTATATCGCGGCAAACTGTAAGTACATCTGACCTCTCCTATTGGTTGCAACGCCTCCAGGGCGCACCATCCAGCCTCGATTTGCCCACAGATCGCGCTCGTCCTCCGGTCCAGACCTTTGGCGGGGCAAAGCATAGCATAAGGATTGAAGCGGCGCTGCTACGAAAGCTTCTCGATCTTGCGCAAGAAGCCGACGTCACATTGTTCTCGACCGTGCTCGCCGCTCTTGGCGTTCTTCTATTCCGATACAGTCGGCAGCACGACATCGTCATCGGGACGCGCGTCTCCGGTCGTGAGCAGCCTGAACTCAAGAATTTAATTGGCCCGCTGGAAAACATGCTGGCGCTTCGCGTCGACCTGTCGGGCGATCCCACTTTCTCCGAGCTGTTGATTCATGCGCGCGACACGGTTCAGCAAGCCTTCGACCACCAAGATGTACCCTTCGAAACCCTGCTCCGCGAGTTGCGGCTGGAGCGGGATATGTCCCGTCATCCGCTGTTCCAGGTCATGCTCACCTTGAAAGATGTTGCGGCGAATTCAGATTTACCGGCAGTCATGAGTCCTTTTGATGTGGAGAACTCCGCCGAGCAACTGGACCTGTCGGTCGAATTGACGGTGAGTGACGATCTGCAAATATCTTTCAGCTACAATCCCGATCTTTTCGATGCCGCGACCATCGGCCGTATGGCAGGACACTTACGGATTCTGCTGGAGTCGGCGGCGAACGAGCGAAGCCTGAACGATGCAAGCACCAGGATTTCGCAGATGCCTCTTCTCAGCGAGGCCGAGCGGCATCAGCTTTTGGTGGAATGGAATGACACGCGGGTGGGCTATCCGAGGGATGTTCCTCTTCACCGATTCATCGAAGACCAGGTAGAGAAGACGCCCGAGTCCATCGCTCTGGTCTTCGGATCGGAACGGCTCAGCTACAGCCAATTGAACGGACGTGCCAACCAATTGGCGCATCGCCTGAAGAAATACGGCGTCGGTCCGGATGTGCTGGTGGGCGTCTGCGCCGAGCGATCGTTGGAACTTGTCATCGCTCTACTGGCCGTCATCAAGGCCGGCGGGGCATATATTCCCTTGGACCCGGAATATCCAAAAGACCGCCTGGAGACCATGTTGCAGGACGCGAATCCGCCGGTCGTGCTGACTCAGGCGCATTTACTCGATCGCCTTCCTGACGGTGCGCGGAACGTTTTCGGTCTTGACCGTGACTGGCCATCCCTGCAATCAGAGAGTCCCGAAAATATTCCGTCGGAAGTCAACGGGAAAAGTCTGGCATATGCAATTTACACCTCGGGATCCACGGGAAAGCCGAAGGGCGTGCCCAACGTTCACGAGGGCATAGTGAACCGCCTGCTCTGGATGCAGGAGATGTATCGGCTGACCGCCCGCGACCGCGTCCTACAGAAGACGCCTTTTAGCTTCGACGTCTCCGTGTGGGAATTTTTCTGGCCGCTGATGACTGGCGCCACGCTCGTAGTAGCCCGTCCCGGCGGTCATCGCGATCCTGCATACCTGGTCAATCTGATTGCCGATCAGGGCATCACCACTCTTCATTTCGTGCCTTCGATGCTCAACATTTTTTTGGAAGTCGGTGGACTGGAACGCTGCCAGGGGTTGCGACAGGTGTTCGCCAGCGGCGAGGCCCTCCCCTTCGAATTGCAGCAGCGCTTTTTCGAGCGGCTCGGAGCTGAGCTGCACAATCTGTACGGCCCGACCGAAGCCGCCGTCGACGTAACTTACTGGCGTTGCACTCCGGATAGCGAGCGAACGATTGTTCCCATCGGTCGGCCCATCGCCAATACCCAGATCTACATCCTGGATACAACTCTCCAACCAGTTCCGATTGGAGTCGCAGGGGAATTGCATATCGGTGGAATTGGTCTGGCCCGTGGATACCTGAACAAGCCCGATCTGACTGCACAAAAATTCATTCCTGATCCGTTCAACCATTCTTCCGAAGGCCGCCTGTACAAGACTGGAGATCTAGCCCGTTTCCTAAGCGACGGCAACGTTGAATATCTGGGCCGCATCGATCATCAGGTGAAGCTCCGCGGCTTTCGCATTGAACTTGGCGAGATCGAGGCTGTTTTGGGCGAGTGCACCGGCGTTCTGCAAGCGACTGTCGTGGTGCGCGAAGATAATCCCGGCGACAGGCGCCTGGTCGCCTACTTGATCCCGGCGCCCGGTCAGGAATTTGACCTCGAACGCGTCCGCAAAGAAGTGAAGGACAAACTCCCCGAGTACATGGTGCCTTCACGGTTCGTCGTGGTTCAAGAATTTCCGATGACCACCAGCGGCAAGGTCGACCGCAAGGCGTTGCCACCCCCCGCTCTCGAGCGGGAAACGTCAGTGGAGATCGTCGCCCCGCGTAACGAACTGGAGTCGAAGCTGGCTGGTATGTTTGCGAATGTCCTGGGCTTGCCCTCAGTCGGCGTTACCGACAATTTCTTTGACCTGGGAGGGCACTCGTTGCTGGCGGGACGGCTGCTTTCTCAAGTGAATGAAAAGACCGGTCGCCAAATTCCTCTTTCCGCGCTGTTTCGGGGCGCCACCGTCGAATCGCTGGCCCTGCTGATCGAGCAGGAATCGGAAGGCGAGAACGATCCGGTCGTAATGGAAATCCAGCGCGGAGAAAGCAGCCGGCTCCCCTTCTTCGCCATCGTCCCGCCCGGAGAAGAGTCGTTGGGTTATGCCATGCTGGCGCGACACATGGGTCCCGAACAAACTGTCTACAAAATCCAGGGGCAGACTCCCGTAACCCGCGGAAAGCGGCCCTATTCTGCCGACGAGATGCGAGCCCTGACGCGCGAATACATCGCAGCCATGCGCTCCGTGCAACCGCACGGCCCGTACTGCGTGGGCGGCCTGTGCGACGGAACTCATATCGCAGAACAGATTGTTCTCAGTCTCGAAGCGCAAGGCGAGGAGCTCGGATTGTTCGCCATCTTCGACACCTGGGTTTTGCAGCACAGTCAAAGGCGCTGGTTGTGGAAGATCTACTACTACGGCGAGCGCCTGCGCGAAGTGAAAAAGAAAAGTCTCTCCCAGCGCGTCGCTTCTTACAAACGTGTGGCGGCTAACAAGGTCCAGAATCTTGTCGGCGCGAAATCGTCGCGCACCGATTGGCAGCAAGCCTATTGGCCCGAGGATTTCACTCCGCCGCGCTTCCGGGCGCCGGTGATTTTGTTCAAGCGGCCGAACCAGCCATTTTATTACATCGACGATCCGCAGATGGGTTGGGGCGCGCGCAGCGCCGGCGGAGTCGAGATCCACAAGGTGGATTTTCATCACGCCGAAATTCTGCGCGAGCCGCAGGTCGGAATTTTCGGCCTAGAGCTCGCTGCCGCCCTGGCCCGCGTTTCGGCTGCCGCAAAGTCCGCGGAAACTCCCGAGGCTTCTTTGGCGATGGCCTCACCCAGGCAGCCACGTTCATGAAGTTCAACAAGGGCCAGATTCTCAAAAATGTCGGTTCCAGCTGGTTCTCTCTGGGCACCAACGTTGTGGTGGGAATTTTCATTTCCCCCTACATCATTCATCATCTGGGAGACGAAGCTTTTGGTATCTGGATCCTGATCTTTTCCATCACGGGATACTACGGGCTCTTCGACCTGGGCATTCGCTCCTCCATCGTTCGCTATGTCGCCAAATACTCGGCGAACGAAGAACATGAGCAGATGAATCGTCTGGTCAACACCGCCATGTTCAGTTATAGCGCCATCGGCATCGTGACCATAGGGATTACCCTTGTCGCCGCCTACTATGTGCATTCCATCTTTCCCAAGATCGATCCGGCGGACGTGCCAACTTCGCGACTCCTGCTGCTCATGGTGGGCGCCTCCGTGTCGCTGGGCTTTCCGCTTGGCGTTTTCAGCGGCATTCTGGAAGGGTTGCAGCGTTTCTATCTGCTGAATTTTGTCAATGTCATCTCCACGGTGCTGCGAGCAGTGCTGATCGTGGTCGCATTGCGGCACGGCCGCGGGCTGCTGACCGTGGCCCTCATCACCGTCGGCTTGCCGCTGGTGAACGGCCTGGTGAATGGCGTATCTGTATTTCACCTTTTACCATTGCGGCTTGGTCCCCGGTACGTGAGCCGCGCGAGTCTGCGCCTGATTGCCGGATACAGCGGCACAACATTCCTGATCATCGTGGCCGGACGGCTGCGCTTCAAAACCGACGCTCTCGTGATTGGTACCTTCGTCTCGGCGGCAGCTATCACCTATTTCACCATCGGTTCCCGCCTGGTGGACTACTCTTCCGAATTGGTCAGCAGCCTGGCTCAGATTTTCGTTCCCATGTCGAGCCAGTCGCAGGCCAAGGGTGATATCGACGGGCTGCGGAAAATTTTCGTCGTCGGTAATCGCGCCTGCGCCCTCATCATCTTTCCCATCACCGCCATCCTCACGGTATTGGGCAAGTCCATTATCGAAGCCTGGGTTGGTCCGAAATATATCGCCACCAGTTATCCCGTGCTTCTGGTTCTGCTGTATCCGACGACGCTGATGCTGGCGCAGTCCGCCTCTGGACGCACGCTGTGGGGAATGGCCAAACACCGGACATGGGCGTACGTCGTGCTGGTGGAAGGCGCCGCCAACCTGATTCTGAGCGTCGTCCTGGTAAGGCCCTACGGCATTATGGGCGACGCCATCGGCACGGCAATTCCGCTCACCTGTTCCATGATTCTTTTCCTGCCCCTGCACTTGTGCCGCTTGTTGGGCATCAAGCTTAGAACTTATCTCCATCGAGCATTTGTTTTTCCGCTTGCGTTATGTCTTCCTTTGATCGCGGTTCTTCTTCTGATGCAGCGCTGGTTCGTCCCTCATCGATTAGGCCCGCTTCTGATACAACTGGTGATTGCGGGGCTGGTATATGGTCTCGGCCTGGCCTGGGCGTTTTGGACCAAACGCGCCTGGGATGTGGGAGAACTGGTGGCGAATCCCGAGGATGACGTAACCCTCGCGCTGGTGGAAAGTTATCAGGAGGAAGCATAGGTTGGCATTCAGGGAGCAAACGGTTTGAGTCGCTTGTCAACGCACTTAAAAGCCATATCGCAGACCGCCCTGGGACGCACTCCCGCGGGGAGAGGCCTATCCGTTTTTCCCGGCGACCTTTTCCTGGTCAGCTACTTTCGCTCCGGCAGCACCTGGTCGCGTTTCCTGTTCGGCAACTTCATCCATCAGGACGAGCCCGTCACTTTTACAAATATGGGGCGGCTTGTTCCCATTATTTACGACTTTCCCGATCGCGTGCTTCGGCGTTTGCCTCGCGTCCTGAAAAGTCATGAGTGCTTCGATCCACGTTATCCCCGCGTGATTTATATCGTGCGCGATCCGCGGGATGTGGCAGTTTCGTTTTATTTCTTCAATCTTAAGGTGCGAGTCATCCCTGATGGATATTCGATGGATGAATTCGTGACCCGGTTCGTGGCCGCCAATGTGGTAGGTTACGCCGACCGCGTCGGCTGCTGGCAGGACCATGTTCTAAGCTGGCTGCGCCTGCGAGACGGACGGCCGGGATTCAGGATGGTCCGCTACGAAGATCTTTTAGCTGACCCGGCGAAAGAACTCACCAACCTCGCTCCCCTGTTGGGAATCGAACCCACTCCCGCTCGCGTGGAGCGAGCTGTGCAGTTAAGTTCAGCCAGCCACATGCAGTCTCTCGAAAGGAAGCAATCCCAACAGTGGGCGGCCACGAAAGGCACTCGGCAGGATATTCCCTTTGTGCGCGAGGCCAAAGCCGGCGGCTGGGCGAAAAAGCTTTCACCCGCTGCAGTCCGCACCATCGAACAGGCATGGGGATCCACCATGAAAGAACTGGGCTACGCTCTGGTTATGGACGCCACTCCGGAACGCGAACTGGTGAAAGGCTGAGCCCAATGCAGACGGCCCCGGGAAATATGCAAAGGCTTTGGGGCGCGCTGGCCCAGGCGGGGCGCGTGCTTACCGGACGGCAGATCGCCGGTCGCGGCCTCACCGTTTTTCCGGATGACGTTTTTCTTGTTTCCTATCCCCGCTCTGGAAACACCTGGACGCGATTCCTCCTCGGGAATTTGCTTTACCAGCACGATCCGGTCACGTTTTCCAATATTGAAGCGCGCATTCCGGAAATTTATTTCAATCGCGACCGCGTGCTCAGGAACCTTCCGCGTCCCCGCATGCTGAAGAGTCACGAATGCTTTCAGCCGCATTATCCGCGGGTCATCTACATCGTGCGCGATCCGCGGGATGTGGCTGTGTCTTTCTATCACCACAATGTGAAGGCGCGAAACATACCGGATGACTATCCCATGACGAGTTTCGTGCCCCGCTTCATCGCAGGGGAGTTTGATCGCAAATTCGGCTCGTGGCGAGAGAATGTTCTGAGCTGGACCTTGCTGCGGCGGAATGAGTCCACGTTCCTGATGCTTCGCTACGAGGATATGAAGCGCGACCCGGTGACGGTTCTCGCCGACATCGTCGCTTTCCTCGATCGCTGTTCCTTTGGCAAGATCGACTCCAATTCCGCCGCCTTGCAGCGAACCATCGAACTGAGTTCCCCGGAGCGGATGCGCGCTCTGGAGAAAAAAGAAGCCGCCAACTGGGTGCTGACCAAGCACACGCGTAGCGACAAGCCTTTCGTCCGCTCCGCGATTTCCGGGGGATGGAAAACTCAGCTTACTCCGGAGTCGGTGGCTGCGATCGAGTCGGCATGGGGCGGCTTGATGCAAAGTCTGGGATATGAATTAACTTCGGACCGAACTTCGGACCGGGCTTCGGATCGTACCCTCGCAACCGCGGGATCCGGCTCCGCTGGAAGCGAGCGCTTGTGACCGACGAGACTCCGCAATCCCTCAAAACCGTAACCAAGGCCGTTTTACGGAAGTTGACTCCGCCTTTCTTGTTGCAACAGCGCGGCGTCGTGCGCCGGCTCGGACCTGGAGCAGGCCGCATCTACGCTGCTCTACGACTGCGCGACGTGCTGGGAGTTCGCCGGGCGCACCAGCGCCGGGCTCCGGCTTCTTCGCGGTCGTTTGTTTTTGTCTGCTTCGGGAATATCATGCGCAGCGCCATGGCAGAGTTGCTCATGAGAAAAGCCGCCAACGAAGCCGGGCTGGAAGAGCAGATCCGAATTGTGTCGGCCGGCCTGCACGCCTCCCCGGGCCGCGAAGCTCACCCGTGGGTGCAGGAGGCGTCGGCGGAGCTGGGCATTTCCGTCGCTGCACACCGCTCCAAGCTGCTTACCCCCGAGATGGTCGAGCAGGCGGACTGCGTTTTCGCCATGGACTTTCAGAATCTGGCTGAGTTGCTCACGCTGTATCCGCAGGCGCGGGAGAAGATGTACATGCTCAGCGCCTACGCTGAAGGCCCCTGGCAATATCGCGAAATCCCCGATCCCTATCTCGGCGACCTTGCGGCCACGCAATACTGCGGACGGCAACTGCGAACCTGCATTCACAACCTGCTGGCCTCGACGGTTCTATCTTCGCCTCCGTCTACGACCAGTCCCGCCGAGCCCCAGGTTTCCGGTCGCTGATCACGCCTGTTTCTGCGGAACTCCGATTTCTCAAAATCTGTCATTTCGAGCGGAGCAAAATGGCGCAGTTGCGCGCTATTTTGCGAAGTCGAGAAACCTGCTTTCAGCCCACGAAAACCCGCGATCTAGTTTTTTTTCTTTCTCCAGCGGGAAAGGAACCATTCCCGAACCCCGGCCGCTCCAGGCCGCAGGTCCGACAACCACAGATCGTCGTAACACATGCCGGGACGCCAAGGCAGAGCCATCGTCAAAAGGCTCGGCCAAAAACTCGGGTATGCCCCCGGCCATTTGGGTGGACGTCCTGCACGGATGTTGCTGAGATGAGTCAACTCGCCCACAACACGGCGGCAGATAACGTTGTTGCGATACGAGGTCTCCTGCGGCGGCAGTGTTCCTTGCATCCACCAATCGACAAGATACTTGGGATAGTCGATTCCGCAGGCCACGGGCAAGCCAATCGAACCCCAGGGGCGTCCATTGATCTCCATCAATATAAGGCGTCCGTCATCCGTTTTCTTGTACTCCACCATCGCGATTCCCTCGAAACCCATCTCGACAATCAGCCGCGCGCTCCGAGAGACCACCGACGGATCCAAGGGAACAGATTTCCTGGCGCTGCTGGCCGACCCGCGCGGATCTACTTCCCGGATTCTCTGCCACTGGAACGGCAGATACGCTTTTCCTGCGGTCACAAAGCAGGAGAACCCGACTCCAGCGCCCGACGTAAACTCTTGCACCAGAACATCTCCGGCCATCCGGACACGCTCGCTGACCTTGCCTTCCAGTTCGGCAGCCGAGTAGGCGTAAGCCACCGATCCGAACACAGCCTTTCCGTTGATCCACCGCACCGAGAATCGATCCTTCACGACGACGGGGAATGGGCCATCCTGGAACTGCGCCAAATCCGCGTTCGAGCCAGCAAGCACAGTTCGTGGCACATCGATCCCAATCGATTCCGCCAGCTTCACAGTGCCATATTTGTCCGATGCAAGTTCGAGCGATTCCGGCAAGGGCATTGCCACGCGGCAGATTCCTGCAAAGCGCTGCCGTTGTGCCGAGAGAGGGCCAAGAGTCCAATCGGTTACAGGAATCACCAGGTCGATCGTATGGGCGCGTACGAACTCCAGAATCGCGTCCACAAACGCTTCGGATTCGCTGGTGGAAACGGGATACGCGAGGCTGGCGCTGCAATAGCGCGAGAGCGCGGCCGGGGCCAGGAGGCCTCGATTCGCACCCACCGCCACCCAATGTCCGGCACGTCCGGCAGACCGGGTTACCGACAGCGCCGCCGAACTGTGCCCATCCAAAACTAGAATTCTTGCCAAGCCGCGAGAGCCCCGTTCTTGAGTGTCATCACACAGTCCGTCCGGCAAAAGCGCTTTCCAGATTCCATCGCAAGCCTTCTACCGTTTTGGTCGGACGCAAACGGTTCAGACAAAGCACATTATCCCCCGGTCGGGTTAGTCCGCTCTTGGTGGTGACTCCTGTCTCGTAACCAAGCGCGCGGCTTTGCTGCACAGTACGATCATTCCAGTGCGGGGAAAGCGCAGGACACGGATAGGAAAAGTGCCGAATCGGCGCGCCCAGTTGCGACTCGAGTCTTTGCTTCGAGTCGGTGAACTCGCGGTGAGCTTCGTCCTCCTTCACATAGGCCATGTTCGGGTGTGTCATGGTATGCGATCCGACAAGATGCCCGTGGTGAATGAGCCCTCGTACTTGATCGTAGGTCATCATTAGGGCGCTGGACTCGCCGGGCAGGCAGGCCTGTAGTTCCCGCTCGACATAGCTTACAAATTCTTCCTGGGCTACGCCGCTCAGTTGGCAACAGCGATCACAGGCATGCAGAAAGGCCGCCTCTCGGTCGGAAGGACTCGTGAGCATCCAGGATTTGCCCAGCCGATTGTCCCATGCGTTCACCTTCGTACGGCGAAAAGCGAATCGCAAGCGGCTGGGCCAGGGCAATTTACGGTTTTCGATGCAATCGACCGTCACGTAAAAGATCGCCGGCACGCCCAACCGGTTGAGCACGGGCATTGCGACCTCAAAGTTGTCGGCATAACCATCGTCGAAGGTCACCACCACGGAACGTTTGGGCAAGGCTTCGCCGGCGCACAAACAGTCGACTGCGTCGTCCAGACTAATCGGGTGGTAGTGGCGGGCGAGCAGCTCCATCTGCGCGGTAAATTCGGATCCTGAATGGACGATGTCTCCCAACGAATCCACTTGGAGGCTGGGGTCGGGCAGAACCGAGTGGAACATCAGAATCGCTGCGCCAGCAGCGCGCATGTCTCCGGCCAAGCGCAATGCTCCGCTGGCGACAATCCCTTTCTTGATCCAATCTTTCATTCATTTTCCATTTCCAACGCGCTGCAGGAAACGCCCGGCTGGTTGCAGTTTAACCGAAGCGGACCACTCTGCCATGAGCGCTCGTCTTTGGTATCGGTCGGTCTGACATTGGTTAGTCTGATTACTGAATCGGATACGAAAACTGCGCAAGAACCTGCACAGCTAGAATATTGTCGGGGGAATACGTTCCCTCTCCTGCGCAACAATTTGCATAGGGCCGCACACTAAATCAGGCCGCTCTGCAAAAAAATTCGACATTCACCTTTTATCCTTATCAATTTACAGTACAATTGCCAAAACCGCTCCGGCATGGCAATTGCGAGAGCAAGCGATGACGTTTCTTTAGATTTACACTGGAGCTAATCAAGGGTCACTGGCCCGCAACATTTGTCGTCTCGCTAGCACGTCCCCCCGGTTAGCTTGTCCGTAATTCCATTGCTTCACTCTGCGAGTTGCAGAATTTACATTGCACTAAATCCAAAATAAACGAACCTGGGAGGTTCTCACGCTTGTCTGCTTCGACTAGTCATCTGATTGCTCCGCACGGCGGCGAACTGGTAGATCTGCTTGCCTCAACCGAAAAAGCCGCGGAACTGAAAGCCCACTCTCGCGAGTGGCCATCCTGGGATCTGACTGCCCGCCAAGTTTGCGATCTGGAGCTGCTGATGAGCGGAGGCTTCTCTCCGCTGCGCGGCTTTATGAATAAAGCCGACTACGAAGGCGTTTGCCATAACATGCGTCTGGCCAGCGGAATTCTCTGGCCCATTCCGATTACGCTTGACGTCACCGAAGAATTTGCCAAGAAGCTTACGGCCGGCGGCAGCAAAGTTGCGCTGCGCGACGCCGAAGGCGTCATGTTGGCCGTGTTGCACGTCGAAGAAGTCTGGCAGGCCGACCGCGCGGCCGAAGCCAAAGCGGTTTTTAACAGCACCAGCAAGGCTCATCCGGGCTCCAACTACACCATGAACATTTCGAATCCATGGTATGTGGGTGGACGCATCGAGGGCTTGCAAGGCCCTTCGCATTATGACTTCCGCACCCTGCGCCTTACTCCGGCGGAATTGCGGGCTGAATTTGCCCGCTTAGGATGGCGTCGTACGGTTGCGTTTCAGACTCGCAACCCCATGCACCGCGCTCACGTGGAACTCACCTTCCGCGCTGCCAAGCAAGTCGAAGCCAATCTCCTGATCAACCCCAGCGTGGGCATGACCAAGCCTGGCGACGTCGACTACTTCACGCGCGTGCGCTGCTACCAACTCCTGCTTTCCAAATTCCCCCAGGGAACCGTGAAGCTCGCTCTTCTTCCGCTGGCGATGCGCATGGGCGGACCTCGCGAAGCTATCTGGCACGCCTTGATTCGCAAGAACCATGGCTGCACGCACTTCATTGTGGGTCGCGACCATGCCGGACCAGGCAACGATACGGCAGGCGATGGCAAGCCTTTCTACGGTCCCTATGAAGCTCAGGAACTTTTCAAGAAGCACCAAGCCGACATCGGCGTGACCATGGTCGATTTCCAGATGATGGTCTACCTCGACGGCGAGGACCGCTACGTTCCCGACAACGAAGTGAAACCGGGCGACAAGGTTCTGAATATTTCCGGCACCGAACTGCGCAACCGGCTCAACGAGGGCCGCGACATTCCCGCGTGGTTCACATACCCGGAAGTTGTGCAGGAACTGCGGCGCAGCTTTCCGCCACGCGCCAAGCAAGGCGTCACCATCTTCTTCACTGGTCTTTCGGGTTCGGGCAAATCCACCATCGCCAACGTTTTGATGACTAAGTTTCTGGAAGTCGGCGGACGTCCGGTGACGTTGCTCGATGGCGACCTGGTCCGCAAGCATCTTTCGTCGGAACTGGGATTCTCCAAAGAACATCGCGACATCAACATTCGCCGCATCGGCTATGTTGCGTCGGAAATCACCAAGAACGGCGGCATCGCAATTTGCGCTCCCATTGCGCCCTACGATGCCACCCGTAAACACGTGCGCGGAATGATCGAGCCTTACGGCGGATTCATCCTGGTGCACATTGCCACGACGGTCGAAGTCTGCGAGCAACGCGACCGCAAGGGACTTTACGCCAAAGCGCGCGCGGGCATTCTCAAAGAATTCACAGGAATTTCTGATCCCTACGAAGTCCCGGCGGATGCCAACGTAACCATTAACACCGGCGAGTTGTCGGCCGAAGAAGCCGCTCAGGAAATTATTCTGCACCTGGAGCGCGAAGGCTTCATCGGCGTCAGTAAGGCCGGAGAGTAAGGCAGGGAGAGTAACGCGGGGAGGGACCGATTATGTTGCCAGTGATAGCGATCAAAATCCTGGTGGGCTTTGGTGTGGGTATCCTCATCGGAATGACTGGAGTGGGAGGCGGCGTTCTAATGCTTCCCATTCTGATCTTCGGCTTGGGCTACCCGCCGATCGTGGCCGTCGGTTCCGATGCGCTGTTCCAGTTCTTCACCAAAATTCCGGCAGGACTGTTGCACCTGAAGAACGGGACGGTCCGTCGTAAAGTGGTCCTCGCGCTGGCGGCGGGAAGTATCCCAGGCTCCTTTGCAGGGGTAAAGCTGCTGATGTACATCCGCTCGGTCTACGGTAGCAGCAGTCTTAACAGCTTCATCAAGCTGGCGGTGGGTGTGCTGCTGATCGTGATTCCAATTCTGCTGCTGCTGCAGAAAGGAATCGAAGAGCGCATCGCGAATCGTGCGCCGACCATGAAAGGTTTCGCAGGCATGGTGGCAATCGGCCTCAGCGTCGGTTTTATCGTGGGCATGACCTCGGTCGGTTCGGGCAGCATCATCATGATGCTGCTTCTCTTGTTCTACAGCTTCCCCCCCAAGATCAATGTCGGGACTGATGTCGTACATGCAGTCATACTCTTCGGAGTAACCGGGTGGCTTCAGTCCAAGGCTGGAAACGTAGATCCCAAGCTGGTCGTTTCGCTGCTGATTGGGTCCATTCCCGGGGGGCTGCTCGGTTCGCATCTGGCCACGCGGGTCCCCATGCTCTGGCTGCGCCGTATGCTCTGCGCTTTGCTGCTGATCACCGGAGCCCGCATGTTGTGGCCTGCTTAATAACGTTTAACGAATTGAGCGCAAGGACTTCATGACTTCTTCTTACTCGAACATTCTCAATCGCATCGAAGCCGCGCTCGACGCCGCTCGCATCGTTTTCGCGCGCTTTACTCCAGGCGCGATTGCGACCGAATACAAGATCGGCCACGATCCCGTGACCGAGGCCGACCGCGCGGTGGACGCAGTACTACGCCAGAATTTGCTGCGCGACGGCGAGGGCTGGCTCTCGGAAGAGAGCGTCGACGACCCCTCACGCCTTGGTAAGAGCCGAGTGTGGGTGGTCGATCCGCTCGATGGCACCCGTGAATTTGTTCAGGGCATTCCCGAGTTCTGCGTTTCCATCGGATTCGTCGAAAATGGCCGGCCGGTGGCCGGTGGAATTTGCAACCCTGCGACCAACGAGACCATCGTCGGCGCCATCGATTCCGGCGTGCTCTACAACGGACAGCCGGCGCGCCCGAGCGAGCGAACCACTTTGCAGGGTTCGCTAATTCTGGCCAGCCGCAGTGAAGTCAAACGTGGCGAGTGGCAGCAGTTCCAGAGCAGTGACTATCAGATTCGCCCCATGGGGTCGGTGGCCTACAAACTAGGACTCGTCGCCGCCGGCCAAGCCGATGTGACGTTCACGCTGACGCCGAAGAATGAGTGGGACGTGGCCGCCGGCGCCGCGCTGGTCGAAAGCGCCGGAGGATTCGTCGCCACGCTCGACAACGCTCCGCTGCGTTGTAACAATCGCAATCCGCTTCTCACCGGCCTGATGGCCAGCGGACCGTTGCTGCGGCAGGAACTGCTGTCGGCCCTGCAATCTCATCTCCCGGCATCGGCGGCTGGCTCTGCTCGCGGCTGACGCAGATCGGATCTCCGGCCTTCGGAAGCATCGATCAGTTTCCCGCACAGTATAAAATTTGCGGTTCAGTATCCGAGTCGATTTCCAGGCAGAATCTGGAGGAGCGGTTCATGCGAGTTCTCGACTTAGGTTGCGGGACCGGACAGGATCTGGCTGCCTGGGGCGTCACCTCTTCGGATTGGGTCACCGGGCTCGATATCGAGTTAGGCCGTCTGCGGATCGCCAAAACGCGATTTTCCGATCGCCGTTTTCTGCAAGCGGTGGGCGAATCGTTGCCCTTCAAAGCTGAGAGCTTTGGTTTCGTGGTCTCCTCTGTCGCTCTGCCCTATATGAACATTCCGCTCACCCTCGCAGAAATTTATCGTGTGCTCATCCCCGGTGGCGCTCTGTCGTTAAGTCTTCATCTTCCCGGTTTTACCATGAACGAGTTTGTCCGCCATGCCCTGCCGCGACCGGTTCCCACGTTTTTTCGTCTGTATGTCATGGCGAACGGTCTACTGTTCCACTGGACCGGCAACACGATCGGGTTCGCAAATGGAAGAACGGAATCGTTCCAGACCGAGCGCGGAATGCGGATCGCGTTACAGCGAGCCGGATTCGTCGATTCTTCATTCATCCGCGGCAGCGGTCCCAGCGGCAGCACATTTACCGTGGAAGCAAGGAGGGCACGCAATTAACCTGAATGCCAAAAGGCCTATTCTTCCGGCAAGGTATAGCGTTGCGACGCCGCCCTGCGAATTGCGAGCAACGACCCCACGCCACTGAGCCAACTCTCAAATTCCAGTTGAGTGCGCCCGGAAGTATCCACAAATCTCGGAAGCAGGAATGCATTGGATCGCCGATCCACCAATCCGGCATCGCACGTTGTGGCCGAAATTAGTTCTTCCTTCTCCATCCACGGGAAGAATTCGTTTCGATACACGCCGCTTGGATAACAGAAATGAACCGCCGGCCGCCCGGTCATGGCTAAGACCCTTTCCCGATTCTGGGAAATCTCCAGCCGGAACCCTTTCTCCTCATTGGGCGTGCGATGACGATGAGTGTGCAATTGCACATCCACCCCAGCCTTAGAGATTTCCGCCACCTCGCGCGCATTCATCAATCGCAGGATGCGCTTGGCCACGAGTGCGCCATAGTCAATCCCTAACATTTCCGCCAATTCCCGGGCGATCTCATCCTTGTCATTTCCGCTCAGGTTCTCCCGCTCGGAACGCTCAATCAGGCTGCGCACGACTCGATGCCGCCCCGCTTCACTCCGCAGATCCAGATTTTCCGTGAGGCCGAGTTGAGAGCATGCAGGCAACAGTTCGCCGCGCCGCTTCCATAGCAGGTAGGAGCACATCAGATTAAAGATCGGAATCTCGTGATCGGTGTAATAGGTCGATTGATAGACCGTTATCGGTAGTCCATGCTTCTTGAGCAGAGGCCAAGCCTGCTGGTAAAAATCGTAGCCGCCATCATCGAAGGTAATGGCCACGCTGCGCGGCGGCAAATCGCGCACACGCAACCGCGTAAGAGCTTCGCCCAGGGGAAGCACCGAGTAACGCAGCGCAAGCAAAGCCTCCAATCGCTGTTCGAGAAGATCCGGGCGCATATAGAGCGCCGGTCTCCATTCGTGCTCGTCTTCGAGGGAAATCCCGTGATAACACAAAATCAGCAAGCGCTGCCGCCTCCAGGCGCTGTCGGCCACCCGGTTAAGTACGCGGGCACTTTTCAGCAGACCGAGTGCGGCGAGCTTGGCTTTCCTCAGCATGGATCAGCAGGTTCTCGAAAGGAGTGCCGTAGGATGGCTCATCCGGCGACCGCATTGGTCTGCGCGGTATTTATCGCCGAATCGATTTCGCCGTCGAGAAATACTCTCTGCCATAGTTCGAGATTCAACAATCGCCAGATGCGATTGCCGTGATCGCGGCGCCCGGCGCGATGCTCGGCAAAGATTCGCCGGATCGTCTCGATGCGAAAGAGATTTCTTGCCGTGCTGCGCGAATCCGTCAGCAGCCGCTCAATCTCCTCCAGTTGCGGACCCGCCAGCCAATAGGCCCACGGCGTCGGGAAGCCCATTTTCTTGCGGTAAACAATGTCCGCTGGCAAAAGATCTTCCACCGCTTCTTTCAGAATAAATTTTCCCGCCATCCCTCGGATCTGCTCGCTCGCTGGAATGCGCGCCGTGAATTCCACCAGCGGATGATCGAGAAACGGCACCCGGCTCTCGATCGAGGCTGCCATGCTCATTTGGTCCTGCTTCATCAGCAGTTCAATCAGGTAACTGTTGATGTCGGTATAGAGCAGCCGGTGCAGCAAGTCTGACGATGTCGGAGAAGACGATCGGGACGACGAACGTTCCCATGCGCTCATCGACCCGGCATAGGGTTGCCCCATACTCGCGAGCGCCTCGGGCGTCAGCAACTCCGGAAGCTCGCTGCCGGGAAACGCCGAGTAGAAATTGTCGAAATAAAACGACGCCCAGTCCGCGCCATCCTTCATCAGGAATGTATGCTCCAGTTTGCGGTGCAGCCCGGCAGAAAAAGGCGCAGCGTGCAGCGCCGAGCGCAATCCCTGCCGCAGGAATCCCGGTGTCAGCGTCCGGTACGTCCGGTCCATTTTCGAATTCAACAGAGTCCACGCATAGCGCGTATAGCCGGCCAGGGTCTCGTCGCTGCCTTCTCCTGTGAGCACAACCGTCACGCGTTCTCGAGCCAACTTGGCCACGGAATACAAGGACAGACTCGAGGGCCAAACGACGGGTTCGTCTTCATGCCAGATCAACTGCGGCAGGCTGGCGAAAAATTCCTCGCGACTCAGACGGACTTCATGATGGTCCGACTTGATGTGGGCAGCGACCTGGCGCGCGTAGGGCAATTCACTGAACTGCTCTTCCCCATAACCGACCGCAAAGGTTTGAATCTGGTCTCCGCGAATTTTCGTGGCCAGCGCGGCCACGGCGCTCGAGTCCAGCCCGCCGCTCAAAAACATTCCCAGCGGGACCTCGCTCATCAGATGCGATTCCACTGCATCTTCCAGTAGTTTTCGGTACCTCTTCACATAGTATTCGTGCGGACGAACTTCGCGATCCACTTCGGTCGTGAGGTCCCAGTAGCGCTCGATCTTCGGTTCGCCGCGTTCGGAAAGTTGCAGTGTATGCCCGGGCATCAGCTTGCGGATTCCGGCAAACATGGTCTCCGGTCCGGTGACGTAGCCGAACGCGAGATACTCCGCGAGCGTGCCGCGGTTGAACTCGGCCTCCACATCGGGATAGGCCAGAATCGTCTTGATCTCCGACCCGAACAGGAACGACTTGCCATCCCAGCGATAGTAAAAGGGTTTAATTCCCAGGCGATCCCGCGCCGCGAACAGTACGCGCTTGCGGCGATCCCAAATCACAAACGCGAACATGCCCCGCAGATGCGTCACGCAATCGCGGCCATATTGTTCGTACAGGTGGACGATGGTTTCTGTGTCGCTGTGCGTGCGGTAGGTGTGCCCTTGCGCCTCCAGTCCCCTCCGCAACTCTGCATGGTTGTAGATTTCGCCGTTGAAAACGATCCAGACGTCACGATTTTCATTGGCCAGCGGCTGATGTCCGCTCTTGACGTCAATGATGCTCAGCCTACGCATGGCCAGACCGACATTCTCTTCCACGAAGAAGCCCTCGTCGTCGGGCCCGCGATGCACAATGCGGCGGTTCATGCCCGCCAACACGTCTCCCTTGACATGCCAATCGCGCTCGGAAAAAAAGATCCCGCAAATTCCACACATGAATTCAGTTTTTCCCTTCCCAGCGTTCTTTTTCCGCGATCACATTACCCGCGAGTTGCGGGCTGTCCTTATCCCGATGCATGCCCCGAACCATCTTCCATCCTTCGCGGTCAACTTCCGCCAACTCCGAATTCGAAGAAACTACCTCTAAGCGATCCGCACGTTCGATGATCTCGCAGCGCAACATGGCCCGTTTGGCAGTCATAATCGTAAGTTCGCTCCAGCGCACATAGGTTGCGTTGCAGCAAATTAACGTTGCAGAATCTTCCGTATTTCCCCAGTACAGAAATTCTGCATCGCTGCTCCAAGCGTCCCCCTTCCACGGCTTGCCTTGACCGAAAAATACATAACTGCGTTCCGATCCGGCCTGGTAGCCGTAGCCAGCAACTGTCGCGGATGCCTCCATCGGAACAATCCTCGCAAGTTTGGGTCGTGGACGCGAAGTCTCGGAAACCGGCAGCAGCACGGTTACAAACTCTGTCGGAAGTTTCGCTCGTGTCGCGAAGTGCAGCACGCTGTGATTTTCCCGCTTGCCGTACACGGGCGAGTGCAACTCCACCTCGGTAATTTGAGTCCATCCGTGGCCTTCCTCGGTCACAAACTGGAGGCCAACCCCGTCGCTCATAAAAACGTCTTCGCGTCCGCTCACCGGCCTTAGCCCCGGCCCCAGATGCCAAAACAGATCGAGTTGATATTCACCAAAACCAAGGGCCAGGTCACGCACCAGCCAGAAGCCGGTTTTAAGCGCAAAAACGAAGCGCCGGTGAATCGCAGGATTCGACAATCTCGAATACCCATCGTGGCTGCCCACAAACAGATCGAACGTATTCCCTGCAATCCAGCCCTCGGCCTGGACGTTCGGCAGTTTGCCCCAACCGAAAGGGCCGTTCGGTTCGGCCTGATCCTGGTCCGCCACCAGCAGAGTGTTGTGTGCCCGAGTGCCGCGAAAACGATCGCGTCCTCGATCGCTTCCCACGTATTCGAACGTTCCTGAATCCTCGAGCAACGGGAGTCCGTTGCTGCTTGCCGTCAGGCTGAGGGCATCGGCGTGTCCGTGGCCTGCGGTATGCGCGCCTTGCGGGCCGGCATCTATCACCAATTGCAGCTTGGCGTCCTGCCCTGTCATCACGTAGAGTCCACTCCCGCGGAATGCAACCGAGTTCCCCGCAGGTTCAACGGGGGGCAAACGGTTGAATTCTTCGCTGCCTGTTTCTCCCAGCAGCCACAGGGTTTCCTCGCGAGGACCCCCAGCAATCGTCTTGAAGTCGCCGCGCCCGAACAGAATCGCGCCCGTCGCGAGCGGATCAAGGAGATGCTCCACCCGGTTTCGCGAGGGATCGAACAGCCGGCCCCCATCGTCGTCGCCCAGCCGCGGGATGGTGCCACTTCGAGCCAGCATTGCCAGTGGCTCCAGCATGCGCTCCAAGGTCTTATCGAACTCAGATGAAGTTGAGATCTGGTTCACCGATGCCAGCACCGCGGTATGAAGGAAGAAGTCCAGGGCGTACACGTGATAATAGATCGACTGCTCGAAATGAAGCCCGTCGCTTTGTACTTGCCGCTCAGCCTCCTGTTGCACGATCTGCAATCCGCGCCGCTGCCAATCCCAGGCGGAGGGAATCTCAGGGCACAGCGTCCCGATGAAAAACAGCGCGACCGCCTCGCCCAGCAGATGGGTGTTCGGTGAAAAATATGTAGATAGATAGCAATCGATATGCCGCCCGGAGACTGCCAGGGCGCGCAACCAATCCGCTCGAAACCCAGCCGGCATCGCTGGCGAATCCTCGAGAAGAAAATAAAGCCACAGCCAAGACAGACTGCGAAACGCAACTTCCAGACTGCTGGCCCAGTTAATGCCGATGGGATATGGATTTTCACCGTGCCAGTGATGCCACTGGCGAAACAGTTCCACGCCGAACTTCTCGTTGCCCGTCAGGCGGAATGCTTTTGCCAGTGTGACCAGATGTTGGTGCCGGTTCAGTTCCCACGTAACTTTACTGTCTCCCACCTCGTCGAAATCGAGATACTTTATCCGGTACCAAGGCAACTTCGGGGCTCGGATTCCGTGGACGCGGTCGCAATGCCAATCGATCTCCTCTCCATAGTCCACGCCGTCGTAGCCCAGCAAGTCGAAACGATGCGCGCAGATTCGCTCGGCACGTTCGACGATCTGCTTTGCCTCCTGTGGGAACGACTGCCGCAATCTCTCAATCAGACCCGGAACCTCATCGGTCGAGAAGAAGAACGTCGGCTGCGATCCCGAAGCAACCGAGTTCATCGCAGGCGCAAACTCCGCACCCGCCTTGTAGCGCGCCAGGTCGAGACGCGCCATGGCCAACTGGCGGATTCGGTCACCAATTTCCCCGTGCTCCATCCCTAGTGCGCGCCGATAGACGCGCTTCCAGTCCCCCGCCCGCGAACTCATTCCGCACCTCGCGCGCGCAACAGTTCGGTATAGAGCTGATCGGTTTTTTCAATCATCCGCTGAAAACTGAACTCCGACGCAACGGACTTTCGGCCATTCTCTCCTAAGCTGCTTGCCAACCCGGGATCGCGCAAAAGACGAAGAATGGCCTGCGCGAGCGCGGACGAATCCTGCGGGGGAACCAGCAGCCCGGTCCTGCCGTCCTGAATGATCTCGGCATTGCCTCCAACCCGGCTGGCAACAGTGGGCAAGCCTGCCGCCAGATATTCCAAAACCGCGTTGGGCAAACCCTCGGCCCGGGAGGGCAGAACGGCAATGTCGGAACAGCTCAGAATGCGGGGAACATCGTCGCGCCGTCCGAGAAATAAGAAATGGCGCTCCAGTCCCTGTTGCGCCACCTGCGCTTCAAAGTCCTTCCTCAGTGCTCCGTCGCCAGCCAGCACAAAACGGCTCTCAGGAAACTCATCCGTGATCGCCTTTGCCGCGGCAATCAGCCAGGGATGTCCCTTGACATCGCTGTGCATGTTTCCCACCAGCACAATCCATTTCTGCTTTTCCGCCTCCCCACCGGACAAAAGCCAGCTCCGATCTCGCGAACCCCCATTGAATCTCTCCCCGTCCACACCGTTATGAATCACGCGAATCTTCTCGGGAGCAAAATGATCCTCGGTCTGCATCGCGTCTCGAATCGCATTCGCATTGGTGAGTACAGCGGTTGAAAGATTCTGCAAACGGCGAACCCATACGCGGCGCCGCGTCTTATATAAATCAAGGTGCGCTAAGTCGCGCTGACTCGAAATGATGACCGGCACACGCGCCAGCAGCGCCGCCGGGATGCCCAGCAGATTCGCGTACAGGTCGTGAGTGTGAACAATACGGAAACCACCGCGACGCAGAAACACCGCGAGGCGCAGCATCTGATAGATACCGCGGACCGAATCGAAGCCGCCCTCGGGATAGAATTCGCGAATAGAAACAGACGTTCCGGCCAACTTCTCCAATAGCGGGCCACGCGCCCGCAGACAACCCAGAGTAATTTCATAACGCTCGGAGTCCAGCCGTGTCGCCAACTCGACGGCCTGGGTCTCGGTGCCTCCGACGTTCAAGGAATCGACCAGGAAGAATATTCTCCGGCGCGACCGGGTTGGTCGAGGCGTCGGCCGACCATTCGACGCTTGCCTCTCCCGCAATTCCTGCACTCCCTGCGAGCCCGCAGCCAGGGATTCCGGGCGTTGGTCCATTGCATCCATGCTCCTTCATACTAGCGGCAATTCCCCGCCGTTGCACAGCACAACCGTGGTGTCAGAATATTAAGTTCACGTTAAAAGACGGGCTGCAACACCCGCGCGGTTTGCCGCTATTCGCGCCGTCGGCTATCTTAGAACTTCGCCATTCGAAAGACGAGAAGGGTACAAATGGGCCGGACGATCAGCATTTTCGGGTTAGGTTATGTGGGAACCGTCACGGCTGCTTGCCTGGCGCACCAGGGAAACCGGGTTACCGGAGTCGACCTCAGCCCGGCCAAGGTCGCGGCCCTCGACAGCGGACGCAGTCCCATTGTTGAGCCAGCGGTGGCCGACCTGATTGCCGAATCGCAGAAGGCCGGCCGGCTCCGCGCCACGTCCGATTCCGAAAAAGCTGTTCTCGACACCGAGATCTCCGTCCTCTGCGTGGGCACTCCCAGCATGCGCAACGGTAAACTCGACTTGGGCCACATCGGCCCGGTCTGTCAGGAAATCGGAGCCGCCCTCCGCAAGAAAGATTCCTTCCACCTCATCGTACTGCGCAGCACGGTATTGCCGGGCACTGCGGAGACCATCGTCGTTCCCACTTTAGAGAAAGCGGGCGGCAAGAAAATCGGACGCGACTTTGGAGTTTGCGTGAATCCTGAGTTCATGCGCGAGGGCACAGCGGTTGCCGATTTTCTTGAGCCTTCCATCACTATCATTGGAGCCGCCGATCCCGCGCACAGCCAGATTCTTCGCGACCTCTACGCCTGGGTTCCGGGCCGCGTTTTTGAAACCTCATTCCGCTCCGCCGAAATGGCGAAATATGTCTGCAACGCCTGGCACGCCGTGAAAGTCTCCTTTGCCAACGAAGTCGGCACGTTAGCCAAGGAGTTGGATGTCGATGCCGAAGCGGTGGTCGAGATCTTCACCGCCGATACCAAACTGAATATTTCTTCGAGTTACCTCAAACCTGGATTTGCATTCGGCGGCTCGTGCCTGCCCAAAGATGTGCGCGCTTTGACCTATCGCGCCAAGGAACTCGATCTCGAGTTGCCGCTCTTTGAATCGATTCTGCCCAGTAACGAGGCCCATATCGATCGCGCGCTCGACATCGTATTAAGCACGGGAAAGAAAAATGTCGCCATGCTGGGCCTCAGCTTCAAGGCCGCCACCGACGATCTGCGGGAGAGTCCGCAGGTGCAACTAGTCAAGCGTTTGATTGGAGAAGGTTGCAAGCTCCACATCTGGGACGACAATGTTTCCCTGGGACGCCTCATCGGTTCCAACCGGCAATACATCGAAGACGTCATTCCCCATATCGGTTCCCTGCTTTCTTCGAATCTGGCGGACGTGCTGGCAAACGCCGACGTGGTTATTATTGGCACGCGCGGCATCGAGCGGAAAACTCTCGAAGCCCAACTCCGCCCCAGCCACTTCGTAGTCGATCTGGTAAACCTGGAAAAGGCTCGGCGCCCGGCCTCGTCGAACTCGTACGAGGGGTTGTGCTGGTAATTCACTGACCAATGAAAATACTCTGGGTCAAGGCAGGAAAGCTGTTGCCGGTCGACACCGGAGGCAAGATCCGGTCGTTTAATATTCTGCGGCATCTGGCGCGAAGCCATGATGTCACGCTCCTGTCGTATTATGGCGGACCTCGCGACCTGGAGTACGAAACCGCCGTCACGCAGCGTCTGCCGGGCGCCGTAACCATCCACACCGCCGCGCCCGAGGGCGGTCTCGCGCAGTCTCTGGATTACGTTCTCCGTCTTCCGTCCACGGCTCCCTACGCGGTCAGAAAGTTCACGCACGCAAGCGTTCGACAAGAAGTTGCTCGCCTTCTGTCCGATCGCAGCCTCGACGTGGCCGTGTGCGATTTTCTTTCGGCGTCGCTGAATTTTCCCGCGAGTCTGTCTGCGCCCGTCGTTCTCTTTCAACACAATGTCGAAACCATGCTCTGGAGGCGCATGGCGCGCACCGAAACATCTCCCCTCCGAAAGCTCTCCTACAATATTGAGTCCCGGAAAATGTCGTCCTATGAAACCAGCGCCCTGCGAAGATTTCACCATGTCATCGCGGTCTCCGATAATGATCGCGACGCGATGCTGACGTTATCGCCCCGCTGCCCGATTACAGTCGTCCCTACCGGCGTCGACACTGAACAGTATCAGGTCGCGCCTCCGGCTTCCGCCGCTCCTCCCGTCATCGTCTTTACCGGCTCCATGGATTGGGAACCGAACATCGACGCCATGGAATATTTCTGCCGCGACATCTGGCCAACCATTTTGGCGTCTGTTCCAGCCGCGCGCTTTCAGATCGTCGGCCGCAATCCCCATCCGCGTGTGCAACGTCTCGCCTCGGCATCGGTCGAAGTAACCGGAACGGTCCCTTCAGTCGCCAGTTATCTGCGATCGGCCACCGTGGTGATCGTTCCGCTACGCATCGGGGGCGGTACGCGACTCAAGATTTTCGAAGCCATGGCCATGGCCAAGGCTATGGTTTCTACCTCCATCGGCGCGGAAGGTTTGGACGTAACTCATGGCCGCGACCTGCTGATCGCCGACGATGCGGCATCATTTGCCGCCGGCATTCTACAGTTTCTGCGTGACCCCGAACTGCGCCGCAGTTGCGAACAAAATGCTGCCGCGCTCGCCGCGAAATACGATTGGTCGCAGATCGCGCGGCTCTTCGCCGAAGTGCTCCGCGATTCCGCGGCCGCTTTCCGCTCCGGTCAAATCAAAGAGAAAGAGCGCATCGCCATTTCACCGGTGCAGCCGTGAGAATTCTGGTGCTGGATGGCAACCAGAACCAGGCAGTCGCCTCCGTACGCTCCCTGGCGAAAGCCGGGCATCAAGTTCTCGTCGGCGAGTCGAGTTCTTGGTCCAAGGCCGGCTGGTCTCGTTATTCATCCGGCAGCTTCCGCTACCCTCCACCGCAAGCGAGCGCCTCTGACTTCGTCGCGCGAATTTCCGAAGTAGCCGCGTACCAGGCCGGAACGCTAGTGCTGCCCATGACGGAAGCCACTACACTTCCACTCTCAGCCCAGCGCGACTCGCTACTCGCAACCGGGGCTCGGCTCGTCTTGCCCTCGCATGAGGACGTGCTGCGCGCGTTTAACAAAGAAGAAACGGTGCGCTTGGCGGCTTCTCTAGGAATCGCCGTCCCGACCACCATCCTTGTAGAGAACGCGGACGAAGCTCGCGAAGCGGCTCATGCGATAAAGTTTCCAGTAGTCCTCAAGCCGCGCAGTTCGGTCGAAACTCAATCCAGCGGTGCGCTGCAAACTACCGGACGTCCCCGCTACGCCAAAACGCCAGAAGATCTTCAGATCCTCTATCGCGAGATGAGCCGGACCTGCTCCCGGATTCTGGTGCAGGAGTTCGTCGACGGCGAAGGCGCAGGTTACTTCGCGTTGATGCACCATGGCGAATTGCGGGCAGAGTTCGCGCACCGCCGCATCCGCGACGTTTATCCTACCGGGTCTGGCAGCGCGCTTCGCGTCAGCGTCGAGCCTGACCCGCAGGTTCGCAGCGCGTCTCTCGCCATGCTCCAGGCTTTGCATTGGCACGGCGTCGCCATGGTGGAGTTCCGCCAGGTCCCAGCACAGCCGCCCGTCTTCATGGAAGTTAACGGCCGTTTCTGGAATTCCCTGCCCCTCGCCTGTTACGCGGGCGCGGACTTCCCAGCGCTCTTGGCGCGGATGGCAGAATCGGACGATATGGAAAAGCAAAATTCATTTCGTACCGGCGTCGCATGTCGTTGGCTGCTCGGTGATTTTCGCCATCTCGCGGAAGTGTGGCGCGGAGCTCCGGCAGGCTACCCCAGGCCGTATCCGGGAAGATTGCGCACGCTCCTGGCAGTGATGACGCCGGTGCCCGGCACCTTCCACGACAACTTTCAGTGGGCCGATCCCCTGCCAGAATTAGGTGACTGGCTGAGCTTCTTCGAGCGCGCATTTCAAAAAGCGAGATCATAATCAGACGAAGATCATCGTCGGCGGGAACATTTCGACATGGCCAAAAACGGCACAGTGTTTTTCATGTATCACGAACTGGCGGTTCCCGGAAGGCGCTTGTGCCACGCCGAGCCCGGATACACGCGCTACGCCTTGTCCGATGCCGATTTTCGCAGCCATATCGCCCGCCTCGCCCGTGAGGGTTGGCAAGCCAAGAACGTAACCCAGGCCCTCCAGTCCTTCGCCATCAAAGATGTCTGCCTCACATTTGATGATGGCTGCGAAACCGATCTCATCTCCGCCGCCCCGGTTCTGCAACAGTTCGGCTTCGGCGCCACGTTTTATATCACCGTCGAATTTCTCGGCAAGCCCGGATACATGACGGAAGCACAGGTTCGAGACTTAGCGGCGGTGGGATTTGAAATCGGATGCCACTCCCTGACTCATCCGTATCTTCCCGACATCGACGACGCTCGCCTTCGCGAGGAGACAGCCGGCGCAAAAGAGCGCCTCCAGCAGATCGCCGGCGTTCCCGTGGAGCACTTTTCTTGTCCCGGCGGACGATGGGATCGCCGCGTGCTCGCAGCCGTGAAGGCCGCTCCTTTCCGAACCATGGCTACCAGTCGTACGGGAATGAACTTCGCGAGCACAGATCCCCTTCATCTGAATCGTGTCGCTGTATTGAGCGGCACTAGCGAAGAAGTATTCATCGAACAGTGCCGGGGGCGGGGGTTGCTCAAAACAAAACTCAAGGAAAGCGCCCGGGAAGCAGCCAGAAGTGTGCTGGGAAACTCCAATTACGACTCGCTTCGCGGTTATATTCTCGACCGTTCAAAAATTGACACGTAAGTTTGGCGTCTTTTCCACAGGCCCAACTGCTTTCTCTCCCGCGCTTTTAGGGCCCTGGCCCATCGGACATCTCCCAGTGTGTCCTTTCGTGCGCCAACTGGCCAGTGTCCTCTGTTATCTATTCCCATCCTCCCTCTCTCTCTAGATTAAATCGAGGCGAATCGCAAATTAGATTCCCCGCGACTCGATCATGTGAGGGCCCCCAAATGTTCTTGCACCCATCCCCCGATTCAGAACAACGCAAGGCATCCGCAGGTCTTGTCCGGCAAATTGGAATTGCAATTTTTCTTTCAGCTTTGGCTTATTTTTCCGTCGGCTGCGCGGGCCTTCCGACATCTGCGACGCAACCATCCACTTCCAAATCCGCAAACGGCGCGCTCCGGCTGTCTCCTGCCACAGCTACCATCTCATCCGGCAGCCAGCAATTGTTCTCGGCAACTTTGCCTGTCTCTACTGTCACTCCCACTAGTTTCGCGTCGACCAGATTACCGTCGACGGGCGGGACTTTACCGAGTGCGGTCATCATCTGGCGCACAACTGCGGGTACAATCTCGCAAGACGGATTGCTCACAGCTCCTTCCGTAACATCATCGACCACCGTGACCGTAACTGCCTCAAGTTCGGCAGATGCGGGCATGATCGCGAGGGCTCAAATCACGGTGGTGCCGCTAAATAAAATCGGCATTACCTTGTCGCCAGTCACAGTAGCGCTGTCTTCCGGCGCCAAACAACAGTTCTCCGCTACTCTCACCTCGACCAGCAACACAGCGGTCACATGGCAAGCCAGTTCGGGGACAATTTCGAGCAGCGGTCTTTACACTGCACCGTCCGTATCCGCTTCGAGCAAAGCGATCGTAACCGCCACCAGCGTGGCCGACGGCAGCGTTGTCGCCTCCTCCCAAATCACGGTCTCCCCCGTCAGCAAGCTCGCGATTTCAAGCTCTACCGTGCCCGCTGGAACGTCGGGCACTTTCTACAGCACAAACCTCGCGGCCACCGGAGGCACGGCGCCCTACTCTTGGCAAATCAGCGCCGGGGCCTTGCCTCAAGGTCTCTCCCTCAATAAAACCACTGGAGTCATTTCGGGCACCACGTCGCAGAATGGAGCCTTCCCCTTCACGACTTCCGTCACCGACGCATCCTCGACGAGCAGCAGCGCATCGTTCAGTCTCGCGATGAATGAAATCGGTCTTACCCTGTCGCCCGCCACAGTGACGCTGTCTTCCGGCGCCAAACAACAGTTCTCCGCTACGCTGACGTCGACCAGCAACACAGCGGTCACGTGGCAAGCCAGTTCGGGAACAATTTCGAGCAGCGGCCTTTACACCGCGCCGTCCGTATCCGCTTCGAGCAAAGCTACTGTAACCGCCACCAGCGTGGCCGAAGGCAGCGTGGTCGCTACCTCCCAAGTCACGGTCTCCCCCGTCAGCAAGCTCGCAATTTCCGTCCACTCCATGCCCTCTGGAACTGCCGGCACTGCCTACAGTGCGAGCCTGGCGGCCAGCGGAGGCGTAGCGCCGTACACCTGGCAAATCACAGCCGGATCATTGCCGCAGGGCCTATCGCTGGACAAGACGACCGGAGCTGTTTCAGGGACTACTTCGCTGACTGGAACCTACCCCTTTACAACTTCCGTTACAGACTCCATGTCATCGACCGTGAGCAGTTCGCTCAGCATTGCGATGAGCCAGTCCACTTCGGGAACTTATGACGGCCCGGCGGAGCTTCCGCGCGTCTACATGCAGAGCGCCGTGGCCGACACCCCCGCGCCGGGCAGCGTGATTACCGTGGCCAAAGGTGGAGACTTTCAGAGCGCTTTAAACAGCGCCAAGTGCGGGAATACCATCACCCTTCAGGCTGGAGCAGTTTTCACCGGCAGCTTCAATTTCCCTGCGCAAACCTGCGACGACGGTCATTGGATCATCATCCGGACCAGCACAGCCGACAGCAGTTTGCCTCCAGAAAATACGCGGATCACTCCGTGCTACGCCGGCGTGTCGTCCCTTCCCGGCCGCCCGGCCTTGCACTGCGCTTCCACCAAAAATGTGATGGCCCAGATCCAGTATTCGGGCAACGCGAGCGGGCCCATCACTTTCCTCAACGGCGCCAGCCACTACCGCTTCATTGGTCTCGAGATCACCCGAACTCCTGGCACCGGGATCGTCTACAACCTTGCCTTCAATCAGGGCAACGCGGCGAACAACATTATCTTCGATCGCTGCTGGTTTCACGGTACTGCCCAGGACGAAACCGAGCGCGGCGTGATGCTGGCCGGATCCACCTACGCCGCAATCGTGGATTCTTTCTTTACTGACTTTCATTGTGTCTCGAAAACGGGAGTGTGCCTGGACGCGCAGGCGATCGCCGGAGGTCTGGGCGACCTGGTCATGGGCCCCTATAAGATTGTCGACAATTTCCTGGAGGCTGCCGCCGAATCGATCATTTTCGGGGGCGGCACTGCCACCGCGACTCCCACCGATATTGAAATTCGCCGCAATCACATGTTCAAACCCATGACCTGGATGCAGGGGCAGCCGGGATATGTCGGAGGAGTGGACGGCAATCCGTTCATTGTTAAGAACCTGTTCGAGCTCAAGAACGCGCAGCGCGTCCTGTTCGAAGCCAACATCCTGGAAAACACCTGGGGTGGCTTCTCGCAGTCCGGCTTCGGCATACTGCTTACGCCAAAGAACCAGGCGATCGGAACGTCCAACGTCTGCCCGTCGTGCGAAGTCACCGACATTACCATTCGTTACACCACGATCAGTCACGTGGGCGCCGGAATGCAGATCGGCAACGGCATGTCTTCCAATGGAGGCGCGCCCCTGGCGGGCGAGCGCTACAGCATTCATGACCTCACCATCGATGATATTGATGCGACAAAATATGACGGCAACGGTGACTTCGCTCAGATCTCGATGGGACAGGGAGCGCCTGTTCTGCAATCTGTGACCATCAATCACATCACCGCCTTCCAGCCCGACGTCATGCTGAACCTGGGCGATGATCTCAGCATGAATCCCCCCATGAACAATTTCGTGTTTACCAACAGCATCGTCAACGGCGGAACCTCTGTCACCAGCACTACGGGCAGCGGTGGCACGGCAGATTGCGCCTATCATCCTCAGCCTCTGACCGCGCTGGGTTTGTGTTTCAGTTCCTACACCTTTACCCACAACGCGATTATCGCTACGCCCGCCGTCGATCCCATCGGCGACTATCCTTCCGGCAATTACTTCCCCTCATCCGTCGCGGCGGTTGAGTTCGTCAAGTACAACGGCGGCAACGGTGGAAACTATCAACTGCAAAGCACCAGCCCTTACAAGAATGCCGGAACCGATGGCCTGGACCTGGGGGCCGACATCGCCACGATTCTGGCCGACACCGTCGGTGTCTATTAAAACCATACAAATTACCCAATAGTGCTCGCGGTCGGGCGGGTGGGATCGGGAAATCTCATCACACTCGTCCCAGCCGCCGCCCCACTTTCTGCCGGTCGTTCTTGCCCGATCGCTGCCCTTCTCACGGAGATTCGGTATCTGATAAATTGAAGTGAGGTTTTTCTTGCGCGGATTCTCCTCACGTGCCCAATGAAACGCCCTTCTGCCATGAGGTCTCCCCGTCACGACCGGACTGCTTATTGGTTGAACCGCCGGTTCGTTTGGGTCCTGCTGGCATGGCTCTCAGCGGCGAGCTTTTCCGCTCTGAGCCAGGAATCTCTCAACAAGAACTCCTCTCCCAGCAACTTTGATGGACCTGCCGAATTGCCCAGGACTTACATCGACAGTTCCTTGCAGGCGACGCCGGCGCCCGGCAAGACGGTGACGGTGCATGCCGGCGAAGACCCTTCCCAGGCCATCGCCAACGCGTCCTGCGGCGACACCGTCCAATTGCAGGCTGGAGCCACCTTCAACAAGCTTCTCCTGCCGGAGAAGAAGTGCGACGACTCGCATTGGATCGTCATTCGCACCAGCACTCCTGATGCGAAGCTTCCTCCGCCCGGCACTCGCCTTACTCCCTGCTATGCCGGCATTTCTTCTCTTCCCGGCCGTCCGCCTTACCCGTGCGCTTCACCGGAAAACGTACTGGCCAAAATCGAATTTACCGGCAAGGGCGGCTCGGGACCCGTCCAGCTCGCGCAAGGAGCGAACCATTACCGATTGATCGGCTTGGAGGTCACACGCGCGGAATCGCCGGCGGTCGTGTACAACCTGATCGGTCCCGAAAAACAAACGACTGCCGACCACATCGTGTACGACCGCATGTGGATCCACGGGACCGCGCACAACGAAACTGTGCGCGGCGTGATGCTCAGCCACCTCCGTTTCGCCGCGGTGGTCGATTCTTACTTTTCCGATTTCCATTGCGTGGCCAAAACCGGCGGTTGCACCGATTCCCAGGCCATTGCCGGTGGAGTCGGCGACGATCTGATGGGACCCTTCAAGATTGTCAACAACTTCCTCGAATCCGCCGCCGAATGTATCGAACTTGGCGGCTCGCAGGCCACGGCAACTCCCACCGACATCGAAATTCGCCACAACCATCTGTTCAAGCCCATGACCTGGATGAAGGGTCAACCCGGATTTGTCGGCGGCGTCGACGGCAGTCCCTTCATCGTCAAGAATTTATTCGAACTCAAAAACGCACAGCGGGTGCTGTTCGAAGGAAATATTCTGGAAAACACCTGGGGAGGTTTTTCGCAGGCCGGCTTCGCCATTCTGCTGACGCCCAAGAACCAGGCGATTGGCATATCCAATGTCTGCCCAGCTTGCATTGTTAGCGACGTCACCATTCGGGATTGCTGGATCAGCCACGTCGCCAGCGGCTTCCAGATTGGCAATGGAGTTTCTTCTAACGGCGGCGCGGCCAAGGATGGCGGCCGCTATAGCATTCACGATGTCGTTGTGGACGACATCCAGCCCGAATTCTACAATGGGTTCGGCGTATTCGCACAGATCTCGATGACGCCCGGTGAATCGGCATCACCCAGACTGCACGATGTCAGAATCGATCATGTTACGGCTTTTCCTCCCCGAAGCCTGTTCATCCTAGGCGGCCCGCGCGTTGACCCCAGAATGTCTGGCCTTTCCATCACTAACAGTATCTTTTCAACCGGTTCGCAACCGATTTCTACGACTGGGGGCGGAATAGAAAAAAATTGCTCGGCCATGCCAGCGCGTAATACACCCGAGGGTGTCTTCCACGATTGCTTTTCCTCTTACTCTTTTCACCACAACATCATCATCGGGGGTGGGGGAGGCTGGCCGAAGGACAACAAAACCTTAGGCAACGCGGCCGATGTAGGTTTTACGAATTTCAAAGATGGCAACGGCGGAGACTACCGGTTGACTCCAGCCAGCAAATTCAAGCACGCCGCCGCCGACCAGAAAGACATCGGCGCCGATCTCGATGCCATTGAGCATGCCACCATGGGGGCCCGGTAAGCGAGGCTCGGTAACCGACACGCAAAGAATCGCGCACCAGACTGGAGATCATGAAGCAACTGCTGCGAAAGGGGTTGAGCACGATCGTCGTCGATGAGGTTCCGGACCCTGTCGTCGCGCCTCATCACGTCATTGTCCGTCCCCATTACTCCCTGATCAGCAGCGGCACCGAGACGGCCAGCATTCATCGCGGGGGAGCGCTGGGAGCCGTCGCCGAAAATCCCTCCTACATCGGCAAGATCCTCGATGTGATGAGGAACGAAGGCCCGCTACGGACAACCCGCGAGGTGCTGGCGAAATTCAGCGAGTATGCAGTGCTTGGCTATTCCGGAGCCGGTGTCATCATCCAGAAACACAGCAATGTTCTCGACCTCGAAGTAGGCGACCACGTAGCTTATGGCGGCGAGGGTACCGGGCATGCTGAAGCAATCCTGGTGGGCCAAAATCTGGTTGCCAGGATTCCCGACAATGTAGCTTTCGAACATGCTTGCTTCACCACTCTCGGCAGCATCGCCCTGAACGCAGTTCGCATTGCCAATATCTCCTTAGGGGAGAAGGTCGCCGTAATTGGCCTGGGATTAGTTGGGCAATTAATTGCCCAACTCGCCCGCCTGCAAGGTGGATTTGTCGTCGCCACTGACCTCAAACCGGACCGCGTCGCACTGGCTCGCCAACTCGGCGCGGACTCTGCCCTCCTGGGCGGCGGACAGTTTTCGCAGCAAGTAAGTTCGATCACCGGCGGAATCGGCGTAGACTGCGCCATCATCGCGGCCGCCGCCAAGTCGGACGCCCCCTGCCGCGTGGCTGTCGAAATTTGCCGCGACCGCGGACGCATTGTCGACGTCGGCGCCGTCGAACTCAACTTTCCCTGGTACGAAAGTTATCTCAAGGAAATTCAGGTTTTCATGGCGCGCGCCTACGGTCCGGGGAGTTACGACTCCACCTACGAAAAACAAGGGCGAGATTATCCCCTGCCCTACGTGCGCTGGACCGAAAAACGCAACATGGAAGAGTTCCTCCGTCTCGCCGCTCAGGGGCGATTGCAAATCGAGGGCCTGACCACGCACCGCTTCCCTCTCGAAGACGCGCCCCGGGCTTACGACGTAATCATGGACTCCACTCAGAATAGTCTGGCAGTCCTGCTCAAGTATCCCGCCGCGGACGTTGCAAACGCGGTCGCCGCTGCGCCGCCGGCAGGCAGAATCGAAGTCAATCGCAGCGACGCTGGTGGTTCTGAATTCGGCGTGGCCCTGGTCGGAGCCGGCAATCTCGCGCGCTGGGTTCACCTGCCGAATCTCAAGAAGACGCCAGGCGCGCGCCTGCGCGCAATCCAGTCCGGCAGTGGCTCGCGCGCCAAAAGTTACGCACTACGCTTTGGCGCGGAGTACTGCACCTCGGACTACGGCGAAATTCTAAGCAACCCTGCGGTGCAGGTCGTCGTCATCGTTAGCCGTAACCAACAACACGCCGCTCAGGCCCTGGCGGCTTTGCGCGCCGGAAAACACGTTTTCGTGGAAAAGCCGATGGCTCTCACCGAAGAGGAATGCCGTGAACTCGCGCAGGCCGTGCAGGAGTCCGGCAGGCAACTTACGGTCGGCTTCAATCGCCGCTATGCTCCAAGCTATATTAGCCTCAAACAGCAAATCGCGAAGCGCACCGCGCCCGCGGTCCTCAACTGCCGCGTGAATTCTCCCGGCATCTCAGGTTCCTACTGGATGGCTGATCCCGTTATCGGCGGTGCTATTCTCGGAGAGGCCTGCCATTTTGTCGATCTGATGTACTGGCTCCTCGAGTCGGAACCGGTCGAGGTGTTTGCATCCTCGCTCCCCACGGGCGCGAAAGATCCCATCGGCCAGAATAACCTCGTCGCCAGCTTTTCCTTCGCCGATGGTTCTATCGCCAATCTAACCTACTGCACAGTCGGCAGCCGCACTTCAGGCGGAGAGCGCGTCGAAGCGTTCGCCTCCGGAGTGGGCGCCTCGGCGGAAAACTTCCGCGAGTCTGTCGTCCGCGCCGGCCTGGTGCGCAAGCGCACCAGCTGGTTTGCGGAAAAAGGCTACGACGCCCAGATGCAGGCGTTCTTCGCCGCCCTGCGAAAAGGCAAACCCGCAGACATTAATGTTCGAGACGGCGTCCGCGCCACTCTCGGTTGCCTGCGCATGTTGCAGTCCGCGCGCGAACACTCTCCGTGCGCGCTTGACCTCGACCGCTTTCTGGCTGCCCCTGAGCCATGAGAGTACTTCTGCTCGGGCCATATCCGCCCCCGCACGGCGGGGTGCAGACGAATCTCGTTGCCATTCGATCTTTTCTGCTGAAGCGCGATGTCCCTTGCGCCGTCGTCAACATCACTCGCCATCGCAAGCCCGACGCGGATGAAGTCTACTACCCAGCGAACCCGTTTCAACTCCTTCAACTTCTCGCACACCTGAAATATGACGTAATCCACTTGCATATCGGCGGGATGCTGACGACGCGCCTTCTTTCGCTCGCGTGGATTTGCACTGCCTGTCCCGGCGCGAAATCCGTGATGACGTTTCACTCCGGCGGCTTCCCTTCCACGCCGGAGGGCCAGGCGCTTGGGCCAGCATCGTTCGCAGGATTCGTGTTGCGCAGGTTCAATGGCCTCATTGCTGTGAACTCCGAAATCATGGGCTTCTTCCAAAAAATGGGAGTCCCTCCTCAACGTATCCGCCTAATCTCGCCGTACGCATTCCTTCCGCGCGAGCCGTCCTCTTCCTTGCCCGCAGCGCTCGCAGACTTCTTCGCCAGCCACAATCCAGTTCTGAGTTCGGTCGGCTTGCTCGAGCCCGAATATGATCTGCCTCTCCAGATCGAAGTCCTGCCGCAAGTTCGCCAGCGATTCCAGGGTGCGGGACTATTGCTGATCGGTTCCGGCAGCCTCGAAGCCAGCCTGCGAACTCTCATTCACTCTAGTCCGTGTGCCCAACACATCCTCCTTGCGGGTGATGTCCCGCATGAATCGACCGTGCAGGCCATCTCCCGTTCCCGCCTCATGTTGCGCACTACGCTCTATGACGGTGACGCTTTATCCGTCCGCGAAGCGCTGCAACTGGGAACGCCGGTCATTGCCTCCGACAACGGCATGCGGCCCGCCGGAGTCAGCCTCATACCGAAATCCGATCCGCAGGCACTTTTGCGGGCCGTCGAGCAGGAACTCGATCGTCCGAGCGAGCGCAAGGCGATCGCCGGCGGCGACGAAAGCAATCTTCAGGCCGTTTTTGATTTCTACCGGGACATCGTCGACGGGAAGAGCAGGTAAGGATTCGACGTTACTTTGCGCAATCTTAAATCCACGACAGATCCCGCGTAACCAGCAACTGTCCAAGAGGCGTCTTAGCTTTAAGATATAACTTTGCGTCGAAATACTTTCGGTACATGGCCCGCATGCGCCGCAGGTCGGCTCGGCTTAACGCGTCGCGATCCTTAGTCGCCAGTTCATATCCATTCTCTTCCAGCGTATGTCCGACTAATCCCTCGAAGGTCGCCAGTTCTTCTTCCGAATATCCGCTGCGCCAGCGCCCGGTCGGATTAAAATCCGCCTTCGACGCGTCGCCAAAAGAACTGTTCGGCGCGCTCACCGAACCAACGCCCGCTTTCCGGATTTCGTCATAGTCGAGTTTCTGCCCGATGAACTCGCCCAGTCGGGTCAAAGTTTCCTGCGGCTTGCCGACCAATTCCTCAAAATGAACTTCTGTATAATCCCCGCCTAAATCTCGGCCGTCCCGCCGCCCTGTGTTCACCATCCATTCCCAGTAGAGTCCCGCAACCATCTTTGGAGACTTCCGATCCCACGGAAGAGGGTGAATGTACCCTTGCTTCTCGGTCGAGAGCGCAACATCCCGCCCATCGCGAATAATATGAACGACCAGCGCCTCAGGGATGGTTTCTTTGATGCGATGCAAGTGCAGCAGATGCTCCGGGGTCGTGTCTGCCCAGCGCTGCACGCCCTGCTTCCGCGCCATCTCCGACATGATGATCCGCAGGAAATCCCCGCCGTTCCGGCATTCGCTCATCACCTTCGCCGCAATCTCTTCTTTATCCAATCCCGATAACGTGAAGAGCCGGCTGTCATACCATGCTTCGAGCAGCCGCATCTTGTTGCCGTCCTGGGACAAATCCCCGAATCGCGGCTCCAGCAGGTTAATCGCATTGGATTCGACCCGGTATACCGCAAAATTCCCGGCAGACAACAGCATGTGATAGAGCAGCGTCGTTCCCGACCGCCCGCAGCCCACCACAAACACCGGCGCTACGCTGCGGCCGCCCGCTTGCGCGTCATGGTCTACGCCCGTGGTTGAGATATTGGGAATCATCGTCATCATTTATAAAACTTCCTCAGTCGGTAGTAGCTCCCGTTTGCGCTTGTATTTCCATCGGAGGCAGCAGCGCACGTGCCTCGTGGCTGCGAATCTCGGGAGCACGGCGCGGGGACGTCCAACCCGATCGGCTTTCCATGAAATTTCTGTGCCACAACTCCAGAACCAGCATGCGCCAGAGCAGCCCCGACCGATTGCGCCGTCCGCGAACATGCTCGTCAATGAGCGCGCGCACGGCGTCAGGCTTGAAATAACCACGCTCCAACGTTCTCGATTCCAGCAGCACGCCCCAGAATTGGTTTTTCTTTTCGCTCCGCATCCAATCCACCAGCGGCATTTGGAACCCCTGTTTTCGCCGTTGCAGCAATGCCGGCGGAATCCCCAGCCGCTCCGCCAGTTTCTTCAAAATATGTTTTCTTACTCCCGACCTGAATTTCCATTCCACGGGAAGAGAACTCACCCACTCCACAAATTCGTGATCGAGCATCGGAACTCGCACTTCGAGTGAAGTGGCCATGCTCATGCGGTCGACCTTGGTCAGAATGTCGGAATTCAAATAAGTCTTGGTATCGAGATATAGCAACCGGCTGAGCCGGTCCTCGCCCGGAGCCGAGTCGTAGAGCCGCTGCCATTCCAGCAGCGGATCCGGCAGCCGATTCGCGCTTTCCAGAAAATCCGCCGTAAACAAATCCCGCTCCCGATGCAGCGCCGGAAAAAACGAAATTCCGTCCAGATAACGATCGCGATCGTTCAGCGACGCATTCCATGCCAGATTCTTCCCGTACATTCCTGCCGGAATCAGCCCATGAATTCGATCGCGATAGATCGGCCCCAGCCAGCGCTGTAATGGATCGAACTTCGGCCGTTCCATCGCCACCAGATAGCGGTCATACCCGGCGAACAATTCGTCGCCGCCGTCGCCCGACAGAGCAACGGTGACTTCCTGCCTGGCCATTCGGCAAACGTAATAGGTGGGCAGCATGGAAGAATCCCCAAACGGCTCTTCCAGCATCCCCGAGAGATAATGCAGAGTCTGATCGAGATCCGGATCGAGAATCAGTTCGTGATGCTCCGTGCCAAAGCGCTCCGCTACCAGCCGCGCATATTCCGCTTCGTTGAATCGTTCTTCTTGAAAACCGATGGAAAAAGTTTTCACTGGCTTCGCGCTGGTGCGCGCCATCAGCGCCACGATGATGGAAGAATCCACGCCTCCGCTCAGCAGCGCTCCAAGGGGGACATCGCTGATCAGCCGAATGCGAACCGCTTCCTCCAGCCGGCGCTCCAACTCCTGCACGCATTCATCTTCACTAATCGCCGGATGCGTGCCGTACTTTGGCAGGTCCCAGTACTGACGAATTTTCACTTCGCCGTTGCGGAACTCCATCAAGTGCCCCGCAGGCAGCTTGCGAATGCCCCGGAACGCGGTGTGCGGATCGGGAATATATCCGAAGTAAAAATATTGCAGCAAGCCTTCGGCATCGACCTCGGCCAATTCCGGATGGAGTGCGAGAATCGTCTTGATCTCCGATCCGAACAGCAGACGGCCCCGGTGCAGGGCGTAGTGCAGCGGCTTTTTGCCCAGTCGGTCGCGCGCCAGCAACAAGGAATCCCGCTTCGCGTCATAGAGGGCGATGGCGAACATGCCGCGCAACTTCTTTACGCAATCCGCTCCCATCTCCTCGTAGAGGTGAACGATTACTTCAGTATCGCTGTGGGTGTAGAACCGGTGCCCTCGGCTCTCGAGTTCGCGGCGCAATTCGGGAAAGTTGTAGATCTCCCCATTGAACACCACCCAGACCGACTGGTCTTCATTGTGGATGGGCTGCTTTCCGCCGGCCAGATCAATAATGCTAAGCCGCCGCATGCCCAGTCCCACCGGGCCATGCGCGTAGATGCCTTCATCATCGGGGCCGCGATGGACGATCGTCTGGCACATCCGGCGCACGTCGTCCGCCGGGATGACCTCGCCTGGCCTGCCGACTACGCCTGCTATCCCGCACACTGGCCGATCTCCTTATTCGTTACCCAGACTGGATTAGGTCCCGCCGACAGTTCACTTCCCCAGGCTCAACCGGAACAAAAGCATCAGCGGTTATAGACTGGCTGCGGCCGCTCAAAGCGGCGATACGTTGCACCACTGAAACGCTGACCCTTCTTTGCCGGCGCCGGGCCGGTCCAGGGCTGATTAATGATCTGGACCATGGAACACGAGTACGCCACCAACAGATAAGAATACAAAAGGTACTCGGTTGAGGCGAAACAGGCTCCCGCCAGATACGCCACAATTCCCGCTCCCAAGGCCTGAGTGAAAAGCTTGAATTCCGGATCCTCCGCATACTGACGGGATTTCCGAACCAGGGCAAGATTCCTAAACGCCGCCGCTATCGCCAGAAGAAACAGCACCAGCGCAGGGATGCCATCTTCCGCCGCCAGTTCCGTATACGTGTTGTGCGCCACCACCCAACCCTTATCCACGAGTACGAAACAACCCGGTCCCACCCCAAATAACGGGTGTGCCGCCGCAACTTTAATACTCTTTATCAAGAGCTCCTTGCGGGCCTCGCGCGACCCCTTATCGTGCGAACCTTCAATATTCCCGAGGAAAATACTCTCCACGCGGGCTCGGTAGTGCGAGGTCGAGAGTGCCGCGCCCAAACCCACGATCAGGATTACGATGGTCGCCCCAACCAGGGATTTGCGTTTCCCCTTGATTCCATATTCCCATACGCAAATAGCGACGCTGAGAATGAAAGCCAGCAACCCGCTTCTCGATAAAGTCAGGACCACGCCTAAGCCCATGAACAATAGACCGATCAGCCATACGACCTTCTTGAGACCTTTGGCGCGCAACATGAAGGCTAAGCCCAGGGGAAAACTGATCGCGATATTTATGGCAAGATCGTTCGGGTTCTCCAGAATGCTCTTCTGAACTCCTTCCAGCCTCCCGTCCTTCGAGTGTCCCACTAAGATGGAAATGAAGGTCACCAGAGCGACTGCGCTCACCTGGATCCAAAGCAGCCTGCGCAGTTCGCGCACACTCACCACGGCCATGCTGATCAAGGTGGCAACCACCACGCCTTTCGAGATCTTGTCGATCACCGTGGAAAGAGCCCCGCCCCTCCAGATCGCGAACGGGACGCACATGGTCACCTGCACGAGCAGCAGCCAGAGAATCTGGATGGCTCTCGGCATTTTCGTTTTGCCGCCGCCGCCCATCATACCGATCAGGAACGCCACCATTCCAATGATGCCGGCGATTTTTGCCATCGGAATATAAGTGAGCCCGGGAATGTAATCCTCCGGCCGGTAAAAATAAAGCCAACAAAACACTACCGTAGCGCCGAACAGGAACTTGCGGAGCCCGTCGGAACCAGCCTGAGCCGGCCTCCGAAACGTTCTCTCATTCCCTGCGGTCGTTATGGTTTGCACCGTCATAAACGTATTCTTGCCATGCCGCCTAAGACTAAGCCCCGGCCTTCACCAACCTCATCGTGACAGTGGTTGCATATTGTTTCATCGCCGGCCAGTGCCGGCACATCCAACCGTCGGCTTTCCACGCCGCCCGGCGCATGAACGGCAGCACTTTGGCAACGATCGGCAACCACGGCAATCGGAAATATCTTGCCTCTTGCGCCTCGAAATGCTCCGTCATTGTCGCCAGTTCCTCACGCGTCAACGGGTGCTCGAACTCCGAAATGTTCTCCTGCGCCGGCAACAAGCTTCTCAGAAAAGCGTACGTCCTGGAGAATCGAACCGGCTCCTTCAGAATCACAACCCCGCCTTTCGCCAGGATCCTCAACATTTCGTTGCGGGCCCGCGCTATGTCCAGATGATGAATCAGAGCGATGCAAAATATGACGTCGACCGATCCACTCTCCAGACCCGTATCGTAGGCCGAACCGATCTTTAAGGCTGCTTCCAGGCCTGCCTTTTGCACTCGTTGCCGCGCCAATTCAATCAGATCCGGAGAAATGTCAATCCCGATCACACGGGCGCCACGCTCGATAAGCGGCACAATATTCTCGCCCGTGCCGCATCCCAGATCGACTACCGTCTTGCCGCGTACATCCCCCAGCAGATAAAAAGCGTACTCAAGAGAATAGGGAGTATCGGACGGAGGATTTAAATAGCGATCGACTTGAGCGCGGTCGATGCCGGCCAGGATGGTTCTACGCGCCTCTTCCGCGCTGCGCTCGATCTCGGCTTGATCACGCTCAGATATCGTGTTGTTCATGCGAAGTGTTCCCTTTTCCCTTCATGATTGGAAGCACCCGTCATGCCTTCCGATCGAATATTGCAAATGTTCCCATTCCTCTACCGCGTCCAGGCGGCGCGCCGGCCCGCCAAAAAGTTCGCCAACGCGACCACGGCGGCGCCATTCAGCAGGACGAAAGTTCCAGCCGCATCCGCGAGCCTTGCCAGCGCGCCGCCCTTCACCATCCTGCTCAGCGCCAGCGCGCTCAATGCGTAAAACACCAGTTGCAGGATCAACATGACCCGGTAGAAGGGAGTCGTCAGCCAGAAAGAGGCCGCCAGCAACATCGCCAGCGCAAACGGAACCACCAGACGCAAGAGCTTGTGACTGACAAACTCGAAGCGGATCGGATTCTCTCCGCTCAAGAGCCAGGGTGCGAGTTGCAGAAGCTGATAGTTGCCACTCAGCGTGCGGACCTTTCGCGAGAATTCCCGGCCTGCACCCAGGTTCGGCTGGTCCCAGGCTCGCGCCCGCTCGTCCAGCACCACTCGCTTGCCCTGCCGCACCACCTGCATCGGCAAGTAAACATCGTCCAAAATCGTGCCCGCCGGCACCACCGTCAGCAATACTCGGCGCACTGCGTAGAGAGCCCCGGTTGCTCCCACCACCGAACCCGACGCCGCCTCCAGTTTGCGAACCTGTTTTTCGATCCTCCAATACAGGCTCAGTCCCTGGCTGCTCTCGCCGCCATCCATATCGCCCAACATCAATTCCCCGCTCGCACATCCCACATCCGGATCGGCGAAGTTCTCCACCAACCGGCGCACAGCCTGAGGCTCGATCTTCTGCCGAGCATCCGTAAACACTACAACTTCTCCCTGTGCCAACTGAATGGCATCGTTCAATCCCGACGCCTTGCCTTGCGGCAACTGATTCAGAACGATGTGAATCCGAGGATCGCGCGCATACCCACGCAGAATCTCTTCCGTCCCATCTGTCGACCCGTCCGAGACGACGATAATCTGGCATTCTTCCGCCGGATAATCCAGGCTCAGCAGGTTCTCCAACTTGTCGGCAAGAATCTTTTCCTCGTTGCGCACGATCATCACGATCGACACCGGCGGCGCAGCATCTCCATGCTGCACCGGCCGCGCGCGCCAGAGCAGGCGGACGCGCAACCAGCAGGCGTAGCCCAGATAGGTGTAGGCAACCAACCCCGCCGACAGCCAGAACGCCCATCTCACGCCAGTCCCTCCCTATCCCACAGATGAAGATCCCGCAAACCGATGTCCTGCAAGCGGTGTCCCGGAAAACCCGTCTCCTGGAGACCACTTCCCCTGGACCAAGGCCGGCCTGGCCGGCCCGTTACTTCGCTCCACGCCCCAACAGCACGATCTTGACGGTCTGGAAGACGATCCAGAAGTCCAGCCCCACCGATGCATTTTTGATGTAAAACAAATCGTATTGCAGCTTTTCGCGGGCATCCTCAATCGTGTTGCCGTACTTGTATTGCACCTGCGCCCAGCCCGTAATTCCCGGCCGGACCGTGTGGCGAACCCCATAGTAGGGAATTTCTTTACTCAACATTTCCACGAATTCCGGCCGCTCCGGCCGCGGCCCCACGAAGTGCATATCGCCCTTCAACACGCACCACAACTGTGGAAGTTCATCCAGCCGCGACGAGCGCAGGAACTTTCCCACGCGCGTAATGCGAGGATCGTTATCGGTAGCCCAGGTCGCGCCAGTATCCGCCTCCGCATCCTGCCGCATGGTGCGAAATTTGTAGCAATAAAACGTTGAGCCGGCCCGCCCCACCCGCCGCTGCCGGTAGAGCACCGGCCCCGGGGAACTGAACTTGACCGCCAGCGCCACAAACGGCAGCAGGGGCAGCGAGATCACCGTTCCCAGCAGGGCTACCAGAAAATTCAGCACGCGCCGCACCAGCCGGAAGAAGCTGCTGAAGCGGAAGCCATCGGCGAAAATCAGCCAGCTCGGATATAGCTGTTCCACTTCAATCCGGCCGGAAATTTTCTCCAGCCATGACGTTGCCTCCTCCATTTTCACGCCCGCCAGCCGCAGATTCATCAACTCTTCCACCGGCAAAGTACCCCGCCGATCCGGCATGGCCACGATCACGCGATGCACTCCGTTCTCCTGAGCCAACCCCAGCAGATGCCTGGCCACGCTCTCCCGGTTCAGTTCTCCGGTTATGTCTCCCGTCCAGCCCACCACTTCAATGCCCAGTTCCGAGCGCTGCCGCAGCCCATCTCGCACTCGTTGCGCCCGCTCTCCTGTGCCCAGAACGTAAACGCGCTCGCGAAAATACTTCTGTTGCACCAGCCAGGAATAGGCCGCCCGCCAGCCCAACAGCGAGAAGGTCAAAATGACCAGGCCCAAAAGCGCGGAATCGTGCGGCAAAAAATCGCGGCCCGGCAAAAAATAGTGGTAGATATAGCCCACCGCCGACAGCGTCAGCGCCACCAGCCCCAGCACCAGCAAAAGGCGAAACGTCTGATCCCACTTCGCGACCAGGCTCGAGGAATCGTATAAATCCAGCCCGTGGGACAGCATCAGCACAATCCCGGTGACCAACAGGATCTTGAAAAATCCGCCTTCGATCAGCAGCTGATTGTTCAGATTCAGAAGCCAGTCGTCCGGGCTTCTCGCCAGGGTTCCCACTACAAAGGAAGACCAGACAATCAGCGTCTCGACCGCCAGCAGTACCAGCGTTCGCGCAGGGTAGTAGACTCTGAAAAGCCGGATCACTTCCCCCCCTAGGCCTTGGGCTCGGTCGTCTTCTTCTCGTAAGCTTCGTAGTAATAACGCTGGTAGGGCGCTGCGTCTTCCCTGGTACCGTTGAGCACGACTCCTACCATGGCCTGGTCGGGAAATTCCAGTCGCGCCCGGCGGGCCATTTCGGAGGGCGTCGAATTCGAGCGCACCACCATCAACACCCCGTCGCAAGCCTTGGCCAGCAAACTGGCGTCGGCCACCGGAACCGCCGGGGGCGAATCGATGATAATCCAGTCAAAGAGGTGCTCCAGCCGCTGCAAGAGAATCTTCAGCCGCCCGTTGCCCACCATCTCGGCGGGATCTTCGATGCCGGTACCGGCGGGAATGAAAAATAGATTCTCCATCGGTCCCCTCTGCATAACGGAAAACTCGTCGTTTTTTCCTTGCAGATATTCCGCCAGGCCGGGTCCCGGCGTTGTACCCAACACCTGGTGCAGACGGGGACCGCGCAGGTCGCCGTCGATCAGCAGCGCTCGCCGCCCATGCTGCCGCACTACCACCTGGGCCAGATTCGCCGAGGTGAACGACTTGCCTTCCTTGGGCAGCGCGCTCGTCACCAGCAGCGACTTCAGCGTCATCTTCTCGCGCATATGGTACAGCCGCGATCGCAGAGTGCGAAATTCTTCGGTGCCCCGTGCACTGTCGTCGCCGTTCATGAACAACATCGTGCTCAAATCAGGCCTCCACTCCAACTGTGGACATCGCCCCAGCAGCGCTTCGACCCCGTACGGAGTGGCCAAAACCGGCATTCCGGCTACCAACGACTCCGCCGCCATTGGAGATGCCGGCGCCTCCGTATATAACGGTGAATCTGCCACGGGCGGCGGCGGCGCAAAGCTGGGCTGTACCGCGACCCCCTGGTTCGCGGCCCGCTCCTGCTCGGCTTTCTTTAATGCTTCATGAATACGGCTCATAGTTTCCTTTCGTCGGGGAGGTCCTTCTCTTCTTCGCGTAAACGGTCGGCCAGCGTGGCTAGCGACCGCAATGCGTCCACTAAATCAAACTTCTCGGTCCCGCCCGGCGGCGATATGGTCATGGTGCCCGACGGGGTGTTGTCGCCCAGATCGAAATCCCGCGCCACATTGTCAACTACCGCCGCGCCGATCAGCTTCTGTTGGTCCACAAACGCGCTCACCAGACAGTGTTCGCTCAATAAGTTGATCACGCGCGGAATTCCCGCGGCATAGCGGTGAATGGCAGCCACCGCCTCCGGTTCGAATATCTGCTGCCCATTCGAGCCCGCTATGCGCAACCGTTGCTGCACGTAAGCCTTGGTTTCGTCGGGGGTCAGCGCGTGGGTTCTTGCCCGCAAGGTCAACCGCTGGCGCAACTGGCGCAACTGCGGCTGCTTCAGCTTCTGCTCCAGCTCCGGTTGCCCCACCAGCACGATCTGCAACAGCTTTTCGGTGAAGGTCTCGAGATTGGTCAGCATCCGGATCTCTTCCAGCACTTCCTCGGAAAGATTCTGTGCTTCGTCTACGATCAGCACCGCAGTCTCTCCCGCCCGGTAGCGGTCCAGCAGCCAGTTGTACAGCCGCAGCAGGACTTGGCTCTTGGCCCTCGAATCGCAGGGGATGCCAAAATCCGCCATCATGTAGTCCAGAAACTGTGGCACGTTCAGGCGCGAGTTGAAAATGAAAGCCGTCGCCACCTGCTGTAGCCGCAGCCACTCCAGCAGTTTGTTGATGAGCGTGGTTTTGCCTGTGCCCACCTCCCCGGTGAGCAGAACGAAGCCCTTGCGGCTCTGAATGCCATAGGTCAGGCACGCCAGCGCCTCTTCGGTATGCCGCGTCAGAAACAGATAACGCGGGTCCGGGTTCACGTTGAACGGATTCGCCTTTAGTCCGTAGAACTCTTTGTACATAGTTGTCCCTGAATCCAGCCTGGCCTAGACTCCGATCGTTAGCTTGTGCTCCTCAGGATTCTTGTCGTGGTTCCAGAACTTGAACTTCCCGTTCTTTACGGGCTCGGCGACGACTCCCACCCAGGGAACCGAAATCAGCAAGGGCAGCTCCAGCGCCGCCTCGGCATCGGCCTCGGTGCGGATCGAACTGTCGCGCAGCTCCAGCCACATGGCCAGCCCGCCACCCAAAGCCAACCCGGCCCCCAGCCCGCCTGCCGCAAAGAGCCAGCGATTGGGAAAACTGGGCGCGTCCGGTAGGTCCGCCGGATTCAGCGGAAACATCCGCTCACCTTCCTCCTGGTTGGTCATGTTCGCGGTCAAGTCGGCGTCGCTCTTCTTCGCCAGCAGATCCTGGTACGTCTTCTGCTGGTTGTCGTAGTCGCGGGTCAGACCTTTGTACTCCTCCTCGACGGCCGGGCTCAGCGATACGCGTCCCTCATAGACGGCGATCTCTTTCTGGAGCCGCCCCTGATCGCGCGTGGCTGCTGTAATCAGATCGGAGTACTGATGCACCTGGAGCCGCAATTGACGAATCTCCGGCGGCTCGGTGGCCGAAGCCTTGTCGTTGCTGGTGTCTGTCGGATCCGTCGACGCCTTGTTGATCTCCGCCAGCTTCTTCTTTACTTCCGCAATGTCAGCTTTGGTTTTGATCACGTCCGGATGGTCGTCGGTATAGCGGGCCTGAAGTCCCAGCAGCGCGGTTTGCAAGTCGGAGAGCTGCTTTTCCAGGGTTTGCGGATTGGTCGAGCTTTGCGCCGACTTCCACGCTCCCAATTGCTGCGCCAGCATCGACTCGGTGTAGGTCTTATCCTGCTGCGCGCGGTTCAGCGTTTGCGTATTCGCTTCCAGTTGCGAGTTCAGCCCCGACAGGATCTTCAGGTTATTCTCTTCATCTCCCGGAAGCTGTCCCACATACTTCTGCTTGAACTGCGCCAGGTTCTTGTCCAGTTCGTCCAGCCTATTTTTGGCATCGTCCAACCCTGTTTTCAACACCGCGCTGGTGCCATGGGCTGCGGCCTGAACCGAGAGCTGGTTCTCTTGTATGAGCAGGCCGGTAAGTTCATTGCAAATCTGCTGCGCCTCTCGGGCATTCCGATAGGTGTAGGTGACATTAAAGGCCGGCGTCGGCGGAGTTTGCCCTGGCTTCTTTTGCGATAACGACAGATCCGATACCACCGGTTCCACTCTCATATTCAGTCGAATATCGTCGATTATCTCGCTGGCTTCCTGGCTGTTCCTGCCCGGAAACACCTTGTCCACCACCTTCTGTAGATTGGGCTGGCTCAGTACCTGCTGTTGCAGCGTCTCCATGCGGGAAGTCAAGTCCTGGGAAGCAATCGGCTGCACCATTTTTTCCGGCACCTTCTGCTGCTCCACCAGGATCGTCGACGACGAGGTGAACTTGGGCGTGAAAAAATAAGAGACCAGAAATCCGATGAGCGGCGCGATCAGCGCCGGAATCAGGATTACCTTCGCCCTGCGGCGCAGCATCGAAAGATAGTCGTCCATCGTTAATTCGCGATTCTGAATCATCTTCGTGTCCTTCCGGCCTCAATCCCTACCTTGCGCTCTTCCTCAATCTCAAGGTTCGGCATGCGCGGCCCTGCAAATCAATCAATCCGGATCGGGCGGGGAGTCCAGTCCAATCCAACTGTAAATACGTTCCGGTTCGAGATCCTGCCGCAGGCAGCACCAGTCCCGCAGTAGGAACGATCGAACGACAACTCGCTAAACTGATAGCTCGTATACCCGTGAAATTCTCGGCCAAACGGCCGATGTACTCCGACTCCCGCGAAACCAAAGGAATACGCGTTCGCGTCGACCCCGGGGCATGGCGGCAGACTCGGATTCGACTGCCCGGGCAGATTGCAAGTGGCTGTTTCCGACTGCGTTAGACCTTGCAGGCGAACGTTGTGCGCGTATCCAATATCGGCGAAGCCGCTCCAAATCCGCGATAACGGACGATTCGCCGTAACCCGCGCAATGTCACTCTGCGCTCCTGCAAAAACTCCCGATCCGCTGGTCTCGAATCGTTCATATCGCAAATCCAGCGACGTTCTCGTGAACTTGTACCGCAGCCGAAACTGTCCTGCAACTCCCAGCTTGGTATTCGGAACCGTGCCACTCAGGCACACTCCAGAGAAGAAAAATGGGCATGAACTGATGAGGGTGATCTGCGGCCCGGCTCCAATCAGCAAATCCATTCGTCCCGTGATCCGGTGCCCGTACATGCCCTGGATTACGTGCGAATGAAACGCCGTGTCAAACACTGAGAAATCGAACGCCTGATATCCGTACACGAGGGCGATCTGGGTATGCGTGGTCAGAGTGCGGTTGTAGCCTACCTGTCCGGAAGTTTGCGAACTGCCAATGAAATTCACCCCCGTCGATTGATCGCTGCCATAAAAGTGCGTAAAAGCGTAGCCTCCCGCTACCGTGATGGAGGATTTGGGCGTAAGGCTTTCCGAAACGTCGGCCAGGCTTACATTCGTCATGCGTGAGACCTGTCCGAGGGCTCCCAGGCTGCTCCCTCCGAAGAAACTGCCGAAGGCCGTGGTTCCCAGGGACGAGATTCCCTGCGAGCCCGTCGACCCATAAGAGGATCCAAAGTTGCCTTCCGGTAGATAGCTGAAGCTATCGCGCAGCGACAGCTGGCCCCGCTTCCACGTGACCTTCTGATCGAGATCCATCTGCTGCAGCGTCTTCCAGCCAATGCCCCGCAGGGTGTAGTAGGCGACGCCGCCGGCATAATCCATGGCCAGGTCGTAGTGGCTCCACAATCGTTTCAGCGTTGCGCTTCCGATCCCGCGAGTAATCGAGGAGAAGGCCGAGCCTCCCGCGGTGTCGCCCGCATTGGAGTCCGCCGACTCGCTGAAGGTTGCTCCCGGTTGGATGTAACTCAGCGGCGCCGCGTGCGGTTCCAGCGACGGCAGATCGAGTCCCGACAGCGGAGGATTGTCGCTGACCGGGGGCGGGGGATTTTCCTGCCCGTAGGCAGGTACAGGCTCCTGCGGGCTGCTCTGCGGAACAGTGGTCTGCGGAGCAGTGGTCTGCGGAGCAGGCTCACCAGCCGGCGGCGTGGACGTGTCTTGCGCCCACGCTCCACACAGCGCGCACACCAGCATGCCCAGAATCCAGATGTTCTTACGTTGGCTCATCTCTTTCCTTCAAAACTATTCTTGCAGAACGATGCCACGGAACAGTCTTAGGGAACGACTGATCTTAGGGAACGACGATCGTGTCGCCCGCCTGCAAAACAATATTCTGTTCTGGATTCCTTCCCTTCACCACTTCCTTGTAATTAAACGGATGCTTCACTTGCTTCCCGTTTTCATTGCGCAGCAGATAAGTCGCCTTGGGATTGGCGAATTGCGTGAAGCCGGCCTGAGCCAGCGCCTGCAGCATAGTCATGTGCGGCAGCAGCGCCATCGGCCCGGTATGCGCCACTTCTCCGGTCACGAAAATGCGCCGGCTATTCATCGCCGTCACCACTACCGTCACCCGCGGATCGGAAATGTACTTCTTCAGTTGCTCGGTGAGCGAATCCTTCAATTGCAACGGCGTGAGCCCCGCCGCCGTTACATCGTTCAGCAGCGGCATCGAGATTTTTCCATCGGGACGCACCGGCAACGTCTCGGAAAGATCCGGCTCCTTCCACACCGAAATATGCAGCGTGTCGTCGGCTCCGATGACGTAGTCGAGCGCCAGCGCGGGCGCCTGCTCCGCGGACTTGTCAGTTTGTACAGTTGCCTTATCGCTCTTGCCGGCCTCGGCTTTCGCCACTTCGCCGGACTGCGCCGGCAGACCCGCCGCCAACAGGCCCGTCGCTATTAACACTCCTATCTTCATCACTTTCGTCATCGACGTCTCCGGGAGCTAGGCTCCGTATCCTTCGAATCCAATTTGCTTCAATTTGTAGAGCAGGGCCTTGTAGCTGATCTGCAACTCGACCGCGGCCCGCCGCCGGTTCCAGCGCGTGCGCTTCAGCGCATTCAGGATCAACTCTTTTTCCGCTTCGCGCGAAGCCGCTCTCGATGCGGCCTTCAGAGAAATTCCCGCGGCATTGCCCCCCGCTTCCGGTCTACGCAAGAGAGCGCGGAGTCCGCCCAGCGCCACCTGCTCGTCCCCCAGCGCCACCAGCACTCGCGCCGCGTCTTCCAGTTCGCGCAAATTCCCTGGCCAGGCATAGTCCAGAAACAAACGCAGCGTCTCGGCGCTCAGGTCGGGAACTGTGCGGCGGAAATCGCGGGCATATTTGCGCAGAAAATATCCCATCAAAAATGGGATGTCTTCCTTTCTTTGGCGCAACGGCGGCAGGCGCAGGCACACGCCGCTGATGCGGTAGTAAAGATCTTCGCGAAACCGGCCCCGCTTGACCTCGACTTCAAGATCGCGCGCACTGCTGCAAATCAGTCGTGCCCGCTCGCTACCCTCCGTGCTCTTGCCTGACGATTGAGGCAGAGCCTCCAACAGCCGGTCCTGCCCTTCCGCGCTCAAGTCCGCCAGCTCCTGGAGATAAATCGTCCCCGCACTCGCTCCGGCAATCTCTTGTTCTTCCAGAATCTCCAATTCTTCCGGCTTCAGGCCCAGGCATTGAAACCAGCGGAAAGGTTGCGCACTCCTTCGCGACATGCGATGGATCCGCAATGCTGTCGCATGCTTGCCCGATCCGGCTTCCGCCAGCACCAGCACCGGAACTTCGCTCTGCGCCAGTTCCCGGATTACCGCCTCGACCGGGCGCATGCTGGCGCTTACCCCTTCGACAAATGCGATTTCCGCCGGCGCCGCCGCCAAGCCTTCTCCGTCGCCTCGTCCAGCATTAGGCAAGATATTGCCCATTATTACCTTTCACCTGACGCCCGTTCAAACTGCACAGAACTTACTCTTGCCTCTCCTGCACGAGTGTTGCCACCCGATTCGCGGCTGGCAGATCTCGGTAGAGAACGATATATTATACCTATTTTCAATAACTTAGAGTTAAATTGGAAACGCCACGGGGGAGAGAAATCTATAGTAGCCTTCAGCCTTCAATCAACAATCCAATGGGTTTTGTGGGAAAACTTTTTCTCACATTGTCTGACTCCCAGCGCTAACGGTGGAAGCATTCCAAGCACACTTGCCGTAAATTGTAACCGTTTATATCTGCCACGCTGCCTGAATTTAATTGCCTCGACAATAACTCAAAAGTTATCCAGTACTCGCTTTCCCGCGATTCGGAGCTCATCGCCTTGCTTCCGATTCAATCCCATGAAAGTATCTCATGCATTCGCGCAACCTTGCCCTAGGGATTGGTACTTTCCGCAGATTTAACCTGGCCGTAACCATTGCTGTCGGTGGCAGGGCTAGAATCGCGCCTCATCCGGCATTTGGCCCAATTTTTTTCAGGAGCGTAGACGATGCGCAAAAAACGCCGTTCATTGTTCGACCGAATCGCATTTCTCGCGGTTATTGGAGTGCTGGCGGGCGCCGTTGGTGGCCTCGGAATCGGCGTGATCACCGGAAAAACGGCAAGTTCGCCGGCCGCGTCCACACCCCGCTAGTCGGTAGCACTCTTGCTGCCGCTTCTCGACGGCTTCCGCCCTCGAACTCCGTGCCTCTGCCGGCACTCAGCGGACCGCGGGTGGCTACGTTATTTTGGTGTATCCCAGGCCCCAATTTAACGTTGCGTGGCTCTCAGCTCTCGCTTATGCTGAGATTTCACCCAGGTAATAGGATCTCTATCTCTGAATTCTCTGGCGCAAATCGAGCAAGTCTCCCAGCCTCCACGACGAGGATGGCTTGCATCGACCTCGTGGTACCAGCTTGCGATTATTGCGGCTCTGTCTCTGTGGCTCTTCGGGCCCACCCTCGTTCACCTCGTCAGTCAATGGTGGCAGAATCCCGATTTTTCTCACGGCTTTTTCGTGCCGTTATTCTCCGCCTTTGTCATCTGGCAGGAGCGCCACCGCCTGGCCAGAATTCCCCTCGACCCCTCCTGGTCCGGTCTGGTGCTGCTACTATTCGGTCTGGCTGTGTTTGTCGTGGGTCAGCTTGGAGCCGAACTTTTTCTCGCTCGCTCTTCCATGCTACTCGTGCTGGCCGGCCTGATTGTGCTCTTCTGGGGATGGAACTACTTTCGCGCTCTTCTGTTTCCGCTGGCGTTCTTGATTCTGATGATCCCGATCCCCACCATCGTCTTTAACCAGATCACATTTCCGCTCCAGTTACTGGACTCGCAAGCCGCCGCCGTCATTCTGCCCTGGCTGGGCGTGCCCGTATTCCGCGAGGGCAACGTAATCAATCTTCCTGCCATGCCGTTGAACGTAGCCGAGGCTTGCAGCGGCATCCGCTCGCTCATGTCTCTGGTTACGCTGGCCATCATTTACGGCTATCTGATGGATCGCCGAACCTCGGTCCGCGTGGTGCTGGCCATTGCTTCCGTACCCATCGCAGTCGCCGCCAACAGTCTGCGCATTATTGGAACCGGCCTGCTGGTGCAATACTGGGATCCCGACAAGGCGGAAGGCTATTTCCACGCTTCCTGGGGTCTGTTTATCTTTCTGATTGCGCTGGTCGCGATGTATCTCCTACACCGGGCGATATGCCTGATTTGGCCGGTGGAAGCGGAGAAAGCGCTTTGAAAATGCGTTTCATCGCCGCCGCCGCCCTGATCGGACTTACTGCCGTCCTGCTCCAGGCGCGCGGCCGCAACGAAGTCTTCCCCAAGCGACTGCCCCTCAATGCGTTCCCCCAGCAGTTCGGCGCGTGGAAGGCGACCGACTTGCCCATCGACAAGGAGACGCTCGACATTTTGGGCCCAGGCGACTTCCTCTTACGCGAATATTCGCCACAAACCAACCTGAGTCCAACCGTCAATCTGTACATCGCGTATTTTCCCAGCCAGCGCGCGGGCGATACCATTCATTCGCCCAAGAACTGCCTGCCTGGCGCAGGATGGCTGCCCGTGGAAAGCGAACGCATCCAGCTTTCTCTGCCGGGTCATGCGCCGTTTCCGGTCAACCGTTACGTCATCGCCAAAGGGGACTCCCGCCTGCTGGTCTTGTACTGGTATTGGGCCCACGATCGCGGAATCGCCAGCGAGTACTGGGCCAAGTATTATCTGGTAGCCGATGCCATCCGCATGAACCGCAGCGACGGCGCCCTGGTGCGCATCTCGACGGCCATGCTTCCCGGAGAAAGTTCCATCGCCGCCCAACAGCGCCTGATGCCCTTCTCCGGCACGGTGGTTTCGTTGCTCGACGACTACATCCCTCGCTGACGTGTTCCGCAGTTTTTGGGGGCCCCGGCTAGCCACCGAAAGTAACAGGAGTAACTTTGGCCGTTTTCTTGGCTTACAATATGATGGGTAGATCCTCCCCGAAAAATCATGCACATTGCCTCCGTGCTTGCCATTGGAGAATACCGATGAGTTGTGCCACTTCCGTTCGCCTCTTGCTCACCTGTTCCCTGCTTGCGATGTTCGTCACCGGATGCTCGCGGGATCCCAACGCGCGCAAACAGAAATATTTCGACAGCGGCGAGAAATATTACGCCGAAGGCAAGTACCGCGAAGCCGCGATCCAGTATTCCAATGCCCTCCAGATCGATTCCCGCTTCGCGCAGGCGCATTACAAGCTGGGCGAAACCTATTTGAAATTGCACGACTGGCAACGATCTGCGCAGGAACTGTCGCGCTCGGTCGAACTGTTCCCCGACAATTACACCGCCCGCGTCGATCTGGCCAACCTCCTGATCTCCGGGCGACAACTCAACTACGCTCAGCCTCATCTCGATGCTCTGCGCGAAAAACAGCCCGATAACCCCGACACTCACGAAGCCTGGGCCAACTTCTACGCCGCGCAGGACAATCTTCCTGCCGCCATACAGGAGATGGAGCAGGCAATCAAGTCCGATCCCTACCGCTCTGAGAGCTATCTGCTACTCGCCATCTTCGAAATGCGGGTCCATCAACCCGATAAGGCTGAGGGCCTTTTCAAAAAAGCTACCGAAGTCGATCCCAAGGCGATGAACGCCCAACTTGCCCTCGGCGGTTTCTTTCAGTCCAGTAACCGCTTGCCGGAAGCCGAGCAGCAGTACCGCCGTGCCATTACCGTCGATCCCAAGAGTCCGGATCCCCGCGCCGCCCTGGTTCGGCTTCTCATGCAGGAAGGAAAGAAGGATGAGATTGAATCCTTCCTGCGTCAAACCAAGAAAGATCTGGCCGGCAATCCCGAAGGCTATCGCATGCTCGGCGATTTCTACTTCGCCACCGGCGATTTGGACAAAGCCATCGTGGAGTATGGTTCTCTCTATACCGACCATCCCAAAGACAATACCATCAAGAAAAACTATATCCAGATCCTGATTCTCAAGAACCGCCTCGACGAAGCCGCCAAACTCAACGATGAGATTCTCAAATCCAACTCGCACGACGTCGATGCCCTGGTCTACAAGGCCCAGGTGCAGCTACGGAAGAATGATGCCAGGGGCGCTGTTGATTCCCTCCAAACTGCGCTGAAGAACGATCCCGACAACGCCGTCGCGCACTACCAGTTAGGGAACGCTTTCGCGCAACAGAATAATGCCACTCAGGCCGAGTCGGAGTGGCGCGAAGCGGTTCGGCTCCGTCCGGATATGACGGACGCGCAGCGTGCCCTGGCGGGAATGGCTTTGCGGCGCGGCGATATCGACGCGGTGCTACAGGCTGGGCAGCAAATTGTTACCACCCAGCCCTATTCGCCGGACGGCTTCCTGCTCAAGGGCATCGCCGAAGTCGCCCGTCAGAGATACGCCGACGCCGAGCAGGACGCCCAGCAAGCCCTGCAACGGGCGCCGCAGAGTCCCGCCCCTTATGTCCAGTTAGGAAATGTCCAACTGGCCCAGAAGCACTTCCCCGAGGCCGAAAAGTTCTACCAGCAGGCGCTCGACAAAGACCCGTCGTCGGCCGACGCCCTCAGCGGCCTCATGAATACTTACTTCGCAGAAAAGCAGTATGACAAAGCCATCGCCGCAGCCAACGCGCAGATTGCCAAGTCCCCGACGACTGCGAACTTCTACGATCTTCTCGGCACCGCGCTTTTCAACGGCAAGAAGGATCTTCCCGGCGCCGAAGCCGCGCTCCGCAAAGCAATAGAACTCGACAAGAACAACACCGACGCACTGGAAAAGCTGGGCAAGGTGCAGGTTCAGCAAGGTTCCGCCGATCAGGCGCTCGCGCTCTACCTGCAATCCCTCAAGGACAATCCCCGGGAAGCCTCTTTATACATTCTTTGCGGCGAACTGTATGAAGCCAGGAAAGACTGGGATCACGCGAAAGCCATGTATCAGCAGGCGCTCAGCATCGCCCCGGATCATCCTCTCGCATCCAACAATTTGGCCTATGTGATGCTCGAGCAGGGCGGCAACGTCGATGTAGCCATGGGCCTGGCGCAAACCGCGCGCCGCGGCATGCCGGATTCTGCCAACGCCGCCGATACTTTAGGCTGGGCCTACTATCAGAAAGGCATCTATCAATCCGCCATCAACCAGTTCCAGGAAGCCCTCCGGCTGGGCGAAAAACACGGCGAACCTGACGATGCCGATCTTCACTACCACCTCGGCCTCGCTTATGAAAAGGACAATAAGTCCTCGCTGGCGCGCCAGCAATTGGAGAAGGCGGTCAAGCTGCGTCCCGATCACGCCGAAGCCCGCAAAGCTCTGTCCGATCTCCGCAGCTAGCAACAGCTCATACGGCGACGGGCCGCCTCGGCCGTCCCGCGACGGGCGAAGCCCGAGCGATGAACACGCCAAAACCAACCATAGCCAATCCGACCACCAAAGATAAAACCCCGCCTCGCGGCGGGGTTTCATTTTCCAGCATCTAGTGAAACGCTTAGACCGTCAGCTTGCGGCGAAGCACTCCCGCCAAACCGATTAATCCGGTTCCGAGCAGGGTCAAGGAACCCGGTTCGGGAACTACCATGTTGGTGTCACCGCTTGAAATAGTGGTGCTGCCGTTGAAGAAGCCCTTGCCGGTGTTGATCGTTAACTGCACGGTCACACCCATAATCGAGGCTCCGGCTGCATTCCAACCGGACAAAGCGCCGGTTAGGGTATAGTTATGGGTTCCGTTGGCCAGAGTTACGAGCGTCCAGGTTACGGGCCCCGAAAAAGTTCCCGAGAATAGACTTCCGTTCGGAATTCCGTTGCTGCCATTGCCAGTGATGGTGAACGATCCGCCACCCGCGAACGTGCCTCCCATTTGCAGAGATCCGCTGGTGAGCGCTCCGGTTGAGAAGGTGACGCTGCCCAGGTCAGTGCCCGTGATCAGCCCGCCCCCATTCAGCCCATTGACTGCAACCAGAACGGATCCGCTCAGCGTAAGACCGCTGCTCGTGCCCGACAAGGTGCCGCCACTGTTGGTGTAATCGATACCGCTACCGGCAAAAGCAGCCATCGGCAGGGCCAGTGCCAAGACAGCCAGTAATAGAGTTTTCTTCATGCACATTTCTCCTAGGAGTTACTTCGCCCGAGTCCGAAGACGAACGACGCGTGGCTCGCGCCTTAATGAGGGAGAGATTAAGGCACTGCCCCCAATTTGCACCTCGAGTACCAAAGTGTCAATTCTAGTAAGCCTCAGTAGAATAAAGACTTGTGGGCGATTTGGAAGGTTCTGCTCGAGGTGAAGGTGAAAACATCTGCGCAACATCGCAAGAAATCTTTTGGGGAAGCCCCGTCTAGTCTGGCCAGCAGCGCGTGATCGCGATCACAGTTCTACGAGGGGAGCGCAGGAATCTGAATTATGAAAACGGGTCGGCCACAGTCACGCCGAAATATTCCTGTCCCGGATTGAAATCTTCAGACCAGATTTTTTCACATCCCGCGCGCTCGGCAGCGGCCACGATCATGCCGTCGTAGAAGTGGATGCCGTAAGCGGCGTGCGCCTCAACCGCGCGCCGCACCATGTCGCCATCCGGAACCACCACTGAGATTGGACCGAGGACATCGACGATCCTCTTGACTTCGTCGGGAGTCTTCGTCGGCGAAACCTTGTGCAGCAGCACAGATGCGAATTCGGCCAGCACCTGCGCGGAAATCACCAACTCGCCCAAGACCGCCCGCGTAACTAACTCGTCTGCAATTTTCTGCTTGCGCGAATCGACAGGAGAGTAGGCACAGAGCAGAATGTTGGTGTCCAGGAAATCACGACTGCTCATGTTCCCGACCGATGCTCCGACCGATAATGACTTTGCCGGTCATAAAGATCTTCCCGACGCCAAGTTCTCTTCCCGTAGTTGATCTTCACTTCCCGGAAGCTCCGCTCCAGCGCTTCCACCTCGCGACGTTTGCGTCCCGACTTGGCGTGCTCGGAGGCGAGTGCTTCCAGATGCGCCCGCACCAGCGCCGTTAAAGTAGTATCGCGCTCGACCGCGATCTTTCGAACTTCTTTAACCAGCTTGTCGTCGAGGGAGAGCGTAATGTTCATGCCCACATAATACGTGGAACCCTTAACCAGGGCAAGGTATATTCCCGGTAAACCCACCCTCTGCCCAACCTATTCCGACCAAAGCTGCGTCGCGAATGGACAGCGCTTGCCGCCGTGACCCGAAGCATCGTGTTCCCGGACGAGACCAATAGCGAAACGCTCAGCCCGCGTCACTGCCTCGCGTTCCTCAGAGTTGAGTCCACGGCTGCTGGCGACTGTGCGTACATCCGAAAGGTGCTGCTCCAGGTCATCCTTGGTCTGGCATTCCATTGATCTCCCCCGGCGAAAACATATTGTGTGCTGCTCTACGTTTATCCCACTCTCGGAGATTCGAAAAGTACGAAACTTGTTCCATGTCGAATCTCAGACCAGACCCGGGGTTTGACACCGTCCCGCCCCTTACCTAGACTGCCAGTGTAGACCTTCCGCCGGACATCTAAGCCGGACATCTTAAAGAGGCCATTCATGGGCTGGCTGCAAAACAAGTTCGAAAAGAATTTCATGATCTCGACCGTGGACTACGTTTTCAACTGGGCGCGCAAGTCTGCCGTCTGGCCGATGACGTTTGGCCTGGCCTGCTGCGCCATCGAGATGATCGCCTCCTCCACGTCGCGCTTCGACATCGCGCGCTTCGGCTCGGAAGTCTTTCGTCCCAGCCCGCGCCAGAGCGATCTGATGATCGTCGCCGGCACGGTGACCCTGAAGATGGCGCCGGTGGTAAAGCGCATCTATGATCAGATGCCCGATCCGAAGTGGGTGATCTCCATGGGCGCATGCTCGTCGGTCGGCGGTCCGTTCAATACGTACGCCGTGTTGCAGGGCGTCGACAAAATAGTTCCGACCGATGTCTACGTCACCGGATGCCCACCACGCCCGGAAAATCTTTTCTACGCCCTGCTTAAGTTACAGGACAAAATCGACACCATGACGCTGGCCCGAAAGCCCACCGAAGTCCGCCTCGACCCCAACATGGTCGAAAACTTCAAGCGCCAGGTAATGATCGCGCAAACGCTGCAACCCAAATAAGCTGTCAGCTCTCAGCTTTCAGCTATCAGCAAAACGGCTCATGTGGGCAATGACGTGTGGGGAAGGGGTTGTGTGGGGACGGGCGCATTCGCCCGTCCCGCCAAGCGCAGCGAGGCGCATCTAACCACGAAGACGAACGATGCCAACTTTCATCAAGCTCACCACGCAATCCGAACTACCCGCCGCCGATGAAGCCAAAGAATTCCCCTGCGGCGAAAAGACGATCTGCGTCGCCAACGTGAACGGCACTTTCAGCGCCATGGACAACATCTGCCTGCACCGCGGCGGTCCGCTCGGCGAAGGCACCATCGAGCGCGGCAAGATCGTCTGTCCCTGGCACGGCTGGGAATGGGACCCCACAACGGGCCAAGCCGAACAAGACTCGAAGACAAGAGTTGCGATTTACCCGCTGAAAATCGCAAACGGCGATGTGCTGATCGAAATCTAGCCGCCGTCCTGACTCATGAACCCGCGTGCGAGCTCTAGTGACCCACAAACTTAGGCGTGAACCGGATCGCGAGATGAGCCATCTTGCGGATGACATCGACGACCTCTTCCATGGATCTTTCGTCTTGCGAGAGCGCGTCGAAGGTTTCGAAACTGGTCAGCATGTACAGCGTGTCAATCGCAACGGGAAGTTCTTTGGAAGTCAGCGGAGGATACCTGTTGCAATAGCGTTCGACGATAACCATCAGGCCCTTACGTCGGCGTTCGTTGCGCGCCCGGAGTCCCTGCCCGATTTCGGCATCGATCGCGCCCAACGCGTGCAATCGCCGAATCACTTCCCGATCTGAAGCCCAGAAGCGCGCGAACACCACGATGAAATCGCTCAGCATTTTCAACGGATCGCCACTTTTCCGAAAGACATCCGCGAGTCGTTCCATCTCTCCGCGCCGCGCAAGGTAGTTGTACAAAGCCTCGAGCAGTCCCGCCTTGGAGTCGAACTGGTAATACACCGTAAGGCGCGAGACGTCGGCCGCGCGCCCCACCGCCTCCATAGTGAATTCTGAGAAGCTTTCCGCCAGCAGCAACTTGCGCGCCGCTTCCAGAATCCGCTCCTTGGTCTGGTCGACGGCAGCCTGGCGCTGCCCCATTTGGTAAGTCCTCGGGCTCATGAATATATATTAATCATACAATATGTATAATATATAGAAACGATCTCGGAGACATTCATGCCGGTATCAAAACATGCAACCCGCTGGCTCTGGATCGCAGTCGGTTTTCTCGCCTTCATCGGGATTGCCGCGGTCACACGCCGGACGCTGGTTTTGCTCTGGCCGGTGCGGTTCTCCGCCGGAAACTCCTCTCCCGCCGCCGGCCTCGATGCGGGATTCGCGCGCCACATGGCGTTGACGCTGCTCCACATTCTGCCGGGAGGACTCTTCCTTGCGCTGGCACCCTTCCAGTTCTCGCCCAGCATTCGACGAAAGCACTTGCAGATTCATCGCTGGATGGGACGAGTGCTCATGCTCTGCGGACTCATCATTGGGGTCTCCGCGCTGGTCATGAGCTATAAGATGAACATCGGCGGGCCCAACGAAACCGCGGCCACTACGCTCTTCGCCATCGTGTTTCTGTTTTGCCTGATCAAAGCTTACCTGCACATTCGCCGCAAAGAAGTGGCGCGGCATCGCGAATGGATGATTCGCGCCTTCGGCGCCGCCCTGGGTGTAGCCACGACGCGCCCGATTGTGGGTATGTTTTTCGCCTTCCGCCGGCTCACTCCTCATGAGTTTTTTGGGATCGCGTTCTGGCTGGGATTTACGACTACGTTTCTCGCCGCTGAGGCGTGGGTCGATTACACGCGACAATACGCGATCTCGTCCTGAAGACTCTGAGTCCTGAAACCGTGCAGCCGAACTTGTCAGCCGAGCACTCGCAGAAATCTCCCCGGCTGATTGTCATATCCCGGAAACACCGCCGCCAGATTTTTGTTGCCCATGTGGCGCGCGACGGCTTCGCCGATCACCTGGCGGAAGTCCGTGGTCAAAGCCAGGTCACGGCCTTCGTAGAGTTGCGACTGGTCGAGCCCCGGCCAGCGCCCGTACACTCTGCCGCCTTTCACGGGCCCGCCCAGCACGAACATCACGTTAGCGTGGCCGTGATCGGTGCCGCGATTGCCGTTCTCGCGCGCGGTGCGTCCGAACTCGGACATCGTCACCACGACCGTGTCTTCACCGAGATCGCCGAGATCGGTCCAGAATGCTGCCAGCGACTGTGAAAATTCCGTCAGCACATTGGCAAGTTGGCCTTCGACCGCGCCTTCGTTGACGTGGTGGTCCCAGCCGCTAATGTCGGCGAACGCCACCTGCACGCCCAGGTTCGCTTTGATCAACTGCGCCAACTGCCGCAGTCCGTCGCCGAAGCGGCCCTTGGGATAGTTAGCTCCCGCGGCGGGCGTGTATTGCTCTGGATTCGCAGCCTTCAGCATTTTCACCGCGTCGAAGGTTTCTTCGCCGGTCCCATGCAGAATGCTGTCGGACGAGTGATCGTACATCGCCTCAAACGCGCTCGCAGCAGGCGAAGCCTTAGGATTTTTTCCGCCCACCGAAAAGTCGTTGATGTTATTCATCGCGACCGCCGGCGCGGAACCGCTCAAGATTCGCGGCACCGACGGCCCTAGGGCAATCGCGCGAAACGGAGAATTCTTCGCCGGCATCGTCCCGCCTGCGGGCAGAGTGTGAAGCGACCGATTGAGCCATCCATCTTCGGTGATCTTCACCCCGGGCGTTCCCGTCTCCATGAAATCCTGCGCATCGAAGTGCGACCGTGTTGTATCGGGCGATCCCGCGGCGTGCACAATGGCCAGATGTCCCTGCTGCCACAGCGGCTGAAATGGCGAGAGCGACGGATGCAACCCGAAGAAGCCGTTGAGATCGATCACCGACTTGCGCGGAATGTTGATGCTCGGCCGCATGACGTAGTACTGCGGCTCGGCATAAGGCACAACGATGTTCAGTCCGTCGGCCGCGCCGCGCTGAAAAATCACCACGAGACGCTTGTTGCGTCCGCCGCTCTCGACGGCGCCAAAAGCCGCGCGTTGCAGAAAGCTCGGCACCGCCGCCGTGCCGACTACGGCCAGCGCGCCGTTGCGAAGAAAAACTCGACGGGTGATGGACATGACGACAGCTCCTAGCTGCTAGCTCCTAGCAAATCTGGCTCCTATGCATTCTTAAGAATCTCGACGCGACTTTTTAAGTACGAAGCAATATAGCGGTCTTGTTTAGCTGGCAGCTAGAAGCTAGCAGCTATCTCTTCTGAAACTCCGGCGAACCCAGCAACAACCCAGCCATCGTGCTCGCGTCAGGCGGATGCGGCGCGTCGGGCTTGCGCTGCGGCAATTTCATCGCATCGCCGCGAGCCTTCGAATCCTGCATCCCCGCGTCCGGCATCGCATTCTTCGTCGGGGCCTCGATCTGCGCGATGATCGAGTCGTGTGTCTGCTTCGACACATCGCCGGCGAGCAACTTCGCTTCCAGCGCGGCAAGTGCAGTAGTGGCATCTGGCGGTGGAGGCGGACCTCCGGCCAACTGCACGGCATCCACTTTCACGCCGCGAACTTTGCCGCCCGTCAGGCCCAGCGCGAAATTCATGCGGCCGAGCAATGCCGACGAACTCACCCAGGTATCGGCCTTCATCGAATATCCGGTGGGGGGCTGCGCCGAGTAGAGAGGCATGCCCAGGTTGCCGATCTGCCGCGCGAGAGGAAAGGCATCGTCAACGTTGGCGCCCGTCGCGCGCACCGCCGATGCGACAAATTCCAAAGGCGTTTTCACTTTGGCGCGATAAGCCGTGTCGGCCCAAAACTCCGGCGAATGGAACAGCGTGCTCAGGACTTCGCGAATGTCGCCCTTCTTCTTCTCGAAGGTTTTCGCCATGCGCTCGACAAGCGCGGGCGGCGGATCGTCGGAGACGAAGCGCTGCGCCAGCTTCAACGAAATAAAATGCGCAGTCTGCGGACTCGTCGCGAGCATGTGCAGCACTTCCCTGCCTTCGTCTTCGCCCCTGGGCTTGATTTTGTGTCCCAGCACAAACTTCGGGCCAGGCTCGTGCATGCGGGGATCGTAGCGGAAACCCAGGCCTTCATAGGGCTTCTCGATCGTCCAGCCGGTGAAAACTTTGGCGACTTCGGTGACATCGCGCTGCGAGTAGCCGCCGTTCACGCTGAGCGTGTGCAGTTCCAGCAACTCGCGGCCATAATTTTCATTCAGCCCTGTCTGTTTCCGCTTCCCGTTCGGATTCGCTCCTGGCCGCTGTTCAGGATAAGGAAAGCGCCGCGGACGGCCGTACGGTCCATAGCCGCCGCGCATGGGCCGCGCAGGAATTCCCTGCGCCTGCTGGGAATTCGGTCCGACGCTCATCCAATTGTCCAGATAAAAAAGCATCGCCGGACTCTTCGCTGTGGCCAACAGCAGATCTTCAAACTTGCCCAGCGCCCGCGGACGAATCACTTCCTGCTCATAGTTGGTGAGGAACTCGCGCTCCGGACCCTTGCCGACGAAGACGTTGAAGTGATTGAACCAGAAATCGGTCATCACCTGTTCCAGTTGACGGTCGCTGTAGATGGCTCGCAACAGCTTGGCTTGAACCAGTTCCGAGAGCACCACGGCCTGCGGATTGTTCATGGCCATCAGCGTTTCTTTCTGCTTGGGGTCCATGCCATCGAGAAAATTTTCGCCCTTGCCGCGCAGGGAGTCGGAGAATTCCAACTGCTCGCCGGTAGACATCGACATGACTTTCTTGTAGCGCTGGTCAGGCGAAAGATCGAGCAGTCCCTGCACTTTCAAATCGCCATAAAGACGATCTTCGCGGCGGCGGGCGGCCTCGGCATCGTCCAGGGGCTTGGTCCCGGCTTTAGGCGCCATCGTCATTTCGTTGGCAGATGCGGTTGTTGCGCTCGCCGGCTCTGTGCTCATCATGTTTCCGTCTGCGGCCGGCTCAGCGGTAGCAGCGGCGGCAGCGGCCAGCTCTTCCGCTGTCTTCGCAGTATCGCTCGCAGCCGGTCCAGCCGGAGCGGACACAGCAGCCGCGGCTTCCTCTTTGCGTCCCTTCTTTTCCTGCTTTTCCTGCATGCGCGCGATTTGCACTTCAACCACGGCGCGTCTCGCAGGATCGGATGGCATGGACCGCTTACCTTCCATGATCTGCTTGATCACCTGGTTGTCGGGAAATTCCTCGACGATTTCTTTCGAACTCATGCGCAGCGTCCGAAAGGGCGCAAGACGCGCCTCGACAGCGCTGTCGGAAATTTTCTCCGGATGCAACTGCTGATCGATCCAGCGGTCGACCCCGATCGCGGCCACCTGCTGGACGTCGCCGAGCCGCGGACCGAAGGTGAGGCGATTCAGCGCATGCACGGCCCGTTTCTGTTCGGTGAGCGCAGTATCGACCGCCTGGTCTTTTTTCTTCGCGAGCAATTGCGGGACGGCCCAGGCGAAACTCAGGCACGCAGCAACCAACGCAACCTTGCCGACGCTTAATCTCATCGCGCTGAATTTCATGAGGCGGGCTCTCAGGAATCACTCCCCAACAAAGTAGGTGCTCTCATTATGAACCCTTGGGGGAGAAAAAGTTGCGATTGGACCGGATTCTCGGAGAATCCGAAACTAACCGGGGAATAACGGCTTTGGGAGCACGATTAGCAGCGGATTGGAAGTCTCGAGCCTAATGGCCGCTTTCTTTGGCCAAGTACATCCTGCCGCGCGAGACTTTGTGTTGCAAAGTAGCGGCCAGCTGATCGATGTCGGCGGCCGCGATGTTCACCGACATGCCTTCCAGCAGTGGCGCTCGATTGCTGCGCACGGCGTCGCGGCGCACTTGAATCAGCAATCCCTGCACCACATTGGGATCGTATTTCTCCGGCGCCATGCGCACCAGATCGCTCAGGGCGCTGCCCACCGACAGCGGAGCGCGATACGGACGCGCGCTGGTCATGGCGTCGAACGAGTCGGCAAGGCCCACAATACGCACCGCCAGAGGCACGTCATCCTGAACCAGTTTGTCGGGATAGCCGGAGCCGTCGCTGCGCTCATGGTGCCAGCGCACGGACTCGGGAATCTTCGGCCAGGGAAACTGCACGCTGCTGACGATCTGGTGGCCGACGGTGGTGTGGTCGGCCATCTCGCGAACTTCGTCGGGATCGAGCGCGCTGGCTTTGCCGAACAGGCGGCGATCGACCGCGACTTTTCCAATATCGTGAAGGTATCCCGCGCTGCGCAGCGCAGCCACTTCGCCCGGGTCCATGCCCATCGCCTCGCCGATAGCGGCGGCGTAGCGCCCGACGCGCAACGAGTGGCCGTGAATGTTGACGTGCTTCACATCGATGGCAGTGGCAAAAGCTTCGAGCGCGTTGTCATAGAAACCGTGCAGCGATGCCATCAGCCGCAGATTTTCCGAGACCCGCTGCGCGATGGTCTGCGTGAGTGCGTGATTCTGCACCGCCAACGCAACGTAGCTGCACAGCATTTCCAGCGCGTCGAGTTCGCTGTCTTCGTACAGCGCGTCACCAGGACGCCGGCCCAGAGCGACGACTCCCGCCAGTCGCCCACCCGCTTTCAGAGGGGCAAGGCATTTGAACAGTTCCGGCGCGACGTTGCCGTTGGAACTGAGGAACACCGAATACGTCGACGAGTTGAGAACAATGGGGCCGCGCGCCGCGGTGAGCGCATGCACATGTTTGGGCAGGAGAGGAATGAAGGCGGGATCGGGCATCAGGGCAAATCCCTGTGCCGCGGCCGCGGTCAGCATCGCGGGCTTGTCGTTGAACAGTAGGAGCGCACCTTCGCGCGCGCCCGCCGCTTCCATGATGGCCGACAGCATCAGCCGCGACGTTTCCGAGAACTCGCGCTCCGCCGTCAGCGCGGGACCGAGTTCGGAAAGCGCCTCAACCGTTTGCAGCAGCCGCCGTAAATTGTTGGTCCGAATCGCCACTGACGAAGTGGGAGCCAGATCGCAGAGCAACATGAGCGTAGCATGCGGGGAAGGCCCTGAGCGAGACTTCGTGTTGGTTAGTTTGATGCGGTAGTGGCGAAGATGGAAATGTGGTGACGAAGCTGATTCCGCCACGGGCGTGCCATCGCGGGCATTGGTGGGGAAACTTGTACAGCGTAAAGACTACGGCGAAGAGCGTTAACCACAGAGGACACAGAGTTCCACAGAGGCTTTTTTCTTCCCCTGTGTTCCTCAGTGCCCTCTGTGGTTAAGGATTTTGACTTAGAAATGGTCGCGCAGCTCGGCAAAGCGGCCAATGATCAGCAATTTCTGCCGTGGCGGAGCGGGATTCACTTCTTCGTGCTCCAGGATCCATGTATCGCCATGTGGAATGAAGATGGCGTGGAGGCCGGCGGCGAGCGCGGGATTGATATCGGACTTCGGGCTGTTTCCCACCATCCACGTGCACTCGCAGGCAAAGCCGTATTTTTCAACCAGGCGCGCGTAGGCCTCCGGATTTTTCTCGGCCACGATTTCAACGGCCGCGAAATATTTCTTCAATCCCGAGCGCTCGACTTTGCCGCTCTGTTCAGCGATGGCGCCCTTCGTCACGAGAATCAAACGATGACGCTCGGATAAATACTGCAAGGTTTCGGGCACTTCCGGCAGCATCTCGATCGCATGATCGGTAATAGCGTGCGTAAAACTCAAGACCTGGGCATGCAACTCAGCCGTAACGGGCTCGACGCTCAGGCGTTCAAAAGTCTTCACTAACGCGTGCGCAAAGCTGTGCAGGCCGTAGCCGTGCGTCACGATGCACTCGCGCTCCACGTCGTTGAGCACTCCGCGCACCTGCTCCGGCGAGAATTCGTGGTGATTCAAAAACGAAATGAAGCGCGCGATCGCCCGCTCGAAGTAGACATTGTTCTCCCACAGCGTATCGTCGGCGTCGATGAGGAGAGTTTGGGGCGGCAAGCTTTTGGCTCTTGGCTTTTAGCTCTTAGCTTTTGGCTCAACCCCAACGTCTGATTACTGGGGAAGAAACCTGGATCACATCATGCAGAGCAAGAAAGCTGCGCGTCGTTCCAAAAGATGCAAGGTAATAAGCTAAAGGCCAAGAGCTAAGAGCCAATAGCGACTTCCCTCACACCCAATCCACTTTCGCCTCCGGCCCGATGATGCCCGCCTTGTGCCCCATGTCAAGCAGGCGGCGGACGGCTTCGCGACCGTCCGGGCCATAGTCGAGCGTGCGCTCGTTCACGTACATCCCGATGAACTTGTCGGCGGACTGCGTGTCAAGATCGCGCGCGAACTGCATCGCGTACGACAAAGCTTCCTCGCGATGATCGAGCCCGTACTGTATGCTCTCGCGCAGAGCGGCAGAAACCAGCGGCATCAACTCCGGCCCGAGGGCGCGGCGAATCGCATTGCCTCCCAACGGCAACGGCAGGCCGGTCACTTTTTGCCACCAGCGGCCGAGATCGACAATGCGGTGCAGGCCCGACTTGTCATAAGTCAGCTGGCCTTCGTGAATGATCAGGCCAGCTTCATATTTTCCTTCGAGCACCTGCGGAATGATCTGGTCGAACGGCACGACCTCGGTCTCTACTCCGGGAGCGAATAACTGCAAAGCCAGATAAGCCGTTGTAAGCGTACCCGGCACGGCGATCTTCTTCGTTTTGATTTCGTCGGTCGTGAACGCGCGCGGCGAAACGATCATGGGGCCGTAGCCCTCGCCCACGCTGCCGCCGCAGGTCATCAGCGCGTATTTGTCGTGCACGTAGGGATAGGCATGAAACGAAATTGCGCTCACATCGTAGACGCCCTCGCGCGCTTTTTGGTTCAACGTCTCAATGTCGCAAAGCGTATGGGTGAAACGCAGACCCGGCGTGCGGACCTTGTTCGTGGCCAGGCCGTAGAACATAAAGGCGTCGTCGGAGTCGGGGCTGTGAGCCACGGTAATTTCTCGAACTTGACCGGAGGCACTGCTGCCCGGCGCTTTTGCGGTTTCGGATACTGCTGTCATCTTGAACTCCAATAGAAACACAAGCGGGGATATCCTATGCCCGCAGGGCTAAAGCCCGATTCCCTTCGGCACAGTACGCGGCCCTGAAGGGCCGCTCTTCCACGAGTCGCCGGACCAGGTAAACGAATCTATCGCCTAACTGCGCCGCGCCAGCGAGTCGCAATCGCGGCAGCGAACATTACTTTGATGACTTCCGCGGCGAGGAACCAGTACAGGCCGAGATACGCCGCCTTGGCCAGCGAATGCGTGAACGCATAAAGCCAACTCAAACCGCCGGCGAAGAGCAACAACTCCGCCAGAAGACCTCCGAGCGCGGCACGCACGAACGACTTTTCTCCGCGCTCGAAAACATATCCCGCCAGGAACGCGACGAACGGATACACCATCAAGAATCCGCCGGTCGGTCCCAGCAACTGGGCGATCCCTCCCGGACCGGTGGGATTGAACACCGGCAACCCGACCGCGCCTTCCACCAAGTAAAGTGCCAGAGCCGCAAAGCCGCGGCGGCTGCCCAGCATCAGCCCGACCAGCAGTACGCCTAGATTCTGCACCGTCAGCGGCACTGGTGTGAGCGGCATCAGGGGAATCGTAATGCGCGCGCACAACGCCACCACCAGGCTCGCGCCCACGACGAGCGCGACCTGTCGCGAGGCTTCGAGAGCCCGCTCTTGCGGAGTTTCCAAAACTCGAATTGCTGACTTTGCCATGTCGATCTCCAAGCCGCTTTCTGATCTCAGCGTTTTATTTCAACGCCTCATCCTCATCGATCACCGCTCAATGCTGTCCGTGCGATGCTTTGCTTCGCGCGAGGGATCTTCCTGCGAAGCCTGCCCTTTCTGGAGATTCCGCCGCAAGTGCATATACAAGGCAATCGCCACACACACTACCACCAGCGTGCTCACGCCCAGGATCAGGAACCACCAGATCATTCGCACAGCAGGCTAGGATATCAGAACGACAGCTTCCAGCTGCTGCCTTCTAGCGGCTAGCGAAAACAAAACCTTTGGCTAGATGGAAGAAGCATGGAAAATACAAATAGAAGCCGCCGTACGATCATGTTTTCAAGGTTAGCGGGTTTGAGCTCGGAGCTAGGAACTGGCCAGCGCCTTCCGCCGCTCGCGCATGGTCTCGACTCGCTTCAAGGTGAATTGCAGGCGGTCACGTCCCCATTTCGTGCGCGTGATGGCTTTCTCAATGCTGAGGAAGATGTTCGGGTCATCCATCTTTGCGCGAATTTCCTTGAGGTATGGATAAATCTTCGCAAAAATGAGAAACATTTCACCGCTAAAGGGCGGTTGCAGAAAAAGTTCCTCGTTCAATGCACCGGTCAGTACCAATGACGCGACAATTCCCCAGTAGCCGCCCACTTGGCGCATCCAGGCGTTTTCTTGCGTCCCCATCGCCCAAACCAATTTGAGGCAGTCGTCGGCGCTTTCTGGGAAAAACTGCTCCACGTACCACTTCCGGGCTTTGCGCATCTCGGCCTCGCGGCGCAGATCGTAGAGCTCAAGGATCAGATGAGCATCGGCTGTGGTCGGTTTCTTGGCCATAGTTTTCTCCGTGTAATTTTTAGATTTGGCGCTCGCCTTCCGGAAGCCCGAAGCCGAGAGCCGGAAGCCGTCTTGATCACGCTGTGGTCGCAGCCGCTTCCGGCGGTGGAGGCGGCGCTGGCCGCTCGTAATCGCATTCTTTATTCGGACACGCGATCACCGGCCCGGCTTTGAGAAATTTCTCCACCAGATATTCGCTGCCGCAACTCGGGCACTTCTCGGGGATCGGCTTGTGCGCAGAAGTAAACTTGCAGTTGGGATAATTTCCGCAACCGTAAAACGTGTTCCCCTTGCGCGCGCGCTTCTCGACGAGTTCGCCCTCTTTGCACTCCGGGCACTTCACCCCGATAAAGTTCTGCTTCACATACTTGCATTCGGGATATCCGCTGCACGTCGTGAACTCCCCGTAACGCCCGTGGCGAATCATCATGTTGCGTCCGCACTTCGGGCACAGTTCGTCGAGCGGAATGTCGGGAACTTTTTTGCCCTGGTCGAGACGCCGCGTGGTCTTGCAGTCGGGATATCCCGTGCATGCCATGAACTGCCCGAAGCGCCCGCGCTTCAGCACCATCACGCGGCCGCAGTTTTCGCAGTATTCTTCCGCGGCGCCAGTCTCCTGCACGTCGGCTGAATCGAGATCGGGCAAATTAATCGGATTCTCTTTGGTAAAGGTGCAGGTGTTCGGATCTTCTTTATCGTAGGTGCTGCACGCATAAAACGATCCGTGCCTGCCCCACTTGATCACCAGCGGAGAGCCACACTTTTCACACTTCTCGTCGGTCGGCTTCTCCATCCGCTTGATGTTCTCCATATGCTTTTCGGCATACTTGAGATCCTTGGTGAACTTCTTGTAGAAGTCGGCCATGGCGTCCTGCCACTTCTCTTTGCCTTCTTCTATTTCGTCGAGTTCTTCTTCCAGACGTGCGGTATATTGCAGATCGAAAATGTCGCGGAAGTTTTCCACCAGCAGGTCGGTGACGACCAGGCCGATCTCCGTGGGCGAAAACTTGCCGCCAATTTTCTGCACGTACTGGCGTTCCTGAATCGTGGTCAGAATCGCGGCGTAGGTCGACGGACGGCCAATGCCCCGCTCTTCCAGCTCTTTCACCAGCGACGCTTCGTTGAAGCGCGGCGGCGGCTCGGTGAAGTGCTGTTCCGGCTTCAATTCCCTGAGAGTAAGTTTCTGTCCGGCTTCGAGCGCGGGCAGCTTGTGCTTCAGCTCCTCGTCTTCTTCGTCCTTGCCTTCTTTCGATTCTTCGTAGACGCGCAGGAAGCCGTCGAATTTCAGCACCGATCCGGTCACGCGGAACCAGAAAACTTCGTTGCCATTTTTCGCGTCGATGTCGACCGTCGTCTGGTCGAAGACCGCCGGCATAATCTGCGAAGCAACGAACCGTTGCCAGATCAGCTTGTAGACTTTGAACTCATCTTCTTTTAAGTACTGCTTGATCTGGTCGGGATGACGCATCGCCGACGTCGGCCGAATGGCTTCGTGCGCGCCTTGCGCGTCTTTTTTGTCTTTATAGGCGTTTGGATTCTCCGGCAGGTAAGCCGCGCCATATTCCTTGCCCACATATTCACGCACTTCCTGAATCGCTTCCGGCGCAACCCGCACCGAGTCGGTACGCATATAAGTAATGAGGCCGATCGAGCCTTCTTCGCCCAACTCCACGCCTTCATACAATCGCTGTGCGATCATCATGGTGCGCTTCACGCTAAAGCGCAGCTTGCGCGACGAGTCCTGTTGCAGCTTGCTGGTCGTGAACGGAGGAGCGGCATTTCGGCGGCGTTCTTTTTTATCAACCGCCCGGACAATCCAGTCGGCCTTCTCTAGAGCGGCACGAATCTTTTCCGCGTCTTCGCCGTTAGTGACTTCAATTTTTTCCTCGCCCTTGCCCAGAAACCGCGCATCGAACGCCGGCGGCTTGTTGGCCGCAAGGTGCGCATCGATCGTCCAGTACTCGACCTTCTGGAACGCTTTGATCTCGCGTTCGCGCTCCACAATCAATCGCAGAGCCACGGTCTGCACACGTCCCGCCGACAGGCCGCGACGCACTTTATCCCAAAGCAGTGGCGAAACCTGATATCCGACGAGCCGGTCGAGCACACGCCGCGCCTGCTGCGCATCGACCAGATTCTGATCGATCGCCCGCGGATGCTCAAATGCCGCCTGCACCGCGCGCTTGGTAATTTCATTGAAGGTGACGCGCTGAATGCGCGGAGGCGGTTCCGCTTCACCCTTCTTTAACTTTACTTTCTTGGCTTTTTTCCCTTTGCCGTTGTCGCCGAGTTCAAACGCCAGATGCGCAGCGATGGCTTCACCTTCGCGGTCCGGGTCAGGCGCCAGATAAATCGAATCCGCCGCGCCCGCCAGCTTCTTCAGCTTGGCCACAACTTTTTCTTTGCCGGGGATGACGACGTAATCCGTCTCGAAGTCGTTCGACGTGTCCACGCCCAATGTGCTCTTGGGCAAATCCCGCACGTGGCCGTAGGAGGCCTCGACCGTGAAGCCTTTGCCCAGATATTTCTGGATGGTTTTCGCCTTACCCGGCGATTCGACAATGACTAAACCTTTAGACAATGGATCCTCTGTTTCCTTTAATTCCGTTTTCGAAGCTAGCACGAATTGGCGGGATGCAACAAGTTACTGCAAGAAAGCTCTTGGCTCTTGGCTGTTGGCTTTTGGCTTGAATCCTTACGCCGCGGAGATATTTCTGATCTTTGCGGAGAGTGCGGATAACATTTTCAGCACTCTCTCAGTCTGCGAGTTCAGCGGCGTAAAACCCTCTTCGGACAGGAAGCCCAAGTCTTTCGCCAAAAGAAGATGGTAGGAGAGTTCTGAGCCGGAACCCATCGCAATTTGGACAAATCGAGCCATCTCCCCATCCGACCTTCGCCCACAGCCTTCCGCCAAGTTCGCGGCAATCGAAGAAGAACATCGTCGGATCTGGCTGATCATCCCGAAGCGCTCGTCCTTGGGAAACGTCATTGTTACTTTGTAGACAGCCAAAGTAAGCTGATGTGCTTCATGCCAAACCCGCAAGTCCTTGTAATTTCTCATGAGGCGCCTCCTCGGTACTGAATGGTTCAAGCCAAGAGCCAAAGGCCAATAGCCAAGAGCGCTAAAAGCTTTTCACAAAATTCTTCCCCGGCATCTGCCGCACTTTGCCGGCGAGCTCGAGTTCGAAGAGCGCGGCGAAAATTTCGGAGGACGATAACTGCGCCTCCAGCTTTTCGACAATCTCATCGATGTGCGTGGCTTCGTCGGCTTTCAGCAGGCTCAGGATTCGCTTCTCGTGAGGAGGGAGCCCTTCGTCCGGGAATAGAGATGCGGAGGAGGCGCCGGGAGATTCAGGCGAGGCGGGCGGAGTCAATGCAAGTCGTACTTCTGCCGGGAGATCTTCCCACACATCTTCCCAGGTCGCGACCAGCTTGGCGCCCTGTTTGATCAGTGTGTTCGGTCCCCAGGAATTTTTGTTGGTGACGTTGCCGGGCACGGCGAAGACGTCGCGATTCTGTTCAAGGGCGCAGCGCGCGGTGATGCGCGTACCGGAATATTCCGCGGCCTCCACCACGAGCACGCCGCACGACATGCCGCTGATAATCCGGTTGCGGATGGGGAAATTTTGCGGCGCGGCAAACGTGCCCAGAGGAAATTCCGAGATCAACGCGCCGCCCAAAGCCAGAATCTGTTCGGCGAGACGCGAATTTTCTTTGGGATAAATCACGTCGACGCCCGTGCCAAACACCGCGACAGTCTTGCCTTTGGCGGAGATCGCGCCGCGATGACTGGCGGTATCGACACCGCGCGCCATGCCAGAGATGATGACGAGCCCCTGCGCGGCGAGATCGCATGCCAACCGCTCGGCCATGCCCGAACCATAAGGCGTGGGATGGCGCGTGCCCACCATCGCGATGCCAGGCCTGGTCAGCACATCAACATTTCCGCGCACGCGCAGAATCAGTGGCGGATCGTAAATTTCCTTCAAGCGCGGTGGGTATGAGGCATCGTCGAGCGAGAGCAAGGTCACGTCGATCGATGCGGCCTGTGCAATCTCTTCGCGCGCCAGAGCCGCCGACTTGCCCGTGGCCAGCGATTGCGCCGAGACCGCTTGAATGCCGGTGCTCTCAAGCTCTGTCAAAGACGCGCGGAAAACAGCTGCGGCCGAGCCGAAATGCTCCACCAGCTTGCGCGCCCTGGTCGGGCCCAGGCCGGGAGTCAGCGAAATGGCCAGCCATTCCAGCAGATGGGTCGAGGATGATGACGATGACGCGGATACCGCGGCGTTGGACACAATTCGCTCCGAGCGGACTGTAATCACCGGCGGAGAAGCAAGTCAAGGTTATCCGTCACAAGGTTTGAGTTAAAATTGTGGAAAGATGAGCCGTTTCCGTATTTCCGCCATTTCTTACCTCAATACCGCTCCCCTGATGTGGGATTTCGAGCACGGCCAGGCCGGCCGCGACTTCGATATTTCGTACACGCTGCCCTCGGCATGCGCGCGGGCGCTGGCGGAGGGGACTGCCGATATCGGCATCATTCCGGCGGCCGCGTATGCGGAGATCCCTGGCCTCCAGATACTCCCCGACGTCGCAATCGCTTCGCGGCGAGCGGTGCGGTCAATATTGTTGGTCAGCAAGGTTCCGGTAGAGACAATTCGCACCATCGCGCTCGATACATCGTCCATGACGTCGGTGGCGTTGACCAAAGTTCTGTTTGAGAAGTGGCTGGGCGGCGGAAGAATCTTTACGCCGATGCCACCCGACATCGACAAGATGCTGGTCGAGCACGATGCCGGACTGCTCATTGGCGATCCCGCGCTGAAAGTCGATCGCGCGCGCTTCCACACGCTGGACTTGGCGGAAGAATGGATTCGCCACACCGGCAAGCCGTTCGTCTTCGCCTTCTGGGCAGTGCGTTCGGCGGCGTTAGCGGAGGCTGCCCCGTCGCTGGATCTGCCGGCTGTCTTTCAGAAATCTCGCGATCACGGGCTGGAGCCTTCCAGTCTCAATCAGATCGTCCGCGAATGGGCGCCGCGCCTCAATCTGACCGAAGCCGACGTGCGCAGCTACCTTACCCAGAATATTCATTATCGGCTCGATGCCGGGTGTCTGGAAGGCTTGCGTTTGTTTTATCGTTACGCAATGGAAGTTGGCGCGTTGGCGGCGACGCCGGAGCTGCGGTTTGCCGAAACGAAAGTATTCGATTCTGTACATACAGTTTAGCATTACTTGTATGTACGTATAATGAACTGGGTGAGACGGTCCCGAATTTCCAGCCTACGGATCGCCCCCTGCAATGCCCTTTCCCGAGCCGGAAATGGGCCTGGCAGCGACGATCTTTCCTCGGGGCAGGGATGACATCATCCGCCGTGCGGTCGCGCGTCCTGCGGGCCCCCGGGCCGTTCTACGACTTTTCAATCACTTGCACGAAGAGTCAATCACTTACGGGGATTCGCGGCGATCAAGCTCATCGGCACTGACTCGCTGGCTGAAAACAGCAGGTCCTCCACTCCGCCGCCCTTCCCTTCGGAAAGCACATGCTTCGGTCGGGATGACAATTCTCCAGGCACGCCGATGGTTTAAGCTGAAACAGGACAATTGCCTTGAGCCTCTTTCAACCCATCCCGAATGCCGGCAGCGCCGCCGATGCCACCCGGCCGCTGGCCGATCGTATGCGGCCGCGGACGCTCGATGAATTTGTCGGGCAGGAACATCTGATCGGTCCCGGCAAGCCGCTGCGCACGCAGGTCGATCGTGACGACACGGGGTCGCTCATCTTCTGGGGACCGCCGGGTACGGGGAAGACTACGCTGGCGAAGATTATCGCCGGCATGACCAGGGCGGAGTTTATTGAATTCTCCGCCGTGCTGGCGGGGATCAAAGAGATCAAGCAGGTCATGGCCGATGCCGAGCGAGCGCGGCAGTACGGCACGCGCACCATTGTCTTCATCGATGAGATTCACCGCTTCAACAAAGCGCAGCAGGATGCGTTTCTGCCGCATGTGGAGAAAGGCAACATCCGGCTGATCGGCGCGACCACGGAGAATCCTTCGTTTGAAATCAACTCTGCGTTGCTGTCGCGCTGTCGCGTGTATGTGCTGAAGCCGCTGACGGAAGAGCAGATCGTGCTGCTCCTGCGGCGCGCGCTGGCCGACCACGAGCGCGGACTCGGCGACAAGAATCTGACGGCTTCGGACGATGTGCTGAAAAAAATTGCCAGTTACACCAGCGGCGATGCTCGCAGTGCCTACAACGTTTTGGAGGTCGCCGCGGGCCTGGCAAAATCCCCACTCCTCGCAAAAGACGCGAGAAATGGGGCACCCGGGGAAGAGCCATCGCGTGAGATTACCGACGACATCGTTCGCGACGCGCTCCAGAAGCGGATTCTGCTGTACGACAAGTCGGGTGAAGAACATTACAACCTGATTTCCGCGCTGCACAAATCGGTGCGCAACAGCGATCCGGATGCGGCGCTGTATTGGCTGGGCCGCATGCTGGAGGCGGGTGAGGATCCCTTGTATGTGGCGCGGCGCGTGGTGCGCATGGCCGTCGAAGATATAGGCCTCGCCGATCCCAATGCGCTTCCGCTATGCATGGCGGCGCGTGATGCCGTCGACTTTATCGGCATGCCCGAGGGCAACCTCGCACTGGCGCAGGCGGTTGTGTATCTGTCGGTCGCGCCCAAATCGAATGCCCTGTACACGGCTTACGGCGAGGTCCAGCAGGATGTTGAGCAGACTGCGGCCGATGCCGTACCGCTGCACCTGCGCAACGCTCCCACTCGTTTGATGAAAGGGCTTGGCTACGGAAAGGATTATCAGTACGCCCACGATCTCGAAGGAAAAGTGGCCGACATGCAATGCCTGCCCGACAATCTCAGCGACCGCGTGTATTACCGGCCAACAAACGAAGGGGTGGAGAAACGCATTCGCGAGCGCATGGAAGAGGTGAAACGGCAGCGTTCGCGGGCCTCCGGGGGCCATTCTTTGTCTTCCGATCTAGCCTCAAAGAAAGAATCGTAACGCTCCTCTCGGACATCTGATTGACATCTGTACGTGTTCGGACAAGCCACCTTCCGCGTCAAATAGGAGTTTTTATGGCTACGACTCCCCGCGCCGCCGGCAGCGAGATTCTTCCCGTTCGTCCTGTGCCCATCGATCTGATCGACGATCTGCAACGCGTGCAAAAAGCCGCGCAGCGGATCACTTCGATTCTCGATCTCGACCAACTCATCGACAGCGTGGTCAATGAAGTATGCGACTCCTTTGGCTGCCTCGAGGCCAGCATTTATCTGCATGACGAAGAACATGGCGACATGGTGATGACGGGAGTGCGCGGATGCACCGTGAATGGCAAGGGATTTCGCCTGAAAATTGGCCGCGAAGGATTGGTGGGCCATGTTGCCTCGACGGGACAGATGCGTTATGCGCCCGACGTGCGCAAGGATGAATACTACATCGGATGCGAGAACCCGACGCAGTCGGAAGTCGCCATTCCGCTGCGCGTGGGCGAGCGGCTCGTGGGAGTGTTCACCGCGTCGCACCACGAGTTGGACGCTTTTCCGCGGCAGCAATTAAGAATTTTGCAGGCGCTGTGCGATCATGTGGCGATCGCCGTGAACAACGCGCGGCGATTTCAGTACGAGCGTGCGGAACGCGCGGTTATGGACCGCGAAGCTCAGGAGGCGCGCCTGATTCAGCAGGCGCTGCTGCCGAAAAGTTCGCCATATATTCCGGGCTTTGTCGTTTCTGGTTTGAGCGTGCCGGCGCGTGCGGTGGGCGGCGACTGGTACGACTTCATTCCCTTCCCTGACGGACGCTGGGGATTGGTGCTGGCCGACGTTTCGGGAAAAGGCACGGCGGCCGCGCTGCTGATGTCGGCGACGCGCGGCGTGCTGCGTTCGCTCGCCGAAGCCTGCTGCACTCCGGGCGAGGTGCTGACCAAGCTGAATGAGTTGCTGGTCAATGACTTCCCTGCCGGAAAATTCGTGACCATGGTTTATGCGGTGCTCGATCCGGCTACGCGCAATGTCGTCTTCGCCAATGCCGGCCATTTGCGCCCGCTGTTCATCGACGGCGATGGCGAGCACTTCTTAGAGACTGAACGGGGACTGCCGCTGGGCCTCGGGTGCGGGGATTATTCGGAAACGCAGATTTCGCTCTCCGCAGGATCGAAGCTCGTCTTCTACAGCGACGGCATCACAGAAGCTGAAAATGCGAATCAGGAAGAGTACGGACTTGGCCGTCTCGCTGAACACGCGGCGAAGCCCGATGCTTCGGCGGTGAGCATTGTGGAGGACGTGCGGGCGTTCTCCAATGGATCAGGTGTCCGCGACGACGCCAGCGTGGTGTTTGTCGGCGTTGGGCACTAAGGCTAGCGCAGTCGCGCGCGATGTTCTTTGAGGATGCATCGGTCCATCACTACGAAACTTCCAGCCTGGCGGGCCTTCTCGGCGGCTCGCTCGTTAATCACTTCTTCCTGCATCCAGATGGCCGGGACTTTGAGTTGGATGGCTTGGTCGACGATTTCTTCGACGAATTCGGGACGGCGGAAGATATTCACGATATCGATCTTTTCTGCTTTTGGCACGTCCAGTAGCGACGCATAGGCCTTTTCGCCAAGGCACTCGTCGATTTGAGGATTCACCGGGATGATGCGATATCCGTGGCTTTGCATGTAGGCGGTGACGCCATGGCTGGGCCGCAGCGGATTGCGGGAGAGGCCGACGACTGCGATGGTGCGGGCTTGTTTGAGGAGGTCGGCGATGGGATCGGCTGGCATGAGTGAAGTTTGAGGTACGTGCTTGGCCGGTTGAGCTTGAGATCCCTTCGACTCCGCTCAGGGCAGGCTCTTCTCTTCGCCTGAAGAACGGCTCCGCTCAGGATGACATCTCCGATACGCGAAACCGCATTGCTTTACTTCTTGGCGGCTTGTTCTTCTTTCTGTTTAAACATTTTCATCGCCAGTTTGCGGACCGTTTCGGGCACTTCCTTATTTCCGGAGACGGCCTTGAGATCCGCGGATAACAAGTGTTTCATCAAGCCGAGCGCCAGATCGAGCGGCGTGCGCGGATTCGCCACCAGGTTGCGCACGACTTTGTAGTTCTTCATGAACTTGCGTTTGAGCGGAATCTGGCGCAGCACGGCTTCCAGCACGTTTTTCTGGCTGGCGAATTTTTCCACTTCGCCGTCGGAAAGTTTTGGGGCCTCGAGGACGGCCAGCGCGACAACTTTTGTGCCATCGCGAATCAGCAGCGAGCGCTCCTCTTTGTTGCCCTTCAATGCCAACTGGATGCGGCCCTTGATGTCGAGGCGGTTAATTTTCTGGAGCGCATTCTCGCGTACGGCCGGGGCCGCCGGCTTCTTCGCGGGAGCAGCGGCTGGCGCGGCGGGAGCCGCTGCCGCAGGCTCCGGCGCAGGAGCCTGGGCAACATCGTGAACTGGAAAATAATTCTCGCCAAGCAACTCAACGATTCCGCCAATGGCCTGAAACGGTTTCTCGCCCTGCGCAGCAATGTCTTCGGCGTGTTCCTCGAAGTAGGCCGAGGCAACGGCATCGGCTTCGGGATCGGGAGCGGCCTCCGCGGTTGCCGTTGAGTCCAGCGCCTCGGTCGAACCGGCGGGTACTGCCTTGATTGGGGACACTACAGGGGACGTGTTATCTTCGGCGGCCGGAGCATTATCTTGCGTGGCGTCCTGCGCAGGAACGGCATCGCTGGCAGCCGTCGCCAACAGCTTGCGCAGTTCTTCCGCCTTCGGCTTCTCCAGATACGGATTCGCCAGCAGCGCCTGAAGTACGCCGTTCAGCGAACGCACTCTCGAACTGGCGAGCATCATCTCGATTAATTCCTTCGATGCGCCGACGCCGACTTTGACCAGTTGGCCTTCGGAGATCGAGGGATTTTCGAGAAGAGCGGGAAACAATTTCGGACGCAGATTGTCGGGCGAGACGAAATAATTCAGGACTTCGGACGGGGTTTGGGGGTCGGCGGCGGCGGCGATCGAGGACTTTTCGTCCCATCCCGCCAAAGTCATCTTAGCGACTTCGCCGAAGACCGGATTGTGCCGCGCGAGATGGACGAGGATTTCAATATTTTCCGCTGCGGGCACCTGCAAGGCGCCGCGCGCGGCGAACTGCATCATATTGGAGGGCAGCTTCGAAGCGCGGATTTGATCGATGGTGCGTGGCATGCAATCAGGCCTTGGCGGTAGCTGGCACGGTGCGACGAGAGGTGCGACGGCCGGAAATTGTTTTCTCTTCCGCTTGAGATTCAAGCGCCAGCGAATCCAATTCGTTCACGGCCAGTTCCAGGTCGCGCGTGATGCGATTTCGCGGGTGCTCAAGAAATATATCCCGCAACGTCCGATAGTACCAAAGCGTGCCTTCGCGTCCACCCTTGAACCGTGACCAGACCGATTCGCCGAGGGCACGGTAGTCGCTGAGAATGGAGCGGACATTGTTTAATTTGTCGGCGGCGGCGACGAGGCGTGTATCCGCATCCGACACCTTCAGCTGTGCGATGAATTTTTCTTTGCGCTCGCGCCACGGAGGCTTGGGATAAGTGTCGGCATCGGTGCAATCTTCAACGATCTTGGCCACGCGCTTGCCAAAGCGCCGGCGGACTTCCCCGAGCATGGGGGCTCCGCCGCAGTCTTCCACCACGTCGTGCAGCAGGGCGGCGATGGCAAGGTCTTCGTCGCCTCCGGCTTCGAGAACGAGAGATGCGACGCCCATCAGGTGTGCGATATAGGGAATGGTCGATGCTTTGCGGGTCTGGTCTTTGTGTTTGTCGGCGGCGAACGCGAAGGCGCGCAGGAATCGAGGACCGAGTTTTACAAATTCCTTTCGACGATGTGGAACCTTGATCATTTTCCGGCACGCGCGAGCAACCATCTAGTATTCGTCATCCTACTACTTGTCATCCTGACGGGCGCGTTCTGTGCGGCCGGAAGAATCTATGTATTCTTCTGGCAGCGCCACTCTGCGGGCAAAATGCAGAGGTCCTTCGGCCCGCAGAAAGCGCGGTCCTCAGGATGACACCTACTTGCTTGCAATAAAAGTGCTCTCTCTACTGCTTCTCTCCCCGGCGCGCCAGTAAATAGGCGCGAATGAAGGGCTGCAAATCGCCGTCGAGTACGCGGTCGACGTCGCCGACTTCGGTCTTGGTGCGGTGATCTTTGATCATGCGATACGGCTGGAGCACGTAGGAACGAATCTGCGATCCGAATTCGATGTCGAGCTTGGAGTCTTCGATCTTCTTGGTGGCGGCGCGCTTTTTCTCCATTTCGAATTCATACAGTTTGGAGCGCAGCATGCTCATGGCGCGCTCTTTATTTTTGTGCTGCGAGCGCTCGTTCTGGCAATTGGCCACCAGGCCGGTTTCGATGTGCGTGATGCGAACCGCGGAATCGGTGGTGTTGACGTGCTGCCCGCCCTTGCCGCTGGAGCGGTAAGTGTCGATGCGAATATCTTCCGGCTTGATGACGATTTCGATGTTGTCGTCGATCTCCGGCGAAACATAGACGCTGGCGAAAGAAGTATGCCGGCGCTTGGCCTGATCGAATGGGGAGATGCGCACCAGGCGATGCACGCCGATCTCGCTCTGCATCAGGCCAAAGGCGTACTCGCCGTTCACCGCGAAGGTCGCGGACTTCAGGCCGGCTTCTTCGCCGGGCTGGTAATCGTAGAGCACGGTCTCAAAGCCCTGGCGCTCCGCCCAACGCAGATACATGCGCAGCAGCATGTCGGCCCAGTCCTGCGACTCGGTGCCGCCGGCTCCGGGATGAATGGTGACGATGGCGTTGCGGGCGTCGTTCTCGCCCGAGAGCAGCGTCTCGGTTTCGAGTTTGTCGAGCAGATCGCTGAGGGCGGTAATTTCGCGTTGCAAGTCGGCGTCGACATTTTCGCCCTCTTTGGCGAGGTCGAAGTAGGCGGCGATGTCTTCGCCGCGACGCGCTAACTCGGCATCGTGCGCCAAAACCTGCTCCAGGCGCTTCTTCTCGCGCATTACCTGTTGGGATCGTTGCTGATTCGACCAGAGATTAGGGTCGGCGGACTGCTTCTCGATTTCGGCTAACTGCGTGCGGACTTTTTCCGCGTCAAAGATACTCCCGAAGTTCGTGGACCTTCTTGCCCAGCTTCTCGTATTCCAGCACCAGCTCTTGATTCATGAGGACAGGCCAACCTTCTTGGGATCGCGAAGTATGGGATCGCGGAGTGTGAAGCGCGTGAGCAGCGCTCCCATAGAAATTATCGCACAGGCGAATGCGAACCAATCGCCGTGACGAGTGTAGAAGGTGGTTACGGAAGTGAGCGCGTAGGGCGCGACCAGCGCGGTGCGCTCTTTGCGCGGAATTCGTGCGACGACTCGACCCCAGGGATCGATCGAGGCGGTAACGCCAGTATCGGTCGCGCTCAGCAGCCAGCGATTGTTTTCGATGGCGCGCATGCGAGTCTGGTTTAGATGCTGCGCGTAAGCGCCGCTGTCGCCGTACCAGCCGTCGTTCGAAATATTCACGAACGCCTGAGCGCCATCGTTGGCAAACTGGCGGACTTCGTCGGGGAAGACGGATTCGTAGCAGATGAATACGCCGAGTTGTTCGCCGCCGGCATTAAGAGGATTGCGCGCTGCGCCGTGCCGAAATTCGCCGACTTCTTTGGTCAAGCCGCCGGCGAATGAAAACAAGCTTGGAAACGGCAAATATTCGCCGAAGGGAACGAGATGGACTTTGTCGTAGCGGGCCGTCCAGTCGCCGCTGGGGCTGACCAAGGCGGCGGAGTTGAACACCGGCGATGTCGTGCTGCCCGGAGATGCCGGTGATGTTCCGATCGCTCCGGCGATCACCCATGCGTTGGATTGGCGAGACATCTCGCTGATCGCGGTGCGAAATCGCGGGTCGTTGGTGAAGAAGGGGGCAGGCGACTCCGGCCACACGATCAGGCCGATCTTTTCTGCGGCCGCGGATGCTTGGGCGCGTGATTTATCGTTCGCCGCAGATTTCACGCTGAGCCCTGTCAATTCATTCAGCGTTTGCTGAAGATAGGCAGGAGTCCACGGAATCGAGACCGGAATATTCTGCTGCACCAATAGCGCCGCATGATCTGCCCTGGCGGGAGGAGCATCGATCAACCGCCCCGCCTGCAAAACTGCGGCGGCCGCTAATGCCGCAGCCAATAGTGCGAAGCGTTTCTGGCGGGGAACCAGAAATGCCGCGGCCAGCGCGACGTTGACCAACACAATCTCAAACGAGATGCCGTAGACGCCCGTCCATCCGGCGATGTGGCAGAGTGCGATGTTGTCGACCTGCGCGGTACCGAGCAGGTCCCAGGGAAAACCTGTAATGCGCGTGCGCGCCAACTCGACGGCGACCCATACAAACGGAGCCAGCACGAGCGGACGGCGGAAGTCGCCGGCCAGGCCAGCGAGCAGGCTGATCAGGAGGCCGAAAAATCCGTGATAGAGGCCGAGATAGCAGCAAAAGAGAAAGAGCGTCAGCACCGCCTCGGGAGCGCTCAGACCGCCGTACTGCCGCATGGTGTCGTAGATCCAGTAACAGGTGCCGGCGTACCAGAGGATTCCGCAGGCGTAGCCGAGAAGAAATCCCTGACCCGGCGTGGCCGGGCGCAATCGAACGGAGCCGGCAATTTCAAGTTCGCTTGCGGGCCGCGCGCGCAGGAGAGCGATAATGAGCGGAGCAAGCGCGAACCACGAGAGCACGTAAACGCCGGGAAGAGGAAAGATGAGGGTCTGAAGAATCGCCGACAGTACGATCAGAAGCCACGCGCTGGAGTGGATTTGCCGCACGGAAAAGGATAACAAAAGAAGCTTTCAGCTCTCAGCTATTAGCTGCTAGCTACTAGCTTCTAGCTTCTAGCTCCTAGCTCCTAGCTTCTAGCTCCTAGCTGCTAGCTAGTAGCTTGAATTCGTTCTGTCAGGCTTGCGCGGACGAAATCTGCGATTTCTTTGGTTACGTAGTTTGGCGGTGTGATTCGAAATATTGGGCAATTCGCTACTGGCTTCAGGGAGACGGATTGCCACGCCGCTCCTTCGATTGATTGATGCAGAATAACTGCATTCGCACGGTCGAGGAATTCGCGCGCTGAATTCTTGAAATCTGGGGTCGCGGGGTCGAGCACTGTCAGATATAAGTCCGGGCGTAGAAATTTCAGCACGCTGTTCGATTCGATGATCACGTTGCGTGCGCCTTCGAGTCGACGACGCAGAGTCGGCATGGCTTCGGCCAGGCGGCCCTGTTCGGTGCGCGCCCACAACGATTGCACCGCACCCGCGACTAAAAATCGCGATGTGTCGGACTTGCCAGTTCTGTCGTGTTCTTCCGTGATCGCCCACGAATGATCGGCGGTCGCGCAGTCACAGGCTTCGCCGTTGGCGGAGCAGATGCCGTGCCCGTACTGTGTGATTTTTACGGCGGTCCAGGCGAACTCAGGCAAGGCTGCAATCAGACCCGCAACCACGCTCGTTTTGCCGACGCTGCGCGAGTGTCCGCCAATGACGACCAAGGCCACGTTTAATCCTTTTTCAATTCTTTCTTGTTTTCAGTTGGTGTCTTCATTTTTGCCAGCCGCGCCAGCGCAGCCAACTGCTTCAGATAATCGCGCAGCGGCTGTGCAGGGGTTCCCCAGAATGCAACGCCTTTGCCGCGCAGGATTTTGTTGGGCAGAACTCCGCCCTGTCCGCCGAGCATCACGCCTGCTTCCAAGCGTGCGTGCTCGCCGATTCCAACCTGGCCGCCCAACACGACGCCATTCTCGATGACGATGCTTCCCGAAAGGCCGGTCTGGGCGGCGATGACGACGTCTTCGCCGATGTGGCAGTTGTGGCCGATGTGGACCAGGTTGTCGATCTTCGTGCCGCGGCCGATGCGGGTTTCATCCAGCGCGCCGCGATCGATAGTGGTATTGGCCCCGATCTCGACGTCGTCTGCGATGACGAGGCGACCGACTTGGGGAAATTTTTCGTAATGTCCAGTCTTGCGATCGCGCACGTAGCCGAAGCCGTCGCTGCCCAGCACTGCGCCGGCGTGGACGATGACGCGGTCGCCCAACGTGGTGCCGGGATAAATGGTGACGTTGGGATAGATCTCGCAGTCGCAGCCAATCTTCACTTCGGCGCCGATGTTGCAACCGGCGGCAATCCGCGTGTGCTCGCCGATCTGCGCCTGGGCGGCAACGACGGATTCTTCGACGATGACGCCCGCCCCAAGTTTTGCCGAAGGATGAATGATGGCTGTTGAGTGTAACGACGCTGAGTGCGAAGATAGCGGCGTATTTCCATCAGACTGCGGGATCTCGCGAAACAAACGCGCCGCACGGGCAAAAGCGAGTTTGGGATGATCGCTGATGAGAAGCGGCCGCTTGGCGCTCGCAGTGGCCGCGAGGTTCGCTGCGGGCTTAGCTGCGAATTCTCCCGCAATCACGGCTGCCGCCGGAGATTGCAAAGCTGCGGTCAGATGTTTCTCGTCCTCGACGAAAACCAGATCGTCCGGGGTTGCCGATTCGATGCTGGCCACAGCGCTCACCTCGGAGTTGGCTTCGCCTATCAGGCGCGCTCCGGTTGCTTCGGCAATCTGCCGCAAAGAGAGCTTCATCGCTCCCACTGTATAGCAGCGAGGTCCGAGGAAGGAAGGGCGGGACAATGCAGCAAGACAGCGGCGGCGGGATTCGCAGGCTTCGGTGGACTTTAGCTAGGGCGCGCTTAGGGCGCCGTGCAAGTATTCGTGCCCTGGCACATCAGGAAAGTGCCGCTTTGGTTGGCGCAGCTGGGATCCCCTGCACCGCCTGTCAATTGCCAGGTGCCGATCACAACGCCGTTACTCAGCGTTCCCGTCGTCGTGGTGGTTCCGTTCGAGGTACCGGTGAGGCCGTTTGGGTAGCTGGTTAGCACAAGCTGATTCACCGACAAGTCCGACGTAATCGAAAATGTCAGGGCGCCGGTGACCTGATCGGTTGAGGTATTGGTCGTGAAGGAGGCTGAGCCAGTCTCGGTGGTAGTGGGGCCGGTTACCGGGGTGGCAAAGCATGCGCCTTGGTTAATAAAACCGATGGTGATATCCGACAGCGGACCGGAGTTCTCCACATTAAATGCAGTGATGAAGTTCAGCTTGCTGGCCTCGCCTGTGCCTCCAATCAACTGCGCTTCCCAATTGCCGCTGGTGGAGGTATTGGTGGTGGTACTGGGAGTGGTGCTGCCGCAGCCGGCTACTGCGAGTTCCAGCGCCAGCACCATCAGGATTGCAAGCTTCTTCATGTACCGTCCTTTGGAATTGGGGTCCTTACGAGAATAGAGAGATGCGGGCAGGGCCGTCAATGGATGCTAAGGGGGATAGTGGTGCAGGGCTTACGCTCCGCGCTCGTTAAGCCTGAGATCCTTCGCTCCGCCTGAAGAACGGCTACGCTCGGATGACAATCCCGTTTAGAACGTTAAGCTGCACCACTACCTAAAGCAGAGCCGCAAACTTACGCTTTCTTCATGGTGAAAAAGCCGGAGCCGGTGCAACTGGTGCCCGACATGGTCCAATTGCCGGAAATCGTGTTGCCGGTGGCCGTCCCAGTGAGTGTGAGGGAATTGCCCGCTGGAGTCCCGGATTTCACCACGAACCCGAACGCGCCATTGACCTGGCCATTGAAGTTTCCACTCAACGTAAACGACCCGCTCGGGGTTTCGCCGGAGACAAAGCAGGGCGAGTTACTGGTGAACGTGAAGTTGGAGACGGTCAGAGATCCGCCGCTGTTCACTACCAGCGAGGTGCCGAACGTGAAGGCCGTAACGTTATTGGTGTCGGTCAATGTGGCGTTCCACGTGCCGTTAATATTGGAAGGGTTGGAACCGTTCGAACCGCAACCCACCAGAATCAGTCCTATTGCAAGTAACACCGCCGCTGCCAAATACCTCATGTATATCCCTCGGTTTGAGATCCGAAGAGCGCGATGATTAGATGCGGGAAGAATCGGGCAGGATGGCCTGGAGGCCGTGCTGGACACGGCTTTCAGCCGCAAGCTAAAGGAACGGGACGAACACCGAAAACGATCTATACAACGATCGATACTATGATCTATACTATGATCGATACTGTGTGATAGACTGTGGTATCGACCAAGGAGTGCAACCGTGCCCCAGACCGCTAAACTCTTTCGCAATGGCCGCAGTCAGGCGGTCCGCTTGCCCGCCGAGTTTCGCTTTACTGGTGCAGAGGTTTTCGTGCGCCGCGATCCCGCCACCGGGGATGTCATTCTCTCGCGCCGCCCCGAATCCTGGCAGGATTTCTTCGATCTCGCGGACACGCTTGATATTCCCGAAGACTTTCTGTCGAATCGGCTTGACGCCCCGCCGCAAAAACGGAAGCCCTTCTAATGCCGGTTCGCTATCTTCTCGACACGAACATGGCGAGCTATGTGATCAAGGGTAACGCTCCGCGAGTGCGTGAACGGCTGCTGAAAGTGCCCATGTCGGAAGTTGGGATTTCGGCGGTGACAGAGGCCGAGTTGCGCTTCGGCGTGGCCCGTAGACCGGACGCTGCGCCGCTCAAGCTGGCAGTAGATGAATTCCTGCTGCGGGTGGAGATTCTGCCTTGGGACTCGGCCGCCGCGCAGCATTACGCAACCCTGCGCGGCGCTCTCGAAGATTCAGGCACGCCCATCGGCAATATGGACATGCTGATCGCCGCCCACGCTGTCGCCGCAGGCGCGGTGCTGGTCACTCATGATCGGGTGTTTCAGCGTGTCAAGCATTTGCAGGTTGAGGATTGGACCAAGGGCCAATGAGGGGCAGCGAGGTTCAGGGCGTTCTGATTCGGCTGGCCACTTCAGGTCCGAGACGCCGAAAATCCTGGATATCCCAAGTGTAGATCACTTCGGCGGAGGCTTTTCGCGCACACCGAGCTAGCAGAAAATCATACAGCAGCCCCCCGACGATGCCCATCGCGGCGGCCTCTCGAATCGCAGAGGAATATTCACGGCTGTTCAGTGCGATTATCGTCAGGTGCTCTTCAATGCCCTCGATAAAGAACAAGACCTGCTCGCCGCTTACGCGATGTTTTCCGGGCAGGCGGGTAAGAACCGAATAAAGTTCGGCCAGGCTGTGCGCCGAGCAGCACGCATTCTCTCTGTTGGCAGCTACAAAAGCAGCCAGACTCGCCTCGTGATGCTCGTGTTCTACATTAAAAACTGGGATGAGAACCGAGGTGTCGAAGAACCATTTCAACGGGTCCGGCCTCGTTTGCGCGGAGCGATGGCGGATTCCCCAAGGTTTTTGCGGTCGCGCTCCCGCCGAATTTCGGTGAGGGTATCATTCACGGTTTTGGCCGAGAGGGGCTCGCCGCTGCTGAACACCCAGACCCCGCACTTCTTGCGTAGAGTGCCAGTTCCGCGTACCGGTCGCAAAACAATCTGCTGCTCTGAACTTTCCAGTTCCAGCCTATCGCCAGGACTAAGTTGCAGTTCATCGCGCACCGGCTTGGGCAGCACCACGCGTCCAGCCTTGTCGACAGTCAGTTGGAGTGTCATGAATGGCATTATAGGATGCCATTTGCCATCTGTAAATGGCATTCAATACTCTACCTCCATGTCCTCCGCGACGGGCGCGTCAATCCCAATATCAGCAGGGCGATCGACACTCCCAGGAAAAACCCGCTGGCGAAATGGGAAAAGTCGCTTCCGGCCCACAGATGCAGGGTCAGGCCGATTGCCAGGGCCAACGAACCTGCGGCGGTAAACAAACGATTACTACGCCCGGTCACACTGCCTCCTTTGTGCCAACTGTTCTGCGGCCATTGAGAGAAGCGGGAGAGCCTGCCCCTGAGCTTGTCGAAGGGAGTGCCCGCTCCACGCTTAATTCGTCACACAAGCCTAAGCGCCGCGCTTCGACTTCAACTCCACCAGCAACTGCTCGATGCGGTCTTCTTTTTCGAGCGCGGCGAGGCGATCGTCGAGGTTGTCGCCGGCGATTTCCGACTTCGCCTGGCTCACGGCTTCGGAATGCGCCACTTTGCGTTTCATCCGCTCGAAGGCCGCGGTCTTCGAGCCATCGCGTGAGGCCATGCGGGCGTCGCTGGCCTTGCCTACGGCGCGGGCGCGGCGATGCTGCGCGATCAGCACATCGGCCTTGCCTTGCGCTTCGGTGAGCTTCTGTTCGAGCTGGCGCAGCGCAGATTTCAGGTTTTCGACTTGGGCTTTTTGATCGCTGACTTGCTGCGAGAAGTTTTCGCTGAGTTCGCGATAGCTCTCCACGCGCAGCAATGACGCGCGCGCCAGGTCGTCTTCTTTTTTGTCGACGGCGAGTTCGGCCTTGCGCATCCACTCGGCCACTTTGTCCGAATTCTCTTTCTGTTTTTTCTCGAGCAGATGCTGGTCGGCGATGGCGATCGCGACCTGGGTTTTGACTTGCAGAAGCTGGTTCTGCATGTCGAGGATCACTTGCTTGATCATCTTTTCCGGGTCTTCAGCTTTGTCGATCAGGTCGTTGAGGTTGGCCCGGACCAGTGTAGAAACGCGTTCTAGTAATGCCATGGTGGACTCCTTTTGTAGAAAGCTTCTAGCTGCTAGCTCCTAGCTTCTGGCTTGGAGCTGCTTGCTTCTGATTTCGTGGGCGCGGTGGATCTGTGCGCACTGCGGACACTTCGGCTCTCTGCGGGGGAATGAGGCGCCCAGGACCATTCCAATGGCGACGCCGAGGGCGAGCCAGACGCCGACATTTCCGGCCATGACGCCGACGGCTACGCCAAGGGCCGCTCCCAGTGACAGGCCTAGAGCCACGTAATTTGGTTTGCTCGCCATAACTTCTGCTCCTGAGGCGCTGCTCGCCTCGCTGCGCTTCGCGGGACGGGCGAAGGCGCCCGTCCCCACACACCCCCCGTTCCCCACACGCCCGCTTATGGTTTCGGCGAGTCGGCCGGCTTGGGGACGCGGTCGCCGATCTGGCGGACTTTGCCGAGAAAATCGCCGAGCGGCATGCCGGACAAAGTTTCGAACAGCGCGGGCACTTGCGCCGCCATCTTCGTAATGTCGCCGGTGACTTTGTACATGCCGGACGCGTCGCCGTTTCCGGTGGAGACGATTGTGATCTTGTCGACGTTGGCCAGCGGAGCGGCCAATGCCTTCACGATCTCCGGCATACTGGCGAACAGTTTGTCGATAACCGCCGCCTGGTTGTATTCCTGATAGGCCTCGGCTTTCACGTTCATCGCTTTGGCTTCGGCTTCGCCCTTTTTGAAAATGATTTCGGCTTCCGCTTCGCCTTGCGCGCGAATCGACGACGCCTGGCCTTCGGCTTCCGCGATCAGACGCTGCTTCTCGGCGGCCGCGAGCGTTTCGATTCGCTGACGCTCGATCTCCGCACCTTTCAGCACTGTGGCGATTAATTCTTTTTCGCGGCGATTGATTTCCGCCTCCTGGACTTTCACCTGTTGCTCTTTCTCGACCTGCTGCACCTTCACCTGTTCGGCGATGACCTGCTGCTGCATGATGTTGGTCTGGATGTCGTAGGCCTTATCCGCTTGCGCCTGCTGGCGTTTGGTGACTTCCAGGTATTGGGCTTTCTTGATTTCCAGGTCGCGCTGGGACTCGGCTTGCTTGGCCAGCGACAGCGTTTCGGCGAGCACGCGCTCCTGATCGGCTTGCGCCTTGGCCACAGCCGATTCGCGCGTCAACGCGGCTCGCTTGATAGCCGTGTCGCGGTCCGCTTCCGCGGTGGCGACATCGGCGTCGCGCTTGATGCGCGCCACATCCGGCTTGCCCATGTTGGTGATGTACTCGTTCTTGTCGCGAACTTCCTTGATGGTGAAGGAGATGACTTCCAGCCCCATCTTGTTCATGTCCTCAGCGCAAGTGCCGCGCATGCGGTCGGACACCATTTCGGGCTGCTTGACGATTTCTTCGACCGTGAGCTGACCGATGATGCCGCGCAGGTGGCCTTCCATGACCAGGCGAATCAGGCCTTCGCGCTCCTGATCGGACTTGGTGAGAAACTGCTCGGCCGCAGTGAGCACCGATTCGCGATCCGACTTGACCTTGATCTGCGCGACGGCTTCCACCGTGACCGCGACGCCTTGTTTGGTGTATAGATCCTGTTGCGGCGCCACGTCGAACGACATCAGCTCCAGCGACAGATCCTTGCAGATTTGCACCATCGGGAAAACGAGAGTGCCGTGCCCCTGCACGACGCGCGTTCCACCCAGGCCGTAGACGATGAGTGCCTCGTGCGGCCCGGCTTTGCGATAGAGCCTGGCCATTCCGCTCATCAAAAACAGGATGACCATCACTCCCAGCCCGACAAAAATCCAGATCGTGACCATTGACGACAATCCCAATCCCATAACGCCTCCTGTAAATCTAAAATTTGTTAGTGCGAGCGCTCCATCGTGGCGCGTATCGAATCACATAGCGGCGGACGCATTCATCCGGGCCAGGCATGACCGACCCGGGCATTACTGACTTAGTGCGGGCGGATGAATGCGTCCGCCGCTACGTGAAACGAGCGCAGCCCGCGGCGCTTGCTCGTTCTGCTGCAGGTTCCATTTCACGATCGAGTCGTTGACGTACCACAGAATCGCGATCACTATGTAGAACACGATCAGCATCGGCCACGCGGAGCTTGGTTTCAGTGCATGCACAATCAAAGCGGAGATCGTGAACGAGAGCACCAGTACGCCCATAGCGCCGAGTCCGAGCATTACTGCTCCTTCGCGCGACGTGTAGCCGTTGGGCTGCCAGTTGGCGTCGAAGTGTACAGCCATCCGCATGGGGAGTTGGTCCCAGGCTCGCCAGGAGTTCAGAGCCGTCATCGCGAACGCCAGCCACATCAGCCAGACTGCCGGTTTGTAGAAGCTGCGATTCATAGAATCTCCGAGTACGGTCTTCGAGTACGGCAGTGAACAATGGTTCGGCAACAAGCGACTAACGATCTCCTGACATTTCGCTCCACAAGCGCACGTAAGCAATTCCCTTCTCGTAGCGCGTGACCATGACCTCGGTTCCCTTGGCTATGGCGCTGCCATCCTCGCTGCGCGCGCCGCAGACGCGGCGAGTACCGGCTTGCGAATACAAGACTTCACCTGTACCTCCGTCGCGGATCGAAACGCATAGGCGTCCGAGCACGCCCACCATTTCGTAATCGCCAGGGTCCATGTTCTCTTCGTCCGACATCAAAACCCTGCTCAGGAACAGAAAAATAATTCCGCCGCCGACCAGTCCCGCAACTACCGACAGCGTTAAACCCAGACCAACCCACACCGATGAAAAGCGCGTGAGCAAATAGCCGGTCCCGCCAAACCACGCCAGAAAAGCAGTGAGCGTGACGAAGTTGAACGGCGAAACGCCGTTGTGCATGGGCGTGTTCGGATTCGAGTCCGTCGATGACACGGATGCACGCCCTGCGCGTAGCCCCTGCGTGCCCGCCGCCGAAGCGTGCGCTCCTGGGCCGTGTGCCGCTGGCAGATGCGGAACATGCGCGTTGCCATGAAAATGCGGCAGGTGCAGGCGGCCAAAGCGCGAGCCTCCAAAGACGAACGAAAAAAAACTGAAGCAGAAGCCGACCGCGAAACAGATTAGATAAAAATCGGACCAATCGAGCCTGGTCAAAGTCATCGCCGGAATCATCGCAGGCATCACCCAAGCTAGAACTATCGAGGTCATCGCATCCGCCTCTCTTCCCCGGTCGCGCCACGCTCGGTCGTGGCGCGATCGGTGGTACGCGCGTTCGCACGGCGATGATTGCCGTTGCCAGCCGTCAGTTCGGGCCGCAGCGCTTCCAGCAAGCGGTCCGCCAGCTCCGGCGTATCGAGGATTGCGCCCAAGAGCAGGAAACAACGCCGCGTGTCTTTCTCGCGGGCCGCTTTGATCAGCACCTGGCTGACGTCGGGATCGTTCGCGAATTTTTCCGAGCCTTGCAGCAGCCAAACGTCGAGCTGGCCTTCGGTGGTGCGCAAGTCCGACGTCAGCTCGGCGTGGTAGCCCGCAGGGTCATCCACCAGAAAGCCGGGGTGCACCTTGAAAAACTTCGCCAGCAGCGCGCGCGAGGACTGGGTCATGTGCGGACGCGCGCCGTTTTCAATCTGCGAGAGATACGACTGGCTGATCGTCGTGCCCTTGGCCCGTTTGCGGCCCTTACCTGCCTCTTCGCGAATCGCGCGGACGAGTTCCAGCTGGGTCAGGGGGCGACCCAGTCCGCGCAGCGATCCTTCGACCTCACGCAGATACCGAATTTTCTCGCCCAGTTTCACCGAATGCCCCCTGGCGGCTTATATTTCATTTCGCAATAATACTATTGCAATTTGCGATTCACGTCAAGCAGGCCATGTGGCGCATTATCACAAACTTGCGGATTGGATTTTTAGGAGCGATCGGCTTTGGGGTAGACCGTGGGCCTAGAGGCCGGCTTCGATGCGCGACCGCGGATCGAGATAATCGCGCAGGGCGTCGCCGATGAAGTTGAAGCTGAGCACCGCGAGCATGACGGCGAGCGCGGGAAACAATACGAGGTGCGGGGCGTCGAACAGATGAGCGCGGCCGTCGTTGAGCATCGCTCCCCAACTGGCAGTGGGCGGGGGAACGCCGAGTCCGAGAAAACTCATGGTGGCTTCGGCGAGAATGGCTCCGGCCATGCCGATCGCGGCCTGCACGACAACTGGCTGAATGATGTTGGGCAGAATGTGGCGCACGATGATGCGCAAGTCGCTGGCGCCGAGAGCGCGCGCCGCTTCGACGAATTCGCGTTCGCGGGCGGCCAGCACTTGCCCGCGAACCAGGCGCGCGTAGCCCACCCATCCTCCGAGGGAAAGGGCGAGTACGAGATTGAAAATGCCGGGGCCGCGAAAGGCGATGAAGGCGATGGCCAGCAGGATTCCGGGGAAAGAGAGAAATGCATTCATCAGAACGACGTTGACGAAGCGGTCGATGGCGCCACCGTAGTAGCCGGCAATCGATCCAATAATGAGTCCAAGCCCCAGAGAGGTTAAGACGACGGAACTGCCCACCAGCATGGAGATGCGCGCGCCGTAGATAACGCGAGAGAAAATGTCGCGGCCGAGTTCATCGGTGCCGAACCAGTGTGCGCTGGAAGAAGAGTCGAGGCGCGCGGGCAGATGAATCGACGCCGGGTCTTGCGGCGCGATCCACGGCGCGAACAAGGCGAAGATCATGAAGAGGACGACCAGCACGACTCCGATTGCCGCCAGCGGATTGTGGCGGGCATTAGTCGCAATGCGGCCCGCAACTCCGCGGCGCGTTCGCGAGATAGCGGCGGTAGACATAATCTAGAAATCGTCGGTCGGCTTGAGAGCGTTCGCGAAATATGTTCTCATAAAGAATAATGCCGGGAGCGCATGATCTCTCCGCGTGCGCGCCGTAACCTCAGCTTGAACCCACATCTAAGGAGGAAATCATGAGTAAAGTCTCGTATATTCCCAAGGACTACAGCTCCGTCACACCGTATTTGGTTATCAAGGGCGCAGCCCAAGCCATTGAATATTACAAGAAAGTTTTTGGAGCCACGGAAACCGTTCGCATGAATGGTCCCGACGGCAAAGTCGGCCACGCGGAATTGAAGATCGGCAACTCGCACATCATGCTGGCCGACGAAAATCCTCAGATGGGGCAAGGACACACCAGCCCGGCCACTGTCGGCGGCAGTCCGGTAAGCCTCTATGTTTATCTTCCCGACGTCGACCGCGTGGTTGAAAACGCGGCGAAAGAGGGCGCGAAAATTCTGAAGCCGGTGCAGGATCAGTTCTACGGGGACCGCTCCGGTTTCATTCAAGATCCGTTCGGACATCTGTGGGGGATTGCCACGCACGTCGAAGACGTGTCGCCCCAGGACATGAAAGAGCGGATGCAGAAGATGATGCCGGCGGCGTAAGTTGGGTTAGATGAGGGCGGGGCGTCGGCTCCGCCCTTTGTTAATCTCGACGTGTCACTCGTCCAGCCCGGCGAACTCAAGTTTGCCGCGATACTTCCTCATGAGATCTTTGAAGTCTCGCATCCCTCGCTGAGGAACCCGGCGGACGCGGATTCGGTGCTCACGCGATCGAGTACGGGCGATGTCGTAAGAGGATTGCATTCGCATGAGTGTATCCATCTTCACCCCGAAAGCTTTTTCGATGCGGAGGGCCATTTCGCCGGAAAGGTTCGCCTTCCCATTCAGCAGGCTGGAAAGCGCGGGCCGGGAGACTTTCAGCGCGGCGGCGGCGGCAGTAACCGACAGGCCTGCGGGCTGAATGATTTCGGTACGGATGAAATTTCCGGGATGCGGCGGGTTCTTGATCGGCATGAGGATGCTCCTTCTGTCCTAGTGGTAATCTTCCAGATTGACGTCGAAGATTTCACGCTCTTTAGTATCGATGCGAAAGGTCAAGCGCAGGTTCCTGGTCACGCTGAGACTCCACGCGCCCTTGCGATCGCCGGTTAACGTATGTGCCTTCCACGCAGGAAGCGAATGCAGCTCTTCCGGATTTTCCATGTTATCGAGAAACGCCAGCATTTTGCGGAGCTTGTCGACCGCGTCCGGCGGAACGCCTTTCCTAACATCGTCCGCGTAGAGGCGTTTCAGACCTTTGTGCGCGAAGCTCTGTATCTTCACTTGCTAGTGTAGCCTGTAGCTTAACACTTTGCAATACGGCCGGGGGCCTGTACTTTATATGGTACTCTAATGGCACGAGTTCGGCGACTTGATGCTGGCGCGCAAGCGGCAAAGGGAGCTGGAACAATGAGCAAGAAGAATTTGGGATCGAGTATCGACGACTTCTTGAAAGAAGAGAACATCTTTGAGGAAGCGCAGGCCCAGGCCGCGAAAGAAGTCGTAGCGTGGCAACTGGCGAAAGCTATGAAGAAGAAAAAGATCTCCAAGGCGCGCATGGCGGTTTTGCTGAAGACGAGCCGGTCGCAGGTGGATCGTATTCTCGATCCGAAACGCGATATTACGCTGTCAAGTTTGCAGCGGGCGGCGGCGCTGGTGGGGCAGCGGGTGCTGATTGAGTTGGTGTGATGGATTCTGGCCTTTCGCACACATTCGATCCGGGCGATCAGAAAGAGCCGACGTTCTTCACCGCCAAACTTGTTTGTAGTAGCCAGGTTTGCCTGAACGGTTTACAAGTTTGTGCGGTAATCGTTCGTGTGAATCGGGAAGCCACTCGCCCCCATATTCCTTCGCATGAAGGCCGGTGCGGCCGCAGACGATGCAGGTATAGGTACCGGTTATCATTTCTGACCCGGCCATCCCCTCATTTTCGTATACGTCACTCAAGAGCGCCGTTGTATCGGCGCTGAAACGCCCTCTGCACATTGCCATGGGAATAGCCTATCAAACGGTGTTTTATTGTCCAAAAAGGGGATGCAGAACAAATCTTATTTTCATTGTCTGATCCTCGGGTTCGCCACCGAGTACAGAACGTCCGTCAGGAAGTTCACTGCGACGTAGGTCAATCCGATCGCCAAAATGCAGCCTTGCACCAGGAAATAGTCGCGGGCGGAGATGGCGTCGACGGTGAGGCGGCCGATGCCGGGCCAGGAGAAAATTTTTTCGGTCACGATCGCGCCGGCGAGCAACGCTCCGAATTGCAGGCCCAGCACCGTTAAAACTGGGATCATCGCATTGCGCAACGCATGGCGATATACCACGGTGCGTTCGGGGAGGCCTTTGGCGCGGGCGGTGCGAATGTAGTCCTGGCTTAACTCTTCGAGCATTGACGTGCGCACCATGCGGGTCAGGATCGCGGCGAGCGCGCTGCCCATGGTCAGGGCGGGCAGCACGAGATTGGCGAATGATCCCGCGCCGGAGACGGGTAGCCATCCCAGCTTGATGGCGAACAGGAGAATCAGAATCGGCCCGAGCGCGAAGTTCGGGAACGACAGGCCGAAGAGGCTGACGATGGAGAGCAGGCGGTCGTCCCAGCGATTGCGGCGGCGGGCGGAGCGAACTCCGGCAGGGATCGAAAGAACGATGGCGACGAACAGACTCGCCAGCGTGAGCCGCAGCGTGTAGGGATAGCGCTGGGCGATTAACTTCGTGACGGTCTGGTTGTAGCGGATGGAGCGTCCGAGGTCGCCGTGCAGGACGCCTTTCCAGTAGTGCAGGTATTGTTCGCCTAGCGGGGCATCGAGGCCGTAGGCGTGGCGCGTTGCGGCGATGTCGGCGGATGGAGCGCCTTCGCCGAGCATTTGGGCGATGGGGTCTCCGGGGACGAGGTGGATGAGCAGAAACACGAGACTCACAACGAGCCAGATTACGGGCAGGGTGTAGAGGACGCGTTGGAGGAGGCGGGTGAGCATTCGGTCGTTGGTCGTCGGTCGTTCGTCGCCGGTCGTCGGTTTGGCGCTGCGCTTAGTCGCCTACCCCCTTGCGGCCTCGGCTTCGGCTTCGTCTTCGACTTTGGCGGTTTTCTCGATTCTTACTCTGGCGATACGGTGGCCGTCTAATTCTTCGACGGTGTAGCGGCGGCCATCGTATTCGAAGGAATCGTGCAGGGCCGGAATCTTTTGCAGGCGGGCGAGGATGAATCCGGCTAAGGTTTCAAAACCGGCGTCCCGCGGCAGGGTCAGGCCGTACTGGGCTTCGAGGTCGCGAATGTTGACTGAGCCTTCGAGCACCATCACCGACTCATCTTCGAACGCGGGCTCGCGCGGAGAAACGTCGAATTCGTCTTCGATATTGCCGACCAGTTGTTCGAGGATGTCCTCGACTGTAATCACGCCGGCGGTCGAGCCGAATTCGTCGACTACCACGGCGAGGTGGCGGCGGCGTTCTTTGAACTCGGCCAGCAATTCGGCCAAGACTTTCGTTTCGGGCACAACCAGCACGTCGTGCATGATCTGGCTGATCTGCATACGCGAGATGCGCGTCGAGGTGGATTGGCCGAGATTGCTGAGGCGCAGGCGCATCCAGCGCATCAGATCTTTGTAATAAAGGACGCCGACAATGTGTTCGGGCCCGCGCTGTGGATCGTAGACCGGGATGCGGGAGTGCTGGCCCTCGACGACGCGGGCCAGCGCTTCGTCGAGTATCAGGTCTGAGGGAATGGAAAAAATATCGGGGCGGGCGACCATGACCTCGCGCACGGTAATGCTGTCGAGTTCAATGGCGCTGTGAATCATCTCTTCCTGGAATTCGGGGATCTGGCCAAACTGCCGGCTGGCGGTCACGATGAGCTTGAGTTCGTCGGGCGAGTGCACCGCGCCGCCGCGGCGCGCCTGCTGGGCTCCGAACAAACGCAAAACGAGGCCGCCGGATCGACGCATAAAGAAGAGGATGGGGCTGGCAATGGCAAGGAAAGCCTCCATCGGCGCGCCGACGGCAAGGGCGACCTGCTCGGCCCTCTGCAAAGCCAGCGTCTTCGGCACCAGTTCGCCGAGGATCACGTGCATGTAGGTGATCAGGGTAAAGGCGATGCCGATGGCGATAGCATGAGCGTAGACAGCGGCGTGCGGAACTTCATGGACAAATCGCATGCCTTCGACGAGGCGGGCGACCATGGGTTCGCCGATCCAACCCAGAGTGAGGCTGACCATGGTGATGCCGAGCTGAACCCCGTTGACAACTTCGTCGAGGTGGGCATGCAGGCGCTGCACGATGCGCGCACCAATGCGTCCCTGGGCGATGAGCTGCTGGATGCGAGTATCGCGTACGCTGACCAGGGAAAATTCTGCTGCCGCGAAGAAGGCGTTGGCTGCCACCAGGAGAAGGATCAGAAAGACCCGGAGCAGCACAAAGGCGATCATGGAAGAGCAATTCTAACATTTCAAAGGCCGTTCTCAGTTCTCGGTTCTGAGTTCTCAGTAGGAATGCTGCGTCACCGGTTGCGCTTTCGGCGCGGCGGGCGAGGACGTCCCGCCGGACAGCCGCCGGGACGGCGGCGCTACTTTTCATGTGCGGGTCACAAAAATTGGGGCTGGATCGGCTATCCTTATTATGAGACCCTCGGTCTAACTGGGCAGGCGGGCGATGGGTTAGCAGTAACGAGGCGGCGACTGCCGCATCCGGACAGAAATTCAATCATAGTTCTGAAATCGCAGGAACAAAAGCAATACCGGGCCCGTACAAACCTTTGAGAGCAGCGGAAGCGCTCCTTATCCCACTTGGCAGCAACAATTCGCAGTAACAATTTAGGAGGCGTTGTGAACGGTAACGGCAATACTAAGAAGAAGCGTCGCAGACTGATTATCTGGGGTAGCGTCGGGCTGGCAATTGTCCTCCTCATCGCCATCGGAGTCTTCGCGGCGACCCGTGGCGGCACTAAGATCGATCCGTCGAAGCTCGCCAAAGTGGAAAAAGGCGACCTGGCCAAGAGCGTGGTGGCGACCGGCAAGGTCACGCCGATCACCAAGGTCGAAGTGAAGTCCAAGGCCAGCGGTATTGTGAAGAAGCTTCTGGTGGACTACGGCGACCGCGTAAAGAAAGGCCAATTGCTGGCTCAACTCGATAAGGTCGAGATTGAAGCGCAGGTGGAACAGTCCAAGGCCGCGCTGGAAGCTGCTCAGGCCAACCTAAATAGTTCGAAGGCGGACTTCGAACGCGCCAAAGTCGATGCCGAAGGCCCCGACGTTCCGCTGCTGAAACGCGCCTACGACCGCGCGACCGGCATGGCGAAGGACGGTGTGGTTTCGGCTTCGGCGCTCGACGACGCGGAGAAGAATTACGAGATGGCGCTGAACAAGCAGAACGTCTCGAAGGCGCAGGTGACTGTGCTGAAGGCGAAGATTGCGCAGGCCACAGCGCAGGTCGCGCAGGACCAGGCAAACCTCACCCAGCTTGAGGAGCAACTCAGCTACACCGACATCATTTCGCCGATCGATGGCATCGTGCTCTCGCGCGACGTGGAAATGGGCGACGCGGTCAGCTCGATCCTGGTGCTGGGTTCTTCGGCGACGCTGGTCATGACGCTGGGCGATACCAGCGAAGTCTATGTGAAGGGCAAGGTTGACGAGAGCGACATCGGGAAGGTCTATCTGGGCCAGCGGGCGCGCATCAAGGTGGAATCCTTTAAGGACAAGACCTTCGAGGGCAAAGTAACGAAAATTTCTCCCATGGGTGTGGAGAAAGACAATGTCACGACATTCGAAGTGCGCGTGTCGATTCAGAATCCTGGCGGCGAGCTCAAAGCCGAGATGACCGCCAACGCCGAAATCATTCTCGAAGAACACAAGAACGTGCTGCAAATTCCTGAAGGCTCCATCCTCTACGATAAAGACAAGAAGGCGTCGGTTGAAGTGCCAGACCCGAAAGCCAAGGACGGGAAGGATAAAAAGGCGGTCAACATTGGGATCTCCAACGGCGCGAAGACCGAAGTGCTGAGCGGGCTGAAGGAAGGCGATCAGGTGGTGTTGCAGTAAAGCCTAGTCCCGAGTTGAGAGTCCTGAGTCGCGAGTCCGGCTCACCATGAGTTATCGAGACTTAGTCGCGTGGAAGAAAGGGATGGAGCTCGTCAAAAGCGTTTACGGGGTCACCGACTCGTTTCCACAAAACGAGATGTATGGGTTGATGAGCCAGCTTCGACGGGCGGCAGTTTCAATTCCGAGCAACATTGCGGAAGGACAAGCTCACTACACAAATCGAGAATTTGTCCGATTCCTGCGACTCGCGCGAGGTTCGCTCGCCGAAATTGAAACTCAACTTTTGATCGCCCAAGACCGAAAGTATGTGTCGAAGGCAAGAGTGGACGAGTTGCTTAAACAGACCGACGAACTGGGAAGGGTGCTCAGCGGTTTGATCAAGTCAATGAAAGAATCGCTGGGCGACGATAGACAGACGCCCTTCCGACCGCACAATCTGAACTCGGGACTCGCGACTCAGGACTCGCAACTCCGATGACTCTCTCCGAAATTCTGCGCCAGGCCTTTGCCACCTTCCGGGCTCACAAGATGCGGACGTTTCTCACGATGTTCGGAATCGTGTGGGGGATCGCGTCGGTGATTATCCTGGTAGGACTGGGGCGCGGCTTCAGCGTCGACCAGAAAAAGCACATGCAGAGCCTGGGCAAGGATCTGGTCATCCTGTGGGGCGGACGCACCAGTTCGCAGGTGGGCGGGCGCGCCGCGGGCAGAGAGATTCATCTCAACGTCGGCGATGCGGAGTTGATTCGCGACGAATGTTATCTGGTCAGAAATGTCAGTCCCGAATTGCGGCGAACGATTCCTGAAGTGAGCCAATACAATCTGGCGAGTCGTGGCGTAGTCGGGATGTGGCCGTCCTATCAGGATTTCCGCTCGCTGAAGATTTCAGAAGGTCGGCGGATCACCGACGACGACGAGCGCGAGGCGCGGCGCGTGCTGGTGATGGGTTCGAAAGCCTACCGGCAACTGTTTCCGGGGCAGCCCGCAATCGGCGCGACCGTGCTGGTGCAGAGTGTTCCTTATTTAGTGGTTGGAGTTTTGCTGGAGAAAAAGCAGAACTCGAATTACAGCGGCCCCGACAACGACTACTTATTCGCGCCGTACTCGGCGATATCGCGCGACTTTCCGCCGCCGACCAAGCCCGGCGCTGGAATCTTGCGAGGCTATCTGGACGACATTGTTTTTGAAGTTGGCGATCCGGAAGAACACGAGGCGGCCGTTCTTCAGGTGCGAAGCGTTCTGGCGCGCGTGCATCACTTTGACGCTCTCGACAAAGACGCGCTGTTTATTTGGGACACCATGGAAGGCGCCAAGTTGCTGGACAAGATTTTCGGCGTGGTTACGCTCTTTTTCGGGTGCGTGGCGATTGTGACTCTGTGCCTGGGCGGCATCGGCGTGATGAACATCATGCTCGTGTCAGTCACAGAGCGCACCCGCGAGATTGGCACGCGCAAGGCCATGGGCGCGACGAAACGCGATATCTTGCGCCAATTTTTCGCCGAGTCAGCCATGCTCACGGTGGTCAGCGGCGTGCTTGGGCTCAGCTTCGGCATCGGAATCTGTTCGGCTATGGAAGCGCTGCCGCTTCCTGACTTCGTTCCGCACCCAATCGTTTCCTGGATCTCGATTATCGCTTCGATTCTGACACTTTCGTTGATTACCGTGACCGCAGGCATGTATCCCGCCCAGCGCGCCGCGGATATGACACCTGTGGAGTCACTACGCTATGAATAAAAATCGCATTCTCTCTTCTGTATCCGTGTCCGGCCGATCTTCATTTGCAAACCCATTTGCAAACCCGTTTGCAACGCCATTCGCAACATCAGTTGCGATGTCGGCGATCGTGCTGGTCGTGCTTTTCTCCTCGACGATGGCTATGGCTTCGACACCGCAGGGCAGCTTCGAAAGAACGCTCACCGTAAGCGGCCCTGTCGATCTCGAGGTGCTCACCCACTCCGGCGACGTCACGGTTCGCGCCGGCGGCTCGGGATCGGTCTTCATCCGCGGCAAAATCTACGTTGGCGATCACTGGCTAATGGGCAGCCGCGAGGGCGACGTTCATCAGATCGAGCAGAATCCTCCCATCCGGCAGGAGGGCAATGGCATTCACATCGACTACGTCAACATACGCAACATCTCGGTCGATTACGAGATTACTGTGCCCGCCGACACTGTCGTCCGCACTCGCAGTGGCTCGGGAGATCAGACCATTGAAGGCACACGCGGCAACGTGGATACGCAAACCGGCTCGGGCGATGTGAAGCTGGCCAACCTGACCGGCGAAATTCACTTGCAGACCGGATCGGGTAACATTCGGGCCCGGCAGATTTCGGGCCCGGTACGCGGTGGCACGGGCAGCGGCGACGTTGAGATCGAGGAAGCGTCCGCGGGCGACATCGACCTGCACACCGGCTCGGGCAACATTACCGCGCGAGGCGTCCAGGGCGGCTTTCATGGCGAGACCGGAAGCGGCGACGTCACAGCTGAAGGCACGCAGACGGGCGAGTGGGAGATTCAGACTGGCTCGGGCAACGTGCATGTTCGTCTGCCCTCCAACGCAGCCTTCGATGCCGATATCTCAACCAGTTCCGGGACGGTCGACGTGGGCGAACCCATAGAGACGACTGTGCAGGGCCGCATCGGCGATTCGCACAAACAGATTCGTGGCAAAGTGCGCGGCGGCGGGCCGCTTCTGCGGGTGCGCACGGGCTCGGGAGATATTCATATTCAGTAGGACCGTCGTCGGTCGTCGGTCGTTAGTCGTTGGTCATGCTTAGATGACAGGCGAGGGTGGGGTAACTGCCGCAGCCACCGACTATCGGCGGGCGACTACGCACTGACGACTGAAGACCGACGACTGACGACTCGACGATGTACTTCAAGGAACTCATTTCGCAAGGCTGGCAGTCGCTGATGCGCGATCGCATGCGGTCGGCGCTCACCATGCTGGGCATCGTGTGGGGCCTGGCGTCGGTGGTGCTGCTGCTGGCCTACGGGCAGGGGCTCGGGGGATGCGTGTTGCACGCGTTCCTCAACATGGGCAACAACGTCATCGTGATTTGGCCGGGGCAGACCAGCATGCAGGCGGGCGGACAACGCGCCGGCAAGGCGGTCAAGTACGAACTCGAGGACGTGGAAGCGATTCGCGACGAAGTGCCCATTGTGCGCGCGGTGAGCGGAGAGATCGACCGCGACTTCGGATTCAAGATTGGCACGCGCGTGGTTTCGATCCAGGTACGCGGCGTCGATATGCCGTATGGTCAGATGCGCAAGCTCGATCTGGCCGATGGCCGCTACTTTAACGAGAGCGATTTCGCCGACCATCGGCGGGTGGTGATTCTCGGCTACGCGGCCGCCAAGAAAGTGTTTCAGGGCGCGCCCGGCGTGGGCCAGTACGTTGAAATCGGCGGCCTCGATTTTGAAGTGATCGGCACCATGCGCAACAAAATTCAGGACTCGATGTATCAGGGACCGGATAACGACAACGGGTTCATCCCCTTTGCGTTGATGCGTGATTTGAAAAACATTCGCGATCCCGACGAGATCATCATTCAGCCGACCGCGCCGGAACTCAACAAGAAGGCGCTGGCCGCGGCTCGTGAAGTGATCGCGCGGCGGCACCACTTCGATCCCAAGGACGATAAGGCCACCCCGGAGTGGGACACGATTGAAGACCGCGCGATGGTCAACGCGTTCTCCTACGGGTTGCAGGCGGTGCTGGGACTGATCGGCGTGTGTACGCTGGCCGTGGGCGGCATCGGCGTGATGAACATCATGCTGGTGTCGGTGACCGAGCGCACGCGCGAAATCGGCCTGCGCAAGGCGATTGGGGCGCGCCCACGCCATATCCTGGTGCAGTTTCTGCTGGAGGCGCTGGTGCTCACATTCGTGGGCGGCATGATCGGTATGGCCGTCGCCGAACTGCTGACGTGGGCGATCCCGCCCATGCCGCTCTACGACGAGTTCTACAAAACCGCCGACCACGAAGGCGCAATCTTCCTGCACGCCTCGATGGGCGTGATGATGATTTCGTTCGTGATTCTCTCGCTGGTCGGGATCGTCTCGGGATTCTTCCCGGCGCTGAAGGCCTCGCGCCTGAATCCAATCGAGGCGCTGCGGTACGAGTAGGGCAGCGGATTCTTCTTTTCGCAAAACGTACAATCGCCCTCCATTGCAATCATCGCGCAGCCGTAGAGCCCTGCCTGCTTTTATCTCAAGTCGTCTGCGGCCTCGTCGAGTGAGCTAGAATTTGAAGGGTCGATCTATGCAAGGAAAGATTCTCCGCACCATTGTGCCCATCGGTCTGATGGTGCTCACGCTGGCCACGATACGATTTCCGGACATTCTCGCCAGGGCGGCCGGCCGGTGGCTCGGCCTTCAGAACAGGTTGGATCCGACATCGCTGCACTTGCAGGGAGAATTTGTGGAGAGCAACCTGGGATCGGCACGGGAACCGGATGGCTCGGTCACGGTGAGAATGATTGCGCAACAGTATCTTTTTGTGCCGCAATGCGTGCTGGTGCCCGCCGGCGTCACCGTACACTTTCGCCTGACCAGCGCGGACGCGGTGCACATGCTGACCATCGCCGGAACAGAACACGGCATTGAGGTTGTGCCGGGTGCGGTGAGCCAGGCGAGCTTCCAGTTTTCACACTTGGGGACTTTCGCCATGCCTTGCCACGAGTTTTGCGGGCCTGGGCACTTTGCCATGAGGTCGCGGCTGATAGTCGTTTCCCAAAACCAGTTTCAGTCTTTAAGTTCGACGCAAAGGGTGAACTGTGAATCGCGTTAAAGCACCTGCTCTGGGATCCCAACGCACCGGATGGTTCGGCGGGAGATGGGTCGGCGGGAGATGGGTCGGCGCCGGGTGGGTCGGGGCGGCCATTCTGACTCTGGCCATACCGCTTACAGTTTGGCCAAGTTCGCTTCTTCCTGCCCTAGGCGCGGCCGTAGATCGAGCGGGAGAAAACGTTCCCCCTCCACTTCGAATTCCTTCCAATATTGCCTGGACCAGAGAAACCATCGCCACTGCCTCCGCCGGCGCTGCTCTGCGCGGATTGTTCATTGCGCGGCGTTGCGAACATTGCCACGGGACCGAAGGCTTCAGCGCGGAATCGGCAATCCCCAATTTAGCCGGAATGGATCCCCTGGTGATGTGGAAGCAACTGGAAGATTTCCGATCCGCAAAACGCGAATCGCCGGTGATGCAGAAGATCGCTGCCGTACTCTCCGGCAAAGATTCCGCCGACCTGGCGGCGTATTACTCCATGCTTCCGACTTCCCCTGACCCGCAGGACACGAGGGCATTCCCTCAAGCCCCGCTAAGACCGGCCGATACGGGGGTAGCAGGGGGACTCATCGCCAGCGGCGACGCCGGGAGAGGGATTCCACCGTGCCAGGCCTGCCACGGCCCGGTCGGTCATAAGATGGGGGCTCCGTCCCTCGCGACGCAGAACGCCGACTACATTCTCACGCAGCTCGAGAAATTCGCGGCCGGAACTCGCGCCAATGACATTGACATGCCTATGCGCAGCATCGCATCTGACCTTACGGAGGAAGAGCGGCGCGCCTTAGCCGAATATTATGGCGCCGGTCTTGGACAATCCCCTGCGGGCGCGACTGTTCATAAATAGACTTGGCTGATTGGGCGGTGCGGTACGAGTAGAGTTGCAGCTTATTGCGATCAATCGTTTATCGATCAATCGCTTATCGATCAATCGTTTATCGATCAATCATCGAAAGGATCGCAGCATACAGCCTTGGTTTCGGCTTCTGATCTGGGAATGCGCTGCGTAACGGGCAGTGCGAGTCCGTTCGAGGTAAGACTGTTGCGGGTGCGTGGTACTCTGCAAGTCCTCTCTCTGCGCCAAATTTACGCCAAAGTTCGATGGACAAAGACTCATACTCTTCATTCGACAGACCCGCGGTATGGGCCTCCTCGGCAGCGATCTCGAGCAGCCTTTCGTAGTCCATTTGTGAATAGGCGGTCATGCTGGTTTCTCCGTCGTTACTCTCCCGGGCTCGCTGAGACCGGAAGCTCTTTGCCCAGGGGATCCAATGTATTCGACACGATGCCCCTAATAAAGAGATTGAGCGCCCCAACTGCGGCGGTCAATGGAAATGGAGGGGCAATTAGTAACTAGAAAGATACTTCCGGCAAAGAAAAAAGCGTGAAATGCAGACCGAATTGGATTCCGCCGGACAGGCGATGGTCACAGTCCTAATCGGGACAGGCCGTTGCGGATTGCGGCTTCGAGCCGGGGGGAGCGTTTCACTTCGGTGGCAATCCGGTATCTCGTAATCTCGCGCCAGTGACGTACGGTGGAGGCCGTGACGGCAGCGTAAAGCGTCTGCCGAGCGCTATTGGCGAACCATTCCTTGTAGCCCTCGGCTCCTAACCCCAAATCCACGCGCGCCATGGAACTCATGTCGCAGGCTTCGATCAGAATCTTCGCCAGCAGGCAATAGCCAGGAGAGTTTTCTTCGCAGCGAATATCGAACGTCGTCTGATACAGGAACCAGCCTTCGTGGAACTGGAAACCAAAGCTCCAGGCCACCGGCCGGTCTGCGATCTTGAAGCTGCTGAAAGTCACGATTCCCGAGTCGGAGAGCCTTTTGGCGAGATCCTCCATGAAGAGCTGGCGCTCGCCAGTCTCGAGGAAACTGGTGCGCTGTCTTGCCTGGAAGCGGGCCACATGGGCTTCGAAAAACGCGGGCAGCGCGGCCTGAATCTCGTTCCAGGAGTGAAGGTAGGTGGCGGTCACAGGGCCCTCACGCTCCAGCGCGCGCAGGCAGCGGCGCAGCTGTCGCTTGCCTTTCACCATGGTCTTGAACTCTTGCCGTTGCGCGGCCGACCCCAATTCGACCTGGGGGCACGAGTATGCCGGCCGCAGGTGAACGTGAAAGCCATACTTCTTGCCCGCGGTGCGCAGCGCATTCGGAGTCGCCGAGTCGGCGGGCAGGTTGGCCAACTTCAGAGTGCCCATCTTTAATTGTTTCAGCCGATCGAAAATCGCCTCGACGAATTCCGCGCGCCGCTGGGGATGACACAGGAATTCGCAATAGTCCGCAGTATTCGCGGCCAGAAAGCTCACTTCGTCGCCGCTCGCGTCCGTGGCAAGAGAAGCCACAGCGACCAGGTCATCCTCGTCGTAACCCAGGAACAGAAGCGGCTTTAGAGCGGCGTGGTAAGCGGACTGCACAGCGAGCGCCCATTCGCAGGTATAGAACACCTGGGGCCGTTCCATCTGCACGACCAGTTCGTTCCAGCGTCGCAGCAGAAGAGGCTCTTCTGGAACCTTCTTCATCAGGACAATGCGCAAACTTCCTCCCGGAATTTCAACTTTGTGAAGAGCAGGCTGCCAGCCGCTCCTGATGATTGAGGTCCTTTTTTCGCAGAAATAACAAGATAGAAGGTGTGCTTCTGGCTTGTCAAAGACGATTCAAACACAGCAGGCATAGCGCTTCTGCAAAACGGCCGGGGAGGAAGAAATCCGGCAGCACTGCCGTTCTTTCCTATTGATTCACACCAAACCATAGTCGGGCGTTTCGGTCCCTCCCCAAAGGTCAAGTCATCAGGAGAGAAATATGGCGTTCGCTCGCAGATCGTGGCATAAACTCACAATCGGATGATGAGCCTGTGCGTAAGGCAAATCAATCTCGGGCACCGCACAACCCGCCTCGATACAGGGACAACGAAAAACGGAGAAGGCCGGGAAGTAGCGAGTGTTCACGCATGAGAACGGCGCTCGTAATTCTTGCTAGACTTTCTTGCTACGGCCCTAAGATGTCTGCCCTCGCTGAATCCGTCACTGTCAATGTCGCCGCCAAGCGCGCCCGCCTCGAATCGATCGATGTGGTTCGCGGCCTCATCATGATCTTGATGGCCATCGATCATACCCGCGATTTCTTCAGTAACTCCGGCGTGAATCCGACCGACCCTGCGACCACCACGATCCCGCTTTTCTTCACGCGCTGGATCACGCATTTCTGCGCGCCTACTTTTTTTCTGCTCACTGGAACCGGCGCGTTCCTGGCGCGCCGGCGAAAGTCCACGAGCGAACTGTCGAGTTTCCTCTTTACGCGCGGCCTGTGGCTTATTTTTCTCGAGTTGGTGGTCACTCGCGACCTCGGATGGCAATTCAACTTCGATTATCACGTGACCATGCTGATCGTGCTGTGGGCGCTGGGCTGGGCGATGATCGCGCTCTCCGCTCTGGTTTATCTGCCGCCGGCTGCGGTCACGGCTTTCGGCGTCGTGATGATCGCCACGCATAACTTATTCGACTCTGTCCAGCCGACATCCTGGCTATTGTCGATCCTTCATGGTCCCGGCTTCGTGCTGGAGACTCCGACTCATACCGTATTCGTGCCTTATCCGCTCATTCCCTGGATCGGCGTCACAGCGGTTGGCTACGGTCTCGGGCAGATTTATAGTTGGCCCGCCGATCGGCGCAGGACTTTCCTGTTGCGTCTCGGTGTGGGCCTGACGGCAGCGTTTATCGTTCTTCGCGCCATTAACATTTATGGCGATCCGCAACCCTGGAGCACGCAACGGTCGGCGGCCTTCACCGTCTTGTCATTTCTGAACACTACGAAATACCCACCGTCGCTGCTATATCTGCTGATGACTCTGGGCCCAGCCACACTGTTTCTTTGGGCAGTGGATGCGGCAACCCCCCGGTGGCTGCGCCCGCGCTCATCTTCGGCAAAGTCCCCATGTTCTATTATCTGCTCCACATCCCACTCATTCATCTCCTTGCGATCGCAGTCTGCTACGCGCGTTACGGCCACGTCTACTGGATGTTCCAATCTCCTACTCTCGGTCAGTTTCCTTTCACCCAGCCACCAGGCTGGGGATATTCTCTGCCGATCGTCTACCTGGTCTGGGCGATTGTAGTGGTGACGTTGTATCCGTTGTGCCGCTGGTTCGCTGGCGTACGGCAGCGAAGAAGCGACGCCTGGCTCAGTTATCTCTGAAATGAAGTTGCGCATCTCGAAAGTCGACTTCGAGCAGAGGCGTAATGGTCGCGGTGCTTCAGTCGCGGAGCGGCGACATGTGTTAGCCCGGGGCGTATGCCCTGGGGTAAGTCAGAAAGATTGAACCTGTCCCGTAGAGCCTGCCCTGAGCGCAGTCGAAGGAGACGGTACAAACCGGCCCTATGATTTCGTAGCGAGAATTTTCTTCCTTACCGACGCCGGCAGCGTCTCACACGCCGTACGCAACACCAACCGCGGAGCACGCCCCCGAATCTTCGTCAGATACGGTACGGTGCGCTTCGCATCAAATTTCGCCGTCTCGCGCAAAAGCCAGCCGAGGCCTTTTTGCACCATGTCGTCCCGGTCGGCCAGCAGCGAATCGGAGAGGTCTACGATCTCACGGAAAAACATCTTCGCCCGTGCTCCGCGGATCAGCGCCACGCAGGCCGCCCGCCGGTGCCACCGTTTCGGTGACTTTGCCCAACGGAATACATCCGCCACTCGCGCCGGATTCGCCGCGACCATGGGAGAGATCAGACAATGCACCAATCCATCATGATCGGCCCAGCTGCCGATGCGGTTGAGCCACGACTCGAATTTGCGAAATTCGCGATCGCCAAACCGATCGTCCAGCTTCTCTAACAAAAATACGGCGGCGACTTTTTCTTCGAGCACTCGGCCTGTAAACAATTCATCCGCGACCGCGACCAGAAAATCGAAGTCGTGCTCCCGCAAAATTTCCAGTCGGCAGCGCCGCGCTGCCCGCCGCAGGGCCGCCGTATACCAACCGTGCGACTCTATCGCTTCCTTGAAAAACCATTGCACTCCAGCCGCATGCTCCGCCGAGCCGCCATTTTTCAGTGCAATCCGAATCTGCTCTGCAACCTCCAACGGAGTGCCGAACAATGTTTCGGGTTGCGCCGGCTTGATCTTCTGAGAAGCCCGCGCCATTACTTCACTTCCTCCGTCTCGACCCGGATGAATCTGTCATAAATCCACAGCAACAAAGTTGTAACCATGCCGACCGCAATTACGGACCACCAGACCAGTTCCGGACGGTGCCTCTCTTCGCCGAAGTGGTGAATCAGCCATCCGCTAAATTTGCCCGCAACTAAGGATCCGATGCCCAGCGGTAGAAATGCGAAACCCATATACGTGCCCTGTTGCCCGGGCGGCGCGAGCCGAGAGATGTAGTCGTAATAACGCGGCTGCTGCACGATTTCGCCGATCGCAACTACAACCAGCGTCGCCACCGCCATCCACACCGACGGATGCACGATGAGCAAAATCCATGCCAGACTGGAAATCAGTGTGCCCAACACGATGGCATGAAAAGCGTGCATCTTCTTGGTTAAGAAGCCGATCGCCATCGTGAAACAAATTACGACCAGTGGATCGGTCACCAGAATCAGCTCCGTATCTGCCTTTGCGTCGATATAACCGGAAATGTAGAGCGGCAGGGCGATGAATTCCTGCCAGAAAACTATCCAGTAGCCCGTGAAGATAAGCAAGAAAAGCATGAAGCGCGGGTTGGAAAGAACGGTGAGAAAGTTTCTTCCGACTTGCGCGAGGCTGGCTGCGGGGGCGTCGGTGGCTTGCCGTGGTTCCCGAAAAAAAAGCACAACAAAGAACAGCATTGCGAACACGCTGATGGCGGCCATGCGAAAGACACTTTCCATACCTGCGTGTCGATGCACCCACGAAGCAAGATAGGGTCCGGCTGTGCTGCCAACGTTGACCAGCGTGTAATAAATGGAGTATCCCACCGATCGGACATTTTCTTTGGAGGCGCGGGCCGTGGTTCCTACGACGCTCGGCTTTACCAGCGCGACGCCCAGCGCCGGCAGCACGAGCACGAATGCGACCAGCGTCCCGAGAGGCACGGCATCGCGCACAGGCGCGAACCACTGTGCGCCAATTGAACCTAAGGAGAAATACGCGATCGTCAGAAACAGATAAGCGAGCGAGAGGGCGCGGCGGAAACCAAGGCGGTCCGCGATCGCGCCGCCAAATACCGCGATGATCCAAACCCAACCGCCGAACATCCCAGTGAGGCTGCTGGCGCGTTGAACATCAAAGTGCAGTCCTTCATGCAAGTAACGAGCCAGAACGGCGAACACGGCGTAATAAGAGAGCCGCTCAAAAAGTTCGCTGATATTCGCAATCCAAAACGGCCGCTCGAATCCGGTGCGGATTTCCTCAAAGCGTTGCGAGAAGGTCAAAGTAGCTCCTGATTATTTGTGTGGCGCGGGTACTCTTGCCAGCGAAATGCAGCGCGAAAGCGCTGGTCGACGTCAGCCGCGCAATCGCTCCGCGCGTACTCCGCTGTAACTCCCGCCACGCGAATTACTTTATTCCGGCTGTTCAAGCCGGACGCAATGGTAACGGAAGATCGCGACACCTTCAAAAGTTTCGCGAACAATTCGACGCGGGCCTTTTCGCTCGACTCTCTACCGGAGGCGTGGTCAACGACAATTTCAGCGCGTCGCCCACTTCGCCGCAGCATTTTTCTTCGCGCGAGGATGAACCTTGACCGCGAACCTCGCCCCATCGCCGTTTTCATGAATCGCAAACATTTCCCTCATAAGAGCACTGGTCATCCTGAGCGAAGCGAAGGATCTATGTAGCTCGCCGGCGCCACCTTAATGCATATATCCTTCGCGGCAAAAAAAGCCGCTTAGGATGACAGGACACTGAGAGTGCGTTAAGTTTTTATTCGTTCCCCGAAAATCGCGGTCCCCACCCGCACGCAGGTCGATCCTTCCGCGATCGCCACTTCGAAATCGTGCGACATGCCCATGGAAAGCACGTCCATCCCAACCGCAGGAAGTTTGCGAGCGGCAATCGTGTCGCGCAATTCGCGCAGCTTGCGGAAGTTTGGCCGAGCTTGCTCGGGATCGTCAGTGAACGGAGGCACGGTCATCAGTCCGCGAAATTCCAACGCCTCGAATCGGGGCGCAGCGACGAGCAATTCTTCCAGTTCGCGCGAATCCGGCGCGACACCGCTCTTCGCACTCTCGCCGCCGACATTGATCTCAATCAGCACGCCAAGTTTCTTGCCCAATGCTCGGGCCGCCGCGTCGAGCTTTTCAGCGAGCTTTACCGAATCGACCGAATCCACCGCGCTGAACAACTCTGCTGCCGTGGCAACTTTGTTCGTCTGCAAGTGTCCAATCATGTGCCACTGGGCTGCTGCAAGATCGGCCAGCGCGCCTGCTTTCCCGGCAAACTCCTGCACACGGTTTTCCCCAAACAGACGCAACCCAGCAGCATAAGCTTCGCGAATGCGTTCCGGCGGATGGGTTTTGCTGACTGCCATCAGTGCGATGCCTTCCGGTTCGCGGTTGGCTCGCCGGGCGGCTGAAGCAATCCGCTCCTGAATCGCCGCGATATTTTCCGCAATCGACATAAAAACACTAAACCACGAACGACACAAAGTTGCACGAGGGAATTCCAGATTTCCTTCGTGTCTCTCCGTGTCCTTCGTGGTTATCGAACTTACATGATCGCCGTTGGCGGCGCTGGTTCGCTCGGATCTCCGGCAGCCGATACCGGCGTCGCGATCATCAAGGCCGCCAGCCCCATTAGCACGATCATTCCTCCGATCAGGTACGAGGGATGGTGAAAAAGCAGCGGATAGTGTTTGCCATCGGGTCCGGTCCAGGATGTAAATCGCGCCGGCGCAAACTGCAATCCTGCCCACACCAGGCCCAGGAGCGCTTCGCCCGCGATCAACCCGGAAGCCACCAGCACTCCGGCATTTTCCACACGCGCTTTCTGCGCGCTGTTGAAGCCGCGACGCTCGGCGACCCAATCTCCGATGGTGCGAAAGACTCCGCCTACAAAAATTGCAAACGTCGTGCTGAACGGCAAATACATGCCGACCGCCACCAGCATCGGACTTTTCACTTGCATCATGATCATCGAGATCCCGAACAGAATTCCCACCACCACCAGCGGCCACGCCATATCGTGGCCCACAATTCCCGATGCCAGAGTCGCCATCAGACCTGCTTGCGGCGCGGGAAGCTCGGGACCCCCAAAGCCCACGCCCCCAGCCTTAATGCTGCCCTCATGCAGCAGCATGATCGGCCAATACATCACCAGGCTGGCCACCACAACGGCGATCAATTCAGCAGTCTGAATTCTTGCCGGTGTGCCGCCCAGGATGTACCCGACTTTGAAGTCCTGCAAGAGTTCCCCGGCCACGGCCGACGAAACGCAGACCACGGCCGCCACTCCGAGCACGGCCGCCACTCCCGAAGGTCCCGCCACTCCGAGTAACACCATCAGTATCGCCGCAATCAGCAAGGTCGACAGCGTCAGGCCGGAGATCGGGTTGTTCGACGAGCCAATGAATCCCACCAGATTGCCCGACACGGTGGCAAAGAAAAATCCCACCAGGATCATCACGACCGCCGCCAGAATCGCGGGCATGAATAAACCCGAGATCCTGATGTAAAGAGCGCACATCAGAACAAACATTCCGGCGATCAGTCCGAAGACTATTTTCGAACTCATGTAACGTTCCGTGCGAGCCAGTTTGGCTTGCTGTTCCGCGGTCTGGCGCAAATCCGCGAATGCCTTGCCCAGCCCGGCGGTCAGGCTGGCGCGCATCTTGAAAAGTGTGTAGGCCGCACCTACCAGCATTCCGCCCACGGCGATCGGGCGCACAATGTATCGCCACACGGCATCCGCCATATTCGCCCAATTGTCGGGTGTGTCCGCCGGAATATAGTTCCTCAATTGCGGCCCCAGAAAATAAATAAACAAGGGAACCAGCAGCCCCCAGGCCAACACACTGCCGGCAAACTGGATCGACGCCAACCTGATCCCAATGATGTATCCCACGCCGAGATAGGCCGGACTCACGCTGGGCGCCGCGAACACCGTGGTCCCGCCAGTGGCGAGCACTTGCGTGCTGCCGGTGTTGCCGAGCCGCACCTGACTGTGTCCGAGTGTGCCGACGCCAACGCTAAGGTCCGTGTCGGCGGCAAAGAGGCCAAATTTTCCTAGAATATAAATCACTCCGCCGACGCCAATATTCCAGAAGAGATATTTGGCAGCTTGCGCGCCGCGCTGTCCCGCTTTGTGAATCTCCGCCGCCGCCAGCGATTCCGGAAAGGGCAATTCCGGATCTTCCACCATGCCCCGTCGCACCAATGAAATAAATAAAACTCCCAGGATGCTGCCCACCATGATCAGCGCCGTCGATTTCCAATAGGCATCCTGTGGCCGGAATGACGGCCAGGCTTTCGCCAGCACGAATGCCGGCAGAGTGAAAATTGCTCCCGCAGCCACCGACTCTCCGATAGACCCTGCGGTTCGCGCAATGTTCTCTTCCAGAAGCGAACCTTTCCACGCGCGCATCGCGGCCATGGCAATCACCGCCGCAGGATATGTCGCGGCAATGGTGATGCCGGCTCGCAGACCCAGGTAAGCATTGGCCGCTCCCAGAATGATCGTCAGAAACAGCCCGAGCAGGATTGCCCGCAGCGTGAACTCTTTCATCTCCATCGTCACAGGTACAAATGGGACATGCTTCTTCGGCGTTCCAATTTCCGCGCTGCTCATCGCTGGGATCCTTTTAGGGCGTGGGATGGGAGCAAGGTTGATAGTTCCAAACACATTCTAGACAACGGCGCACCTTAGCATGCGGCGAAGGCGCATGACAAGGGTGCAGGCGCCGGTGGAGCAGGCGCTGCTGCCCGCCGGCTGGCCGGAGCCCCAAACCAGCGGGCAAGAGTGCCCGCTCCCTACAAACTTCATCGCTCCGGATGGGGGCTCAGGGCAGCACGGGCTCCGCGTTGGGCCCGCGTCAAATCTGCTACCATAAGCCTTCGTTGAGGTGGCCATGCCGCAATTCGTGATCGAGCGCGAGATTCCCGGCGCAGGCAATTTGTCAGACGCGGAAATTCAGGAAGTCAGCAAGAAATCGGTTGGCGTGCTCAAAGACATGGGCCCGGAAATTCGCTGGCTGCATAGCTATGTCACGGGCGACAAAGTTTATTGCGTGTACCTCGCCCCCGATGAGGATGCCGTTCGCGATCATGCCCGCCGCGTCGGGATCCCTGCCAATCGCATCTCGGCGGTGCGGCGACTCATCGATCCCAGCAGCGCGGGCTGAAACTAACCAGATTGAACTAACCAGAATTGAACTAAGCAGGTTGAATCTTCGAGATCGAACTGGAAGACGAATCTGGCATGGCCAGCTTCAGCTCCGCGTCCGTACCCAGCGCTTCCTGAATGGCCTGCTCCACCGGCATGGCCCAGCCTTCCATCCACGCCGCCAGGCCCGCCGCATTGCCCAGCGTTCTGCGCGCAAATTCCAAAGCCTTTTCGAGGCGCGGCGCTTCCGCGGGCGTTAGCGGCGCTCCTAATTTCTGGCGCAGCGCCGCCGCCGCGCCCGCCAGGTGCAACGAATGCTCGGCATGGGATTGCGCCGCGGCACTGGCCGCCAGACATTCCAGCGCCCGGGCGATGCCCCGCTTGTGGCCCAGTTCCTTAAATAACCTGATGCTTTGACCGTAGAGGCCTCGCGCCTCGGTGTTGTTCCCTTGATCGCAGCTCAATGTGGCCAGATCGGAAAGTGTGCTCGCAACTCCCCAGCCATCGTGCAATTGGTGAAACGCCGCCAGACTTTGTTCGCAGTAGGAGCGTGCGGCGGCGAAGTCGCCTTTTTCGCGAGCCACGTCGCCCTGGTAGTTCAGCGTCCAGGCTGCTCCGGCGCCGTCTCCGGCCTGGCGGAAAATGGTCAGGCACTCAGCGTAAAGCAAAGACGCCCGCGCGTAGTCGCCCTGCAATTTCATCAGGTTGGCCTGGTTCGACAGGGCGCGAGCCACGTCGGGCAAATCGCCAAGATCTCTCCAGATCGCGATGCAGCGATCGAATAACAGCGACGCGCTGGTCAAATCTCCACGATCGCGAGCGTTGAGTGCCAGAGCATTCAACGCCACAGCCACGCCGCTCTTATCGTCTAGATCGACACAGGCCGCGAGACTCTCTTCGAAGAGTTGCCGCGCTGAGCCGAAATCCCCCAGTTCGCCGGCCAGCACAGCGCCCGCGAACAGCAGGCGCGAGCGCAGCTTGGGGCGCGTCGCGGCTCCTTCCAGTGCGAGCAACCTGGCGATTGCATCCCGTCCCTCGGTAAGATGTTCCCGCGTCTCCCAGAAGCGAAACAGCGCGGTGCCCAGGCGCATGCCCCACTCCGCATCCCCGGTCTTGACCAGATAATCGAGCGCCATGCGAAAGTTGTCATGCTCCGTCTCGAAACGGTCGAGCCATTCCGGATGTGCGGCCGCATCCTGCGCTCCTTCTTCGGCCAGCACCAGAAAATAAGCGGCGTGGGCGCGGCGTGTCGCGGCTTCATCGTTACTCTCCGCCAAACGCTCCAAAGCATATTCGCGAATCGTCGAAAGCGAACGAAATCGCGCGTCCGCGTCGACCTGCTCCACCTGCTGCGCCAGGCTTTTATCGACCATGGACGCCATGCCGTCGAGCACATCAAGGCCAAGATCGCCCTTGGTGTCACACACCGCTTCCACGCTCTCCAGAGTGCTGCCGCCGGTGAAGACCGCCAGCCGGCGGAACAGCGTCTGCTCGGCGGGATTGAGCAATCCATAACTCCAGTCCACGGTGCTGCGCAGAGTTTGCTGGCGAGAAGGTAAATCGCGGGCGCCGCCAGTTAAAAGATTCAAGCGGCTTTCCAGTCGCGCCAGCATGGCCGAAGGCGACAGCAACTTGATGCGCGCCGCCGCCAGTTCGATGGCCAGCGGCAACCCGTCAAGCCGCGCGCAAATCGCCGCGACCGCCTCGGCATTTTCCCGCGTCAGCGCGAACTCCCGCTTCACAGCCCGCGCCCGTTCCACAAAAAGCGCGACCGCCGGCAGGCGCGACAGTACTTCCACAGATGGAATCGAATTCAGGTCCGGTAAGGCGAGCGGCGGCACCGGAAATTCATGTTCCCCGTAAACATGCAGCGGCGCCTGGCTCGTCACCACCACCTTCAGCTGCGGGCCGGTCGTGAGCAACTGCGCAATCACTGGCGCGGCTGAAACCAGGTGCTCGAAGTTATCGAGCAACAGAAACATCGGCTGGTCCAGCGCGGCCAGGTATTCTTTCAAATTTTCCTGCGGCGATTGATTACCGGTTTCCCGCGCTCCCACCGCCTGCGCGATGGCGGATGCGATCAAGCCGCGGTCGGCCACCGCTGCCAGAGGTACGAAGCACACCCCTCCCGGAAAATCGCCCGCGATCTCAGCCGCCACTTGCAACCCGAGTCGCGTCTTTCCTATCCCTCCCGGACCGGTGAGCGTGACCAGCCGAACATCCGGTCGGCGCAGCATCTGCCGCAGCGCGGACGCTTCCGATTCGCGTCCGATCAATGCCGTGCGCGGGATGGGAAGATGGTTAGGACGGGTCTCCGCGTGGCGCGCCGGAGTGTCGGCGACGCGATCGCGCACCGCGGCCAGGTCGCGAGCCAAATCGTGAGTGGAAGCATAGCGATCTTTCGGCTCTTTCGCCAGGCAGCGATCCACAATCCAAAGAAAGGGAGGCGGTGCTTGCAGCATACGCGCCCGCTCCGGTTCATCGCGCAGAATCGCGGCCGTGGTCTCCGCATGATTTTTTTTGCGAAACGCAGCCAAGCCGGTCACCATCTCATAGAGAACGGAGCCAAAAGAAAACTGATCGGAGCGAAAATCCAGCTCGCGGCCAGTCGCCTGCTCCGGCGACATATACCCGATTGTGCCCATCACCGTGCCGTCTTCGGTGATGCTGGTCGAAGCCTCCGAGTCTGAAGCGGGGTCGACGGCGCGCAATTTCGCCAGACCGAAATCCAGAATCTTGGCGGTGGCATCGCCTGAGACCATCAGGTTCTCCGGCTTCAAGTCGCGATGCACAATCCCAATCTCGTGCGCTTTGGCGAGCGCGTCGGCGACCTGCGCCGCAATAACGACGGCTTTGCGAAAGGGAAGCGGTCCAGCCATCAGCAGGTCGCGCAGCGTCCCGCCCTGCACCAGTTCCATGGCGATGTAGCGCGTGCCGTTGCTCTGCCCCAGTTCGTAAATCGTGACGATGTTCGGATGATTCAGAGCGCAGGCGGAGCGTGCTTCCTTCTCGAAGCGCGCCAGCGCTTCCGGCTGAGAACAGCGCTCCAGCGAAAGCGTCTTGAGGGCGACTTCGCGATCAAGACGTGTGTCGCGGGCGCGATACACCTCGCCCATGCCGCCCGCGCCCAGCCGTTCGATAATTTCGTACCCGCCCAGCCGCATGCCGGGAGACAGAGTCGAGGGCGTCAGTCCTGGCGTGAGCGGCTGCTTCATAGATTTTGACGGAGGCGGGCTGGTGTATAAAGCGATGTCATCCAACGTCGTTTTCCAATCAAGAGGAGCCGTTTTTCAGGCGAACCGAAGGATCTCCTGCTTAATCGCTCCCGCTCGTCAGCCAAACTGCGTCCCCACGGCGCCGCGCCTTTATCCCGCCGCGGTTTATAATAACCCAGATTTCAGGAGCCAATTTCATGGATGTTCGCGCGCTGCAGCGACCGCTCAAAGACCACTACCGGAAGGATCCGGCCAGTTCCTGGATCACCCTGACGGCGCGCGGCACCCAGACGGACGCTCCTATCTCCTGTTCCGTAGACCTGGGACGGGCCGTCTACCAGGCGCAAGCCCACCAGGGAGTTGGCGGGGCCGGCACCGGCGCCTGCTCCGGCGACCTTCTGTTGGGCGCGCTCGCCGCCTGCGCCCAGATCACCTGCCAGATGGTGGCCGCCGCCATGGGCATCCCCACCGAAGGCATTGATGTGACAGTCGAGGGCGATCTGGATCTGCAGGGAACGCTGGGACTCTCCAAAGAGGCTGCGGTCGGATTTCAGAGCATCCGCATCATTTTCTCAGTCCGCGCGCCCCAAGCCACCGCCGAGCAACTCGCCGCGTTGCAAGCGAAAACAGAACAGTACTGCGTGGTGATGCAAACCTTGCAGCATCCACCCAGCATTGAACACAGTTGGGGCCGGGGGTAGCTGGCCACCGCTTCGGTTCGAAATTCTGCATTCCGCAGTGTCATCCAACGTCGTTATGCAATCAAGCGTACCGTAGTTCAGCTTGGGATTTCGCGGTGAAGCACTACAGTATCTTAAATTTAGTCTTGCGTTCTTTATTTTAGCCTCTGCATTCTTTGCGGCATTTCTTGGCGCACTTTGTAATTACGGTTTTTCCTTGAGGGCTAGAATCGGCCAGCTCTTAACCGCAAAGAACGCTAAGAAATGCCGCAAAGAACGCAGAGATGGACGGCGCGCAGTTTACAACGCGGCTAGCCGTAACCGAGGGCCTCGCCGAGAAGCTTCGACAGGTGTAAGATAGAGTTAATCGGTTCCAGCTCGCTTCGTCGCAAGTCTTCCCGAGGTGTAAAGTATATGAGCGACTCCCCCGATCGGCCTTTAATTCCCCCGTACCGATGCCGCGATTGCGCCAGCCAAGAAGGTTTCCGCTCACGGCGGCGCACCTTCACCGAACGGTATATTTTGCCGTTGTTTCTTCTACAGCCGGTTCGCTGCGGCGAATGTTTCCGGCGTGACTATCGCCTGATTTTTACCGCGGTGCGGGATCGACTCTCGGATACGCCAAGGATCATGCCGCGTAAGGAACCCGCGCCGGCGCCCACGTCCACTCGCAACGTTGCCTAGCGCGGCCATCGCCGCTATACTGACAGACAAGAACCATCGCCCGCGGCGGACTATTCCTCGCGGGATGACGAGGAGGCCGTCTTCAGCAGTAGCGAGGACCGAATCCGGGCGAACCACGCCAGCGTCGCAGTCGTGGGGCCTTCTATTGTTCCGGCTCAGCCGTCGCAGCCCGCGCCATCCAGCTCTGGACCGTCCAGCTTTGGACGAGTTTTTTGGGTCCGAGTTTCCGAAAGTCTGTTCTCGGTTTTGTTTCCTTCCGATTGCCGCATTTGCGCCGAGCCTCTGCTAAATATCTCCCGTCTTCCGGTGTGCCTGGATTGCCTGGGGCGCATTCATCCGGTGCGCGGCAAGACCTGCTCGGTTTGCGGCGAGCGCGTGCTTTCGACCTACGCCGAGATCGACGCCGATGGGCTGCGGCGATGTCCTGTATGCCGTCGCATCGACCGTCCCTTTGCCCGGGCGGTGGCCTATGGCAGTTACGACGGCGGGCTCCGCGAACTGGTTCATCTGCTGAAATACAACGGCGTGCGCCCAGCAGCTAACGTTCTGGGACGCATGCTGGCCGAGGCCCTCGCGGCTCTGGAACCCTCATTTGAGCAGGCCGGCCTTTTCGATCGCGGTCGCATCGCCGTCATCCCCGTGCCGCTGCATAAGAGCAAACGGCGGCAGCGGGGCTTCAATCAGTCCGAATTGATCGCCCGAGCCGGATTGAAGGTCTATTCCGCGCGCCAGCGTTTGCAGTTGATTCCCGATTTGCTCTTGCGCACCCGCGACACGCATTCGCAAATCGGATTGACCAGCCACCAGCGTCGCGAGAATCTTCGCGGAGCTTTCGCCGTGGCGCGTGCCCCGGAAGTCACTGGACGTGAAGTAATTCTGGTGGATGATGTCTACACCACCGGCACCACGGCTACCGAATGTGCCCGCGTGCTGCGCCGGGCCGGAGCATCGCGCGTATGGGTCGCTACGGTGGCGCGCACCCTGAAATTGGCATCTAATTATGCTGAATTTCAGCCGGACGGAGCCGAAGTCGAGCAGGATGATGTCGAGCAGGATGAAGAGATCGTGGCTAAGGCCGTTAGCTAGGCAAAGCTAGGTTTCAAAGTTTCAAGGTTGCAAAGGTTAAGAATGCCGGCCAAGAATTGGAATTCTAAGACTTTGAACCTGAAACCCTGGAACCTTGAACCTGGGATTGATACATGTCGCTGAGAACAGAACAGTACGATGCAAGCTCCCGGCACGCCGCCGGCCTGTTCTCGCCGGCGGCGGCGGCGGCGCACCGCGCGGGCGATGGCCATGCTCTGCTTGCACCCGTTCTAGTACTCAACGCATCCTATGAGCCCATCAACGTCTGCGCCGCCCGCCGCGCTCTGGTCCTTGTCCTGAAGGGCGTGGCCATGACCGAAGAAGAGAATGGACACTTCCTGCACTCGCCCCGCGTGGCCATGCGCCTGCCGTCGGTGATCCGCCTGCTCGAGTACCGCCGCATTCCGCACCAGAGCCGCGCGCTCTCCCGCAAGAACATTCTGCTGCGCGACCGCAATAGCTGCCAGTATTGCGCCACCGTGCTGCCCTCGGGCGAACTTACGCTCGACCACGTCATCCCCCGCTCCCGCGGAGGCTCCTCGACCTGGGAAAATCTCGTCGCCTGCTGCCACACCTGCAACCGCCGCAAGGGCAACCAGTATCCCGCCGAAGCCGGCATGAAGCTGATGCGCGAACCCCGCGCCTTCAACCTACACACCAGCCGCCACATCATGCGCCTGATGGGACGATCCGACGATAAGTGGCGGAAGTATTTGTTCTACTAGCGTTCCGAAAGAAGCTGCTAATTTCAAGCTACGCGGAGGGGCGCACGTGAAACCCAATTTTCCCATCCTGATTCCGTTGGTAGTCCTTTGTAGCGCCGCATCATTTGGCCAAGACGAGGCAAAACCTGTTCACCCTACCTCGTTCATCGAGAGCCGGCAGGGAAATCATCCCGATGGGCCGGACATGATCGGCCACGCGTCGGTTGTGAAGGATGACACCCTGTTTTGCATGCTGGTCGAGGTTTATGACGAGACCCACACCGCTTCGACGGCCTGTGTCATCAAGTTCAAAGACGGCGGAAAACGAACCTTGACGCAGGGGCAGTTCATAAAATCTTCGGAAAATGGCGAAGCGCTGCTAACGTGCTCGGGCCATGTGCCACGGCGTTGCATGATTGAAGTGAACGACCCGATAAATCAGCCTCCGGTCAAGCAACGCCCGAAGCAAGAGCCAGGAGACCCTTCGCTGTAAGAGAATCTCTCCCATTTAGCATCGCTGAAAAAGCTCCTACTTCTGTGGCGCGTTCGGATCCTTCTCGTCCGGCTTCTTCTGCTCCGGCGGCTTCTGATCCTTGGGAATTTCCTTGCCCTGATACAGAATCTTCGTATTGGCCCCGAATCGCTTGTAGTCTTCATACTTCACGATTTCGCGGATGTGCACGTCCTGTAGCTTGAAATGCAGTTCGTCGTCGGCCCGGGTATAGACCGGGAACCAGTACTGCCCGTCAATCTGCTGCCGCCAGGTAGTGAACTTGGGATAAAGATTCTCATCGTTGCCGTGATTCTTGCGAATATCCGGTACGGACTTGCCATAAGTTTTTACGATCTGAAAATCGTGGTCGTCGACCCAAATGCGCCCTTGAAAGTAGCGCTTCTTGCCTTCAATCTTCTTGGGCGCGATGTCGAACACATAACAGTGCACCTCGTCTTCCTGCTGCTGCCCAACGTAGAGAATGTTGTATTCCGGCAGGTCAGCCTCGGTCAGCACAAACGGCAGGCGATGCCGGATGTCCTCAAAGTCGCCCTGGTCCATGGAAATTCCGCCTGCTTCCAGCGACGACTGCGGCGCGAAGACCACGTTCTCGATGCGCTTGCCCTGATCGTTAAACATCACGTCGAACACTTCGTGATACTGTCCCGTAACGGTCGAGCCGTCGAGAGTTTCAACCTTTACATCCTGGCGATACGTGTATTGATCCCGCGCCTTGGCAAACTCGGTCTCTTTGGCCGAGAACCGCTTGATGATTTCTTCCGGGGTAGCGTCCTTGGGGGGGTCGCTCAACAGCGGGCCTTCCTGTGCGCGCACAGGCAAAGCGGCCAGCGCGCAGGCCAGCAGAGATAAACACAGGAAACGAGCGGATACCGATTTCATAAGCCTAGTTTATCGGATGAGCAATAGTCGTGCCGGCGTTGTACGAAACGCCAAGAGTGTCGTATGAAACGCGAAAACGCCACACCGCGGCAACCCGACCCTCCAACCCCTCTCCGCTCAGTGAGGCTGGAGGGAAGGGCGCTGCAGTTCTGCCACTCACTTGGATGCCAGAGACGAAAAGAGGTTGCCGGCAAGAGCGGGCGTCAGGCGTCAGGCGTCAGGCGAACGAAGCGTGTTGCAGTCTGCCCGGGACGAAGAGGGCTGTAACCAAGGTCCTGAAGTCCGAGGTTGGAGCTCTGATGCCCGACGCCCGCCCCTGTGCAATCAATGATTGCAGTGCTATCATTTCTCCTATGGCTAGCATCACCATCCGCCGCCTCCCGGAGAATACCAAGCGTCGCCTGCGTTTACGCGCGGCACGCAACGGCCACTCTATGGAGCAGGAAGCTCGTGAATTGCTGGAAGCGGCTCTGGCTCGTCCCGAGCCAAAGTCCGAAGATCTCGGCCAAAAAATCCACCGGCGTTTTGCCGCCTTAGGAGGCGTTGACCTGAAGATTCCTCCTCGTGGCCCGATCCGCGATCCTGGCATTCGTTGAGAACTTGCCGCAATGCTAATCGTCGATACCAATGTGATCTCGGAGATAATGCAGTTAGTTCCTTCGCCTCGCGTGTTAGGGTGGTGGTCGCAGCACCGGTCCACGGAACTCTACACCAGCGCTATAACCATGGCGGAAATTCTATACGGCATCGAGCTTCTTCCCAAAGGGAAGCGTCACGACAGGCTCTCGACGGAAGCCGAAGTCGTCTTCGCTCAGGATTTTTTCGGTCGCATTCTTCCCTTCGACGAAGAAGCAGCCCGGGGATTTTCGGAAATCGCAGCGGCCCGCCGCGGACGTGGCCACCCGATCGCCGAACTTGACGCGCAGATCGCCGCTATTGCCCGTTCCCGCAAGGCTACGCTGGCCACTCGCAACACTTCTGACTTCCAAGATTGCGGTGTGCCCCTGGTGAATCCCTGGCTTTAACGCATAGCGCCGGCGTCCCCTCCTCTGGAAAAAAAGGAGCGCTAAGAGGGGACGCACAAAAAGTCCCTTGTCATCCTGAGGCGACGTTCTTGTCGCCGAAGGATCTATGCAACTCGCCGCGGATTGCATAGGTCCTTCGGCCTGCAAAAACGCAAGCCTCAGGATGACAATTTTGTGGCTTTTGTAGGGACGCTCGTGCCATTTGCAGTCGTGGCATCCGGCTGAAACGCGTGCCGCTCATACCACTCCAGACTCAAGTCTCTCCACGCCGGGTTGACCGAGACAATCAATGCGATCTTCTTGCTGCGCAGCCAGCCCTTGATCCGCTTTTCGCGCTCGATCGCATCGTGTACATCTTGGAAGCGCTCAAAATAAACCAGACGGTCGAGTTTGTATTTCGCAGCGAATCTGGAACCGGTACCGTCCTTGTGCTCACGCACTCTGCGAATGAGGCTGTTTGTCACTCCGGTGTAGAGCGTCTTCGAGCGGTTCGTCATGATGTAGACGAAATATGTTTTGGGAGGGTGCATGCGGATGTGTTCCGCAGCATGGCAGACCTGTGCAGGTCTGTCAGTGACGTGCAAACACCAAGCTGTGGAAAAGCCCATAAAAGCCCTGTCATCCTGAGGCGACGTTCTCTGTCGCCGAAGGGCCTGCCCTGAGCGAAGTAGAAGGGACCTATGCAACTTGCCGGCGGCGAATTTGCGGTCGACAAGTTGCATAGGTCCTTCGGCCTGCAAAAAACGCAGGCCTCAGGATGACAAAGCAGGGTGGATGGCGAGCTAGCGGCTAGAAGCCGTGCGCCTCTCCCTGCTAAACTCATCCGTTTGTTGCGGAGGTCGCTCATGCGCCGCTTTTTACTCTCTCTTCTTCTCTTCGCATTCACGCTGCCCGCATTCGCCCAGACCAAGCATCCCTTCACCTTCGAAGACATGATGAAGCTCAAGCGCGTGGGCGATCCGCAAGTCTCGCCCGACGGCAAGTGGGTCATCTTCAGCGTGACCGACGTCAACCTCGAAGCCAACACCAAAATGCCGCACATCTGGATCGTCCCGCTGAACGACGGAAAAGCAGGTTCCTCCACTGCGCAGGATGCTTCGCATCCAGCTACGGTCGGAATGACAAAGGAAAAAAGTGTGGATCAAGACAAAAGTGGGGATCAAGACAAAAGTGGGGTGCCCCACGCCAGCCCTGAGCAAGGTCGAAGGGTCTCGCCGAATTTGCGAGACGTGGGAGCCACGGAACGCGAGCTAATCCCGAATCAAGACGGCGACCGCCCGCGCTGGGCCCCCGATGGCAAGCGCTTCGCCTTTCTCTCGACGAAACAAAACGGTTCGCAAGTCTGGATTGCCGATTTCGACGATACTTCCGGCAAAGTGGACCGTGTTTTTCCCCTGACCATGATCGCGACCGAAGCGAGTGGTGAATTGTGGTCTCCCGACGGCAAGAACATTCTCTTCACCTCCGATGTATATCCCGAGTGCGATGGCGAGGTCGGTGGTCAGATAGACGAAGCGTGCAATGCCAGGAAGCTCGCCGAGGCGCGCAAATCCAAAGTCAAGGCGCAGATTTTCGACCATCTCCTCTATCGCCACTGGAACGCATACAGGGAAGGCAAGCGGACGCATATCTACGTAGCCACGCTTCCGACCCCGACGGCGATTTCGCCCGAAGGCGTCATCGATAACCATCCGCCCCGCGACTTAACTCCGGGTGACTACGATTCACCCGTGTTCTCGCTGGGCGGGCAGGACAACTATGCTTTCTCGCCCGACGGAAAGGAAATTTGCTACGCCTCGAACCACGACAAGAATCCAGCCGCTTCCACCAACAACGATCTGTGGATCGTCCCGGTCACGGGAGGGCCCGCCAAGAACATCACCGCCGACAATCCCGCCAGCGACTCGACTCCGCTCTATTCGCCCGATGGCCGCTACATCGCCTACCGAGCCCAGCAGCGTCCCGGATACGAAAGCGACCGCTTCCGCCTGATGCTCTACGACCGCAAGACGGGCGAGAAGAAGAATCTGACGGAAGGGTTTGACGCATGGGTTGGGACATTCGCGTGGGCAACTGATTCCAGGCGGATATTCCTTAGCTTCCAGAATGACGAGTACTCGTCAATAACATTTGTGGACATCGATCGGCCTCTTGCGCCGGCCAGAGGATGGTGGGACGTGCTACGGGGCGAAGCGGCGACTACCATGTATCCGCCGCTCCCTACCGCTACATTTGATGACGATCTGAATGTCTCGCCTGCCGGCAAAACCCTGGCATTTACACGAATGTCACTTCAGCATCCGACCGAAATTTACGCTGAACCTCTTAGCGAGATAAGCACCGAAAAAGATAACTCTCCAGGCAAACCGCTCACTCATTTCAATGATGCACTTCTGTCTCAAGTTTCGATGCCCCCACTCGAATCCTTCTGGTTCACTGGGGCGCATAACGAAAGCGTCCAAGGCTTCCTGGTCAAGCCACCGAACTTTGATGAGCACAAGAAATATCCCGTGAAGTTCCTCATTCACGGCGGGCCGCAAGGCGCCTGGGGAGATGACTGGAGCTATCGCTGGAATCCCGAACTGTTCGCGGCGCCAACTTCATCCACGCCCAGCGGATACGTCGTCATCATGATCAACTTCCACGGCTCGACCGGCTACGGACAGAAGTTCATCGACGCCATCAACGGCGACTGGGGCGGCGCTCCGTATGAAGACCTGATGAAGGGCCTCGACTACGCCGAGGCGCATTACGGTTTTATTGATAAAGACCGAGAGTGCGCGCTGGGCGCCAGCTACGGCGGATATATGATCAACTGGATCCTCGGCCACACCGATCGTTTCAAATGCCTGGTGTCGCACGACGGCATGTTCAACGCCGAGTCGGCCTGGGGATCGACCGAAGAACTCTGGTTCAACGACTGGGAGTTCAAAGGCACGCCCTACGACAACCGCGCCAGCTACGAAAAGTGGTCGCCGCACCAGTACGCGAAAAATTTCAAGACGCCAACCCTGGTCATCCACGGCCAGCGCGACTACCGCCTCGACGTGAGCGAGGGCTTCCAGCTTTTCACCACTCTGCAAATGGAAGGCGTCCCATCGAAGATGCTCTACTTCCCCGACGAGGGGCATTGGGTGCTCAAGCCACAGAACTCGCGGCTCTGGTATGAGACGGTAAACGCCTGGGTGGATCAGTGGACAAAAGATCAGGGAACAAAGAAATAGTTCGTGTGGAAGTAGTGGAAGTAGTTGTGTGGAGCGGACACTCTCTTCGACAAGCTCAGGGCAGGCTTTGTCCGCTGTTTTGATTTTGCTCTTGGTTTTGATTTGAGTTTGTATTCTCTGCTCGAAGCTCACCCGAAACCACTGCAAGAACAAAGTTAAAGTCAAAGGCTAGAGCAAAAATCAGACTCAAAATCAACGTCAAAAGCGGCGGACAGGAGTGTCCGCCCCACACGGGCATGGGGCTCGACCGACGATGGGCGGAGTGGGGCCGGGCTTGTCCGGCATGGTCGGAGACGGGAACAAGTCCAAGGGAAAGTCGAGCACGGTGCTGATCCCCGCCGTGGCGGTGACGTCCACTTCGAGCGGGCCGCTAAAGCCTGCGGCCGAGGGCGCTGTGCTCGCCAATCCGTTCAGATCGGTCGTAACGCTGCTCTGGCTCACGTTCAAGATCACGGGCGTTACCGGATCGCTTCCGTTTTCGCCGGCAGAAGCTCCGATAGGCCGCAGCACAGTGGTCAGAAACGCCACGTTGGCCGCGATCACCGGATTCGGCGGCGAGGAAGAATCCGTTACCTTAACCTGCACCGGCTGAAACGCCCCTCCGGTTGAGACCTGGCCCGCTCCCGACACCGTCTGCAAATTCTGTTGGGCGAGCGGTACCGCAGTTACATAAATGGGTCGGCACGGGTTGTTGGCCAGAACCGCGCAGGCATTTACCTGTAGCGACGATTCGATTTCTGTAACCGTCAGCGTGACGGTCGCGTAACCGGTGGAACTGGTTTGCGCGCTGGCGGCGCTCAGCGTTCCGGAGCCATTGATCAGGCTAAAGTTAACTCTTGCATTGTTCTGCGCGACGCCGTTGCTCAACACGCGCGCGGTCAGAGGAATACTAACGGTGGCGCCCTCAGCGATCCAAAGATAACCCGCCGAAACTCCAATGTCGGCGCTCGATTCCGTCGCCTCAACAGTTGCGGTTACCGATTTCGCCGGACTATACGCTCCCGGCGCGAGGGTTGCGGTGGCCGTGGCCACGCCCAAGGCCGCAGGCGTAACCCACGTGACTGCATATCCACTTGCATCGCTGGTCACCGTACAAGACGCAGTTCCGGAGCACGTCGAAAGCTGTAGCTGGTCGGTACTGCTCCAAACGATCGTGGCCCCACTGACCGGCGTCACGCCATCGGAAGCCAGCACGCGCACCTGTACGGCGTTCGTAGCCTGCGTGCCGACCGGCGTCGGCGGATTCAGGCCGCTCAATAGCACAATGTTGTCGGTGGCCGCCGCGCCATAAGTCAGCACGCCGGTCATCGCGGAAGAGCCGCCGCTGACCGGATCGCTGATAGTAATGTTTTCTACTCCATCTCCCCGCGGAGGCGCAGCCAGAATCATTTGACCGGCGTTTACCACGAACGGAACCGCCACCGTGCTGCCGATTGTGGTAGTCAATCCCGCATTGAAGCCCGTGCCTTGCACGGTAATCGCGCCCCCACTCACCCCCACGCGCGCCGGAACCACGGAATCGCCGTACAGCACATATCCGTGATAGCGATAATCCGGCCGGCCGTCGCCGCGAACATCCGATATTGCGATCAGGAAGTTCGTAGAGGTATTGATTTGCGCGTCCAGTCGCGTGAGCCCATTGTTGAGCTGATTGAAGGGCGACGGAGTAAAGGCGGGAGGCGCCGTGCCTTGCGAATCCGAAGCCGCCCACATGCCAATTACCGGCTGCGCTTTGAGCAGCGTGGGATTGCCATATTCATCGAGAGAAGTTACAGCCACTGACAATGTGCGATTGGCTTGCGCGGGCAACAGGAAGTACGACAGATCTCCATAGCCGCTGAATGTCGATTGCCAATCTGCCCCCAGGGGCAACGCCGCCGGAGCGGTCCATGTGGACGCGGCGTGCGGCCGAGGCTGCGCGCTGCCGCCCATCACAATATCCTGCTCAACGTCATTGCCCGTTGTTACCGTTACCGTGGTAGGCACGACCAGCGAGGCAGGCGACGGCGCGACCGGACCGGGCGTGTACGGGCCAACATCGGTCGACCAGGTTGGGTCGAGAGCTTCCACGCTCAACTGGTATTGCGCGCTCCTGCCGTTCGGCGTTTGCAGTCCAGCCAGGTCGAAAAAACCTTCCACGTCTGCGCTATTCGATCCCCATTCCGCCAGGGGGTCTCCAAGCGCGTCATAGAAGCCGGTAATAGGATTGCCTGCGTTGCCAGCGAACAAAAAGCCGGAGACCGCGGACGCGGCATACCGGCCCGAGGGCAGGTTGGTAGTCGGATCGATCCAGCGCGCCACGACATTGACTCCCTGCATTGCCTGTGTGGGATTTCCCTGCGGGTCGGCGAACCATACCGACCCATGAATGCGCGCCGTGACTGCGGAAAATATCTGGCTGCCACTGAAGTTTTGCTGGTTCTCGGCCGTGACCGGATACAGCCGCGACACCGATGCAACGTCATCCATGGCGAGCTGATAAGGATTGGCGTAGCAGATCGTAATGGGCACGCAATTTAGAGGATCGGCGAAGTGCATGACGGGGAATCCCAGATAGTCGTCGGGCGTAGGAAATGGGTCTAAACTCTGCACGTTGGTGTTTAGTTGCGACCAGCCCAGCCCGAGCACTCCCCCGATCACGCGGACCAGGCGGTACTCCACATCAATGAGCTGCGACGATTGTTGCGCGCACTGGCCGTTGATCACGATCAGCGCATGCTGAAAATTCGCCGATGTTCCATAGTTGTCGTCGCCGCCATAGACCGCATTGGAGAAACACTGGCTGGCATCGCCCGCCCCCGCGCCGACCAAGGCATCGGTCACCGATCCGTCGAGGTCATACACAATTCCCACGGGCGTGGCGGTCGCAGTCGGCTGAATGTCGGCGGGCATGGAGATGGTGCCGTCGGAATTCAGCGTAACGTTGGTACCGTTTACGTCTTCGGCGAGTTGGCCTCCGCTTGTGATAGCAAGCGCCGCCGTGGGAACGGCGGTCCACTGGCTGAAGGCGTCGGCGACGAAGCTGTTGGCGGACGCGTTGGGCAGGACCGGGCTGAGATCTCCTTGATCTGTGTAATACGTTACGACTCCCTGTGACCACACCAGCGGCTGCCCGGTCATGGAGGCGTTAAAGTATGCCGTCCCGGCGATGTATTTCGGGCCTCCGGCCCGGGATAGCAGGGCGAACAGCAACACGATTGCCAATGCCAAGGCCAGGCGCACGATGAACGCCCGCGCCGCCGATGTTTCCACCATTCGCGGCGTACGATTTTTGAGGATCGTCGTGTCGGCCGTCGTCTCAGCGGATGCTTTGGATTGCGATGCCTCGGATCGCACTTACTCCTCCTGGCCAGCGCGCTCGACCGCCCGGGCGAAGTCGCTGAAACTGGCGAGCGCTTTCCCGCCCAGAATGGGATCGGCCTTAAAAGATGAAAGATGTTGTGCCGTCAACAGCACGCGTCCGCGCGGATCGATCGTGAAACGTCCCATCGGCCCGGCGACGCAACTGGTCAGTCCCAGCTTGCTCGGTGGATATAAAAAAAGAAGCACGCGCTCGCCCACGCGATAGCGCTGCCCCGCCGACCACAGGCCCGTCCATTGCAGAACGGTCAGATCCTGGCCCGGCGCGGCGCCTCGAATCGCGTTCTCAATGTGGAATGTAATCGCCACCGTCTCGACGGTTTGGCCGCGGGAAAAAGGCCGCCGCGCCACGCTCGTGACAGTGCCCGAGAAAATCGTCCCGGCCGCGCTGGCGATCAGGTGGAATCCGACGGGCCTGATTGGAGGGGGCTGAAGTGGAGCCCCGGACGCCCCCGTCCGGGGTGGCCGCAGGCTATATAAATCCAGAATGGACGGGGCTGTCCCAACTTCCGCATTCTGCGAAACGCCGAGCCGATCCGCCTGTCCGCGCATCGGCGCAGCAGACACAATCAGCAGCGAAATAACGAGCAGACGAGCGCAACTTCTCCCAGGCATTGGGGAGACCTCGAAATATGACATCTGCTCGGAGGGAACCGGGGAAACCGGGACGAGCCTAATCGAGACCCACCCACGAAAGCTGTGACCGATGTCACAGCAACCTGTGGATTACGCGGAATGATTAGCAAAGGCGTTTCGCGTCTGACGCTACAATGCCCTGCGGAGGCTTCATGGCAAAATCGCGGAGACAGTTCATCACATCGCTGGGAGCGCTGGGTGCGGCGGCTGCGCTTCGCGGGCAGAGTACGAACACGGCGGAGCCAAAGCCTGCCCAGAATCCTGAAGCGCCACCGCCGGGTGCACCTCCGGCGTTCGGAGCCGGTCCAGCGGTTGGGCCGGAAGTGACACCAACTACCTTTGCCGAAGCCGAAAAGCTGGTGCAATTCGAAATGACCGCCACCGAACGCGCCCAGGCGGCGGGCAGTTGGCGCAAGACCATGGCGGCTCTATACGAGCGGCGTACCGGGCCGCGCAAAGTGGCGCTGGAAACTACGCTTGCTCCCGCGACACGATGGAATCCCGTGCTGCCGAGTCAAAGTGCCGGGCCGGAGCGTGAGCGTTTTGTGCGCAGCAAGATCGAAGCTGGGAAACTCCCCGCGCGAGACGAAGATATCGCCTTCGCTCCGGTCACCCACCTCTCGCGCTGGATCGAGACCCGCCAATTGACATCCGAACGACTCACCAACATCTATCTGAAGCGTCTTGAAACGTTCGATCCCAAGCTGCATTGCGTCATCACGCTGACGCGCGATCTGGCCTTGCGGCAGGCGCGCCAAGCCGACGCCGAAATTGCGGCTGGGAAGTATCGCGGACCGCTTCATGGCATCCCGTGGGGCGCCAAGGATCTGCTCGACACCGCGGGCATTCCCACCACCTACGGCGCAGAGCCTTTTCGCAACCGCGTGCCATCGGATGACGCCGTCGTGGTCAAGCGTCTGCACGAGGCGGGCGCTGTGCTGGTGGCCAAGCTCAGCCTGGGAGCGCTGGCCCTGAACGACATCTGGTTCGGCGGCCAGACGATGAATCCGTGGCTGCTCGCAGAAGGTTCGTCGGGATCGAGCGCCGGTCCGGGCGCGGCCACGGCGGCTGGGCTGGTCGGTTTCGCAATCGGCAGCGAGACCGGCGGCAGCATTATCAGCCCCTCGATGCGGTGCGGCATCACTGGGCTGCGCCCCACTTACGGCCGCGTGGCGCGCACCGGCGCAATGACGCTCTGCTGGTCGCTCGACAAACTTGGTCCCATGACGCGCAGCGTCGAAGACGCCATGTTGGTGTTGCACACGATCACCGGCCCGGATGCGGGCGACGTGGCCAGCGTGGCCAGCCGCCTCGATTTTGATGCGAGTGCGACCGTGGCCGGATTGCGAGTTGGATATTTTCCCAAGTGGATGAATGAAAATCCAGCGACGGCAGTCGATCGCGCCGCGGTCGACGTCGTGAAAAGATTCGGCATGCTTCCAGTCGAGGTTTCAATTCCCGCCTGGCCGTATGATTCGCTCAATCTGATTCTGTTCGCGGAGGGCGCGGCCGCCTTCGAGGAACTCACGCTCGGCGGCGGACTCAGAGAACTCAAAGCGCAAGTGCCGGACGCGTGGCCCAACATTTTTCGTCAGGCCCGGTTTCTTTCGGCCGTCGACTTCGTGCAGGCCGACCGGCTGCGCCGCAAAGTCGCCGAAGAAATGGCGCGGCTTTTCGCCCACGTCGATCTGCTCCTGGTTCCGTCGGTACGCGACGAGATGTTGACCATCACAAATTTCACTGGACATCCGGCGCTGGTGCTGCGTGCAGGATTCGTCCAAGTAGCAATGGCCCGCAGCGACTGGGCTCCGGACCCGGCGCATCCCCTGCCGCGGTTCAATCCTCCGCGCCGGGTGCCGCACGGCGTCACTCTGATCGGCCGCCTCTTCGAAGAAGGAACCATGGTCAACGCCGGCATGGCGCTGGAGCGCGCCTTTGGCGTGGTTGGAGAGCGACCGCCAGGATTCTGATAGCCAAACGAAAATCACAAGGCACGCACAGTCGTAGTTCCCACTCTTGCGCACAGAACGCGCAAGAATGGGGCGCCGTTTGTGTTGCTGATGTCTGCAATACAAGACGGCTACTTTAGCCCATCAACTACGTAAAGGTCGGAGAGAAGTCTGCCGGTGGAGTAGGCGTAGGATTTTCCGTCGGCGCTGAATTTGATGACGGGGAGATTCATCACGCCCGCGGGATCGGCGGGAGCGATTTGCTGCAATAGTTCCCGTTTGCCGGTTGCGAGGTCGACACGACTGATCTGGCTCGGGATAGTCAGGGTGCGCAGGCGGAGGCTCGCGCCGTCGGGGAAAAAGCCCATGATCCGTTCGTCGGGGTTGATGACGACGTCGATTTTTTGTGGCTCGCCGCCGGCAATGGGGTAGAGCCAGCGCTGGCGCTTGCCGTCGCTGGCGAGAAGAGATTTGCCGTCGGGGGTGACTAGGCTGCCGCTAGTGCCTTCGGGCGTGAGCGGGCGGGGCGTTCCACCCTGAAGATCGAGCAAGTAGCTGCGTGGGCCGTGACCGGGTTCGGCTGTGGTGTAGACGATGGATTTGCTGTCCGGCAGCCAGGCGAAGTAGTAGTGGTCGGTTTTGTCGTCAGTGAGTTGCCTGGGTTCGCCGACGCCGGTAGGCAGGAGAGTTAACTTGGCTGGCGCTCCCACCGAGGAGATTACCCACTGGCCGTCGGGAGAAAGAGCGCCAAAGCCTCCATCGCCCAGCCGAACGGCCGGTGAGCCATCGGTCTTGCGCAGATAAAGACTGTAGTTGGCGCCCGCGGCTTCTCCGGTCTCGGAGAACAAGAGAGTCTTGCCGTCGGCGGACATGTCGAGGAGCAACGTCCAGTCAAACCAGGAGAGGCTGCGCTCCCGCGTCTCCCCCGGTGGTAGCGCAGAGAGCGAAAGGCGAGACTTGTCGGCGGTTAGGAGCACAAGACCGGTTCGACTGATGTCATGAATCGTCAGTCCGCCGGGCGAACGATAGATAAGGCGCTCTTTGCCGGCGAAGTCGAGAGCATAGATGGAGCGCGCGGCTCCGGCAGGCACGGCCGAGAACCAGACTTCCTTGCCGCTGGGTGCCCAGGCCAGACCCTCGACACTCGTGTAATAAGAAGAGCTGGCCTTGTGGTTTCCATGCACGTCAAGAATGACGACGCGGCCGTCGTCTCCGCCGGCAACGTGATCGGCGACCGCAAGGAAATCTCCGCCCGGAGAAAAGCGCACGTGGCTGACCCAGCCGTTGGGCTCATAGATCCTGGTGCCCGCGGGAAATTCCAGATACGAGAGGCGCGTCAACCCATTGCGAATCAGCGCGAGAGACTGTCCGTCCGGCGTCCAATCCGCCCAAAGAATATCGTCGAGCATTTCCCGCGGAGCGCCGCCGGCGAGAGGAACGCGCGCCAGCGTTCCAGCCTGGGCAAAGGGACCGGAAACCCCAGGATGCAGCGAGACGGCCATCTCGCCTTTGGACGAGATGGAAAGAATTTGCGCCGCCGGCAAGCCAAGGGAACGAGAGTCGGAGCTGTCGAAACGAGTGGAGAAAATTTCCTGCGGGCGGCCGTCCCAGGCGGCGCCGTAGATCACGGTCTGGCCGTCCGGCGCGAAGCGCGCGTCCCAAATAGTGCCATTGCGGAACGTGACTTCATGAAACGTTGGATTCGCGGGGCGCGCCCCGCCGCGACCCAGACGATAGACGCCCGCCCATGACGCCAGCAAAAGCAAGACCGCCACAGATGGAATCAGCCAGCGACCAGCTGGTTTTTCTTCCGGCAGAGCCCGCACGCCGCCCCGGCCGGTAGTCGAGATATCGGTCAGAGCTTCCAGATTGAAAGCCACATCGCGCGCCGATTGAAAACGCTCCGCAGGATTTTTTTCGAGGCAATGACGGACGATCCGTTCCAGCGCCGGCGAAACATTGCGGTTGGTCTCGGAAAGTTCCGGCGGATCCTCTTTGAGAATGGCGCTCATGGTATCGACGGAAGAATCGCCGTGGAATGCCCGCTTGCCGGAGAGCATTTCATACAGCACCGCGCCAAAAGAGAAAATGTCGGAGCGCGCATCGGTGGGCTTGCCGCGCACCTGCTCGGGCGACATGTACCCGGCAGTGCCCATCACGGTTCCGGCTTCGGTGCCGACCTGCTGCGTAGGCGCGTTGCCGGAGAGATCTTCCTCCGGGCGAGTGAGCTTGGCCAGGCCGAAGTCGAGAATTTTTACCCGCCCGTCGCCGGTGATGAAAATGTTCTCCGGCTTCAGATCGCGATGGACGATTCCTTTATCGTGAGCGGCGGCCAGGCCGCTGGCGATGTGCACCGCGTAGTCGATCGCTTTGCGCGAGGGCAGCGCACCGTTGCGCAGACGGTCGCGAAGAGTCTCGCCTTCCAGAAGTTCGGAAACAACGTAGGGCGCATCGCGGTCCTCGCCAATATCGAAAATAGAAAGAATGTTGGGATGATTCAGCGCGGCCGCTGCACGCGATTCCTGCGCGAATCGTTGCAGACGTTCGGGATCGCGGGAGAAAGATGCGGGCAGAATCTTAATCGCGACTTCGCGATTCAGGCGTGCGTCGCGGGCACGGTACACCTCTCCCATGCCGCCCGCTCCCAGCGGCGATTGAATCTCATAAGGGCCAAGCTTCGTGCCAGCGGTCAGGGGCATGGGTGAGAGATTATAACCCGAGGACTTTTCTGAGGCATCAGCACGACAAAAGCTGCCCCCAACCTTGCGATGCGGCCGGAAACTTCTTCGGCACGGCGTTCAACGGTGGCCAGATCGGCCTATGCCCGGCCGGGTGCGGCGTCGTGTACGAGATCCAGCCTTAGCTTCAAAAACATACAACCGCGCCAGGAAGGGACGGAACCGACCGCCCGTTTGAGCTGTAAGCGCTGTCAGGCACAGCAGCAGGGATGTGGCCACGCCTTTAGCTCTGCTTTCATTCGTAGGCCTTGTGGCTGGGCCGGCTTATTTGACTGGGATCGCCTCGAAGGTTTTGCCGAACCCAGTGGAGGGATACCAAACGCCCACCAAGTCGCCGCGGTCATTGATGCCGGTTACACCGGACCCATTCGGTGAATCGGGCCGATCAATTTGGGTGAAGGTACCATTGGAGTACGTGAAGCCGTGAGCCGCACCGCTGGTCGAGGTGAAAAAACCGGCCACGACACCAAGATTGTTGATCGCCGTGGCTTCCGTATAGTTCGATCCGGGAAAATCGATGTTGGTGAATGTGCCGCTTTGGTAAAGGAAAGCATGCGGCCCGGTGTTGTTTATGATGTAGTCTCCCACCACTGCGCCCGAATTATTGATGGCAAAAGCGCTGGTATCTTGCGCTCCCGGGTAATTCAAAGTAGTAAACACTCCGTTCGTGTCTATGAAACCGTCGGAGGCGGGACTGAATGCGCCTTGCGGACAAACTACAGCGTTAGGGCAATAGCCGCCCACGATTGTGCCCAAGTCGTTGATGCCGAATGCGGTTGTCGCCGCACCCGCTAGCGGGAAAGTAATCGTTTGTATCTTTCTCGTTTTGAAGTTATACGTATACCCAACTTCGCCGACCTCGGGGTTGCACCCGCCACTGGCCGAGCAATATCCTCCGACCGCTATCCCGTTTTTGTTGATACCGGAGAGATAAGAGGTGGAGGTGCCCGGCGGTGCCGCATCAAGGAAGGCTGAACCAGTCTGGATATACGGATGGTTAACGAATGGCGTCACGTAGTAGCCGACGATATGAGCGAAACTTATGGCGAGGGGAACTGTATACGTAGCCCCCGGGTAGTTTCCGGCTGGAGCAAATTTGTAGTGCAGGCCTGTTTGAGCTGTCAGCGCTGTCAGACACAATAATACCAAGGCGAACAGGTAGTTCATCTTAGGCTTGTTACTCTTCATAGGTCACCCACCCATTTCGAATTAGTGCCACGCAACCACCCTCCCGAGGCAACTCCCGGCGCTGCAGGTGGCATTCGGCTTCTGGCCGCCGACGTATACGCATCCGTTGATCACCGTCGGTACCATAAATTTAGTCGCGTAGGGGCCGTTCAATGAGTCGGACCAAAGCTGGGGGAACTGACCAAGGTGGTTGGGCAGCGCTGAGTACGCGTACAGTTTTGCCGTTCCACTCCCGTTTGCGCTTGTGACCAGAACCCACAGGACGGCGTCCGTGTTAAGACCCCCGGTCCCCGAATTCCAACTGATTACAGGCGACGACCCTGGATACCTTGCGAGCGAGCCGCTGTCAATGATGAAAAATTTTGCTACATCTCGGAAAAATGCTTGCGTTGGAACTACCTCGGAACCGCGCCGGTGGCCGGAGCGCGAGTGCTTTGTCTGCTGCGAAGTCTGCGCTAGAGATTAGAGGACGGACCGGCCAACGTCCCTTTGACTTTTTTTCGACTCAGAAGCAAAAAACTTCTTGACATGTTATGTAGTGTTATAGTTAAGTATAACACTGTGAAATCGAGCTCGTATCTGTTGATTGCTCACAGCGGCTGGCTCGAAAAACGAAGTCCTCAGGAGAAAACTATGAAATTCCATCGTTTTATGCTTTCCGTCGTTCTGCTGTCGCTCTCGGCTGTGGCTTTTGCCCAGTCCGACGCGCAGAAATCTTTTGATGAACTCAAAACTCTGGCGGGCAATTGGCAAGGCCCCGTGACCGCCGACCCGCCATCCCCAGAGATTCCAACCGGAACGCTCGCGAAGGCAACTCTTCGGGTCACCTCCCGTGGAAACTCAATTGTCCACGAGATGATGGACCCAACCATGCCGGACGATCCGACCAAGCATGACCATCCCGTTACGATGCTTTACCTGGATGGCGATCATCTGAATCTGGTCCACTATTGTGACGCCGGGAATCGGCCGCATATGGTGGCTCGCAAATCAGCCGACGGCAAGACGGTGGAATTCGATTTTGCCGATCTCTCCGGCGGCAACGACTACGGACATATGAATCACGCCGTCTTCACCATCATCGACGCCAATCACCATACCGAGGACTGGACCTATATGATGCCCGGAGACAAACCCATGCACGCTCACATGGACCTGCAGCGGACAAAATGATGGGAGCGCAACTGTGCCGAGGATCTAGGAACCCTCAATGGATCATGAGTGGAATGACAGTCAACCGATTTACCGCCAACTTCGCGACCGCGTGGTCGCGATGATACTCGACGGCGTCCTGAAGGAGGGCGATCCGTTGCCTTCGGTGCGCACCGTCGCCGCCGAGTATCGGGTAAATCCGCTCACGGTCCTGAAGAGCTATCAGCAACTGGTGGACGAGCGTCTGGTCGAGAGCAGGCGCGGCCTCGGGATGTTCATCAACGCGGGCGCACGGAGCATGCTAAAGCAAGGCGAGCGGCAGAAATTTCTGGCGGAAGAATGGCCCAGGATTCACGCCACCATTCAGCGCCTCGGCCTGACTCCGAAAGAATTGCTGGAGGCGGCAAAGGAGAAACCGAAGCCATGACCGTGATCGAAACGGCAATGACCGAACCGGCAAAGATCGAACCGGCAGTGATCGAAGCCCGCGGTTTGCGCAAGTCCTTCGGCAGGACCATTGCGCTTGATGGGGTCGATTTGCATATAAGAGAAGGTCGCATCGTCGGCCTCATCGGACCGAACGGCGCCGGCAAGACCACCGCCCTGAACGCGATTCTCGGCCTCACTCCTTATCAGGGAGAACTGAAGGTTCTGGGGCGCGATCCCTGGAACGAGCGCGAACATCTGATGCGCGATGTTTGTTTTATTTCCGATGTAGCTGTCCTTCCTCGCTGGATCAAGGTTTCGCAAACGCTGGACTACGTCGCCGGAGTTCACCCGCGCTTCGACCGCGCCAAGGCGGTAAGCTTCCTGGCCAAGACCAACATCCAGCGTCAGAAAAAAGTTCGGGAACTATCTAAAGGCATGGTCACGCAACTGCATCTGGCTCTGGTCATGGCCATCGACGCCAGATTGCTGGTGCTTGACGAACCCACACTCGGCCTCGACATCCTCTACCGCAAACAGTTCTACGATTCGTTATTGAACGATTATTTCGACGGCCGCCGCACCGTCGTCGTGACTACGCATCAAGTCGAAGAGGTCGAGCACGTCCTCACCGATCTCATGTTCATCGACCGCGGCCGCATCGTGTTCAATTGCAGCATGGAAGAGATCGAGTCGCGCTACGTGGAACTGGCGGCGAATCCTGAGCAGCTCGCAACCGCGCGCGCTCTCAAGCCGATTCATGAGCGCCAGATAATCGGCCGCACCTTCCTGCTATTCGATCTAAGAGGAAATCAGATCGGCCGCAACCAACTCGCCGCGCTGGGTGAAGTCCGCACGCCGAACATCACGGACCTGTTTGTCGCCGTGATGAGCGGTAATGCAAGCGCAACAGCAACCGCGAATCCGGGCGCAACTCCAAGTTCAAATAAAGGAGTCGTTGTATGACCAGTCCATCGAACGCCACACTCGAGTCGTTGGGCTCACCGCGGATCCCTACCCCGGCCTCATCCGCGCCGCATCCCTTCTACTGGTCGGTTCGACGCGAACTGTGGGAGAACCGTTCTCTATATATTGCGCCTCTGGCAGTCGCCGCCCTTATTCTCGTCGGCTTTTTGATCAGCATGGTTCATCTGCCCGAAAAGATGCGGGCCGCAATGGCCCTGAGCGACCACATGCAGCGGCAGGACATCATCGAGAAGCACTATAACGTCGCTGCCCTTCTGCTCATGGGGACCTTTCTCATCGTCGCTGTCTTTTACTGCCTCGACGCGTTGTATGGCGAACGTCGCGATCGCAGCATCCTGTTCTGGAAGTCGATGCCGGTTTCCGATCTCACCGTCGTGCTCTCGAAGGCGAGCGTTCCACTCTTGCTTCTCCCGCTGCTCACCTGGGCGATCACTGTTGTCATCCAGGTGATCATGCTCCTCCTGAGCACGGTAGCTCTGCTGACCAGCGGTCAGAGCGTCGCTGCGCTCTGGACACATTTGCCCTTAATCCGGATGTCTGTAATGCTGCTGTACCACCTGCTATTCATGCACGGCCTCTACTACGCGCCCTTCTATGGCTGGATGTTGTTGGTCTCAGCCTGGGCGCGTCGCGCTCCCTTACTGTGGGCGAGTCTGCCACTGCTCGCCATCGGCTTCGTCGAAAAGATTGCCTTCAATACCTCGCATTTTGGCGCCATGCTTTTGGCCCGCTTCGTCGGCGGCCCCGCCGCAATTGATTACCCGGCGCAGAGCAGCGCCATGCAGAATATGACGCCATTTACCCTGGCCGAGTTCCTGCTGAGCCCTGGCCTTTGGATCGGATTAATCGTGGCCGCCGCATTCCTGGCAGGAGCGGTGCGCCTGCGCCGCTATCGCGATCCGATCTGAGGTCCGTAAATACCGGTCGGATTCGTTTCTAAGCATCACCATGAAAAAGGCCGCTCCATCCTCGCGGCTTTTGCGAGGGTCGGCGAGATGCGGCTCTGCGCCCGAGTTTTTGACTGAACCGAAAATCTCATGCTACAAACAGCATCGTACCCTGCCCTTGCAAGAGGAAGACAGATATGAAAGGCGCTAAGACAAAAAACGAGTTGTCCCCGCAACAACGCGAAGTACTACTCGGAACATTGCAAGCCCGCTTTGAGAAAAACTTGAACCGCCATGAAGGTCTCGAGTGGGCCAAAGTAAAAGCCAGGCTGGAAGCGAATCCCAAAAAACTGTGGTCCCTCAGCGAAATGGAGAAAACTGGCGGCGAACCGGATCTGGTTGGTCACTATAAAACCACGGCCGAATACATCTTTTTTGATTGTTCTCCGGAAAGTCCGAAAGGCCGCAGAAGTTTTTGCTATGACCGCGCAGCGTTGGATTCCCGCAAAGAAGCTAAACCGAAAAACAACGCGATGGACGCGGCAGCCGCCATGGGCATTGAGCTGTTGACCGAAGAACAATATCAAGAGCTACAGAAACTCGGAGCTTTTGACACCAAGACGTCGAGTTGGCTGCAAACTCCGCCCGCTATGAGAAAACTCGGCGGCGCCCTCTTCGGCGATCGCCGCTTCGGCCGTGTCTTCCTCTATCACAATGGCGCAGAGTCCTACTATGCCGGCAGGGGGTTCCGTGGTTGGCTAAGAGTCTAAGCTTGGAATTTCGAAGCTTTTCAGCGGGAGTCGCCAATGAAATCAATCATAACCCTGCACGTAGTCTCCAGCCTGGATGGCTTTATCGCCAAGAAGGACAACACGATTTCGTGGATGGACAGTTCCGACGTCTATGAAAAAGGGGTTACGGATGAGGGCGCTGACGCTGCCCAATCTGAGGTCCTCCAGTCGATCGACTGCTATGTGCTGGGTTCTCGCACCTATGAGCACGCGCTCGAACTCGGCTGGCCCTACGGCGATACTCCGACGGTCGTGGTCACAAATCGAGAACTGCGATCCACAAGCACAAGGAAGACCGTCGAGTTCTACTCCGGCGATCTCAAAAGATTGGTCGATGAGATACTCGCGCCTAGATACAGAAACATCTGGCTGGTGGGAGGTGCCATCTTAGCCCAGAGTTTTCTTAAGCTGGGCCTGCTGGACGAAATCCGATTGATGATCGCGCCGGTCACCTTGGGTGACGGACTGCATCTATTCGGTGATTCCGCTACCGAGCAGCAGTGGCATCTGAAAAACGTAATCGCGTACAAGAACGGCTATGTTGATTTATCGTACCGGCGCTAATCTTACGGAGAATATGATCGAAGAGAAGACGATCGACAACAATCGGAGGAGAACATGAAGCCGACCAATCATCCGAATAGCGAAGCCGCATCCGCGAACATCACCGAACGGATTCAGAACCTGGGGGACTGGCGCGGAGCGACCCTGGCTCGTCTGCGTCAGCTCATCCACGATGCCGACCCCGACATCCAGGAGGAGTGGAAATGGGTGAAGCCAACGAACCCCGGAACTCCCATCTGGTCGCATGACGGCATCGTCTGCACCGGAGAATCCTACAAGCAAGTGGTGAAGCTCACCTTCGCTCGCGGAGCCTCCCTCGCGGATCCGAAGAAGCTTTTCAATTCCAGCCTGGAAGGAAACACGCGGCGCGCCATCGATATTCGCCAAGGGGAGAAGATCGACGAAGCTGCTTTCAAACAACTCATTCGCGCCGCAGTGAAGGCCAACTCCGCGGCCCGCGCTCAGAGCGCCGCGAAGAAACGCGCAGCCAAAAAAACGCACAGCTAAATAAAAATAAGAAGTAGCTCGGCGGATCACCGCGTCGGGCTGTCCACATCGATTACAAAGTTGTAGGTGTTCGTGGCGCCGGCCTTTGCATTCCAACTCCCCTCGGCAGCGAACTGGAACACTGCTCCATGGGCAAAGTGATAATTGATCTTTGCGCCAGATTCCCTATGCACGTTCACGGCATTGGCTAGAGAATTCGGGAATCCCTCGGAAGGCAGCGCCAGGCCCTCTGGGTACAAATCGAAAGACGCTTCCGATTCCCCGTCCCCTACCGTGATCGCAATATGAATTGTGCCTCCAGCCAGAAACCGGCTGGCATCCAGCGTAATCACCCGATAACTATGCTTTCCTCTGCCCGGCGCGACCAGCGTTCCCTGCCCGCTGGCGCTTGAGCCGGGAATTAATTGAATTACTTCTGCTGTGGGAGTTGCCACCAAGTCGTCGCTGGTGAGCACCTTCGCGGGGACGTCGCCCTTCTGCTTGCGGTTGGCACGGGCGGCGTCGGCCAGCGACTGCCCGTAACTGATACTCCCCGCCAGCACAACAATACACAAACCTTGTAGCGCAACTCGCTTCATAGAACTCTCCGCGCGCGTGATTTGCTAAAAACGATTTGCCGAGAATCATTTGCCCAAAATGATCTCGACGATGATATTTCGGTTTCGCCTCCGGCGGTTAATTACCGACGTACCCGACCTCATGGGTGAATTCGCCAGCGGGTTGCCCACTAAAGCCTGCCTTTGGCTCGAGTGAACCGACGATGCGATTGTGGGTGGTGAAGGTTGGTTCTAAAAGTTCAGAACTTTGCCAAAGTTGGTGAGCCAGTTGCAACTTACGGCACTATGACACCCGAGGAACGAAATCGAATGGTTGAGTTATGTGCTCAAATCGCCGGGGAAAAAAATGCCCGGAAGTTCGATGAACTCGTTATGGAGCTAAATGGTTTGTTTGAAGGCAAAAAAGATCGTCTCGCCGTTTCGGGACAAGGGTTCGATATGAGCACCTGAACCCCCGCAGTGGTATTTTTTCGCTAGACGGCTATAAATTGCACCACTCTCGGCCGCAACTCAGGCGAACGCTGTAGAAGCAATACCACTTGTAGGGTATCGCGCAATCACCGTTTTGAGACATAGACTCGTTGCGGCCCGTTCATGCCTCCCCCTCAACGCAGAATCGAGGACCGCATACGACAACTCTGTGCGAAGGCAGCGGCCGCAACTGACGGTGATCTGGAACCGACTCTGAAAGAGCTATCGCAACTGCTGCGTGGAACGGTTAAGCACATGAGGATGCGTGCCACCAGCTTGTTGATCGAGAGAAAGCGCTTGGCGGAACCTAGACGCCGCGCAGACGACAACGAGGTTTGACACCGGCAGAAAAGCCGCCGGGTAGCCCAAGGCTGCTAATCGCGCGCGCACCGCCAACAAAGTGGGTCCTCCTCAGGGACCAAGCATATCCCGTTAAGCAATATCTTGCATGCAAATGATTATAAATGGTTTAAGTCCACTTAAAGAACCGACATTGCGCGTCCTTTTAGCAAATCCCGCAGCGGTCACAGGCGAATACAAGGTGAATATTTTCTGTGATCTGCTCCTCAACCTCGCTTATCATTCAACCTGCGAATGACGGGCATGAGGTTGGCGCATGAGCTCGATTACAGAAACGCTGTGGCCGATAGAACCGCATACAGCTAAGAAGCATGAAATTCTCAAACGGTACTTTCAGGCGTGGCTGCCAATCCTAGGCCACAGTAACAACCGCCTTCTCTACATAGATGCATTTGGCGGTCCGGGCAAGTACGCTGGAAAACCGGGGAAAACCGGGGACAGACGGGACGTTCCCAAGAATCAAGGGAAAACCGGGGGAAAACCGGGGACAGACGGGACGTTCCCAAGAATCAAAGACAGTCCGATTTTCGTGCTTTAGAACCTGTCAAGTCCCCCGCAAATATTCTTAACTCCTACTCTCGCAGCCTCATACCGCGACCAACTGACCGTTCGGGGCGGATGCGGATGTTAAAATGGTTCCGTAGTGTTTAGCTACAAGCAATACGACTCCAGAACTCTAACAACGCAAGAGCAACCCGAAAATTCCCCCTCTAACTCCTTATTTCGCAGTATTTTGATATCTAAGTCCCTCGCGCTCAATATTTTACGGGACGCCTGCCATATCAAAATTCGCGCAACTACATGCAAACAAGGATTTTAGCTCAAAGATATTTTTTAATTTTTTTGATATGAGATATCCGCCACCGAAAGAGCGAGAACCGAGGCCAGAAGTTGCGCCCATCCCGCTTCGCCCGCCCGCGAATCCCAATCGCGCGTTTGCCCATCTTGTGTGCGCAATGGGACAATAGCTGGATATGCAAAAACCGCTCACCACAGTGTTTCAACTATTGGCCGCCGGGATGATGCTTCTGGGCTATGCCCCGGCGCAGCAGACTCCGGCTGCCCCCGCAGCTCAACCGACAGCACCGGCTTCCGCTTCCACTCCGGCCCCAAAAGCGCAGGCTCCGGCCGCCAAGAAAGCGACCACAAGCGCAAAATCCGCTACTACTCTTACTCTCAAGACCCAAAAAGAAAAGGCGAGCTACGCGCTGGGAATGAAAATCGGCGGCGATCTGCGCCGGCAAAGCGTGAATACAGCTATCGATCCCGCCCTCACCGCGCGCGGATTGAAAGACGCTCTGGCCGGCAGCAAAACGATGTTGATGACCGAAGACGAAGAGAAGGCCGCCCTAACGCAATTGCAAACCGAGATGCGAGGAAAAATGGAGGCCAAATCCAAAGAAGCGGCCGCCGTCGGCCATAAAGAGGGCGATGCGTTCCTCGCGGCGAACAAAAGTAAAGACGGAGTTGTGACGCTGCCCAGCGGATTGCAGTACAAAATCCTGACTGCCGGCACCGGACCGAAGCCGACTGCGAGCGACACCGTGACCGTCAACTACAAAGGGACGCTGATCGACGGGAGCGAGTTCGACAGTTCCTACAAGCGTGGACAACCTGCAACGTTTCCCGTGGGCGGAGTAATCAAAGGCTGGACCGAGGCATTGCAATTGATGCCGGTCGGCTCGAAATGGCAACTCTTCATCCCGGCCGATCTGGCCTACGGCGATCAGGGCCGTCCCGGTATCCCGCCTGGGGCGACGCTCGTTTTTGAGGTCGAACTGATCTCGATTGGAGAGGCGAAGAAATAGTGCAAGCTTTCAGCCATCAGCTATCAGCACGAAGAGGAAAAGAATAAACCGTCGGCCGTCTGCGAGTCGCAGGCGGCCTTTTTGGGCAAGGGGGATCGGTTCGCGGAAATTGCTGTAGGCAGACATAAGCATACTCAGCGGTTAGAGTTTGCGAAGAATGGAATCTAAAGCCTCTCCGCACCGCTGCCGATAGAAAGCGCAGCGCGAGGGAGAGCAACGTGAAGATTCTCTTAGTGGAAGACAGCAAACCCATGCGGCGAGAGAATGAGTCTGCCTTGCTCAAAGCGGGATATGAAGTGATTTGCGCCGAGGATGGAGAAATGGCTGTGCAAATGGCGCAAGAGCATAAACCGGACTTGATTTTGCTGGACATGATCCTGCCCAAGATGAGCGGACCCGAAGTTCTGCGGCAATTGAAAACCGATGCCCGGACCGCCCAGATCCCCGTCGTAGTAGTCAGCAGCCTCTCGGAGAAGAACCGGGAGAAACTGATGGAAGAGGGCGCCGACGACTATCTGGTAAAGAACGAACTCATGCCCAGTCAAGGCGTCAACCTGCTGCCGAAAATGCTGGAGAACATTATCTGCCGCATCAACCGCAGGCGCGGAATCGCTTTTTCCAACGTGCCGGTGCAGTAGCCGAAGCCTGAAGATGCAATCAGAGGGAACGTTGCAGATGTTCTTCCGCGGAAAGATTGGCGCCAGCCAGGAGCAGCAGGCCGGAGAGAAAAGCCCAGAACATCATGCTCACCGAGAGCGCGAAGGGGCCGTAGACTTCCTGAAAATTCAGCCAGGGCAGAGCAAGGATATAGGCGTATTTCAATGCCTCAGAAAGCAGTCCCATAATGACCGCCGCGGGCAGCACCGTGCGCGCCGGAACTTTTCCGTTGGGCAGCAGCCAGTAGATGAGAAAGAAAATGGCGATGCTGGCGGCGATGGCGAAAACTTTCATCATCAGGAATCCAATCAGGCGCACAAAGCCGGTGCCATAGCCGCGAAGCAAGAATTCCATGAACGCAACTGGCCCCGCGGTCAGCGCGATCGAGAGCAAGGCCAGAACGCCGCAGGCCAAGGCCAGGCCAAGCGAGATCAATTGATTGCCCAGGTAGGATCGATTGTTCTCGAAGCGCCAGATTCGGTTGAGTGCCACTTCCAGCGGCAGGAACACACCGGACGAAGTCACCAGCAGGATGACCAGCGATACCGCCTGCACGCGCTGGCGCGAATTGACCATGGAATTGAGGTTGCGGATCACGAAATCCTGACCCGCCGGCAGGTAGTCGCGGAGGAGTTCGATGATGACGTCGGACATGACGCGGGAATGAAAGACGCGGCGGATCAGAGTCAGCAGCAGGACGACGAAGGGAAAGAACGCCAGTATCGAATTCGCCGCGACGGAGAACGCGAAAGTGTGAACATCGGTCCGCATCAAGTACTTCATGGTGGAGACGAGCAAGCTGCGCGAACCGGGTCTGCGCGAGCCCAGGCTAGGCGAATCGCGCGCCGGGCCGACTACTGTACGCTGCCGTACGGTATCGGTATGCGGCGGTGCGGTGAAAGGAGGGTCGGACACGGGACGGTCCAATCGTACCAGAAACGTTTTGGGTCTTACTTTTCGGCTTTTGGCTCTTAGGCAAACCCCAGCGCCGAAGCGCGAGGGTTCAACATTCCGCGATAGGTTTTTGAACCGAGCGCCAGAGAAGTAACCCGAAGTTCTTCCAGTGGTTACTGAGTTATTTCTTTATCCTTGTAAAAGTTATCTGGAATGACCGGTGGTCACATTACGATTCCTTTCTAATTTATCTTGCGAATCGTTTTAATACTGCTTATTATCTGTTCCTCAATACCGGAAAGTGGTCCCGGTAGAGAGACAAGCGAGTGGTTGATCTTTAGTAGGTGTGGTAGAAACGCGCCAAATTGTCGGGCTCCGAAGTTCTCGCCGCGGATGGATTCCGCGGGGGCGACTGAGGAGTCTTTTCCTTTTTTGGGGTACTTCTTCTACACATCGTAGGGCGTGACTCAAAGTTCTACCGGCTTTATTGAGGGGGGCTTCAATCGACCGGGGCGACGATCGATTCAGCCGGAGAACCATTCTTCGCGATTGTGAAAGGAGTTTTTGCCGTGAGAGAGAAAGGTACAGTAAAGTGGTTCAATGGGGCGAAGGGGTATGGATTTATCCAACGCTCCACGGGGGAAGATGTATTCGTGCACTTCTCCGCGATCCAGGAGAACGGCTACCGCACGCTCAATGAAGGAGAGACCGTGGAGTTTGACCTGCTGAAGGGCCCCAAAGGCTTTCAAGCGGCAAACGTCGTCCGCGCATAACCTGCGAACAATTCCCGAAACCCTCCCATTTCCCTGTGGGAGGGTTTTTTGCTGGACCTGAAGTTCAAGGAAGGAAGTGGCGATTAAACCTGGGGTTGGGCCGGGAAGATTTCAGGGCGGACACGCGGCTGTTACGTCGCGGGCTATTGGATAACGGGTACGTCGAGTTGGCCATCCTCAGCGATCACGTGGTTGCCACGGAGAGTTTGCCGCCGCTTCATAAAGATCCTTTCGACAGAGTCGTAGTGGCACAGGCCACGGTTGAAGGTGTAACGCTACTGACCAACGATTCGTTGGTGGCGCAGTACCCGGGTTCCATCAGGATGGTATAGAACTTCTGAGCAGCCTTCGCTACAACGTCGTCGCTTCACTGTTATCGCATTTCCAGCGAGACTAAGTCCCCGCTGGTTGATCCCAAAGGTTTGTAGTTCACTGTGACCTGGCGGTCGCGCCAGTCGCAGGAGAAGTTTTCGGCGCCGATCAGAAGCAGAGATTTGTAGTCGGAGGCACGAAGCTTCAGGACTGTTCCATCGGCGTTGACGCTGAGAACGGCGGCAGGAGCTTGCGTGCAGTCGACTGCAATCAGGCGGCCGCGTAGATACTTGGTGGAACGCGCATCTTCCGGTCCGGCGGCTTGGGCGGCTTTATCGGAGGCGGCGCGTCTGGCAGCATCTTCCTCGAGTACATCGAAGGGAGACTTCTGAGGGGCAAATTTCGGTTGCGGCCCATTTCCCGCGCCGAGTGCGATGCCGTATTTTTTTTCGGCTCCGGAAGTTTCTTGCAGTTCCTTGGCGAGGGCGACGATCTGCGGACTGTTGCTGCCTTTCAGGCGCTCGAGCAGAATCTGCGATGCCTCCCATTTCTTGCTGGCCACATAAATCTGCGCCAGGTGATAGATGAAGAACTCATTGCGCGGGCTCAGGCCGATGGCGGCGCGTTCGGCCGTCAGGGCAGCGGGCGTGCTGCCGCCTTCGTTGCGGGCAAGGGCCAGCAGGTCGTAAGCTCCGGCCATCTCGGGATACCATTCGAGCACCGCCTTGAGGTCGAGCATCATGTTGGGCAGGCCCTGGATGTCGGCATGCTTGGTTTGCGCGATACGGTATTTCAAGATCGACAAGTAATAGCGCAACCACATGTCGCGCGGATTGAGAGCAGCGGCGTCGGCGAGTTCGGTCGAGGCGTCGTCAAATTCACCGTGCCCGATGTGGTCCCAGGCCAGAATGCGGTGAGCCAGAGGACTGCCGACGGCGTTGGTGGGAAGCAGGTCGGGATCCTCGCTCGACCGTCTCTCTTGCTTTTTCAATTCGAATTTCTTGTCGGCCAGGGTGGCCGCGGTAGCCAACGCATGCAGTTGTTGCAGGCCGAGTTCGCGGCGTTCGGGAATGCGGATGGCGACTTCGGCGTAGAGCGCGCGCTCGTCCGCTTCGGGAATCGGATTTGCGGTAATCACTGAGTCGTCGGGTGTGACGGGAACCGGGAAGCGGTAGGGCTGGCCCGGGCCGATCGCACTCGCGGGGTCTTCCTCGCTCGGAGCGTTGGTCTGGCGAGCGGCATCGACGGCTGCAAAGAGCCCGGTCTGGGCGTGGAAATAATCCTTCACTTTCTTTTCCAAATCCGCAGAACTCATGCCGTAGGCCTTCTGAATCGCGTCTTCGACGGGGAGGTGCTGATTCAGAACAAAGTCGAAGTAGGCTCCGGTTTCGGGCAGCTTCTTTTCGTGGAGAAGGTAGTGCATGACGATCCACGACTCGGCGTAAAAGAGGATATGGTGCGTGCCCTGATTGCGAGTCGAGGGATCATGTTTCAGGGTAAAGAGATCGGGCAACGGCAGCCAGACTTGTGCGCCCAGCAATTCGGTAAGTGATTTGGGCGGCGTGGTCACGGTCTGATTGGCCAACAGATCTTCGGTGAGCGAGGGGACAAGCTCAGGGTCGCCGCCGATTTCGGCTTGCTTGTTGTCGATGTGAATCGAGCTGAAATATTCGGCGAGGCCTTCGTCGAACCAGCCTTGCGCGGGCGGATAGTTGTAACCCAGCAGCATCAAGGCGAAATCGTGCGCTACGGCGCGCCAGGATTCTTCTTCGAACAGGTTCAGGACGATGAAGTCCTGATCTTCGCCGGCAAGGAAGAATCCAGGCACAGTAATGGGCTGGCCCTGGCGCAGGGGCGCGACCTGATAAAAGGTCTTGTCATTCTTGAAGGCAAGGATGGTGAGCGGAATTGACTGGTTGAGCCGTTCCTTGGTTAGAAGATTCGCAAAGACGGCGCGCATCTGCTCGAAGCGGAGCGCGACCTCGCGGCCTTTTTTGTCGCCCGCGTCGGTGATGACGGTGAAATGGGCGGAGTGAATTTCCAGCCAGGGCGGCTCGGCGGCGGGGGCGGGAAGAGAGAAGAGGAATGTTCCGCAAAGCGCGGAAACGATGCAGAGCGCGATGGAGCGGATGCGGGCCATTGAGTTCCGGAAGACGGAAGCGCCGTAAGGAAATGCTACCACGCAGGGCCGGCGGCGTTGTAAGTACGTAAATCCGAGCGGGCGTCTCGATCGTTGAAGCGTGCAAGATCCCCTCGACCGACGGCGAGATGCTGGCGCTAGTCGATTGCACCGTATAATTCCTGCCGCATGCTTAGAGCCGTGGAAAATCGGATTTGTATTCTCTGTCTTGGTCTTGCCTTGCTCCTAACTCCGTTCGCGCACGCCGCTTCGGGAGCGTCGTGGAGAGGGGTGTTGAGTGATGGGTCGGGCAAGGCGATCGCTGGGGCGAAGCTGAAAGTGCACTCGGCCGCGGGTCGTGACTACAGCGCGACCACGGCGGCGAATGGCAGGTTTGTATTCGAAGGCATTGCTGCCGGAACATACGAAGTTTCCGTGAAGATCGCGGATAAGGAATGGAAATCCGCCGCACCGTTTGTGGTCACAGAGGAAAGCGGTTTGAGTTCATCTCTGCAACTTTCCTCTCAAGGGAATGAATTGCGTATCCTCGCCGCTGCTGCGGCGGCGTCCCCGCAGGCCAGCGGGGGCGAACATCTTTCCAGCACGGAAGTTTCGAGTCTGCCACTGAATGCGCGGGATTTCAGCAAGCTGCTGCTGCTGGCGGCCGGGACTATGACCGATGCCAATGGCGCGGCCAATTTTACGCAGCAGTTTGCGGTCAACGGCCAGCGCGGCGCGGCCACCGTGTTTGCTCTTGACGGCTTCGACACCACCGATCCGGAATTAGGTGGGGCAACGTTCTCCAATTTTAACGTCGATGCGATTCAGGAAGTGCAGGCAAATTCTGGCGTAATGCCGGCGGAGATTGGGCACGGCGGAGCGAGCTATACGAATGTGGTGACGAAGTCGGGAGTCAACCAGATTCACGGAAGCGTGTTTGAATTTCTGCGCAATGCCGCGTTCGACGCGCGCAATTATTTCGATTACAAGGACCCGACGGGCCGACGGCGAATTCCACCTTTTGCGCGCAATGAATTTGGATTTACCAACGGCGGCCCGGTCGTGATTCCAGGAGTGTATGACGGGCGCGATCGCACCTTTTATTTTGGCGAGTATCAGGGTTTTCGTCAGGTGCTGGGCACGACGCAGGTGATTCCGGTGCCGACCGCAGCCGAGCGGCAGGGAGTCGACACGGCTACGTTTCCCGGCGACACGCTGACAATTCCGGTGGATCCGCGAATCGTGGCGGTGCTCAATCAATATCCTATGCCGAATCAGCCTGGGGGCGCGTTTGGAGATCGCACATATGCGGCATCGTCGAAGGTCGTCACCACGACGGATCAGTTTTCGATACGCGTCGACCACCGGATCTCGAATAAGGCTTCGCTGTTAGGGCGATTCAGCCTGAATCAGGTGACGGGGCCGCTGACCAATCCAGACCAGACGGCGATCGACCCTAGTTTCGGGGTGCAGTTTTTCGATCATCAGCGCAACGCGGGCGTGCGCTACGTGCGCAAGATTTCTCCGCACTTCGCTTCGGAAACTTCTCTGGGATACATTCGCAGCACGCCCTTCTTCCCGGCGATTAACCATACCCAGCCTGCACTGGGATTTGCGGATGGGTTGTTTCAGGGCTTCAACGCGCCGGGGGGATCGATTTTCGGATCTTACGGCAATCTTTATCAGTTCAAGCAGGATTTCGCGCTTATACATGGCCCGCACAGTTTCAAATGGGGAGTGGAACTCCGGGCGAATCGCGACTCGACGATCTTTGGGACCAATCCGAATGGAGCTTACGAATTTGGCGGAGGAACGGCATACTCGCCGGTGCTGATCACGTCGGCGAGCGGAACGCATAACATCAACCCGGGCGATCCGCTGCCGGACTCTCTGACAGGATTGCTTACGGCGACGCCCTACTCGTACAGCATTAACGCGGCGGCAAATATCACACCCGTAGGCGACAAGTTCAACGAGGCGGGGGTGCGCCGCGAGGCTTACAACTTTTATTTTCAGGATGCCTGGAAAGCCACATCGCAACTCGTCGTGAACTACGGACTGCGCTACGAAGTGAACAGCCGCATTCACGAGGCGACCAAGCGGACGTCGGGTCCAATATTCCTGGGAGCGGATGGCAAGACCGTGCCCTATTGGGATCGCTCAGCCACACAAGCGTATTTGATCAATCCGCAGCCGCCATACGATCAGGATTGGAACGGCTGGGGGCCGCGGCTGGGGCTGGATTACGCGGTGGGCGCGCACACGGTGCTGCATGCGGGCGGGGCCATTACCACGATTCTTCCCAACTTATGGCAGGACAATTTTCTGACGGCCTCAATCCCATTTGTTTTTGCGCCCTACGTCAGCGCGCTGCCGGGTTTGCCGGTCCCGTTTCAAAATACGTTTGTGCCGGTGAATCTGCCGACGGCCTACAACATTCAGGGCCAGCCGATATTCGCCACGGGCCGGAGCCAGGACGTGCCCGCGAATACTGTGATTGACTTGCCGCGATTCCAGCGTGATCTGGCGGCGAGTACGCCCGGGAATCCGCAATTGCTCACCATCGTCGGCATCGCCAAGAATTTTGCCAACGGCTATATCGGCAGTTGGACGGCTGGCGTCGATCATGATTTTCGCGATGTGAAGGTGAACGTCTCGTATGTGGCGACGGCGGGAATTCATCTGGCAAGAGTTTATTCGCCGAACAGTTATGGCGGGGCTGACCCCGCGCACGCGCCGTTTACTCAATTCAATTCTTCGGGGCAGGCCATCGGAGGCTATGGGCCGGAGCTCATCATGTCCAGCGGTTCGCATTCCAGCTATCACTCCTTGCAGGCCAGTGCCAGCAAGACATCCGCTCGGGCAGGATTGGGATTGCAGGCCAGCTACACCTATTCGAAATCGATTGACGACAGCAGCGCGGTACTGGGCGGGCTGTTCGGCACCGCGGGAACGATTCTGCAAACGCTGCCGCAAGATCCTTGGAATCCGTCGGCGGAGAAGGGACCGTCCACATTCGATGTAACGCACGCGTTCAACGTGAGCGTGATTGAGTTGCTGCCGCTCGACCGGATTGGATTTCTGAAGCCTCTAGGAAGGCCACTGACCACGGGTTGGCAGTTTCTCAACATAACGGCTTTGACCACGGGATCGCCCTTCAGCGTGTATTCGGGAATCCAGCAGACGGGCGCTGGCGCGGGAGGCACCGACCGGCCCGATCTGGTCTCGATGCCACATTTTTCGACTAGCCGTCCGGTGCGCGATGACTATTTCGGCCTGGGCGCGAACAACGCTTCCTTCTTCAATATTCCGATCGACCTTCCGGGCGGGAGTGGCCCTAACTCTGGTTTTTTCGGCACCCTGGGACGCGATACTTTTCGTGGGCCGGGATACCATGATTTTGACATCGCGATGATCAAGGACACGCCGTTCGGGCATCGCGGCAATGCGGAACTGGGAACGGTGGAATTTCGCGCAGAGTTCTTCAATGTATTCAACATGGTGAATTTTAGTTTGCCATCGAACATTGTGCGGGGCAGTGGGTTTGGAATTATCAGCAAAACCTCCGGAACTTCGCGGCAGATTCAGTTTTCGTTGAAGGTGATTTACTAGAAAGCATGATGGAGCCCCGGGACGCCTCGTCCGGGGGGCGCTGCGCGCCGGGCGGACGGGGGTGTCCGCCCCTCCATAATCTGCGAACGGACCTATCGCCAACCCGAGCGCGACGAATGACATCTCAAAGCGGTAAGCGGGATTTTTATGAAGGAGAGGCCGTTCTGCATGAGGATCGCTCAAGTTGCGCCACTTTACGAAAGCGTTCCGCCCCGCCTTTACGGAGGAACCGAGAGAGTAGTCTCGTGGCTTACGGAAAAACTGGTAGCTTTGGGACACGACGTGACCTTGTTCGCCAGCGGCGACTCTATGACGCGAGCGCGGTTGGTGCCCGCGTGCAAGAAGGCGCTCAGGCTGGATGCGGACTGCATCGATCCGCTGGCGCATCATATGCTGATGCTCGAGCGAATTTTCAGCGAAGCGGAAGACTTCGATCTGATTCATTTTCACATCGATTATTTGCACTTTCCGATGAGCCGGCGCTCACAAGTTCCGACCGTGACAACGCTGCATGGCCGGCTCGATCTTCCCGACTTGGTTCCGCTCTATAAAGAATTCAGCGAAATGCCTCTGGTATCGATTTCCGATGCCCAGCGCAAGCCGCTGGCATGGGCGAACTGGCTGGGAACAGTTCATCACGGGATGCCGCCAAAGTCTCTGCCTTTCAATCCGGATGGCGGTGAGTACCTGGCCTTTCTCGGGCGCATTTCTCCGGAAAAAGGCCTGGATCGTGCCATCGAAATTGCGTCCCGTGCGGGAATGAAGTTAAAAGTGGCAGCGAAGATTGACCGCGCGGACCAGCGTTATTTTGAGCGCACCATTGAGCCGCTGTTGAACAATCCGCTCATTGAGTTTGTGGGCGAAGTGGGCAATTCGGAGAAAGGCGAGTTCCTCGGCAACGCAACGGCCCTGTTGTTTCCTATCGATTGGCCGGAGCCGTTTGGCCTGGTTATGATCGAAGCCCTGGCTTGCGGGACGCCGGTCATCGCGTTTCCGCATGGGTCGGTTCCTGAGATCATCCTCGATGGTGTCGCCGGTTTTCTGGTAAACGATATCGACGAAGCGGTAGAGGCGGTAAACCGGATCGATGCAATTGACCGCCGCGACTGCCGCCGACATTTTGAACGCAACTTCACCGATAAACGTATGACCTGCAACTATCTTGACATTTACCAACAGTTGGTGAACCCGGATTTGGTCAACCCGGACTCAGCGAATCCAGACTTGGTTAGCCAAGAGTTGATGAGCTCCGATTTAGTGAGCCGAAATTTGGTGAGCCCAGATTTGGTCAACCCAGATTTGGTTAGAGCCGCGCCGCAGTCGGCGCTCCAAAAGGGAGTGTTGAAGTGGATCGAAGTGGAATCGTCCACCCCCAGTACTACATAGCGACTACCTCGTCTCCCGTTGATGATCGGGCCCGTGTACTGAAATATGGCAGGATGTTTTTCGTATTCGACCGGTTGGGGGACGTGCAGACGTCGGGACTGGGCGAGGAAGGTGTTTTCTACGATGGCATGCGCCATCTTTCGGAGCTCTCCCTGAATCTCTGGGGCGCGCGGCCGCTGCTGTTGAGTTCGACGGTGGCGACGAATAATTTTCTCTTCACCGCCGATCTTTCCAATCTCGACGTATTTCACGACGACCAAATTGCGATTCATCGCGGTGCATTGCATGTGGTTCGTTCGCGATTTTTGTGGCGCGACTCCTGTTTCGAGAGGGTTCTTTTCGTGAATCATGGTCTCGAAGAGATGGAAGTTCCGGTGCGCTTTGGGTTCGATGCCGACTTTGCCGACGTTTTCGAGGTCCGGGGCACGCTGCGGGAGCGACGCGGACGACGGCTGGAAGATCGAGTCTCAGACAGTTCGGTCCTCCTTTCTTATGAAGGACTCGACCGCGTGCTCCGCCAAACTTCAGTTCGGAGCGACCTCACGCCGGTGCGCGCTTTCCCGACCGCGCTGGAATTCGAATTAACTCTGCGGCCAAAGGAACGCATACCGCTGCAAGTGGTGGTCTCGTGCGAGCCCGAGAAAAGCGCTTCCGTCGGGTATACGGAGGCATTTTCTTCGGCGAGTTCCGAACTGGCAGCCGTAGCCGGAGAATTTCCCCAAATCACGAGCTCGAACTCCCGCTTCAGCGACTGGATTGCGCGCTCGATGTCCGACCTGCAAATGATGATTGCAGGGAATCCTGAACGCAACTATCCCTACGCGGGAGTTCCCTGGTTCAGCACAGTTTTTGGGCGGGATGGCATCATTACCGCTCTGCAAACGCTTTGGCTGAATCCGGAGATCGCCAAGGGCGTGCTGGACTATCTTGCATTCTCGCAGGCCGACAGAACGGATCCGGTTGCCGACTCTGAGCCGGGAAAGATTCTGCATGAGATGCGCCGCAGCGAAATGGCGGCCACCGGAGAAGTCCCATTCGCACGCTACTACGGCAGCGTCGATGCGACTCCGTTGTTTATTGTGCTTGCGGGCGCCTACTTCGATCGCACCGGCGACCGCCCCTTTCTGGAACAATTGTGGCCGCACATTGAGCGCGCGCTCACCTGGATCGATGACTTCGGAGATGTCGACGGGGATGGCTTCGTCGAGTATGCCCGGCAATCGAGCAAGGGATTGGTGCAACAAGGGTGGAAAGATTCCAACGATTCGGTTTTCCACGCGGATGGAAAAATCGCGGAACCGCCGATCGCTCTATGCGAGGTGCAGGGATACGTGTATGCCGCGAAACTTGCCGCCGCCCGCCTGAGCCGCGTTTTAGGAGATGCGGACCGGCGCTACGAGCTCGAAGTGCAGGCGGAAACTTTACGGACTAAATTTGAAGAACAATTCTGGTGCGACGATCTCGGAACCTATGCTTTGGCGCTCGACGGCCGCAAGCGGCCATGCCGGGTACAAGCCTCGAACGCGGGCCATTGCCTCTATACGGGAATCGCATCGCCGCAACGCGGCCGCCGGGTGGCGGAAAATCTTCTCGGCAGCGATTTTTTCACTGGTTGGGGTATTCGGACGCTGGCGAAACCGGAGGCCCGCTACAATCCGCTGTCCTATCACAACGGTTCCATCTGGCCGCACGACAATTCCATCATCGCGAATGGAATGGCGAAATATGGGCGCAAGAAGCTGGCGGGGCAAATCTTGCTGGCACTGCTCGATCTGAGCAGCGAAGTCGACTTGCGACGATTGCCGGAATTGTTTTGTGGGTTGAAGCGGCGTCCGGCGGAAGGGCCTACGCTCTATCCGGTGGCGTGCTCGCCGCAAGCCTGGGCGGCCGCGGCTCCGTTCTTTATTCTCGAGGGATGCCTTGGGATTTCGCTGCAACCCGAGCGCGAGCGCATTACGTTTGATCAGCCTTATCTTCCCGAGGGTATTGCTCAGCTTTCCATTCACAACCTTCGTTGCGGAGACATGGTCGCAGATCTGCTCCTCGAACGAAGAAACGATGCCGTCCTGGTTCATCGCGAAAGCAAAAGTGACAATTTGGAGATCGTGACCATCGCATCGTGACGGGTGTAACGTGTGATGCGGCTCACGACGGGTAAGGTCTCAATCGCCGCTGGCGTGGGTCTGGGTGGGAACCAATACAAGACGTGGGCGGCCTGACTCGGCCTGCGGTTTCGAACTGCGGCCGAACGCATTCAGGATGACGATGACGGCGGCATACGCGGCGAAAACGCCCAGGCCAACGGTGGCGATCACGGTTAAGAAGAGGATAGCGGGCATCAATATCGAGATCACGGAAGAACCCTTCTATCTAGAAAATTGGCTACAGCTTACCGACTCCATCTCAAGATCGTCGTGGTCGATAGTGGTTGGTCGTTGGCCAAACCCTTAAGCTTAAGCCCCGACGACCGACGACTGACGACTGACGGCCAACGACTAGCGACTAACGACTAACGACTGCGTTTTCAATCTACCCTGCGTTGACCGTCCGCGCTGTTAACGACTAAGATACGGAGTAGAGCTGTGCAATTCCACTTTCGGACAAGTCTGGTTACCTGTCGACATTACGGAAGGCCAATTGGACCGATTTTTTTGGCCAATCGGCTTTCAGACCCTTACTAAATGGCTATTACCAAGATTTCTGTCCGGGGCGCCCGCCAGCACAATCTCAAGAACATCGACGTTGAGATTCCGCGCAATACCCTGACGGTGGTGACCGGGCTGAGCGGGTCGGGGAAGTCATCGCTGGCCTTCGACACGATTTATGCCGAGGGGCAGCGGCGTTATGTGGAGACTTTGTCGGCCTACGCGCGGCAGTTTCTGGACCAGATGGAACGTCCGGATGTGGATGCAATTGATGGACTTAGCCCATCGATCTCGATCGAGCAGAAGACTACCAGCCGCAGCCCGCGCTCGACTGTCGGGACGATCACCGAGATCTACGATTACCTTCGCCTGCTCTTCGCTTCCATCGGAGTGCCGCATTGTCCCAAGTGCGGGCGCGCGATCAGCCGGCAGTCGGCGGATCAGATTGTCCAGCGGGTGATGGCGTTGAGTCCTGAAGATCGCGTCATGGTGATGGCGCCGATCGTCCGCGGACGCAAGGGTGAATTCAAGAAAGAGATGGAGACGCTGGTCAAGCATGGCTACACCCGCGCGCGCATTGATGGCGAGCTGGTCAGCCTGGATGACGAAGCGTTGATCGATCCCAGCAAGATCAATCTCGACAAGCGCAAAAATCACACCATCGAAGTCGTGATTGATCGCCTGCTGGTGAAGCCGGGGATTGAGCATCGCCTGGAAATGTCGGTCGGTCTGGCGATGAAGCTGGCCGGTGGACTGGTGCAGGTTGCGGTGGTCGGCGGAGAAGAGCAGCTTTATTCCGAGAAGCTGGCGTGTCCGGATTGCGGCATCAGCGTGCCGCAACTGGAGCCGCGGTCGTTTTCCTTTAACAGCATGTATGGCGCGTGCCCGGAATGCCACGGGCTGGGCAGCAAGTACGACTTCGATCCGGCGAAGGTGATTAGCGACTGGTCAAAGCCGTTGCTGGAGGGCGGGCTGGGGCCGGGGTCGGCGTCGCAGAATCTGATTCATCAGCTGCAGATCGTGGCGGCAGCGTACGGCATCAATCTCAGCACTCCGTTTGAGAAGCTGCCGGAGAAGACTCAGGATTTTCTCTTGAACGGCGAGACAGGACGCGGGGGGAAGACCGGCTTCCACGGGATCTTCGGATATCTGAAACAGAATCTCGAGGAGTCGACATCCGAAGGCTACCGCGATTGGCTGATGGATCACATGTCGGCGACGGAATGTCCGGCGTGCCATGGCAAGCGACTGCGACCCGAAAGTCTGGCGGTCAAAGTGAACGGGATGTCGATTGCCGATTTCACCGCCATGTCGGTGGACCGGTCGCTCGGCGTGGCGCAGGGGATTAAACTGGCTGGACGCGAGGCGGCGATTGCCGGACGCGTCATGCATGAAATCGTCGAGCGCCTGCAATTTCTGAACAATGTTGGGCTGGGATATATCTCGCTTGATCGCTCCGCGGCGAGTTTGTCGGGCGGCGAGGGACAGCGCATTCGCCTGGCGACGCAGATTGGATCGCGGCTGCGTGGAGTTTTATATGTGCTGGACGAGCCGTCGATCGGATTGCATCATCGCGACAACGGCCGGCTGCTGAATGCGCTGGAAAACCTGCGCGATCTGGGAAATACCGTACTGGTCGTCGAGCACGATGAGGAGACCATCCGACGCGCGGATTACGTGGTCGACCTCGGCCCCGGAGCGGGGCGGCACGGCGGGAGCCTGGTGGCGCATGGCACGCCGGAGCAGATCATGCGCGATCCCGACTCGCTCACCGGGGCGTACATCTCGGGGCGAACGTCGATTGCGATGCGGGCCGAGAGACGGCAGACCAACGGAGCGGCGCTCACCATTCTCGGCGCGAAGGAAAATAATCTCAAGAATCTGGATGTCGCGTTTCCTCTGGGCGTGATGACTGTCGTGACAGGAGTTTCGGGTTCGGGCAAGTCGACGCTGGTCAATGACATTCTTTATCGCGCGTTGGCGAGGCAGCTTTACCGGTCGCGCGAAAAATCGGGCGAGCACAAGGCGATTTCGGGGGCGGAGCACATCGATAAAGTCATTCGCATCGACCAGTCGCCGATTGGGCGGACGCCGCGGTCGAATCCGGCGACCTATACCGGAATGTTCACGCAGATTCGCGATTTCTATGCCATGCTGCCGGAATCGCGCGAGCGCGGCTATAAGGCCGGACGATTTTCGTTCAACGTTTCCGGCGGGCGGTGCGAGGCTTGCCAGGGCGAAGGTCAGCGCCGCATCGAGATGAATTTTCTGCCCGACGTTTATGTTCTGTGCGAAGTGTGCGGCGGGCGGCGCTACAACCACGAGACCCTGGCGGTGAAGTACAAGGGATATTCGATTGCCGACTTGCTGGAGATGCCAGTCTCGGATGCGCTGCCGATTCTCGAAAACATTCCACAGGTGAAGCAGAAGCTACAGACACTGGTCGACGTTGGCCTGGGATATATTCATCTCGGCCAATCTGCTGTTACGCTTTCCGGCGGTGAGGCGCAGCGCATCAAGCTGGCGCGCGAATTGAGCAAGCGACAGACCGGCAAGACTCTATATTTACTCGACGAGCCGACCACCGGCCTGCACTTCGATGACGTGAAGAAGTTGCTCGATGTCCTGCACCGGTTGACCGACCTGGGCAATTCGATCATCATCATCGAACACAATCTCGATGTCATTCGCAACGCGGATTGGATCATCGATCTCGGTCCCGAAGGCGGCGAAGACGGCGGACGCATCGTCGCGCAGGGCACGCCGGAGGCGGTGGCGCGAGTAAAGAAGTCGTATACCGGGCAGGCGCTGGCAGGATATTTCGGGAATGGGAAAAGAGTCGCCGGATAACTAGACGATACTCGACAGTAGCGCCGCTGTCCCGGCGGCTGTCCGGCCGGGCGTCTCGCCCGCCGCGGGCGACAGTGAGATGTCTTCAAAAGCTTTGAGTGTCTCTCTTTCTTCAACGGCGAGGGCGTGACGCCCCTTCGGCAGGCTCAGGGCGGGCTCTCTGGACAGCCGGCAAGATGCCGGCGCTACAAAGCGTTTTCATTGAAGGGAAGGCAATCCAATTTCATCTCCAGACAATCCGCAGTTTGAACCGACGGTTGAGCCCCCGCTCGATCAGCCGCTTGTGGTGAATGCGCAGTCGCCTGTGGTGGACGCGCCCGAGTTGTTAGCGCCCGCAAACATTCCTTCGGTTCCCACGCCGCCGCCGCGCGATCCGGTATGGAGCGGGTGGGATGTCTTATTGCTCGCCGTACTCACGTTCGTAACCATGATCGTGCTGCAACTCATCGTGCTGGTGGGTGCGCTTTGGCTGGTGTATCCGCACTCGAACCTGGCGGCGGTGGCGCAGAAGCCGATTTTGTTGCTGGCTTCGCAGTTTCTGATCTATGCCGCAGTGGCCGCTGGCATGGTGATGCTGGTCGAAGGCAAATATCACGTTGCATTTTGGCCGGCCGTCAAGTGGAACTGGCCACAGTCGGGAGTTTGGAAGCTTCTGGCGCTGGGCGGCGCCTTGCTGATCGGGCTGGGCGCGCTGCAGAGCATGTTGCCCATGCCGAAAGATACGCCGTTCGAGCATTTGTTCGATCGTCCGCGTGACGCTTATCTGCTGGCCATTATCGCGGTAAGCATTGGACCGCTGATGGAAGAGTTGTTTTTTCGCGGATTCATGTATCCGGTGGTGGCGCGGCGGTTGGGTGTAACTTGGGGCGTGGTGCTGACGGCGTTGCCGTTCGGATTGATTCATCTGCCACAATACGGATGGGCCTGGGGAGCGGCGCTGGTCATCGTTCTAGTCGGCGTCGTATGTGGAATAGTGCGCGCGACCACCGGTTCGGTGGGGGCCAGTTTTCTGGTACACGCGGGATATAACGGCACGCAGATGATCATCGCCCTGGTGGCCACGCATGGGTTCCGGCACATGGAAAAGGGCATTTTCTGCTGGTTTTGAGTGAAAACACCGCTTCTCGAAAACCACGAGAAGCGGGCGTCCAATCTTAAGTCCTTATCAGCCTTGTTGCTTCTACTTCACCGTTACCGTCAACAACTGCGCTCCGCTCACCACGTAGTCCAGCGGAGGCGTTGCAGTTTCGTCTACGCTGGATTCGCCGCTCACGATCATCTCCTGGTTGCCGCGCATGCCGTCCATGATGTTCATCACGCTGATGGGCAGGGTGGGCATGACTTTGTCGGCGACGCGGGCCTCGGGGTCGGCTTCCAGCAATGACACGTAGAGGCGGTTATTGGCGTGCTCTTTATTGAGCAACGCAATCGTCGAAGCCAGGTCGAGTTTGCGGCCGAAGGCGGGATTAGTGCGGCCGACGCGATCGAGCGTGTCGCCGTCGCTGACTAGAATGCGCAGAGTCCCTTTACTCGCCGAAGTCGGAATCTTCACCGGAATCTGGCGCACGACTCTTTCGCCGCGGTACGGAGCGAGAACAGTTTCCACAATAATCTGATCGCCGGGACGGGCTTCGGTAACATCGGTTCGCGCGCTTTCGAGACGTGCCCAGCGGCGCTCGCGCACTAAGTCGAAATCGAGCTTTACGCTCTTCACCGCCGGGGCGTTATAGGGATTGTCGTAAATGCGGCCGAAGCGTTCGCCGAGAGAAAGCGCGGCGGCCATGGCGGCAGGCTGTCCGCTCTCGACCGGCGCGAACATGTTTTTCAGGCCGACTTCGGGAAAGCCCTTCACATTAATGCTGCCGTTCAGGCGATAAGTAATCTCCTCGCCGTAGTCGTTCACGCCATGCAGTGCGTTGAATACCGTCGCCATAATCGCTACGGGGCTCAGGCGCGGATTATTGAGCACTTCGTAATGGAAGTCTTTGGAGCCGCTTCCGTTGTGGATGGTCAGCGTCACCGGAATCATCTCCGGCTGTTTGTTGAACACGCCGAGAATACCAGTATGGCGATCCTGCACAAACACGCCGGCCTGCTCAGTAGTGTTGACGATCTTGAAAGCGTTGAGCGGCGAGGGCAGCGTGGCCAGTACTTCTGCCTTGTTCATGGGCAGATCGACAGAACCGAATTGCAGCAGCGGATGTCCGCAGGCCAGCAGACGCTGGGGATCGATGTAAGTCACCGTGCAGGTCGCCGCAATATCCATATCGCCGCGCACCAGAATGGCGCTGACGGCCGAGCCGGGCTCGAGCGGCTCCGGCTGCTTATCGTTGCTCATTCCGCCCGCGCCCATCACGGGGACGACGCCGGCGGCGGCGAACTGTCCGGCGAATTGCTTCACCGCTTCTTCCGAAAATCCGTTGAAAACCAGCGGCGTGTCGATGGGTTTGAGGTAGCTGGCGTAATCCAAGGTCGAAGTTGGGAGTGTGCCGGGTTCGCCGGGCCCGGAGGTTTTTCCAGCAGTATTGGTCACGCCAGGCTTGGTCGCGGTCGCCTCTTCCGCCGGAGATCCGTCGAGCGCATTGATCTCCAGCATGTCGGCGATGGGTGTCACGCCGGCGATCGGCTCCTTGGAGAACTCCCCGATGCGGAACGCCAGCGCCCCTGCGAGTTTTCCGTTAAGGTAAACCGGACTGCCGCTCATACCCGCGACTACGCCCGTGTATTCCGCCTTGGCGCCGTGCAGCCGGACCAGAATAATGTCGCCCTTCGGCCCGTTCGCGTTATGCAGAACGCCGAGGACTTCCACATCCATCGACTCCGGCTTGACTCCCTCAAATACGGTGAGGGCGTAGCCGCGCATTCCGGCGTGAATCTGATCCACGGGAATGGTGGGCTGGGAGGTTTGGGCGGCCAGAAGAATAGTGGATAGGGAAAGACTCAGGACCAGTAGCGCAGAACCTTTTCTCATGTAATGCCCCGACACGAGAGACCCGCCAACGGGCCTCCACCACAGATTAGACTCAGACCAACTGCGACTCGTTGCACGGAGGGGAAATTACTGGGACCGGGCAAAACATCCCAATTGCGAATCCTTGCGTCTATACTAGCACAGAGACTTTTCAGGGATCACCATGTTTAATCATTGTAAAAATAAGATGTTAGAGGGAAAAAACCGCCGCCGGACCGGTATGATCTTGGTGACGGCAGTTAGCCTGATCCTGTTCTACGGATCGCTTCCAGGGGCGGCGCAGGACCAACAAACGCAGACGCCGCCGACCTCGACTCCGGCGCAAACCTCTTCCCAAACGTCCTCGCAAACTGAAGGCAATGGCAAGCAGAAACAGGAAGTTCCCGATGAAGCGGGCGGCCCTACTGACAACGTCGGTCCGTATGCGATCCCGAAAAAGAAAGCCGAGGAAGCTCCCCCGCCGCCTCCGCCACCTACACCGAAAAAGCTTGAGGACATTCCCGACTATTCGCTAAAAGTGAACGTGCCGCTGGTCAATGTGGACGTGCTGGTCACAACCAAAGATGGACAGTTTATTCCTGGATTGAAGCAGGGCAATTTCCGCGTCATCGAAGATGGCGTGCCCCAGCAGGTTACTCACTTCAGCGTCTCGCAGGCTCCAATTACGGCTGTCTTGCTGGTGGAGTTCGCATCGACGAGCTACTCTTTCCTGGTGGATGCGCTACAGGCATCCTATGCGTTCGCGAATTCGCTTAAAAAAGATGACTGGGTCGCCGTGTCGTACTACGACATGCAGCCGCATATTCTGGTCGATTTTACTCAGGACAAGAAAGCCGTCTACGGGGCGCTGAATCAGTTGCGCATTCCCGGTTTCGCCGAGACCAATCTTTTCGACGCACTCTACGACACGCTGGATCGCCTGGACCGGGTGGAAGGAAAAAAATACATCATCCTCGTGACAACGGGCGTCGACACCTTCAGCAAATTGACGCTCGACAAGATCATGAAGAAGATCAAAGACACCAAAGATGTCACCATCTTTCCGATGAGCGTCGGATTCATGCTGCGCGAATATTGCGAGACTCATCCCGGCTCTTACTATTGCCACAACGCGCACGGCATGGGCATCCCGGTCGGGCACATGGACTACCTGCAAGGCGACAACGAAGTACGGACTTTCGCCGCCATGACCGGCGGCCGCGCTTATTTTCCACGCTTTCAAGCCGAGTACGCGGAAGATTTCCAGGACATTTCCAACGACATCCGCAATCAGTACACCCTCTCGTACGCCCCAACCAACTCGAAGCTGGACGGCACTTACCGCAAGTTGAAAGTGCAGGTGGTGGGTCCCGACGGCAGCCCGCTGAAAGTGAGAGATCAAAAGGGGAAAGACGTCAAGATCGACGTGGTCGCGCGCGACGGCTACACGGCCAAGCACACGGTCGACTAACAGAACGTAGTGGCGAACGCATTCGTCCGCCTGCGTCATCCGCCCGGCAATGAATCCGTAATAGTTGATCTCCGGACGAATGCGGCCGGGGCTACGTCTTTTGTAAATAAACCGTCAATTCTGCCCCGGGCTCGTCAGCTATAGGGGTTTCTGTTGTATTCTTGCCGACGCAGTTCTTGAGGGTTCTGATTTCCAGTCTAAAGTTAAAAGGTGGGAACATGCCTTTGCCCAGAAAGTATTTCCTTGCAGTTGCCTTGGTGTTCGCGGCCTCCAGCGCTGCCTTCACACAAACTCTTCAGCGACTGGCGCATCAGCCACCAGCCGGCGCCCAACTCTGCTTTCAGCTGACCGACGGCACGGTCCTGTGCCAGTCCAACAACGACTCTAACTGGTATAAGCTCACTCCCGACAATACCGGCAGCTACGTCAACGGAACGTGGGCGAAGATGGCAAGCTTGCCGGCGGGATATTCGGCGGATGCCTTTGCTTCTGCAACTTTGCCGGACGGGCGCGTGGTGATCACCGGCGGCGAATACCTGAATGGCGCTTTCACGTTGACCAATCTGGGAGCCATTTACGATCCTGCGGCCAACACCTGGACGAATCTTCCCGCCCCCACGAGCTGGCCTTACATTGGAGACTCGCCGTCAGTGGTTTTGCCGAACGGTACCTTCATGGTCGGCGACAAGTTGCATATGACGATGGCTCTGCTCAATGCCAAGACCCTGACCTGGACTGTGCTGCCAGGAGCCGGCAAAAGCGATTTCAACGCCGAAGAAGGTTGGACGCTGCTGCCCGACGGTTCGGTGCTCACCATGGACGTGAAGAACGCACCGAACTCGGAGCGGTTTTTGCCGGCCACCAGGAAGTGGTCCACAGCAGGGAGCACGATTGTCGATCTGCATTCGCCTTCACCGTTCGGTTGCATCAATTACGGCCCCAATGGTTCGCTGTGCTATTACCCGCCGGGAGAGATCGGGCCTGCAATTCTGCGTCCGGACGGCACCGTATTCGCGACCGGTTCGTATACCAGCACGGGAAGCGGCGCCGGGCACACGGCAATCTACGATACGAAAACGGGCAAATGGACGGTTGGTCCTGACTTTCCGAATGGCGACAACGCGGGCGACGACTTCGCGGTACTGCTGCCTAGCGGAGATGTGCTGGTGGAAGGCACCTTCGGGTCTTACCTGTGGGACGGGACAACATTTATCCAGACCCTATCCACGCCCGGCTGTTTAATGATGCTGCCGACCGGCCAGGTCTTGGTTGGCGGGACCGAAGTCTACAATCCATCGGGAACCTATGACGCTGCTTGGGCTCCGACCATCAAGTCGGTCACAACCAGCCTGACCCGTGGATCGACATATAAGATCTCCGGAACGCAGTTCAACGGGCTTTCGCAGGCTGCCGCCTTCGGCGATGAGTATGAGACCGCGACCAACTATCCGCTGGTGCGCATTACCAACAACAGCACCGGCCACGTGTTCTATGCGAAGACTCACAACCACAGCACGATGGCAGTGGCTACGGGCTCGGCCATCGTTTCCACCAACATCGACGTTCCCGCAACCATGGAGACCGGCGCGAGTTCGCTGGAGGTCGTCGCCAACGGAATTCCGTCGGTTCCGGTAAGCGTTACCGTCAACTAAAAGTAACTCTTGCAAGCGAAAGCCTCCGCCAGCGGAGGCTTTTTGCTTTGTGCGGGATGCTCGCGGGACGAGTGAGGAAAGATAAACCGGAAAAGGAGAGACAACCGAGAAGGCGGGCGCGGCAACCAAGAATCGCATCCTGAGGTGCGGTCAAAGGAACTGTGCGCCGTTTACTCGAAATTAATTCACTCCCGAGTATCGTTCTGTCGCTCTGTGGCTGTGTGTTGAGTACAGCCTGCGGAGGCGGCAGTTCTGCAACTTCGGCTCCTACCTCTGCCCCTGCTAATCAGATCGCATTTTCGCACGTAGCGGTGGTCATTCTCGAAAACCATTCTTACTCCGATGTGATTGGCAATACCGACATGCCGTACCTGAACGGCCTGGCCCAGCAATATGGCTTGGCCGCACAATATTTCGCGAATGCGCATCCCTCGCTTCCGAACTACTTCATGCTGACCACCGGCAAGGAAGAAACGACCGACGACAATTTTTCCGGCATCATCACCGACGATAATGTCGCGCGGGAACTTACCAAGGCGGGCAAAAGCTGGAAGTGCTATGCCGAAGCTCTGCCGTCTGTGGGATATCTCGGCGGCGATGTTTATCCCTACCTGCGGCACCATAATCCGTTTACGTACTTCTCGGATGTTCAGAATGATTCGTCGCAGGCCGGCAACATCGTCCCATTCTCGCAGTTCGCTTCCGACCTCGCCAATAACGCGCTGCCGCAATACTCATTCATTGTTCCCGATGTTCTCAACGACGCCCACGACGGGACGCTGGCGCAAGCGGACCAGTGGATGCAAGCGAATCTCGCTCCTTTGATCTCGAACTCAGCGTTCCAGAACAGCGGCTTGCTGATCATCACCTTCGACGAGGGTGATGCCAGCGACAGCGCCAATGGCGGAGGCCACATTGCTACTGTTATCGTGAGCGCGCAGGCGAAGAAGAATTACGTATCGCAGACCCTCTACCAGCATCAGAGCGCTTTGCGCCTGACTCTTTCCGCCTCTGGCGTCACCAGCCTCCCGGGAGAGGCGGCGAGCGCTCCTGATCTGGGTGAATTCATTACCGGGCAGTAGCATCTCGCGGTGTACGCCCCATGTTCAACACAGGCCAATTAGTAATACTAACTATTAGAAGTACTACCCACATCTAAGTAGTCCAACCGATGATGTATAATCTTAACTATGGCTATTGAGTATGCAACCGTTAAAGCCAAAGGCCAGGTTGTGATTCCGGTCGACGTCCGGCGCAAATTTCAGATTGAGGAAGGGACACGTGTCGCCTTCCTGGAAGAAGAAGGGCGCCTGTTTATTCAGCCAGTCACGGATGAGTTTATCGAGGGCATGAAAGGCGTGCTCGCCGGACGAGGCGTGCCTGCTCGCATCGAGCGCGTGCGCGACCGGCCGCTGCGATGAAAGTGCACGTGCTCGATGCGAATGCACTCTACCGCTTTCTGATTGGCGGGCCTGGGGCGGATGTCGTGAGCCGACTGTTTCGCGAAGCCAGAGATGCGGAGCAACCGCTGCGCATGTCGGTCGTCAACTGGGGCGAGGTTTATTACACGATCGCAGGGGCCGAGGGCTTCGCCGAGACCGTCAGGATTATGGATCGTGTCAAGATGCTTCCACTCACGATTATGGATGCCGACGAATCCACCACGACACGCGCCGCGAAGCTGAAAGCCGGCCATGGTTTGCCGTACGCCGATTGTTTCGCCGCGGCAATCACCGGGGCCGGCGACATTCTCGTGACCTCGGATGTGAAGGACTTCAAGAAGATTCCGGCTCTGCACATTCTGGCGCTTCCGCCGCACAAGAACTAAATCTGATCCACGCTTCTGTTACTCCCAGTTAGACGCGAAACAGACGGTCGAGCAGCAAGAAAAGCCCAGCTCCCACAAATACCAGCAGCGCCATCTTCATGGCGGGCTCTTTGTTGACCTCGGGAATCAGGTCGGAGGCCGCAACATAAATCGTGACTCCCGCCGCCAGTGGGAGCCCGGCGCCGACGTGATGGCGCAATAGTGCCATGGTCAGCACGCCCGCCAGCGTCGACGCCCCCAGCACGATCGACGCGCCCCAGGCCGTCCCGCGGCTGCGCCCGCTGGCCAGCATCACCGAACTCACCGTGAAGCCCTCCGGGATTTTGTGCAGAAAAATTGCGAGAAAAATCAGCCAGCCCAACGCATTCGACACCAGAAATCCCGATGCGATGGCGATGCCGTCGAAGAACGTATGAATGATGAGCCCGAGCAATACGGAATATCCCTTGTGCGAGTGGATAAATTCGTCGCGATGCGTTTCCTCGCCGAAATGAAAGTGCGGCGTGACCGTGTGCTCGAAAAAGTGGACGATCAAGTAGCCAAGGAGAACAAGAAATGCCGCCGCCTTTCCCCGCAGCTCGAAGCTCTCGGGAACCATCTCCACGAGGGCCGTGGCCAGCATGAATCCCGCGCCCAGTGCGACAAAGTAGCGCAGATAGCGCCGCTCCCAGTGCCGCTGCACAATGATCGCCCCGCCAAACACGTTGGCGGCGGCAGCGGTCAGGCCTAACAGGATGCTTATTATGATTGGGTGCATGTGTGCTGAGTACCGTGTACCGAGTACCTAGTACCGAGCCGAACCTTCCTATCGACTGCGCTCGCGTTCCTGAAGAGAACTGATTAGACCACTCAGAATACGGCTTAGTTCGTCAGCGCGCTTCAGCAATTCCGCTGCCTGCGATTCCGAGAGGTAGCTCCTCCGCTGAGCGATGAGGATCTGAGTTTCAAGTTCTGCGAGCGAACCGCGAGAATGGCGCAGATAGTGAAGAAACTCGCGGTTGCTGTAACGGGCTTGCCCTTCTGCGATATTGCTAGGGATCGAGACGGCCGCTCGACGAATCTGATCGGTAAGGCTATACACCTCCCGCTTGGGAAACGCATCGGTCACGTTGTAGACGGCATTCACCAAGTCCATTGCTTTCTGCCACGCGATCAAGTCTTTGTAATGCTGCGCCATGGCAGATAGCCTACAGCGAAACGCTCGGTACTAGGTACTCGCAACTCGGTACTGCCTAGCCGCTGTGTCTGATGTGCATCACATCCCCGTCCTGCACAATGTAGTCCTTGCCTTCCAGGCGCAGCGTGCCTTTGGCGCGGGCGTTGGCTTCGGAGCCGGCTTCGAGTAGCTGGTCCCAGCGAATGGTTTCGGCGCGGATGAAATGTTTTTCCAGGTCGGAGTGGATGGCTCCAGCGCCTTCCTGAGCGCGGCTGTTGGCGGGAATTTGCCAGGCGCGGCATTCGTCTTCGCCGGCGGTGAAGAATGAAATCAGGCCCAACAGTTTATACGTCGTGCGGATGAGGCGGACCAGCCCGCTTTCCTTCAGGCCGTAGCTGGAAAGAAATTCAGCCGCATCGGCGTCGCTCATTTCTGCGAGCTCGGCTTCCACCTTGCCACAAATCGCCGTGGCCGCCGCGTTGGGACGCGCGGCAATTTCGGTAAGCCCGTACTTGCTCACGGCTTCGTCTAGTTCTTTGCCCAGCTCGGTCGACTCGCCGATGTTGAGCACATAGAAAATCGGCTTCTCGCTGAGGAACATGAAGCCGCGAATGCGCTTCTTGTCTTCCGGTGTCATTTCCATTTCGCGGAGCGGCTTCTCCGCTCCCAGATGCGCATTGGCGCGCTTGAGCAGCTCGAATTCTTTTTCGAGTTCCGGCGTCTTCATCTTCTTGAGATCTTTTTCCAGCCGCTCCAGACGTTTTTCGATCTGGCCCAGATCGCTGACCATCAGGTCGAACTCGACGTTCTTAATGTCGCGCAGAGGATCGATCTCAGCCACCAGCGGCACCATCGGATCTTCGAACACGCGCACTACCAGGGCCAGCGCATCGACTTGGCGCAAGTGGCCGATGTAAGCAGTTTCCTTCAGCGCGTCCTGCCCAATCGCGCCGACGTCAACATATTCCACGGATGTGTGCGTGAGCTTCTTCGGGTTGTAGAGCGCGGCCAGCCGATCGAGGCGATCGTCCGGCACTTTGGCCACGCCGATATGGGCCTCGCGCGGATTATTGGCGGTCGCGGAAAGGTGCGCCTTCGTCAGAATGCGGAACAGAGATGTCTTGCCTACCTGGGGCAGGCCAATAATGCCAGTTTTCATAGGAAAGCTTCTAGCTTTTAGCCGCTAGCTAATGCGTCGCAGGAATGAGTTCGGACTGATTGCCCACGCTGTGTTCGGTGAGCGCCAAGACAACTATTCAGGATAAACGATGGAGTAGGAATTGCCCAAACGCAGAGTAGCCCCTGCGCCTGCGTTGCAGTTATTTGCCGGCTGCGTGCACCGCGGCAACCGCGGGGACTGTGATCTTTACCGAATCCGGCTGCGTCCAGACGGGCTTGCCGCCGGTCAGGTCAAGGCGGTTCATGGTTATATTCATCTGGTGCCGGTCCACCTCGACCATCAGATAATGATAATTGATTTCCTTGCTCTGAAATGGATCGTCGGCAGCGCGCTCAATGGGATAGGCATGCGCGGCTCCGCCGCCCGACACAAAATAAGTCACGCCGCCGTGTTCATGGCGCTCGTAATTGTGCACGTGTCCGGAGAAAACCACGATTCGGTAACGGGCGTGGGATTGGCGCTCCTCAAGCGTTTTCGCCAGAGCCAACTCGGTGGGGCGGGCCGAGTGCCCGCCGCCATATTTCTTTTCATCGGACGAACTGGTGTAGGGCGGATGGTGAAACATCACGGTGACAAACTCGACATCCGCCGAGACGTGATCGAGCTTGTCGGCCAGCCACACGCTTTGTGGCCCACCAGCTTCGTCCAGCGAGCTGTCGAGCACCAGCATCAGCAGATTGCCGGCCCGCACGGAATAATATCGGCTGTTTTTCAGGGCGGGGAAACGCTGAAAATAGTTGCCGAGGGCCACGTTCTCGTCCCCGTGCAAATCATGATTGCCCAGGGCGGGATAGACCGGGATTTTCTTTTCGCGCCATATCGCGGTCTCGCTGTCCCATACCTTCCAGTCATCGGCGTCGAAGCCGTCGAGGACAATATCGCCGGTGAAACATACAAATGCCGGATTGGCATCGGCAATCGCCTGCACCAGCGCCATCCGCACAGGAGGATTCGCCGCCTCGAAATCCTTGGGATCGTGGAAACGCGTATCCCCGTAAGCGACAAAGCGAAACGGGGTCTTCACGTCGAGCTTCAAATCAACAGGCGACGTCTGCGCGCTCGTCTTATTGCAGCAGGTGAGCGCAAGCAGAGTCGCGGTCGCGAACAATACGACTACAGCACGCGGGAGAGGGTTGCGTCGCGAACTCATCGGTAAAGGCTCCTGCTTTGAAATCAGGTTATTCTCCCACGCCCGTGCTGAAATTTGCCTGAAGGACAACCGCACCCATCAGAACTTCACTCGCACCATGAATTGCAACTGCCGCGGCAGCCCGGTGCCGGTGTTCGGCGATGCGGCGTTATCGTTGTTGTTGTTGAAGTTCACCGTTGTATCGATGTAACCGAACCCTGATTCAGGGAACAGGCCGCCTACCCCACCCGGGGTATCGTAAGCCAGATTCAGTTGACTGGGATCAGCGAATTGCACGTGGTTGAAGATGTTAAACGCCTGCACCGCAAACTCCAGCGATGTGCGCTCCGTCAGTCTTGTTTCCTTGGTCAGTGCCAGATCGATCTGCCAGTAAGGCAGGGCACGAATGGCTCCATTCGGTTCATTGCCAAAGCGAGTGAAGTTTCCGTTGGCGTCCACCGGAGGAGGCGCAAATGCCGCGAGGTTGACGTAGGGCGACCCCGCGGCTCCCCCGACTGCGGGCTGCTGATGCGGCAATGTCAACGGCACTCCCGGAATGATGTCGGGACGTTGAGTATCCTGATCGTCGCCGTTGGGAAGGAGGTAAGTAAACGGAAGTCCGACGAATGGGTTGTTCGGATCGCTGATGCTGTTCTTCTGAAGATCCATAAAGACGGTCAAAGGGTGGCCCGTATGCCAGAGGCCAATGCTGCTCAGCTGCCAGCCTCCAAGTATTTTGCCGACAGCTCCAGGAGAATTGAGGTACGGCTTTCCCGGACCGAACGGAAGTTCGTATACGGCATTGACGGCGACGTTGTTGCGGACATCGAAAATACTCGGTCCTTTGTCGCACTGAAGGCAATTCACATTCTCCGGTCCATTCGACTCGCCCCCACCGACAGAGCCGTCGTTAATGGAATGAGACCAGGTATAGCGCCCCTGAAACTCCAGGCCTGCTTTGAAGCGACGTTCGAGAGACAGTCCAAGCGCGTTGTACGTGCTGGAGCCGATATCGCTCTTGTAGTCGACCGATCCGAAAGGATCGGAGGTCGTGTAGCCGGGATTGGACGGATCGGGCAGGTAATAGGGATCGAGTGTGCGCTGGCAATCTGTGACAGGGACGCTGTCGGGGTTGCCGGGAAGAACGTTCGATGTTAATGGCGAGGTGCAGAGATTTACCGCGCCGCGAGAGAAGAGCCGCACTCCTCGGCTGCCAAGATATTGCGCCGAGGCTAAGAAATTGGCAGGCAACTGATGTTCCACGGCCAATGTCCACGATTCCACGTACAAATCGCGCCGCCCGTGCCGTTGCAGCGCTCGGGGATGGCTGGCTTGTTTGCCGATATTGAGTCCCGTAAAAGTGGGATCGAGTTGCTGGAACTGAGACTGCAAATTGGGACCAGCGGCGAAGCTGTTGATCAGAACGCGGAATGTGTCGCTCTCCAGACCTGCGTTCAAGTCGTCATTTTGCGCGGCACCATGATAAATACCAAAGCCCGAGCGGATGACAGTCTTCCCATGCAGAGCGGCGGGAGCCCACGCCAGAGCCAACCGCGGATCAAAATTCACATAACTGGCGTTGTACAGGGCGGGATGTGCAGGACACGGCGGCGTATTGATGGGGCCCAGACTCGGTGAAACCGGAGGAACGTTGAAAGATCCAGTTCCCAAACAAACGCCGTGAAACTGGTTAACGTCGAATACTGTCGTACGGTTGGTCGCCTCGTGCGCGACGCCGTAGTAGTCCCAGCGCAGCCCCGCCGTCAGGGTGAGGGTGGGAGTTGCCTTCCATTCGTCCTGGAAATACGGCATGAAGAAATTGCGGCGCAACCTATGACAGCACCACGGAGCGATGTAATCAAGACTCGTCAGTGAGGCCTGGGACAACGAATAGTCGTCACCAAAGGTCAGGCTGTTGTTTGAGGTTTGGCCTTGGTTCAGGCGGACCCTTCGATACTCCATACCCATTTTGAACGTATGGCGAGCGTGGGACCAGGTCAGATTGTCGATTAAGCCATAGGTCGTTCCGACCTCAATGTCCGCGCTGTCGTTATTGAGGCCCACGAAATTGTCGGTGCTCACCGCATAGGGCAGAGCGCTGGCCTGTGGATTATGGAACGGCGCCCGGTTCACGTAGAACTTGCCTTCGTTGAATAGGGTCGGACCAAACGTGTGCTGCAGCGCGATCATGTAATTCGCTGGATGATTGATGGTCTGCAGTTTATCGGTCGCCAGGCTGGAGTTGCCATTGGGCGCATCGACCAGGCTGATATCGCGCTGCGCACGACCGTAGAGCAGCGTCTTCTCACTGATTTTGTGATCAATTCGGACCAGCCACGTGTCTTCATGCACGATGGTTGGCGCAGCGAATGTGACATCGTCTTGATTCGCGCTGCCTCCGCCTCCCATGTACTGGAAGGCGCTATCGGGAAGAACAAACCGCGGCGAGCAGCCATCAATCGATCCCACCGACGCGCGCCAGGGAAAAGCTTGCATGATTTGGCACATCTGCGATCCATAGCCGAGGCTGTTGGCTTGATCTAAGACATATTGCTGGTAGGGAACGGTGATATTCTGCGGTTCGCCGAGCGTCGGGTCGAAGGCGGCGCAGCATAGCCCGGCAGGGACGTATACTCCGCTTTCTGTGATCGACTGGTACTGCCGCAGGCCCTCGTAACTGATGAAGAAGAACGTATTGTCTTTCTTGATCGGCCCGCCGACGGTTAATCCGTACTGCCCCAGACGAAACGGCGGGATCGCAGGCTGATTGGCCAGGTTGTAGTCGTTGAAGTTGCGCGCGTCAAAAACGGAGTTCCGAAAATATCCAAAAATCGAGCCGTGATAATTATTAGTGCCCGACTTGGTTTCGACGTCGATTTGTCCGCCCGACTGCGTGCCGTACTCGACGTCGTAATCGGCGCTGTTCACGCGATATTCCTGGATTGCATCCTGCGAAATCTGCAAGCGAGTCTGCGATTTCTGGGCCTGCTCCTGGATGCCCCCGGCGTCAACGCCATCGATCGAAAAGTTATTGTCGTCGCGGGCCCGGCCGGCGAATCGAATGGTGCGCTGATCGCCGCCGCCATCGTCCTGCGCAAAGGGCGCCAGCAGCGTGAAGCTAGCCCAATCGCGGCCATTATTCGGAAGATTGGCGATCTGTTCGGTATCAATCACCGTCGCGGCTTCGGCCGAAGTGCGATTCGCCAACTCGTTCGCCTTGACCTCGATCTGCTCGCTAACCGCTCCCACCCCAAGTTGCACGTCTAATGTTCGCGTCTGGCCAACACGCAGGATAACGTCCTGCACCACTTTCGTCTGAAAACCGGCGGCGGTCGTTGTGACCGTATATTTGCCGACTGCCAGACCGGGAAAACGGTAATAGCCGCTCGAATTGGACGGCTGTTCCTGGCTTAACCCTGTCTCGACCGCAAGCACCTTGACGACTGCGCCCGACACCACTCTTCCGTTCGGATCGGTCACAGTGCCTTCCAGCTCCGCCCGATCTATCTGGCCATAGGCTGCCGGTATCCCGGCAAGCAGGAGCAGTGCGCCCGCCACTACTACGGCTCCGCACTTGAGGGATGGAGAATGGGTAAGGTAGGAATAAACTTGCTTCATGACATGAGCTCCTTGCAGTACAAGAAATGCTGAATCGGGACAGACATCCCGGTAGCGACGGAGTCCGTCTTGTCAGTCCCCTGAGTATCTGGACGCTTGATGTAAATGACTTATAACCGGAAATCCTAGAATCGACGTGTGAAGGAACAATGAACGTCAAATTAATATTTTTTCAGGTTCCTGACTCCAAACCTTCGATCCGTCTTAAACTGAAACTTGATCGGTCACAAACTGAAAATAGGAGCTGGCTCTGAATGCGATGAAGCTCTTGATCGTAGAAGACGAAGCGCGTATGGCCGCCTTGCTCCGCAAGGGGCTCACTGAGGAGGGCCACATCGCGACGTGCGCATTCGATGGCGCCGAGGGCCTGGCTTTGGCGAAGTCCTTTGAGTTCGACGTCATCATTCTCGATATCATGATGCCCAAGCTCAGCGGCTACGAAATGGCCAAGCGCCTGCGCGCGGAAAAAGTCCGGACTCCCGTTCTGATGCTGACGGCCCGCGACTCCCTCCCCGACATTGTCCGCGGTCTCGATCTGGGCGCTGACGATTACATGACCAAACCGTTTTCGTTCGAGGAACTGATGGCGCGGTTGCGGGCGGTGAAGAGACGCGCCCTCGCGGCGCAGGACGTCAGTTTGCAGGTCGCCGACTTAATTCTTGATCCCGCCAGCAGAGAAGTTCTGCGCGGAGACACACGGATTGCGCTGACCCGCACTGAATACAATTTGCTGGAGCGACTGATGTACCGCGCCGGCAAGGTCGTCTCCCGCCGGGCGCTGATCGAATCGGTCTGGGGGTTTGACCGGGAAATTGAAGAGAATACTCTCGACGCGTTTATGCACCTGTTGCGTAATAAGATCGATGCACCCGGCCGGGCCAAGCTCATTCACACGATTCGCGGCGTCGGCTACGTGGTTCGGCAGAATGGGCTCGCATGACAGAAGCAATCTGAGCAGCCAAGCGAAGCAGACCAGCATGCAAAAACTCTCCATCGGCGTGCGCCTTACGTTCTGGTACCTGGCAATATTTGCCCTGGCCCAGCTCGTCTTCGGCGCCGGCATGTGGCTCATCCTGCGGCATAATCTCTATGACTTGGTCGACGATGGCCTGGAGACCCAGGTCGACGATCTGAAGAGCTTTCTTGAGGCGCAGAAGAAAGACGCCACGATTGCGAAACTACAAGAGGAAACAAACGAGGCTTATGGCATTGAGCACGCCGGAGATTACCTGGCCATTTACGCGGACGACAATCAGCTAATTTATCGTGCGCCATTTATCGAGGCGCACCCATCACTCTTCCCGCCGAACCACGTCAAACATCCGGTCATGAAAAGCCAGTTGATTGATGGCCATGCCCTCCGCTTCATTCTGTGCAAGATCAACGCCAACAATCATGTCTTCACCGTCGAGATGGGGGCCCCGGCGGACGATGTTGTGCAAACCCTGAGGCTGTTCCGTTTTTATTTGCTGATGTTTGCTCCCCTCCTGTTCCTGGCGGCCGCGGGCGGAGGTTACTGGTTGAGCCGGCGAGCCTTATCCCCGGTGGATGCGTTGGTGCGAACCGCGCGCGAGGTCGGCGGAACGAACCTGAGCGGCCGCCTCCAGAAATTAGAAACCGGCGACGAACTGCAACGCCTCTCCGACACATTAAATGAGATGCTGGACCGGATCGAGTCCGCATTTCTGCGCATCACGCAATTTACCGCCGACGCTTCCCACGAACTGAGAACACCGGTGTCGCTGATCCGCACCGAAGCCGAGCTGGCATTGCGGCGTTCGCGCGGAGAAGCCGAATACAAAGAATCGCTGCGCCACATTCTGCTGGAGGCGGAACGCACCACTGCGCTGATCGAACAGTTGCTGTCATTGGCCCGCTCTGATTCCGGACGCGAGACGCTTGATCTGCAACCGGTAGACTTGCGGCAACTGTTGCGCGACATGGTCGAAGGCTGGCGGCAAGTGGCCACCATTCGCAACCTTGAGTTCTACGGCAGCCTCGGTCGTACCGACTCCGTTCCCCATTCACTTCCCGATGCACTCGCTGATTCACTTCCAGATTTATCCGGTTCCGATTTGTTTGTCCTCGGCGACGAGACGCTGCTGCGACGCCTCGCGGACATTCTGCTCGATAACGCCTTCAAATACACTTCCGCGCCCGGTTCTGTGCGCCTGTCGATCGAGTCGAAAAACGGAAGCGCGGCGATTACGGTGCACGACTCCGGGATCGGCATCGCCGAAGAAGACCAGCCCAAGATTTTCGAGCGCTTCTACCGCGTCGACCCAGCCCGAAGCCGCGGCGGCGCCGGACTCGGATTGGCCATCGCGCAGTGGATCGTCACTCAGCACCACGGCTCGATCGCGGTCGAGAGTCGCCCCGGTCACGGTAGCACCTTCCGCGTCGAGTTGCCCGTGATCGCAGTGCCGGTGAAGAATCCGCAGCCCGCATGACATATTCAAAATTCGCCAGCCCTGCCGTACAATGGCCTCTCTCGATCCTGGATGGCAGAACTGGCAGATTCAGTGGACTCAAGAGCGAGAGACGTCGCGCCGACTGTATATTCTGTCGCAGAATTCAAGTCTAAACTTGAGGCCGGGAATCATTTCTTGATTGCCGCGCTCACAGGTCAAAAAGTATTTCAACTGGAGTATTGAGATGTTCGCAGTGATTGCAATCGGCGCAATTGCGTAGCCGTCGACCGGATTTTCCAATTTCTCTGAATCACTGTTGAAGCGATGGTTTTCCCTCGACACTAAATTGGGGAGAAAACGCACGAACTTGAACTGACGGTTTTGAGCACCAAAAAATAGACCGCGCGTGGAGTTGAAATGATAATTTCCCAAAGGGTCGTCGTGAAGATTTTTGCCGCTTTTCTGCTTTTATCGGTTTCTTCGACGCTTGCAGCACAGCAGTTTTCTTCTGTGCCGGGGCAGGGCCGCTCGATGGTCGTGACGAAGATGGGAATCGTGGCAGCTCCGCAGTTTCTTGCCTCCCAGGCAGGGGCCCATATTTTAGAAGAGGGCGGCAACGCAGTAGATGCGGCAATTGCCGCGAATGCCGTGATGGGTTTAGTGCAGCCGTATGTAAACGGCATAGGCGGGGACTTGTTCGCCGTCTATTACGAGGCGAAGACCGGAAAGCTCTATGGCCTGAATGCAAGCGGTTGGACTCCGAAGTCGCTAACGATTGATTACCTGAAAGAGCACGGCGTCGACCATATCAATCCGATCGGCGTCGAGACCGTCGACGTTCCCGGTACTGTGGCGGGATGGGATGCGCTGCGGAGCCGGTTCGGTACTTTGCCCTTCACGGAACTTCTCGCGCCTGCGATTTACTATGCGCAAAACGGCTTCCCGCTGGCCGAGAGAAATGCGCGCTACTGGGTTGCCAAAAGCCTGATGCAGCAACCGGGATACAAGGAAACATATCTCCCGACCGGCGTAGCGCCGAAAGTAGGCGATGAATTCAAGAACCCGGCGCTTGCGAATTCGCTGCGCCAGATTGCAGCTCATGGAAGAGACGCCTTCTATAACGGAGCCATGACCGATACCATGGTGCAGTTCTTGCGAGCGCGGGGCGGGACCCATACGGTCGAAGATTTCAGGGATTTTCAGCCCGAGTGGGTTGACCCGATCTCCACGACATATCGCGGGTGGACGATCTACGAGTTACCTCCGAATGGTCAAGGGATTGCCGCCTTAACCATGCTGAACATCATGGAACAGTTTCCGTTGAGCCAGTATGGGCACAACTCCGTCGATGCCTTGCATGTGATGATCGAGGCGAAGAAATTAGCCTATGCAGATATGTATAAATACGTGGGTGATACGCGCTTTACTCCTGTGCCCGTCAAGGAGATGCTGTCCAAAGATCTCGCCAAGCAGCGTGCCGCACTCATCAAGATGGATAAAGCCGCATGCGAGGTGGTTCCTTCAGACATTAAGGCAATGCTCGACGCGCACGGCAATTCGACGATTTATCTTTCTACGATCGATAAAGACGGCAACATCGTTTCGCTGATTCAGAGCAATTTTGCGGGTTACGGTACAGGATTGGTCGCGCCCGGGCTCGGCTTCTCGTTTCATAATCGTGGAGCGGGATTTCAGTTGACGCCCGGACTTCCAAATTCTTTGGCGGGCCACAAACGTCCTCTGCACACGATCATTCCGGCGTTCATGCAGAAGGACGATATACATATTGGCTTCGGGATTATGGGGGGTTGGAACCAGGCGCAGGCCCACGCGCAGTTTGTCGCAAACGTTGTGGATTACGGAATGAATGTGCAGGCGGCGCTCGAACAGCCGCGATTCACCAAGGCAACTTTTGAGGGTTGTGATGTGCAGATGGAACCATCAATTCCGGCCGAGGTAAGAGCGGAGCTTGCAAAGCGAGGTCATCAGATCGAATTGCTGGAACCGTTTTCCTTTACTGTGGGGCAAGGCGAAGCTGTGGTGAGGGATAAAAATCGGAGTGTAAATTTTGCGGGAGCTGACCCGCGTTCGGATGGCGAAGCGATTCCGCAAGAACCGAACACGAAGTAATCGGATGAAGTTTCCAGAAATGTCAAATTCGATGCCAGGCTAGTTGAAATAAATATCCATGAAACCCAGACTAAACCACTTCGTCCAGCTTTGTTGTCTTCTTCTGCTGTTGGAAGTCGGTTTCGCGCAAGAGGCCAGCTTCCGTATCGCACCTCTTCGTCCGGTAGAAGAGCTGCGCGCAGAGGCGCTAAAGGCGCAGCCGCCAGCCGAGCAGGGAGCTTTCCGCCAACCTGAGTTAGTGGAGTTGGTGAAGCTCGATCCGTCGATCAAGCTCGATATCCGTTACGCCACCACGAACAATTTCCTGGGTACACCCGTATACACTCAGGCGCGGGCGTTCCTTCAGCGGCCAGCGGCGGAAGCGCTGGTTCGTGTCAATCGCGAGCTCAAGGCTCGCGGATACGTCCTTATCATCCATGACGGCTACCGCCCATGGTATGTCACGAAAATTTTCTGGGACGCCACTCCCGATGACAAGAAAATCTTCGTTGCCAATCCAGCCGAGGGCTCGAAGCATAACCGCGGGTGCGCCGTGGACCTTTCCTTATACGATTTGAAAACGGGCAAAGAAGTGAAAATGCCCAGCGGATACGACGAGATGTCGGATCGCGCCTATGCCGACTACGCCGGCGGAACCATGGACGAGCGCGCTCGCCGTACCTTGCTGCGCGAAGCAATGGAAAAACAGGGTTTCACGGTCTACCCTGAGGAGTGGTGGCACTTCGACTACAAGGACTGGAAAGCGTATCCAATCCTGAATGTAAAGTTTGAAGATCTCCGACAGTAGAGATTTCGCTCACTTCGGAGGAACGCTGGCTGGAGCAGGCAGCTTCCAACGATTGACTAGCCGCGCATATTCCGCTTCCGGCAGTTGCAGCAGCAGAGGCTTGCGTTTCGGGTCGAGCCACGTGAGCAAGGTTTCCAGGTCGATTTGCGGCATCGCTGTGCATCCAGCGGTGCCCTGGCCAGGACCTCGCCAAATGTGAAGGAAGACGCACGAGCCGGCTCCGGGCACGGGCGGATGGCTTTTGACATCGGTAACAATTCCATTGTGATCTATGACTATGCCCCAACGGTACTCGCCGATGCTCCGCATGTGTTCCGAACTGTTCCAGTCGGGAGAGACAGCGGACCGGTCAATCACGCGGTTGTAGTACTTGGAGTTTGGATCATCCACGCATTCGATCGACGCCGTCAGGTGCAGATACGGCATCTTTGATCCCAGCAGTGGCTCGGTCGCGTATCCGAACGAAGTGCCTAAGGCGAACACACCCGCAGGCGCCGTGCCATCTCCTTCTTTTTTGACCGGGTCGGACATGTCGCGAATTTTGGGGTAATCGATCGCAACCACGCCGACGCCCCACCCTAAGCCATGTTTACCAACCACGACGGAAATGGGTTCACCTACAGGCACCCACGCAGCCCCGGGAATAGCCCGGTCGTATCGTTGCAGCCATCCTTCGACAGCGTTCCAATCCGCCGTGGTGACCACCGCCATCTGAGTGGATGCGGCGAAAAAACTAGGTTCACCAACATCAACCTCAGCCAGAACAGCCCCACTTACAATCGCGGCGAGAAAGAAGCAGAACAGTGAGGACAGAATGTTCATAGGCGGTATCTAAACACGAAATACGTGCGGTTGTTCTATTCCATCCACTTCGCGTCGGAAAAGCGGGTTCACTGCCCGTCGCCTTGACTGTCACCCGCTGACGTAGTGGGGACAGACTCTTTCAATCGCTTCAGGTCCACTTGCAGCTTGTTCCATTGCTTTGGTTTGCGTTTAGTCGCATATGGTGCATCGGGATCCGAATAAAAGTGTAAAAGATTGGCGCGAAGATCGGCTGTCACCCGTGCAAAATTCTGCTCTGCAAGCTTTTCGAGCAGCTTCGCACGGACGTTGTCATTCATGAAATAAACTCCGGGAGAGGTACTGCCGCCGGTATCCAGATTCACATCGGGGACTTCTGGCGTTCCCCTGCCCGTCTGGACCAGCAGAGCCTTGTAACTGTCCAAGGCGGCATTGAAACTCGCTTCAAACATGTGTTCGGTCTGAGGCGTTGGAGTGCGAAGCTGTAGCACCCTCAAGGGACCAAACTTGGGAAGCAGCTTATAGAGAAATGCCAGAAAGCGTTCGAACGGTGTCGGCCTCTGATAAGCTCGACCCCAATTTTTTTCGTAGCTTGACCGCGAAAGATTGTAGAGAAACTTCCGCTTGGTCATGCTGGGTTCGTCTCTTTGGATCTCGTTCTTCTTTAGAGTCCAGGCAATTCGAGTCGCCTTAGGAATGAGTTGACTGACGTCATGCCGGTATGAACCGAAAGCTTTATTCTCATCCGTCAAAACCGACTTAAGCTCCAGGCCATAAGTTTCGCGAAAAGCCTTCTCCAGCAATGGAACGTCGACTTGAAACCCGATGAAATCGCGATAGCTGTCGGGAGCGTAACGCTGCCGTGCGACTTCCAGGACGTCAAATCCAAATTCCGCCTTGATATGCGCCAGCGGATCTTCTTCATAGGTCACAACTTTGCCGTATTTTTCCCGCAACTTCGGATAGAGAATAGGCACTGAAGGATTGATGCCTATCCGGTGACCAGCAATGTCCCCGGCATAATGAGAAAGAGCGCCGATGGCGAATGCATAACCATTGATGTCCTCGGAGTTTCGGAGCAAAGCTAGGATAAAGTCTCCGGTCCGGCAATAGTGGGTCAGGTCGCTGAAAAAGTGGCTGCCGTGAGGGTAGTAACCGAGATCCTGAATGATCGCACCGCCATAAGCGTAGGCATGGGCTAGCTTCAGTTCCTCTGGAGTTGCATTTGAAAAACGCTGCAATAGGACCGGACGGATGCTGATTTCCCATGCCGCGTCGATGATTGCTTCGTGGGTCAAGACCGAGTAGCTCGATGCCACATTCGTGGAAGCGAGCCAGAGGGAAAGGACAAGCAAAACGCTGACAGCAGCGCGGCGTGGCCGTTTCATTTTGATTACCGGATGCGCATGCCTGCCTTCGCGTCCCAATGCAAAGGGTGGCCCAATTTGTTCATCGGAGCTTCCGGCACCTCACCGACAGAGACTCCATATTTCCAGTCTGGCGGGCAAATCGCGATATAGCGAGCGTATCCACCCGTTCCTCCTCCGAGTTTTGGAAAGCCGATGGCAACCAGAGCTCCCTTTTCGGGGACCCTATCGAGGTTGGCGACGCCTTCCGCTTGCGTGTAGCCATTCCTTAAGAGCCATGCCTCGCCTTCGAGCGTAGGCGTCGTGTCTGTGTCGAGTGCTTCGTGCCCGTGGAAAAGAATATGGCGTTCGAGATGAAGAAATTTCAAAGCTGCGAGTGTTACTCCAGGAAACTGTTTTCGAGTCGCCAGATCGGGACTGGGCCAGTCCTTGGACCAATCTGAACGGATGAATACCACGGCTCCTTCCGGAATGCGCCCATTGCGTTTCTCCCAGTTCTTGATGTCGTCCACCGTCATTTGATACCCGGGATCTTTGGCCGCCTGTTCGTATATCGGGATCACGACCAGTGGACGAATCGCATACGTTGCCGGCAGTTCGTCAATGGCGGGATAGCTCGGATTCCAATGGGCCGGCGGGTCCAGCTGCGTGCCCAGTTGATCGGTCGAGAGATCGTAATGGGTCGCCTCAAAACCGTCTTTCTCGTATGTGTACGGTACGTTCGTGGCAGGATCAACAGTCCGCGAAAATCGGGATGGGCTGAAACCGTGCCAAACCGGAGTTGACGGAGTGATGGTATGGGTCAAGTCGACATATTTCGCCTTTTTCAGAGACGTTTCGTAGATCTGCCAGAGTGATGGCTGGGCGTTTTGGGCCATTAACGATCCGGCACACAAGAGTATCGGCACAAACAGAACCATCGTACGAACACAATCAGTTGGCTTCATTGAACCCCTCATCTTGGAAAGATACACCATCGGTATTTCCGTCGGAGAAAAAGCGAGCCTCGCAGCCACCAGCAAGGCGGCCCAAAGTAGTCGGCGAATCCCGTCCCGTTCGTGTTGTTCGATGGAGTTCTTCACAAATTGAGGAACAAGAAGCAAGTTGAGGAACAAGAAGCAAGGCATAACTTAGAGATGGGGTTGTGAGGCCGTCGGGTGTTAGAATCTCACACGGGTGCCCATCTTATGCTTCCGCGATTCGCCGAGAAAGCGCTTCACGAAGAAGAATGGCGGCTGCCCTGTGCTGATCCACCAGAACTTTCACATTTTATTTCACAGTTTCACATTTTTACTTTTGGTAGAGCCGGGATGGCGGAACTGGCAGACGCAGCGGACTCAAAATCCGCCGACCTTCGGGTCTTGGGGGTTCGACTCCCCCTCCCGGCACCACTCTAAAAACCCAATGAATACGCGGCTAGCAGACCCAGCTCTCTTCATGCGATTAGCTTCTGCAGTAGACGCAGCGGACTTTGCGTCGCAGGTAGCCGAGGAGTTGAAAGCTATCGTACTGAAACTAAATATTTTATCCGCAGAATGCTATCGAGCAAGGATTACATATCTGTTACACACCTTCCGGTCTCGCGCCATTTTCCCCACAACAAAGAACACGAGAACATCGATGGGTGTCATCAATACCTGGTAAGGAATGACCTGTTGCAACACCTGCGTCCGCTTGCGGCGCGCGATCGCCGAGAAAATCGGGTCACGCCCACAAACAAGACATTGGCGCAGCCACAAGACGGTCGCCAAAGTGGACCGGTCTTTCGCCATCGAAGAGAACCACTCCCAGCTTGAAGTTATCGCCGCAGGCCTCCGCCAACTTTCGGAGTCCCTTGAAGTCCCTAGCATTCACGGTAGCACTCGCTTTGACTTCGATGCCGACCAATACACCACTCCCCATTTCGATCACCAGATCAACCTCGTCCTGATCTTTGTCCCGGTAGTGGTACACAGCGCAGTTCTCACCGAACCACGAAGCCTGTTTCAACACCTCAGAGAAAACAAATGTTTCCAGCAGCGGACCGAAGATCGAACGGTCATTCGCGATCCGTTCCGCGGTAGCCCCTAAGAGCGCGCCGAGCAGACCGGAGTCAAGGAAATGCAGCTTGGGCGTCTTTACCAGACGCTTCAACTGGTTCCGGAACCACGGTTCCACCCGGCGAACGAGAAACAACTGCTCCAGAATAGACACATACTTTCTGGTGGTCTTGTCGTCAAACCCAACTTGGCCGCCTATCTGCGTGAAATTGGTGAGCTGTCCAGAATGGTGGGCAAGAACCTGTAGCAGATGCGGCATTTGGTCGAGTTTTTCCACGTCGGCAACTTCGCGTACATCCCGCTGCACTATGGCCCTTATGTAATCCCGCGCCCACGTCTGGCGTCGCTTTGGATCTGCACGTCGAAGCATTTCAGGGTAACCGCCAATCAGCACGGCATGTACCAGGTCTTTGCCGATCATTGGCTCCGCAGGTTTGCCAAGTTTGCTATCGAATGCTGCCTTGAGGAACCCCGGCTTCTTACCTCGGATTTCAGCCCGTGAGAGCGGCAGAAGGCTCACGATCTCCATGCGACCAGCTAGACTCTCTGAGACCTGAGGCAGAGTCAGGATATTGGCTGAGCCGGTCAATAAGAACCGACCGGCGCGGCGATCTTCATCTACTGACTTCTTGATGGCCCGGAGGAGATCGGGCACTCGCTGTACTTCGTCAATGGTAGTTCGATCGAGAGCGCGCACCAACCCAGTTGGATCGCTGCGTGCTGCCGCCAGAACTGTGTCGTCGTCCATGGTGATGAATTCACGATCGCCCGCGACCAAATCGCGAACCAATGTGGTCTTGCCACACTGACGCGGGCCCGTAACCATGACGACCGGCGTGTCCTTGAGCGCGGTGGCCACCAGTTCGGCGGAAAAGCGGGGAAAGAGCGCGTGATCGGTATCGTCCATGCCGGGCGGAACCTCCGTCTAGTTCGGATTGATGGTTCGTCTATGTCGGATTATAGACTCGGGCATCTTCACCGACGAGATCAACCCCTAAAGCCGCGAGTTCCTTCGCTGCCCTGCTCCGCATCCAAGTGGAAGATCAGCCCGGAAGGGCGTAGAGAATCCAGAGACTTCCGGTAGAGTCCAGCAGCATCGTCAGCATCGGCTATGCTCCCCAGGAGCGGGTGCTGGAACTGGAATTTCGTCAATCGGGTGAGGTCTATCAGTACTTCGATGTGCCCGCCGAAGACCACGCGGCATTCCTCGCCGCCGAATCCAAAGGCACCTACCTCAATCAACAGTTCAAGCCTCGCGGTTACCGCTACCAGCGAGTTCAGCCCACGCCAAAGTAGGCTCCATCAGTATCTCAACAAGTGTCCATATGTTTCTCAGGTGGATACTTGTTTCTCAGGTGGATACTTGTTTCTCAGGTGGACACTTATCCCTCACGCTCTCACCAATGTCAACACGGCCACGACCGGACGCTTACACAGCAATAAGAGCGGTGGGGTACTTTCGCTTAGATAACAGCCCACGGTTGATAGAGGGAGCCAACATCTATCAAATCCCTGAAGCGAGTTCATCAACCGTTAGGAAGGCTTCCTTGGCTCGGGCAGCACCTGCCCCTCCTCCCCAACCTCTATGGCGAGCCATAAGTTGTTTGTTAACAACAATATAGAAAAATATGGAGCTAACTAGGCGTTGCTCGAGTTTACTGCGGTTTGGAATTGACTGCCGCAAGCTGCGGTTTGCCTTCTCCGGTCGCAATTAGGGCTGCATTTAAGGCTGCACGGCCGCTCGAGGGCTTCCATGGCGCCTCTCTGGTCGACACTGAGCGATTCGCTCAAATCCAGTGTCTTGTTTACAATAGAAATTTGCCCATGGATCTCGCTGCCATCCAGTCTGCCCTGCGGGAACGCAATATTGACGCTTGGCTGTTCTATGACCATCATCATCGCGACCCCATCGCTTATCGCGTGCTCGGCCTGCCCACGAGCCTGATGGTCACTCGGCGCTGGTTCTATCTGATTCCTGCCGAAGGCGAACCTGTAAAACTGGTTCACAAGATTGAAGCCGGACATCTTGATTCCCTGCCTGGCAAGAAGCATCAATATGCGGGCTGGCAGGAGTTGTTCGAGAAGTTGAAGGCAATCCTGGCGCAGCATCGCGACCTGGCCATGCAGTATTCGCCGAACAACAGCGTGTTTACGATTTCTCTGGTCGATGGCGGGACGATTGATTTGCTTCGCGGATTAGGCAAGAACGTGGTGAGTTCAGCCGATCTGGTGGCGCAGTTCGAGTCGACTTGGAACCAGGCGCAGATCGCCTCGCACTTCGCGGCGCGCGACAGCATCGATTCCATCGTGGCGGAAGCGTTCAAAGAAATCGGCAAGCGCGTGCGCAATGGCGGGACGAAAGAGCACGAAATCCAGCAGTGGTTCATGGAAGCCTTCGGCCGCGATAATTTGCAGACCGGCGATCCGCCGATTGTGGCTGTGAACGCAAATGCCGGCAACCCGCACTACGAGCCGCATTCGAGTCACCCTGTACCAATTCGCGAAGGCGACCTTGTCTTGCTCGACGTGTGGGGCAAGAAAAACGCACCGGGCGCGGTGTACTACGACATTACCTGGATGGCTTTCGTGGGCGCGGCGCCTTCGGGCCGCATGCAGGAAATTTTTGAGATCGTGCGCGACGCGCGCGATGCCGGCGTAAAGACCGTTCTCGATGGAATCAATTCCGGCCGCCGCATCGCGGGTTGGGAAGTCGATCGCGCCACGCGTGGACATATTCAGAAAGCTGGCTACGGCGATTATTTTATCCATCGCACCGGACATTCCATCGGCACAGACGTCCATTCCAATGGAGCCAACATGGACGATCTGGAAATTCATGACGAGCGGCAGATTCTTCCCAACTCCTGCTTCTCGATTGAGCCGGGCATCTACCTGCCGGAATTTGGGGTGCGCAGCGAGGTCAACGTGCTGGTGCGCGACAAGTCCGCCGAGGTGACGGGAAAAATCCAACGCGAGATTGTGAACATCTGAATGGCGAATTCTGCTTCGGATAAAATGACGGAGAAAACGAAAGTGGCGCAGGCTGAACCAGTCAGCATGATGAGCGTGCTCGCGCCCGCCGTGGGCTGGCTGATTCCAGGCGCCGGGCACATGATCCAGAAGCGCTGGATCCGCGGCCTGTTGCTGTTCGTTTCGGTGGCCGCGCTGTTCCTGCTCGGACTCGCCATGCAGGGCCGCATTTATCGAGCCAACGGCGGCGACATTCTCGATATTCTCGGCTTCGTCGGCGATGTGGGTGCGGGCGGATTCTACATCGTGACGCTGGCCATGGACTGGGGTCAGGGCGCGATTGCCTTCGCCACCGCGGATTACGGCACGAAATTTATGATCGTCGCGGGACTGCTGAACTTTATCGCCGTCGCCGACGCCTATCACATCGCTATCGGGAAAAAACGGTAATGCAGCTATCAGCTCTCAGTTTTCGGCTATCGGCTAAAACCTTTTCGTGGAGACCGCCGCTGTGACGATTACCCTCAATCACTTCAGCGCGGCGCTGGTGTTTGCGCTCTTCGCATCGATTGTGTTCGGCATCACGCACCGCGAGACGACCCGCGACATGGTTCGCTACGGCCTCTATTGCTTCGCCATGTTTCTGGGCGGGGTTCTGGTCGCGGGCTGGGCCATGTGGCTGCTGCGCAGATAGCTTTTAGCTTTTAGCTCTTAGCTTTTAGCTTGAACCAAAGTCAAAGACTGCGCTGTTTCCGAGATTGTCTACGAGGATCGATACAACCACGGCAAGGCTAAAGGCCAAGAGCTAATAGCCAATAGCTTTCTTTACCCTTCCCACACGAACGCGTCGAAAATCCGGTTCGACTGGTAATGCAATCGGCGGTACAGGGCGACCGCGCCGATATTGGCTTCGGTCACCGTCAGCGACAGCAGCGAGAAATTTCTCTTCCTCAGACTGCCTTCCGTGGCTGCGAGCAATGACTCACCGATTCCGCGCGAGCGGTATTCCGGCAGCAGGCACACCTGGGTAACATGGCCGACGTCTTGGCGGACGCGCGAGCACAGAATCAGTCCGATCAGATTTTTCGCGTTCCGGTCGAGGGCCACGAAAGACGATTCCGCATCGAAGACGCCGCATCCCGGGAAGCGCACGATGTTATTGAGGAAGCGCAGCGATCCGCTCAACGTATGGTATTGGTCGTTGATTTGGGCGTCGACATGGCCGCGATAGGCCGCGGTTATGACGGCGGCCGAGGGTTGATAATCACTGTCGATCCACGGGCGGATTTCCACTTCGGCATGCGTCGGAATTTTCTGGGATTCGAATTTCCCCAGCGGCAGAGTCATGAACAGGCGCGGATGGCGCTGGAATCCGGTATTGAGAAATGGACGTGAAACCGCATTGGCCTCGTGCGCCAAAAGTTGCGCCTCCACCCGGTGAATCCCAGGCGACTGCTGCAAGGTTTCAATCACGTGCGTCAGCAGCTTCAATTCGACTTCCCGGGCATTGGGCAGGCGATTGCCGTTGGCGACATAGAGGTCGCCGATCACTCCCTTGCTGCCTTCGTAGACAAAAAACGAGTAGCCGAAGACACGGCCGCGGTCCACCGCGGCATAGCCGGGAAGAATTTTCGCATCGACGTAGCGGAGGATCATTTCCGCTGAGCCGGAATAATCCCACGAGAGCAGGCGCGCCCAGAGCTGCGTCTCGTCTTCGAGAAGTGGACGCAGATCGACGGAAGAAAAGTGCCTGAGGTCGAGGATCTCCAAACGGGCTCCGGCCGCGGCTGCCGCTGGCTGATAACGGCATTCATCGCGGCAAAAATCCGAGTGTAGTTGGTTCGCACAGCAGAGGCAAACTGGGTGAATACCGAGCAGCAACAGGCGATCAGACGCCCGTCGCTGGCTACTGGCGGTGTGCCTGTTTCAGTAACCGCCTGTTGGCGACCTGCGCGCCGCCATCGCAGGACCGCGCCAGTAGACAGTCTACGCACGAATTGTCAAACTTGACGGACTGCTAGCACTTAAATCAACAATGCACTTGTCGGACGTATCCAGATGATGACGAATTTGTTTGCATTCGCGTTCGCAGAATCCGTAGCGTACGCAGATTTCGCGCTCAAACCACTCCTCAGGGATGCTATCGGATAGCAGAAGGCCATTGTGCGACACTGAATAAGTCCCTTTCTGTTTCCGCAAAAACTCCCAGACATTTTGTTTCGTCATAGCTCTTTGAAGACTTTCGTCGGTCCGCGTGGAATTATGGCTTAGCGCCCGCGGCAGACACCCAATAATAATCCACATCCTGCGGAGCATAGTGGCCCAGGAAGGACACGCGTCGGCCCTGCGTCATTTTTGTGACATTACCTTTCCACGCCGGAGGCGCGACTAGCAGATGTTCTTCCGCCGGGACACTTCCCACTTCATGGCGCGCGACGGTCTGGTTGCGATAGAAGGCGAGGCCATATTCCAGTTCGCGGCGAACTCCGCAGACGGCGACCGGCAAGGTGTGCGTCTCAAAGGTCGCGAGTTCGACAGCGAGCGGACGTGCGGAAAGCGTCTGATCGAGAGAGTTGGCTCCGAACTTCAGCGCCGCGGCGACCGACAGCACTACGGGAATCAATGTCACGAAACGCAGCATGCGCAGGCGCAAGCGACTGGTCAGCGTGAGGGCAATCGCAGCAGCGAGCACGAACGTGATCGCCAGCGAGATCAGCATGGGCCGTCCCGCCGGCAGTCGGTGCTGCGTTACGAGATAAGCAATCAAAAGAGAAGGAACGGTCGGCGCGGCGGCCACCAGCGCATGCAGCAGCACGAGCGCCTTCGAGGCAGGTTCATCTTTTTCTCGCACAAGACGGCGGCGCAAGTAATCCGCCAGCAGAATCGCCCCCGCGGGAACGGCGGGAAGAATGTAGCCGGGAAGCTTCGACTGCGAGATGGAGAAGAATGCGACCGGCACGACGAGCCAGCAGCAGGCGAACAGAGTGAATTGCAATTGCAGATCAGGTTCGACAGAGGTCAATTTGCGCGCCCAGCTTTTCTCCGACCACCATGTCCGGACCGATTCGACGAACGCCGCGATCACGAAGACCGTCCACGGCAACAACGACATCAGCGTGACCGGCAGGTAATACCAGAACGGTTCGGGATGGTGATAGAGATTGCTGGAGAAGCGCGCCAGATTGTGTTCAAGAATAAATTCGCGAAAGAATTGCGGATTGCGAATCTGCACGGCGACGTACCACGGCGACGCAATCGCACAGAAGAGAACAACACCCGGCAGCCACAGTGTCTTGACCACGAGTCGAAGTTCTCGCGCGGCCAGCGCGAAGATCACGATGACGACCGCCGCCAGAAACGGCGCGACCGGCCCTTTGGCCAGCATGCCCAGCGCCATGCAGGCATAAAACAATGCCAAGTAAGCTTTGTTCCCGCTCTCGCGCCATGCCCACCACCCGAGCATGCCGACGCCGAAGGCCGCGGCCAGCGGCATGTCTGTGGACGCCGCGCGAGCGTAGCCGATTACGCCTGCGGACGACGCCGTGATGAGGGCCGCGTCCACCTCCACGCCGCGGCGAAATTTTCGAAAGAAGAGGTAAATCGCAATCACCAGCAGCGTCGCATCAATCGCCGCGGGCACCCGTGCGGCCACGCCGCTAATGCCGAGCACGGAATAAGCCAGCATCGCCTGCCAGTAATACAGCGGCGGCTTCTCCAGCCAAGGACGGCCGCTCAGTGTGGGTGTGATCCAGTCGCGGTGTTCCAGCATCTCGCGCGCCACTTGGGCGTAGCGCGGTTCATCGGCCCCGATCAGTCCAAACTGGCCGATGCCGTAGAAAAACAAGAACGCACAGAAGCCAGCCATCAGCAGTACGTCTGTGCGGGTACGGTTGCTCATGAATAAATTTCAGATTATAGATTTCAGATTCGAAACCGCTACCCGCAGATAGATTTACAATCTGCAATCTGAAATCAACAATCTGCAATTTGTTTTTCTATTGTACGGAAGGACCGCGCCGCAACTGGAATAGAACTTGCCGGACGGCTTCGGTGAGCGGGCCTTCGACGGAGCATCCGCTGGCGCATTCGTGGCCGCCGCCCCCAAAGCGCTCCGCGACCTGAGCCACATCGAGTTTGCCCTTGCTCCGCAGGCTGACCCGGTAACGGCCCTCGGGCAGCTCGCGAAAGAACGCGGCAACCTCGACGCCGCCGATCGAAAGAACGTAGTTCACCAGGCCTTCGCAATCCTCTTCGATCGCGCCGCAGCGTTCCATCTGTTCCTGCGTCACAAAGGCGTAGCCGATACGACCGTCGATGTTCAGATTGCGCAGAGCCTCGCCCAGCAGACGAATCTTCGCCGCCGAGTGGGCGAAATAAATTCCCTGGGCACAGTGCGCGGGATCGGCTCCGGCCAGCACCAGTTCGCGCGCCAGGGCAAATGTATTCTCATTCGTGCCCTGAAACATAAAAGAACCGGTATCGGTCATCAGCGCCGTATAAAGACAGGTCGCAATTTCGGGAGAAGATTTCACTTCCGCTTCCCGCGCCAGGCGAAACACCATTTCCGCCGTCGCCACGGCGTGTGGATCGATCCAGTTGACGTGGGCGAAGGGGCGTCCGCTGACGTGATGGTCGATGCTGATCAGCACGCGGTCCTCCAGGCCTTCGAGGCGCGTGCGGTGAATGCTGTCGCATTCCAGAATGATCGCCGCTTCGTAACTGCCGGGCACACGGCTGGAATGCACGACCTGGTCGGCGAATGGGAGCGAGCGGTAGATGCGAGGTACGCCATCGTGCAGCACCACATCGGCGTGCTTGCCCATGGCGCGCAGGACCTGGCAGCAGGCCAGCGCCGAGCCTACGGCGTCGCCGTCGGGGCGGGCATGAGAGGTCAGCACGAATCGCTCGTGCCGTCCGATCTGCCGGAGCACATCCTCGACGCCATTATGCCTTTTTTCCACCGGGTTCCTTGCTCGTCTTGCTTGTCTTGATCCGCTTTTTCGCCCGCGCCAATAACTCTTCGACCCGCGCCTTTTCCTGTTCCGCCCGGTCGAGCCGGAAGTACAATTCCGGAGCGCGCCTCAGATGCAGGCGCTCGACCAGTTCGTGCCGGATGTATTCCTTCGCCGCTTCCAATCCTTCGAGGCTCTCGTCGGCATCGGCGTCGCCGCCTTCTACGTTCACCCAGACCTGCGCCGAGCGGCCATCCTCGGCGATGTGGACCGCCGTCACGCTCACTAAACCAATGCGCGGATCAGCCAGTTCGCCCTCGACGAGCGTTTCAATTTCCTCGCGCAGAGCTTCTCCAACTCGCCCGCGATGATATTTGAGGCCACGCTTCTCCACGATCCAGCACCTCAGGGAAAACTGATGAGAATATCAGAAAACGCGTGCATACGTATGTCCGGCTGCTGTATTGTCGCGCGCTTTGTGATGGAGGGGATAAGTACGGAGGTAACAATGTGTTAGAAGAAATTACCGCAGAAGGCACGTCGCTGTTGCGATCCTCTAAAATCAGGAAGCAGGCTTAGCCGCCAACATTTTATTCTCAACTTCGCCATCCCATGAGCCCGCTTCGCCAAAAGATCGAGCAGGAAATCCGCGAACGTGGTCCGATTCCCTTCTCGCGCTACATGGAACTCTGCCTCTATTATCCCGACCTCGGCTACTATTCGCGCCACGCCGCGCAATTCGGCAAAGCCGGAGACTTCTATACCGCAAGCGACGTCCACGCCGTCTTCGGCCGCCTGCTTGCCCGCCAGTTCAACGAAATGTGGCGTGTGCTCGGCTCGCCCGAAGACATCACGCTCATCGAACTCGGCGCCGGCCGCGGCCTCTTCGCGCAAGATATGCTGGATTGGTCGGAAAAGAAATTCCCAGACTTCTTCCACGCTCTGCACTACGAGTTAATCGAACGCTCGCCCGCCTTGCGCCAAAGAATCGAAGCGACTCTGAGCCGGCATCTCGAAGCCGGAAAGGCTTCGCTGGCAGACGGCGCTTGCGGATCGGAAATGGTCGAATCCGAAACAATCGGGAAGGGCACGACTTCAGTCGTGCGGAATGCAGCTTCGGGGGGACGGGCTCTAGCCCTTGAGGCCGACGTCATCCTCTTCGCCAACGAATTCTTCGATGCCCTCCCGGTCGAAATCGTCAGCCCGCGAGGCTCTCTACGCATCGACGCCCACGCCGGCCGCTTCGTCGAAACCTGGGCGCCGCCTTCACCGCAAGAACTGGAATTCCTCGATCGCTACTCGATTCACCCCGAACCCGGCGAACGAGTAGAAGTCGCCCTGGCCGCGCAACAATACGCCAACGAAATTCTCGCCACCATCGACCGCGGATTCTTCCTCGCCATCGACTACGGATACACCCGCGAAGAGCAACTCGCCGGCCGCCATCGCGGCACGCTCAAGGCCATTCGCCAACACTCGGTCAGCGCCGATCCCTACGAAGCCCCCGGGGAGCAGGACATCACCGCCGACATAAACTTCACCGCCCTCGCCGCCGCCGCAGAAAAGCAAGGCATGCATCCACAGAAATTAATCACGCAATCGCAATTCTTGCTGGGCATCGGCGAGTCCACAGAATTTGCCGACGCCTTCGAAGATTGCCACCTGCCGCAGGAACGCGCCAAAGTCGCGCTCCAACTCAAGCATCTGGTCACCCCCGCCGGCATGGGCGAGAGCTTTCATGTCTTACTGGCAAGTAAAGGAGTGAGAGAGGAAACAATCACAACCCTGGCAGGCATGAACTTCAGCCGAAGGTAACAAATACGCTCTGCATCACCACGAAAAAAGGCTGCCCCATCCTTCGCGTTCTTTGCGAAGGGTGGGAACCACGGACCCCAACGCCTTAGGATTAATGCAGGATCAGCCTGCGGGCTTCACTTCCGGATACTCATACACCCCGCGTCCCGACTTCCTTCCCAACCGTCCAGCCTTCACATACTGCACCAGCAGCGGCGCCGGACGAAATTTTTCCCCCAGCGATTTATGCAGATACTCCAGAATGCTTAGCCGCGTGTCCAGCCCCACCAGATCGACCAACTCGAACGGCCCCATGGGATGATTCAGTCCCAACTTCAGTGCCTTGTCGATATCTGCCGCCGACGCAATTCCCTCCGCCAGCATATAAAACGCCTCATTCCCTATCATGGCATTGATGCGGCTGGTGATGAACCCCGGCGACTCCTTGATCACCACAACTTCCTTGCCCATGCGCTTGCCCACTTCGAACGCCGTAGCCAGCGTTTCGTCGTCGGTTTCGAGCGCGCGTACGATTTCGAGCAGCTTCATTTTGTGCACGGGATTGAAGAAATGCATGCCGACGCACTTCTTCGCGCGATAGGTCACGCTCGCAATCTCCGTCACGCTGAGCGACGACGTATTTGACGCCAGCATCGTCGTCGGCCGGCAGATCTTGTCGAGGAGCGTGAAGATCTCAATCTTCGATTCCATCTCCTCCGGCACCGCTTCAATGACGAGGTCGGCCTCGCGGGCGGCCTCTTCCACCGATCCGGCATATTCCAATCGCTTAAACGCCGCGTCCGCATCGGCAGCCGTTACTTTGTTCAGCTCCACGGCCTTGTCGAGATTGGCACGAATTTCGCTCTCCGCCTTGCGCAGAGCGCCGGGAATCAAGTCCTCCAGCACCGTGCGATACCCGCCCAGCGCCGCGGCGTGCGCGATGCCGCGCCCCATCGTTCCCGCGCCGATGACGGCAATCGTCTTAACTTCGCCCACTTACTTGTCCGCCTTTTCCAGATCGGCGAGAGCCGTATCGACGGCGCCGCGAGCCGCGCGCAAATATTCCGCCAGCCGTTTTCGCTCCTCCGCGTTCATGCTGGGAATATACAGACACATGCGACGCAGCGTCGTCGTAATGTCGTCCACATAGTTCATCGCCCGAATCAGTTCACCCGTCGCCACTGCCATGAGATCTCCTCTTTCGAATTCATATCGTATTTAGCTTTGCGTCCGCGTCAAGATCTGGCCGCCGCCCCAGTCACCAACGCCGTTCCTCCGCGCTGGACTCTCTATTCTGGACGCGGCTGCGAATTTAGTAAAGGCATGCGCTTGTCGCCCGGCCCAAACATTCTGTTAACACCCCAGGCAACCATCCGGGCATATAATCCCAATCAATTCTTTTTATGGCGCGCTAAACCCCAACCCGAATCGAATACCTATGGCAGATAAACCCATAAAACGCTACATCTTCGCCAGCGACTTCGACAAGACGCTCACCTTCAACGACTCCGGCTACGTGCTGGCCGAGTTGGTCGGGATTCCCATCGAAGAGTTCGAACGCAAGGCCCAGGGCATGGCCAAGATCAACCTCGTGCAACAGGGCGCGGAGCTCGCCTATCTGCTGCTGCACGACCCTGAATTCCAGGCCAAAGTTCGCAAGGAACATCTCCACGAAGTCGGCAAGCGCATTCGCCTCAAGGGCGACATCAAGCTGCTCTATCAGCTTCTCGACACCGGCATTGACGGCCACCAGTTCGATTTCTACGTTCTTTCCGCCGCGCCGGTCGAGATCGTCCGCTCGGCGCTTGAAGACATTGTTCCGCCCGATCACATCTACGGCACCGAATTTCTCTACAAGCCCTCGGGCGAAATCGACACCATCGTGCGCGCCACCGCCGGCTACGGCAAAGTCGCCGTCCTAAACAATCTGCTGTTGCAGCA